>NZ_CP150155.1:3075000-4146080 GCF_037963335.1 Bacillus sp. PS108
AAGGGTTGCGCTCGTTGCGGGACTTAACCCAACATCTCACGACACGAGCTGACGACAACCATGCACCACCTGTCACTCTGCCCCCGAAGGGGACGTCCTATCTCTAGGATTGTCAGAGGATGTCAAGACCTGGTAAGGTTCTTCGCGTTGCTTCGAATTAAACCACATGCTCCACCGCTTGTGCGGGCCCCCGTCAATTCCTTTGAGTTTCAGTCTTGCGACCGTACTCCCCAGGCGGAGTGCTTAATGCGTTAGCTGCAGCACTAAGGGGCGGAAACCCCCTAACACTTAGCACTCATCGTTTACGGCGTGGACTACCAGGGTATCTAATCCTGTTCGCTCCCCACGCTTTCGCTCCTCAGCGTCAGTTACAGACCAGAGAGTCGCCTTCGCCACTGGTGTTCCTCCACATCTCTACGCATTTCACCGCTACACGTGGAATTCCACTCTCCTCTTCTGCACTCAAGTTCCCCAGTTTCCAATGACCCTCCCCGGTTGAGCCGGGGGCTTTCACATCAGACTTAAGAAACCGCCTGCGAGCCCTTTACGCCCAATAATTCCGGACAACGCTTGCCACCTACGTATTACCGCGGCTGCTGGCACGTAGTTAGCCGTGGCTTTCTGGTTAGGTACCGTCAAGGTACCGCCCTATTCGAACGGTACTTGTTCTTCCCTAACAACAGAGCTTTACGATCCGAAAACCTTCATCACTCACGCGGCGTTGCTCCGTCAGACTTTCGTCCATTGCGGAAGATTCCCTACTGCTGCCTCCCGTAGGAGTCTGGGCCGTGTCTCAGTCCCAGTGTGGCCGATCACCCTCTCAGGTCGGCTACGCATCGTTGCCTTGGTGAGCCGTTACCTCACCAACTAGCTAATGCGCCGCGGGTCCATCTGTAAGTGGTAGCCGAAGCCACCTTTTATGTTTGAACCATGCGGTTCAAACAACCATCCGGTATTAGCCCCGGTTTCCCGGAGTTATCCCAGTCTTACAGGCAGGTTACCCACGTGTTACTCACCCGTCCGCCGCTAACATCAGGGAGCAAGCTCCCATCTGTCCGCTCGACTTGCATGTATTAGGCACGCCGCCAGCGTTCGTCCTGAGCCAGGATCAAACTCTCCGATAAATGGATCACAGGTTAAGTTCACCGCATCCTGCGGCGACACCTGTGTGACCTGCGTCTTGCAGGCCCTAGTTTGACTGACTACGCACATCGCTGTGCGATTTTTAAAAACTGAATTAACAGGTACGTTTTGTCTTGTTTAGTTTTCAAAGATCATTTCGTTACTTCTCAATGAAGCAGCTTTACTAATATAACATTCAACTTCTTTTTTGTCAACAACTTTTTTAAAGTTGTTTTGAAGCATCTAGTTTGTGTCCGCTGTGCATCAGCGACGTTTAATAATATAACACCTGTATTTATTTATTGCAATAGTTTTTTGAAAAAATCTATAAAACAAATAAACTATAATCCTCGCCATGATTTCTAAAGCGTGTGTATCATATAAGTTTCTTAAAAGAACATATACATCAGTCATGTGATCTTGTTGTTTTTTTCGTTTTCTTGTATAGTAGAAACGAACTAAATACTGATGACCACAAGGGGAGCATTAAAGCTGAGAGTGAGCGGTTTCGTTCTGACCCTTTGAACCTGTTAGTTAACGCTGGCGTAGGGATGTGGCAAAGTCAAATGAATTGCAGATCGTAAAGCAGTGCGTGGAACTTTTCTCATCCTTCCGCGTGCTGCTTTTTTGTTGTCCTTTTGGTTGTCTATCAATGGAAGGAGATAGATATGAATCAATCTAAGCAACTGGTTCGCCTTATTGAAATTGCCATTATGACAGCGGCAGCCGTTATTTTAGACATTGTCTCAGGAATGTTTCTTAGCATGCCTCAAGGAGGCTCGGTCTCCATCATGATGATTCCGATCTTTTTAATTTCGTTTCGCTGGGGTGTCAAAGCAGGTCTTACTACAGGTTTGTTGACAGGTCTAGTACAAATAGCAATCGGAAACTTGTTTGCTCAACATCCTGTACAGCTATTGTTAGATTACATTGTCGCTTTCGCAGCAATCGGCATAAGCGGCTGTTTCGCTTCTTCTGTCCGTAAAGCCGCTGTATCAAAAACAAAAGGGAAATTGATTGTTTCAGTGGTCAGCGCAGTTTTTATCGGCAGTTTGCTGCGCTATGCCGCGCATGTCATTTCAGGAGCTGTGTTTTTCGGCAGCTTTGCTCCAAAAGGAACACCGGTATGGATTTATTCTTTAACTTATAATGCGACTTACATGGTTCCTTCATTCATTATTTGTGCAATTGTCCTATGTCTATTATTTATGACAGCACCCCGTTTGCTTAAAAGTGACAAAGCGTAAAAATAACAATCCCCCCAGCGAATTCCGCTGGGGGATTGTTCGTTATCTGTTAAGAAGTGTTTTTAAAGCTGAAAGATCCGGCCAGCCAAGACCTACTTCTTTCAACCTTACTCCGGCAATTTCAAAGTTGTCCTCCGCTACTCTTTCAGGTGAATAAGCCTGATAAAATATTATCGAGGGATTCTGCTCAATAACCCAAACAAACATACTTGAAAAGCCATGTTGAAGCAAATACTCCGCTCCTTTTGCTAAGAGCGCCCTGCCTGCACCTTGCCGCTGGCGCTCTTCCAGAAGATAAATAGCGTATAACTCGCCGTCATAGCCTTCTTGTTCAGAGCGAATAGGTCCAAATGAAGCAAAGCCGAATACTGAACCCTTTTCGTCCTGAGCAACAAATACTCCCTTTAACGAGCGACTTTTCCATTTGTCTTCAAATTCCTTATAGTTCAGGCTGTTTAAATAATCAATCGGGATAATTTCGTGGTATGTTGTCCTCCAGCTGTCTACATGCACTTTTGCAATGTCCTTTATATCCTCTAACTTCGCTTCACGTACAGTTACCATACGGTTCTGCCCTTTCCTTACTCTGATTTTTGGATCGTTTTGGCTTCTTTGATTTCATTTGTTAATTCATTAATGCTTTGTTTTACGTTTCCTTTTCCTGAAAAGTTCTCAAGCATTTCTTTTACATCAATTCCTGAGGATGCTTTTAAACTTTCTTGCAAACTTGACATTAAGTTCGTCGCATAGCTGGTTACTTTGTTTGCTCCGCTTGATTCACCGCTTCCTCCTGTATCGACAACGGTGATTTTATCAATATTTGAAAGAGGTGCCGCTGCTTGTTTCGCGTATTCCGGAAGCATTTTGACAATCATATCGAAAATCGCCGCCTGCCCGTACTGTTCAAAGGCGGCCGCAATTTTCTCTTTTGCTTCCGCTTCTGCAAGACCTTTCAGGCGGATAACCTCTGCCTCTGTCTCTCCTTTCGCTTTTTCCGCTTCTGCTTTTGCTAGCCCGTCAATTCTTACTTTTTCCGCCTCAGCCTTTGCCATTGCTTCAATACTGTACTTCTTGGCATCGGCTTCCGCGAGCTGTTTGGCTTTCTCAGCTGCTGCGGACTGCTCAACAGAATAACGGTCTGCATCGGCTTTTTTCTTTACCTCTGAGTCGTATTGACGTTCACGGCGAAGAATTTCTTTTTCTTCTAGTTCTATTTGTTTTTGGCGTTCGATAATTTTAACCTGCATTTCCTGCTCTGTGACTTGCTGGCGCGCTCTGGCAGTCTCTAAATCATATGCCTGGTCGGCATTCGCTTTTGCCGTATCTTGTTCTCTGCGGAATTCAGCCATTTTGAGCTGATTGATTTTTTCAGCTTCAGCGATTTCCGTCGCCCGTTCAAGTTCTGATTTTTTTGCGTCTTTATCGGCTTCTGCCCGCTTAATTCGGGTTTCTTTATCAGCCTCTGCTGTCGCGATATCAGCATCGCGTTTTACTTGGGCAATTCTCGGTTTCCCTAATGATTCAAGATAACCGTTTTTATCACGAACATCTTTAATGGTAAACGAGACGATTACAAGCCCCATTTTCGCGAGATCCTGTGAAGCGACACGCTGCACCTCTTGAGAGAATTTTTCTCTGTTTTTATAGATTTCTTCTACTGTCATTGAGCCGAGAATGGAACGAAGGTGGCCTTCTAAAACCTCCCGCGCTTCCTGCTCACGGTCGTCTTTTGATTTCCCTAAAAATTGTTCGGCCGCTGTAGCGATTTCTCCTATAGAACCGCCGATTTTAATAATCGCAGTTCCATCGGCCATTACTGGCACTCCTTGTTCTGTATAGACTTCAGGTGTCGAAACATCGAGTTTGCTTGATAATAAGCTTAGCGGCTCTGCCTGCTGGAAGACGGGAAGGACAAAGGTTCCTCCGCCGCGGACGATTTTAATACGGTTGCCGCCTTCATCGACATGAACATTTTTATTGCCCAGATAGCTCCCTGTTACAATTAACGCTTCATCAGGCCCTGCTGTACGATACTTCGTAATAAACACAGCTATTAGTGCAATTAATAAAAAGAATACAACTCCGATGATCATTATAATCGGCATTGTCATATCAAATTCCTCCTTGTATGTTAAATGGGTTCATGCGGAGTAACCGAAAGAACTCCGTTGTTAATATCTACGACTAACACCGTTGTCCCGTAACTGATCTGCTGATTATCAAAACTGACCGCTGACTTTGAAATGGTCCCGCCTATCCCTTCTATGACCACTTCACCAAACCCGTCAACCGGCACAGCTGTAATCACTTTACCGAGTCTTCCTCTGAGATCATCTTCTCTATATGCCAATGATTCTTCTGCAGATGATAATGGTACCAGTACAAAGATGTGAAGCAATACCGCCAGCATGATTGAAAGGATGCAAGATAAAAGCGCAATCAGCAAGCTCGACAGAGGCAATACGAGTTCACCTATATATCCGCCCGCTGAAAAACATGTGAAAAATGAGAGCACTAATGTCGGATTAAGAAACGGAATGCCTTCTGGCAGCCCTGCAAATACATCTCCGAAAAACAGAAATAACAGCGTAAGGCTGCCCGCAATAATAAGCGTATAAAGATAAATTGTTTGTATAGGTACTCCAAATAACTCCAATTTCCTCATCCTTTCTTCATCAATGCATTGATGAACGGCTGCCGTTACCATTAATACGTGACACCCCGGGAAAAGTTTCAAAATTTTAAGACAAATAACCCATTTGAAGTGCTTTATAAATGATAATTGCTTATATATATGGTAATGTCATTTTAGGAGGAGATATGATGAGTATCTTTAATGAAGCCAGATTAGAAACGTGGAACGAATTGAAAGGACTTTCTGACGAAAAGCTGAATCAAAAGCCTTCTGCTGAAGAATGGAGCATACGGGAAGTTCTTGACCATTTGAAAAAAATCGATATGACCGCACAAAAAATGTTGAAGGAACGTGTAAAGGACGCTCCGATTAAAGAAATTGAAGAAAAATTGCTTGAGGTAGCACAGGACAGAAATAATAAACGGAAAGCCCCGAGTCATCTTGAGCCTGCGCATGATTTTATTTCAGGCAGCCAAATGAAACGTGAGCTTGATGTGGTAAGAGAGCAGCTGACTGCTGCGATTGCCTCTCTGAAAGAAGAAGATTTTGAAAGAGTGCTTCCGCATCCTGTGTTTCAAGAGCTGACTGTCAGACAGTGGATCGATTTTATCGGCCATCATGAAAAACGGCACCTCAGCCAAATGAAAGAAATTAAAGAAAAGATAGAAAGGGCCTGATTTAATCAGACCCTTTCTGCTTTTCGTTTGACTTTTCGCTGATAGGAATGAACTTCTATTTCATCACCTGTGTAAACAGCACCAGGTCTCTCCACAATACAGACAATCCCTCTAATGCCCAGTGCGTGGCGGACGAAAGCCGACGCCAGCTTCGGTTGGTCCGGATAATAAGACTGAATGACTTCTCCCGGCTGGATACACGGATCATTTTCGCCCTCACACAGCAGAGCCGCTCCGCTCGGAAAAATAATCCGGCTTCCTTCTTTTAATGAAGTAAGATCTGGCATACCGCTGACTGCCACATTCGCCCCGAGCCATTCCGGCAAAATTCTCGGCACTCCCATTTTTAAAGCGATTTCGTTGCATTCCTCTATTGAAACAATTGAAATTTGTCTGCGGTTGAAAATTTCAGTCCCTCTTGAAAACATTGGTTCTCTGGCTCCCGCTTTTTTGGTCAGGCCAAAATGCAAGTCGCCGGGGATGCCGCCATAATCAAAATCAAGCTTGTCCATTTGCTTTGTTACGAAGCTTTTTGTATCTGCGATATATAAGCCTTCCGCTTTTGCAGTCATACGCTTCCACATCAGCTGGCACCTTCCTTCTTATCTAAAATTTCCACCTATGCTTCATTATCCCAAAAAATCCCGCTCTGTAAAGGAGCGGGATTTTGATTATACCGTTTTAGGCGTAAGGTTAAAGCAGCGTTTGTAGATCCAGTTGTATGCTTTTTCATTTAAATCTCTAGGGTTTCCGAAGGTTTGCGGATCTTTCATTGCTTCTTTAGACAAGCGTTCGATCATATCAGGTGATACTCCCTGCTCTTCTAAAGTCGGCACTTCTAAATCTTCGACCAGATCATACATCCAATTGACAGATGCTTTCGCAGCTTCTTCTGTTGTCATCTTGCTTGTATCAATACCGAACGCTTTCGCAATACGCGCAAACTTCTCAGGATAGCCCTTCCAGTTGTATTCCATGACAGGGCCCATCATCGCCGCTACACATTGGCCGTGAGCGACTGGGATAATACCGCCAAGCGTTTGGCTCATCGCATGAGCAGCGCCCGCTGATTCACTTCCGTAAGAAAGACCGGCAAGCATCGCAGCCTGCGCCATTCCGTACCTTGCTTCCAGATCCTCTCCATCAGCAAATGCCCTCTTGATGTAATGAGCGGCATACTCAATCGCCATTAAGGCAACCGCATCCGTGATTGGCTGTGCAAATTTCATTGTATAGCACTCAATGGCATGGGCGAGCGCATCAATTCCCGTCATAGCTGTTACATGCGGAGGCATTGAAACATGAAGCTCAGGATCAATGATTGTCAAGTGCGCTGCAATCAGCGGACCGCCCGTGTTGAATTTGAATTCTCTTTCTTCATCTGTGATAACCGCCCATTGGGTTACTTCTGATCCGGTTCCAGCTGTAGTGGGAATTGTCGTCAGCGGAGGAATGCGGTTTTCCAGCGGTTTTTTCCCATCTGCCGCTTCATAATCAAGCACGCTTCCTTCGTGAGTCGCTTCTACTCCGATTGCTTTTGCTGTATCCATGGAGCTTCCGCCTCCGACTGCCACCAAACCATTACAGTTCTCTTTTTTGTAAAGCTCAGATCCTTCATTCACCAGACGGACAGGCGGGTTTGGCTCAACTTTATTAAAGAGTACCACTTCAATGCCTGCTTCTTTAAGTGATTCGATTACGGGATCAGCAACACCGGCTTTATAAATCCCAGGGTCTGTGACAAGGAGCGCTTTTGAAACGCCCAGTGCAGCTACTTCCTCACCCGTATGCTTGATGGATCCGATTCCATGCTTAATCACAGTCGGAATTTCAAATGTGTGGAATTTCTGCATGCTTTCTACCTTCATATTTAATGTCATCATCAATCTCCCCCTCTTATGAATTGAACCAGTTAACCGCTGCCGGTTTTGTATTGCGGTATACATGTTTGACTTCTGTGTATTCTTCAAGGCCTATTTTTCCAAGCTCGCGTCCGAACCCGGATTGCTTATATCCGCCCCATGGCGCTTGTGCAAAGTACGGATGAAAATCGTTGATCCAAACGGTTCCCATTCTCAAGCGGGCAGCTACCCGTTCGCACTTTTCAATGTCTTTTGACCATACCGCTCCAGCCAAGCCATAGATGGTATCATTCGCAAGCTCGATTACCTCTTCTTCAGAGCTGAAGGTTTCGACTGTCAATACAGGACCGAAAACCTCTTCCTGAACGATTCTCATGTCAGAATTACAGTTTGAGAAAATAGTAGGTTCATAGAAAAAGCCGTTTTGAAGCTCAGGATCTTCCGGGCGTTTGCCTCCTGTCTCCAGCTTCGCGCCTTCCTCTATTCCGATCTCAACATATTTTTCTACCTTTGCCCTGTGCTCCGCCGAAATAAGCGGACCGCTTTCTGTCTCAGCATGAAAACCGTTTCCGAGTTTTATGCGTTTTGCCCGTTTGACCAGCTCCGCCAAAAATTGATCATGAATGGCATCCTCAACAAGCAAGCGGGAACCTGCAGAGCATACTTGGCCGGCGTGGAAAAATACAGCGTTTAAGGCCTGATCAACCGCAACTTCTAAATCCGCGTCCTTGAAAACAATATTTGGGTTTTTCCCGCCAAGTTCAAGGGCGATTTTTTTGACGTTTCCGCTTGCCGCCCGCATGATTTTTTTGCCTGTTTCAATTCCGCCCGTAAATGAAATCAAATCGACGTCTTTGTTTACGGCAAGCTCGTCGCCCACTGTGGCTCCCGGTCCAAGAACAAGATTTGCAACACCTTTTGGAACACCGGCTTCTTCCATCAGCTTAAAGACTTTGATTGTCGTCAGCGGCGTAATCTCACTCGGCTTCATGACGATTGTGTTTCCTGCGGCCAGTGCAGGGGCGATTTTCCAGCTCGCTTGAAGGAGCGGATAATTCCATGGAGTGATCTGGCCGCAAACCCCGATTGGCTCCCTAATAATTTTGCTTTCTGAATCAGGAATCGGAGATGAAATGATCTCTCCGCCATCTTTGTCTGCCAAGCCGGCGTAATATTGAAAAACATTGGCGATATCGTCCATATCGGCCTTGCTTTCTTCGAGTGTTTTTCCTGTATCAAGAGATTCAAGCTCAGCCAGCTCCTCAAGATCGCGTCTGATTAATTCCGCAATTTTCAGAACAATTTTCCCGCGTTCAAGCCCGGATAGCGAAGACCATTCTCCTTTGTCAAATGCTCTACGTGCGGCTGCGATTGCTTTGATGGCGTCCTCTCGCCCTCCCTCGCTTACAGTTGCAATTTCTTTTTGATTAAATGGGTTGATAATACTGCGGATCTGTTCTTTTTCGGCACTGATCCATTCTCCGTCAATGAATAATGTTTGACTCATATAAGCCTCCTTGACGTAAATAAAGTTTGTTAAATAAAAATTTAATGTTTTTAACAACCTTAATCTAACATATGGTTTTTAAACTGTCAAAGTCCCATTTTGATTTTTCTTTTTGACTTTTCCTCATGTTTCGTTAAGATAAAGAACATAAAGAAATAACTTAACGAATTTAATTTTCTAAAGGAAAAGAGGGTCAGTATGGATGAAAATCCAGAATTTGCAGCTATAGAACAGGCTCGGGATCTTGTTATTGACTCCATTGCTGAAACGATGGATCTTTACGGAATTACCCGCAGTGTCGGGATTTTATATGGGACGATGTATATGAGGGATGAGATGACGCTTGACGAAATGCGTGAGGAGTTGCAAATGAGCAAACCAAGCATGAGCACTGGCGTCAAAAAGCTTCAAGACTTAAATGTAGTGAAAAAAACATTTCACCGGGGCATCCGCAAGCATACATTTGTGGCTGAGAAGGATTTCTTTAAATTTTTCACAAATTTCTTTCCACCTAAATGGGAGCGGGAGGTTCAAGTGAATGTAACAGCGATCGAGGAAGCACAAGCTGATTTACAAAAGGTTTTAAGCAAGGAAGATCTCGATGAGGATATCAAAAATGAAGCACTGCAGTTATATGATCAGCTGGAAAGCTCTAAAGCTTACTATGACTGGCTGAAACGGCTTGCTGAATCGGTGCAGACCGGAGAAATTTTTAAATTTATACCGATCGAAACAAAGTAAAGCAGAAAACGCCTGGGAAACCAGGCGTTTTTTTGATGTAACTACTACAAATTTGAAAAATACGGGAAAAACACCCCATTTACTTCCAAAATATTTGATGGTAATTTTATGTAGGTAAAATTTGTATTTGGCCTTCAGAGGAGGTGAAAAGCGGGCAGGCCTGTTTAATTTATCATTTTTTAGGGGGAATTTTGTTATGAAACGCAAATTATTATCTTCTTTGGCAATTAGTGCATTAAGTCTTGGGTTACTCGTTTCTGCACCTACAGCTTCTTTCGCGGCTGAATCTACATCAACTAAAGCTCATACTGAATCTACTATGAGAACACAGTCTACAGCTTCATTGTTCGCAACAATCACTGGCGCCAGCAAAACGGAATGGTCTTTCTCAGATATCGAATTGACTTACCGTCCAAACACGCTTCTCAGCCTTGGCGTTATGGAGTTTACATTGCCAAGCGGATTTACTGCAAACACGAAAGACACATTGAACGGAAATGCCTTGCGTACAACACAGATCCTCAATAACGGGAAAACAGTAAGAGTTCCTTTGGCACTTGATTTGTTAGGAGCTGGCGAATTTAAATTAAAACTGAATAACAAAACACTTCCTGCCGCAGGTACATATACTTTCCGTGCAGAGAATAAATCATTAAGCATCGGAAATAAATTTTACGCAGAAGCCAGCATTGACGTGGCTAAGCGCAGCACTCCTCCGACTCAGCCTTGCGGTTGCAACTAATGTAAAAGACCGGTTAACGCCGGTCTTTTTTGCGTTTTACCCTCCCCTTTTTCTCTAATTCCCGTTATCTTTTTTCTGGTTTAAAATTTAAATTGACAAACACTAGAAACAGGAGTAAATTCTTGAGTGTTCAATTTCATACAGTCTCTTTTATCGCTTAATCAAACACGAACGGGGGAACCAACGATTGGCTGTTTTATTAACAGCCTTGGGGTGAATCTTACTAAGTAAGAGGGGGTACTCTGAATCCCTAATCCGACAGCTAACCTCGTAGGCGTATACAGAGAGGAGGTCTATTATCGGCCATTCTTTGCAATGGTCTTTTTTGCTTCAAAAACGTTAATTCACTAAGGGAGATATGAACATTGGGAAGAATTAAAAATAAGCAATTTGCCGTGATCGGGCTGGGCCGATTTGGCGGCAGCATTTGTAAAGAACTTCATAGAATGGGGCATGAGGTCCTTGCGGTTGATATCAACGAAGAAAAGGTCAATGCATATGCTTCTTACGCCACTCATGCGGTAATTGCCAACGCCACCGAAGAAAACGAATTGCTTTCATTAGGAATACGCAATTTTGAATATGTGATTGTTGCCATCGGAGCAAATATTCAAGCGAGTACGCTGACCACCCTATTATTAAAGGAGCTTGATATTCCAAATATTTGGGTGAAGGCTCAAAACTATTATCATCACAAGGTGCTTGAAAAAATCGGCGCTGACCGCATTATTCATCCCGAAAAAGATATGGGGGTTAAAATCGCACAAAGCCTTTCAGACGAAAATGTTTTGAATTACATTGATCTATCTGATGAATACAGTATTGTCGAGCTGCTGGCTACGCGCAAGCTTGATTCAAAATCGATTATTGACCTGAATGTAAGAGCAAAGTACGGCTGCACGATCCTGGCCATCAAACATCATGGAGATATCTGTCTTTCCCCCGCGCCTGAAGACATCATTCACGAGCAAGATTGCCTGGTGATCATGGGCCACAAAAAGGATATTAAACGTTTTGAAAACGAAGGGATGTAGACAAAGGTGACACTTCAAAAGGATAAAGTGATCAAATGGGTTCGGTTTACACCGCCTCAAGTGCTTGCCATTGGTTTTTTCCTTACCATTATCATCGGGGCTGTCCTATTAATGCTTCCGATTTCCACTACGAAGCCATTGTCATGGATAGATGCCCTTTTTACTGCGGCTTCCGCTACAACTGTTACAGGGCTTGCTGTTGTCGATACCGGTACTCAATTTACGGTATTCGGGCAAACAGTTATTATGGGGCTGATTCAGATTGGCGGGCTTGGATTTATGACATTTGCGGTCTTGATCGTCATGATATTAGGAAAAAAAATCGGCTTAAAAGAACGAATTCTCGTCCAGGAAGCCTTAAACCAGCCGACAATCGGCGGTGTCATTGGCCTTGTCAAAGTCCTGTTTCTGTTTTCGATCAGTATTGAATTGATAGCAGCACTCATTTTATCCATCCGGCTTGTACCTCAGTACGGCTGGTCATCCGGCTTGTTTGCAAGTTTGTTTCACGCAATTTCTGCTTTTAACAATGCCGGGTTTTCGCTGTGGCCTGATAATTTGATGAGCTACGTTGGCGATCCTACAGTAAACCTCGTGATTACTTTCTTATTTATTACAGGAGGGATCGGATTTACGGTTCTGTTTGATGTGATGAAAAATCGGCGTTTTAAAGCTTTTTCTTTACATACAAAGCTCATGCTTACAGGAACGCTGATGTTGAATGCGATTGCTATGCTTACGGTCTTTATTTTAGAATACAGCAACCCCGGCACGCTCGGCCACCTGCATATAGTGGATAAACTGTGGGCGTCCTATTTTCAGGCAGTGACGCCGAGAACCGCAGGCTTCAATTCTCTAGATTTTGGAAGCATGAGAGAAGGAACAATTGTATTTACTTTATTATTGATGTTTATCGGAGCAGGAAGCGCATCAACGGCGAGCGGCATTAAGCTGACTACGTTCATCGTGATTTTAACATCTGTTATTGCTTACTTGAGAGGTAAAAAAGAAACGGTTATTTTCCGCCGTTCCATCAAATATCCGATTATCATTAAAGCTTTAGCTGTGAGCGTCACCAGTTTGTTCATCGTGTTTTTAGGGATTTTCGCCCTGACGATCACAGAACAAGCGCCATTTCTTCAAATTGTGTTTGAAACCTTTTCCGCATTCGGAACTGTCGGCCTTACGATGGGGCTTACTCCTGAACTGACAACAGCTGGCAAGTGTATCATTATTGTCATCATGTTTATCGGAAGAATTGGTCCTTTAACGTTCGTGTTTTCATTCGCAAAAACAGAGCAATCAAATATCCGTTACCCTGATGGCGAAGTGTTTACAGGGTGATATCAAAAAATCCGGCGTGCAGTCGCCGGATTTTTTTATGATTCGATATGAGATTGATTTTGTCTTTTTTCCTGTTCCGCGATGATTTCGTTATCCTCCGCATTATCACGGGTCACTTTTTGTGTAAGAATCGCACCAACTGCTACAAGTATCATAACAGCGATGTAATAACCTTTTTCATTGAGTTCCAGATTATCAGCATTATAGAGTCCGATACTAAACAAAAATACTCCCGCAAAAAAAGTAAAATAAGCTAATACTGTAAAGGCAACCGTGTTTCTGCGTCTATATTTCTGCACCTTTGTTCCCTCCCGAAAGCATAGTTAAAAAGTGATAACTTCCGTGGAATATTATACCTCAAATTCCCCGGATTGGAACAAAGAATTAAAAATACCAGTAAAAAGGGCTTAGGTTGCCTCCTTTATTTCAACAGCTGAATCATCAATCCAGCCAATAAGTTTATCATTGATTTGGAATTGGTACCATATAGACTGGCCTTTCTGTTTTTTAGACACAACCTTTATGTCTTTGCCGACGTAAGATTGGGCAGAGGTAAGCCTTATGGACCGATCATCAGTAGAAGGCTTGGACCATACGTCTTGAACGGCACAGTCTTTAATAGAGGCGTTTAAATCCACAGATTTGAGGGATGGATTTACCTCATCGTACTCATCTAAATCGTATTTTTCCACAATAGCACTGATTTTGTCAGCGTAGTCAGGGTCTGTAGCATATCCTGATGTTTGCAGGGCGGTTGCCGCTTCCTTATAATTCCCTGCCTCAAGCACCGGTTTATACTTCTTTTTATTCCACGATGTGCCACGGACGAACAATTGGGCGTGATCATCCATAGATTCAAAAAACGTGCTGTATTTTCGAAACTTCGCGCGAATGGTTTTTCTTTTCCCTTTTTCAACTTCGTCCGTTTCCATCGTGACATGATGGCCTTTATAATTCCCTTTTACGCCAAAAAGGTTGTTGGCCTTAGCAGCCAGTTCACTGTTCCCCCAGTCCGATTCGAGAATGGCCTGAGCAATTGTAATGCTGGGGAGAACATGGTATTTTTCATACAAAATTTGGGCATGTCCGGACAGACTGTCTATAAATACTTGCTGTTCATCGATTTCTTCAGTTTCTTTGGATGTTTCAATCGGTTTTGATAAAGTTGTCGCTAAAACAAACAGAGCTAGCGGAATCGATACAATGAAAAATAGTGAAATCAAGAGTTTACGTTTTTTAAGTTTTTTACGGGCCATGAAAACCTTCCTTCGAATTAAAAGATTACGAATGTAAAAGAATCTACCTTTTAGAATTTTACTTGCACTTCTAATATTTTTCAATTCTTTAGGGATAAAGTTGGGAAAAGATTGCAAAACAAAAACCTTTTCGCTCAATGAAAAGGTTTTTACCATGTTTCTATTTTTGTAAATTTCTGAGTGCATTCCGATATTCCGTATCATTTATTACTTTATATGATTTGACAGTTGCCTTCGACAAACCTTCTGCTGAAACGGCCGGTTTTTCCGGAGCTGTTTTCGCTTTATCATGTGGTTTATGTGCCAGCTTGTGCCCCATTCCAGTGGCATTCATACAAAATGACAGGCAGACGAGCAGCACGCTAAGGATAAAAGAAATGAAGAAGAGATCATGATAAGCAGTCATCATAGAATCCTGTACCGAACCGCTTTGTCTGGCAGCATCTTTTTTCGTGAAAAAGCCGATGAGAATAGGAACTCCCATATAGACAAACAATCTTAAAAACTGAACAGCTGTCATTCTCTTGACCAAATCAGGCAGCGGGCCTCCCATGGCAGCTCCCATCAGCCCTGCGGCGACTGTCAGGCCTGTTCCCGCTGCAAGCATGATAAACAGTGCCGCGAACATATAAAGAGATGATCGATCCTGCATATGCAGCCATTGAAAATTCACAAAGACGAGAATGAGTCCGCCGATAATACCGAGCATCCCTGGTCCGACTTTATCGTATAACAGAGCGCTTAAAATGGCCGCGATCGCCACTCCAATTAAAAGAGTCAAGTTTAAAAAAATGAGATGCTCCTGAGAAATATCATACATTTGACGGAGCAAGCCTTGAAAAGCAGACAGGCTGACAGCTACCGTTATCGTCCCTGCAGCTATGATCAATAAGCCAAGCACCGGTTTTGGCAGCAGCATCAGTTTAATAGATATGAATGGGTTTTTCACTTTATATTCCACAATCAATAGACCAATGAGCAAACATAACGTCACCCCGAAACCAATCCATACATAACCCGATAACAGCCCCCATTTTTGCAGAAAAATGAATGAAACCGCTGAGGCTGCGGCAAGGAAAACAGATAAAAGAATTCCCGCATGATCAAGCGGCTGTTCTTGATCCGACGCCCCGTGATGCTCGTCATGAAGAAAGAAATAGCTCACCGCGACACCGATCAGGGACAAGGTGCCAAAGATGAAAAACAGCCATCTCCAATGCCCGCAGCTTGTTGCAATGGTTCCGAGGATTGTGCCGATGATAACAGAACCATAGAATCCCCCGATCAGCACAAGCAGTGCATAATTCCTGCGTTCAATCGGGAATGACAGTACAAGCATTGGAATCATAATCATCAGCATGACGCCTGTTGCCGCTCCCTGTAAAAAGCGCCCTGCCGCCATCCATGCAATATCGCCTGAACATGCGATGAGCAGTGAACCTAGTATAAAGACAGGTAATGAAGCCAGATAGACGGGACGAGCACCGAATTTTTTCCTCAGCAGCGGTCCTGCCGGAACTAACAAGGCAAAGGCCATATTGCCGATCAATATCGGATTTACTGATGTGAAGACACTTGTTCCAACCGCTTTCTGAACAAGGCCTTGAACTGACGACAATGCCGTGTTAGACATCAATCCCGGCCCGACCGCTAAGACGGCGAGCAAAGAAATCACCCAATAGTGTTTTGTCTTCATGTTGTCATTCCTTCCTATATGAATACATGCGAAACACATCATTTTTTGAAAACAAAAGAAGCTAATAGATTTTGCATACCATTAGCTTTCATTCTAATATTATCCCTTTCAGGGGAAATGATATTATTTTATTATAATTATGTGAATGAATGAGCATATAATCAAATATTATTTCAAATCGATTGTGTTTTGTCAATGGAGTAAATTTCAAGCACAACATAAAAAGTCTGAAAGCTTTTCCCCGATATTGTGTTTTGGAGCCAAGGGGCCTAGAACTGCACTTATGGAGCCCTGCTCGTTCCCTCAAGCGAATTAAAGCAGGCCGTTTTAATCCTTTCAATCCACTATTCCAACTAATAAACTCGAATAAGTTGGTGATAAGACAACATTTTGCCCCCACATTTTTTTGTGTTCACTGGGCGTTTGCCGCCTCTAAATTGTATATGGGTAAATACCATGAATTAACCTATGAAATACCAATGTAAGGAAATTCTAAATATTCCGGGAGGCAAAAACGAATGGAACTGTATGAGTGTATCCAAGACATTTTTAGCGGCTTGAAAAATCCATCGGTTAAAGATTTAGCAACGTCTTTAAAAAAAATTCCAAACGCAGCAAAATTAAGTCAACCGTATATTAAGGAACCAGACCAGTACGCTTACGGCCGAAATGCCATCTATCGAAATAATGAATTGGAAATTATCGTGATTAACATTCCGCCAAACAAGGAGACAACAGTACACGATCATGGTCAATCCATTGGTTGTGCAATGGTGTTAGAAGGAAAGCTTCTTAATTCTATTTATCGCTCAACCGGCGAACACGCAGAACTCTCCAATTCATACTTTGTCCACGAAGGAGAATGCCTTATTTCAACCAAAGGTTTAATTCACAAAATGTCCAATCCCACATCCGAACGAATGGTGTCTCTTCATGTCTACTCCCCTCCTTTGGAAGACATGACGGTCTTTGAGGAACAAAAGGAGGTATTGGAAAATTCATGATTGACAGATAAACTGCTCACTTTGACTTCGCTCAACTGGAGGATTCAGAGAATGAAACCTTTTCCTCAAAACAAAAAAACCCTTATAGAATAAGGGTTTAAAGGTATGGAGCCAAGGGGGCTCGAACCCCTGACCTCTACGCTGCCAGCGTAGCGCTCTCCCAGCTGAGCTATGGCCCCGTATGTAACGTCATGTTTATTATAGATGATTTTATTTTGAAAAACAAGCTGTTTCCTCTTGAATTGACAGAAAAAATAAGGCTCGTAAAAGAGCCTTATTTTCGACTTACATCATGATCAAAAGTAAAATCACACCGAGAATAATTCGATAGATAGCAAATGGGACAAGTTTGATTTTGTTAATCAGCCTTAAGAAGAAACGGACGACAAACAGTGCGACCACAAAGGCACAGATAAAGCCGACGATGAAAAATGGCATCAGATCCGAGCTTAAGCTGTCCCAATGCTTCACGAGGCTTAGAAAACTGGCTCCCATCATGATCGGCATCGCCATAATAAACGTAAAGTCGGCTGCAGCTCGGTGGTTTAATCCGAGAATAACACCTCCGGATATGGTTGAACCAGAACGTGAGAAACCCGGCCAAAGGGCAAGACATTGGAATAAGCCGACTGCTATCGCCTGTTTATAGGAAATGCGGTCGAGTGTGTCAGTCGCTGTTTTCCGCTTATTGACCCAGTCAGCAAAAAGCATCAGGATTGCCCCGGCAATTAAACCGATGGCCACAGTTTTGACAGAAAATAAATATTCATCAATGTAATCTTCAAACAAAAAGCCGAGAACAGCTGCAGGCACGAGTCCGACGGCAATTTGGGCAATGCTTAATTTATGTCCCTGCTCCTGGTCGCTTGTAATATTTTTTTTCAAGCCCAGTAAATTTAAAATTCGGTCTTTAAACACGATAGCTACTGCTAAAATGGAGCCTAGCTGAATAACCACCTTGAATGAGTTAGCAGCTTCTTCTGACATCAGATTACTTGATTTAAGCCAGATGTCGTCTACTATGATCATATGTCCTGTCGAAGAAACCGGCGCGTACTCTGTTAATCCTTCTACGATTCCTAAAATGGCGGCTACAAACAATTCCCATAGAGTCATGATTTTGATTCTCCCCATTAGACATTTATTTTTTTACATAACGGGAGCTTCCCATAAATGGAAAGCCCGTCTTATATAACTATAAACGAAAATCACACTTTATGCCCCGGCGTATTTTCATTTTTTTCTTCATCGTATAAATGTGACCGCATTTTAAACCAGTCAAATAAATGTGTCGTAATGACTTTGGCAACCGCATAGCCGGGAATCGCAAGAATGATTCCAACAACGCCAAACAGCTTGCCGGCTGTTAACAGCAGAAAAATAATCGTAATCGGATGGATGTGAAGGTTTTTTCCCATAATTTGCGGAGAGATCAGCTTCCCTTCAATCAGCTGAACAATGGTCCAAACGATCACCAGCTTAAGCAGCATGAGCGGCGATGTCACTATGGCAATGATAATCGCAGGTGTAATGGCAATCGTTGGCCCTAAATATGGAACGATGCTTGTGCAAGCCGCAATGACTGCAAGCAATGAAGCATAATCCAGCCCGATAATCAAATAACCGATAAACAGCAAAAACCCGATACAGAAGCTGACAATGATCTGGCCTCTGATATAAGAGCTTAACCGATGATTCATTTCGCTTAAGACTGTATATGTCTGTTCTTTCAATCGAGTCGGCACAAACTTCAGTATGTAGACTGGTAATTTTCTTCCGTCTTTTAGCAAATAAAATAGAATAAACGGAACCGTGACGATCGAAATGATAATCTCAGTCAGGGCGCCGATAAAATTCCCAACACCGGTAAAGGTGCTGTTCACGATCGTCGCTGCCTGATCCGAAACCTTTGTAGCAAGATCAGATATATTAATGTTCATCGTTTGCTGGGCTTGATTGACGAAGTTGCTGCCAATCAGCTGTTTCGTCTGATTTTCAACGACGTCCACATATCTCGGGATATTGTCAATCAAACTCATAATTTGTTCTTTTAAGAAGGGAATGATGGACACGATCGTGATCGTGATCAGCCCGATAACCAATAGATATAGCAGCAATATAGAATAGATTCTTCTTATTCTTCTTCTCTCCAGAAAATCGACGACTGGGTTTAACAGATAAAAAACAATGCCTGTCAAAATAATCGGAAGTGATATCGTTTTGAGCAGAACAATAATCGGGGTGAAAATAAATGATGTTTTTGTAAATACTAGAATATTTAAACCAATCAGCAGCAGCACAAGCAAAAATAAAACAAACTTATTATCCAAGAAGAATCGCTTGAATCTGCCGCTCCATGTTTGCAACGTCTCCACTATCGTTCCTCCGTCATACATAGTTTAATTAAATTGTACACTATCGTCCCTATAATGAAAAATAAAAACCGTTAATTGCTGGAAAAGCTTTCACGGTTTTAACATTCTATTTATATCTATCATGTGATTTTGTTCTTTTTAAGCTATAATTTAGCTATATCATACAAAAGGAGCGATACGAGTGATACGTTTTGCAATAATAGGAACCAACTGGATTACAGACCGCTTTCTTGAGTCAGCAGCGGATATCGAAGATTTTCAGCTGACTGCTGTTTATTCAAGATCGGCTGAACGCGCTGGCGAGTTTGCTGCTAAACACAACGCTGCGCATGCCTTCTCAGACCTTCAGGAAATGGCGGCGAGCGATTGCTTTGATGCCGTATACATAGCGAGCCCGAACGCTCTTCACAAGGAACAAGCCGTTCTCTTTATGAACCATGGCAAGCATGTGCTTTGTGAGAAACCGTTTGCTTCGAATACAAAAGAAACAGAAGAGATGATCTCAGCAGCTAAGGCAAACGGCGTTGTTCTCATGGAAGCAATGAAGACCACTTTCCTGCCGAATTTCAAAGAGCTGAAAAAACACCTGCATAAAATCGGCACTGTCCGCAGATTTACCGCAAGCTACTGCCAGTATTCCTCACGATATGACGCGTTCAGAAGCGGAACTGTTTTGAATGCGTTTCAGCCTGAGCTTTCCAATGGGTCATTAATGGATATTGGCGTCTATTGTATTTATCCGGCTGTTGTGTTGTTTGGCGCGCCGAAGGATGTAAAAGCAAACGGATATGCTTTATCCTCCGGAGTGGACGGAGAAGGAACTGTCATTCTGTCTTACGACGGGTTCGAAGCTGTTCTGATGCATTCCAAAATCTCTACTTCCTATGCCCCGGCTGAAATCCAGGGTGAAGACGGGACGATTGTAATCGATACGATTCACCGGCCTGAACGTGTTGAAATCCGCTACCGGGACGGCCGCCTTGAAAACATCGCGATCCCTGATCCTAAACCAGCGATGTTCTATGAAGCAGAAGAATTTGTCACGCTCATAAAAGAGAATAAGCTGGAATCTGAAGAAAATACATTTGAACGGTCTTTGACCACTGCAAAGATTATGGAAGAAGCAAGAAAGCAAATGGGGATTGTATACCCTGCTGATCAAGCTTAAAAAAATCCGCCCGCGTGCAAATGCCGCGGCGGATTTTTTATTAGGCAATCGGAGAAGATGCCTTCCTTTTTAAAAGCACCTGTTGCTCATATTCTTTGATGTCATGAAGCCATGCTTCTTTTACCGGAACGCCCATTTGCTCACAGTAGGAATCCCAGATGGCTCCGAAAGGATATGTTTTGAATTCCTCCATCAGGGCCAGCCTTTCTGTATAGCGGCCCTCTTCCTGCAATTGTTTTAAATAGCCGTTCGGGAGAAGCAGGGCATACAATAAAGCTTTGATCATATTTCTCGTTCCGATGGTCCAGGCGGCTACACGGTTAATGCTGGCATCGAAAAAATCCAGACCGATGGCGACCTTCTCAAGAGCATGATTTCGTACAATTTCAAGAGCGATTTCTCTCAATTCATCATCCAAAACCACTACATGGTCGCTATCCCAACGAACAGGCCGCGATACGTGCAAGGCAAGCTTGTCTGTGTAAAGCAGCATGGACGAGATCTTGTTTGATACCGTCTCAGTCGGATGGAAATGGCCTGTATCAAGTAAACAAAGCTTATGATTCGTCAAAGCATAAGCTAAATAAAATTCATGAGATCCGACAACATATGATTCGGAGCCAAGCCCGAACAGCTTGCTCTCGATTGAATCAAGATTGTGATGTTCACTGATCTCCTCTGCGAAGATCCGATCCAGTGATTCTTTTAGTCTTTTACGCGGTGTCAGCCTATCACTCGGGATATCCTTATAGCCGTCGGGAATCCAAATATTCGTCAAGCAAGGTGTTCCTAATTCTTTCCCGAAGTATTCCCCGATACGGCGGCAAGCGATGCAATGCCTGATCCAAAATTCTCTGATGTCGGGATCAGGGTGTGAAAGGGTGAGTCCGTCAGCCGCTTTCTCATGCGAAAACAAGGTTGGATTAAAATCTAAACCGAGACCAAGGTTTTTTGCCCATTTCACCCAGTTTTCAAAATGCTGCGGCTTCAATTCGTCACGTTCTACCGCTTCCCTGTTTGTTTCTGCGTATATCGCATGCAGGTTTACGCGGTGCTTTCCAGGAATGAGAGAAAGAGCCTTCTCCAAATCTCTTCTTAATTCTTCAGGAGTTTGCGCTTTTCCGGGATAATTGCCGGTCACGTCAATTCCGCCTGAAAGCTCGCCCTTATTTACTTCAAAGCCTTCAATGTCGTCACCCTGCCAGCAGTGGATCGAAATGGGCACTTGCTCTAATTGCCGAAGCGCCTCTTCAACATCAATTCCCCATTTTTCATATGCCTGTTTTGCACTGTCATAATTGGCTTTTATGGTCATACGGCTCTCTCCCTTTATCAGTTTTTCAATCCAAATAAAAAACTTCCTTTAGATCTATCGCAACAGGACTGAAATCCGAATTTGTTTTCATTAATGGCGCCATCGATTTCCACCATCTTTGGCAAACTTCCGTGTCCGCCATCTTTCTCCATTTCTCTTCATCCTCTATTTCTAAATATGCAAAAAGCCTGCCTGTTTCCTCGTCTAGAAAAATGGAATAATGGTGTGCTCCATGAGCTTTGAGTGCTTCTGCCATCTCTGGCCAAATGTCATCATGCCGCTGTTTGTATTCTTCGTACTTGTCTTGATGGACAAACATGATACTGGCTTTTCTTTTCAAACCTTTTCACCTCTTCATCATTTAGATAGCGCTTTCAAAACGGTTTGCTGAAATGACTGAATGATGGTGCTTCTGTCAATGTCTTTAGGTGTAAACACTTTGATCGGAAAGGAATTTCTGACGACTTGCCGGGCTTCTTTTATGTCTTTGACTTCTTTGGCAGCAATCATTTGCATCAAAAGATTTCCGATGGCAGTTGCCTCTATCGGCCCTGCATATACCGCTTTTCCACTCATGTCTGCCGTTAATTGATTTAAGAAATCATTCCGGGCTCCGCCGCCGATGATATGAAATTGCTCGATCGGTTGTTCTGTGATTGTTTCGAGCTCTTTGATGGCTATCGCATAGATGATGGCTAAATTGCTGTAGATGCAGCAGGCAAGTTCGCCTGCAGTGCGGGGAATCTTTTGGCGGGTTTGTCTGCAATAATGTTGTATTTCCTTTATCATGTTTTCTGGATTCAGGAATCGTTTATCATTTAAGTTTATAAATTGCTGGAATGGTTCTGTTTTTTTGGCTTCTTCTGCAAGCTGCTGGAAGGAGTAATCTGCTTGTAACTGCTGTCTGACTTCTTGTATCACCCACATGCCGATAATGTTTTTGAGAAAGCGAATGGTGTTGTTTGCGCCGCGTTCATTTGTATAGTTGTTTTCTAAAGCAAGATCAGTTATTATCGGTGTTTTGTTTTCAACCCCGATTAACGACCATGTTCCGCTGCTGATATACGCCCAGCCATCATGTACGCCTGGCGCTGCAATGACGGCCGAGGCCGTATCATGTGTTGCGACTGTCATCACCTTGCACGCCGGGAGATCATAATCCGGGAACCACTCATTTCTTAGCTTCCCGAGTTCACACCCCGGTTCAGTCAGCGGGGCAAATTGCTGTTCCTGAACGGACACGGCTTCAAGCAATTCAGGATCAAGATTTCCCGTTGAGGCGTTTAAAAGCTGTGTTGTGGACGCATTTGTGATTTCCGTTACAGCTTTTCCGGTTAAACAATAGCCTAAATAATCAGGAATCATCATAATTTTGTCTGTCTTTATCAGCAGCTCACGGTCTTCCTCATATAATTGATAGATCGTGTTGAAAGGCTGAAATTGTATTCCTGTTTTTTGATAAATTGCGGCTTTTGAGAGGGTATGTTCCAGTTTGTCTATTGTGTGATCTGTTCTTCTATCACGGTAGGAGATTGCTTCCCGCAACCGATCGCCTTTTTCGTCCAGTAAGACATAATCAACTGCCCATGTATCAATGCCTACGGTGCAGTGTTCATACCCAAGCGTCTTTACTTTTTGCAGTCCTTGCAGGATTTGTTTTAGCAAATGATCAATATCCCAAAAGCAATGCCCGTCTCTTTGACTGAAACCGTTAGCGAACCTGTGAATCTCTTGTATGTCAAGCTTCCCTTCATTCAGTTCACCTACCATGATTCTCCCGCTTGATGCGCCTATATCAATGGCAGTATAAATCATCCTTTCACCCTCTCTTCGAAAGAGGAACAGCTGTCACCTTCACCTTTTTGTCCTCAAGAGCTTTTACCGATGCCGGATCAAGTCCAGAATCCGTAATAAGGCGGCTGACATCTTGCAGCGAGGCAATATGTGAAAACTCGCGGTTCCCCCATTTGCTTGAATCGGCCATCAAAATGGTCTGGTCCGACCTTTCGATCATCCGTTTTTTGAGCAGCGCCTGCCACTCATTTGAATCACTCATCCCGTTGTGTACGTCAAATCCCTTACATGACAGAAAGGTTTTATTGACATGATAGGTCTCAAGTGAACGCTCTGCTAACGGGCCGGCAAACGATAATGATTTTTCCAGCAAAATGCCGCCTGTTGAAATGACTGATATGTTTTCTTTATTGCTGAGTTCAATAGCTGCTTTCATTGAGTTTGTAATCACGGTGAGCTCAATGTCAGGGAGTATTTTTGCCATGTACCAAGCGGTTGTGCTTGCATCGAGAATGATTCGGTCTCCGCTTTTTACATATTTGGCCGCTTCGTGAGCGATGGCTTTTTTTTCGATGACATTCGTGATTTCCCGTTCAGAAAAATGAATTTCTGATTCCTTCTGCTGAATACTGACCGCTCCTCCGTGGCTCCGGCTCAGTTTATGTTCTTTTTCAAGCTTTTCAAGATCACGCCGAATGGTTTCCTCTGTGACTGAAAATATGTCACTTAATTCGGAAACGCGGATGCTTGAACGCATATTTACTATTTCCACTATTTTTTGCTGCCGTTCTGCTACTAGCATCGGTAACGCCCTTCCTCATATCGTAGTCCGTCTTATATTTTTTATCATAGCATATTTCTAACGCGTAAAAGCAGCAGGAACGCCGCCGTCTACCGTGATCATGCAGCCCGTTGTTTTTTCGGCTTTGGAAGAAGCGAAGAATGCAATGGCTTCGGCAATATCCTCCGGGTAAATATTGACGAGCAATGCTGTCCGTTTCCGGTAATGTTCCTCCAGCTGATCCGGTTCAATCCCGTACGCCGCGGCTCGTTCCTCCCGCCAGCTTGAACCCCAGATTGCCGATCCTTGAAGAACCGCATCAGGCAAAACAGAGTTGACCCTAATGCCGAATTCTCCACCTTCTGCAGCAATGCATCTTGCTAAATGGGTTTCAAGCGCCTTAACCGAGCTGTAGGCAGAGGCGTTTTTGCCCGCATAAACCGAATTTTTCGATCCGACAAATACCATGCTTCCGCCTCTATTTTGGTGTTTCATCTGTTTAAACGCTTCACGGGCTACAAGGAAATAGCCTGTTCCTAAAACATTCATATTAAGATTCCATTCTTTTAGACTTGTTTCGTCAAATGGGCTTGATGTGGCCAGCCCGGCATTATTGACGACGATATCAATGCCGCCGTAAGCAAGCGCCGCTCGTTCAAAAGCTGATTGTACGTCTTCCTCCTTTGTCACATCCATTTTGACAGCCATTGCCCGTCCTTCTCCGTATGCATCGTTTATTTCCCCGGCAATTTTCTGTGCACCTTCTATATTCAGATCAGCTACGATCACGTGCCCTCCCTCAGCTGCAAATCGGCGGCATGCTGCACTGCCGATTCCGCCGGCTCCTCCAGTTATCAACGCTACTTTTCGGGAAAATTCTGCTTCCGGCGGGGCCAGCGTGAGTTTATATAGTTCGAGCGGCCAATATTCGACATGGTAGGATTCATTTTCATGTAAAGAAACAAATTGCCCCAGAGCGGTTGCTCCTTTCATCACGGCGATGGCCCTCCGATATAAAGCCCCGCTTACTTTAGACATGGCATAACTTTTTCCTGTATTCACCATTCCGATTCCCGGAATCAATATCACCCGTGGGGAGGATTCAAAGATTTGATCCCCATCCTGCTGATTTCGTGTAAAGTAAGCCTGATACTCTGATGTAAAGGTCTCGACTCCTGACTTGATCAGATCTGCAAGCTTGTGCACATCTTGAGTTTCCGGATTCCAATCAATGTACAGCGGAACCCGTTTTGTGTGAACAAGGTGATCCGGGCATGCCGCACCGATTTGCGAAAGTGCTGGCGCTTGGACACTGTTTACAAATTCCAAGACATCGTCATGATCATCATAGGAAAGGATCATTTTCTTTTCTTCACTTACTGCTCCTCTGATCACAGGCATGATGCCTGCCAAGATTTGTTTTCTTTTATCCTCCGGCAGCGGCTGATACCTTTTGCCTCCGAATACCTCATGCTGATTGATACGATCGTTAACATACTGCTCGGCTTCTTGAATGATGGATATCGTTTTTTGATAACATGTTTCAGACGTCTCTCCCCAAGTGACTAAGCCGTGTTTCTCCATTAATATAAGCTCGGCGTGGGGATTGTTTGCTACGCCTTCAGCGATCATTTTAGACAAAGTAAATCCAGGACGGACGTATGGCACCCATACAAACCGATTTCCGTAAATGTCTTCAGCGATTTGTTTTCCATTATCCGCACAGCATATGCTGATAATCGCATCTGGATGGGTATGGTCAACATGTTTGTATGGCAGAAAAGCGTGTAATAGCGTTTCAATTGAAGGGCGGGGATGTTTGCTGTCTATCATACAATGAGACAGGTAGTCTACCATTTCTTCATCTGGCATTTGGTCCCTTTTAATCAGCGGGCGGATATCATCTAATTTCAAACCGGTAAAGTTATGCGCTTTCATTGTTGCCAAATCCGAACCGCTTCCTTTTACCCACATGACTTCTATTTCACGGCCTCTAAAATCCTTTTCCGTTGTTTTCATAGATGTATTCCCCCCGCCCCAGTTGCAGACAGTGCGGTCTGACCCGATCAGATTGGACCTGTACACCAATTCCTCTACACCTTTAGGCAGCCGTGCAGCTCGCTCTGAATCCCATATATGTTTCGCCATATTTGATATTCCTCCATCCCCTTTTATTTGTATCCGTTTTCATTATATATGATTTCTGTTTGTTTTTGAATTGTTTTTGTTTATTTTTGCTTTTAACAAAAAAGAAAGCAGCAGATATGCCGCTTTCTTGTTTCATTATGATTCTATTTTAAATTTCTTCGTAATGTCCTGAAGTTCTTCCGCCATGTTTGCCAACGTTTCCGCTGAAGAGCTGATTTCTTCCATGGACGCAAGCTGTTCTTCCGCCGAAGCTGCGATATCCTGAATGCCTGCTGAGCTTTCTTTCGCCACTGCAGAAATATCTTCAACAGCACTTGACACTTCCTGTGATCCGGCTGACAGTTGTTCAACCGTCGCGTTCAAGTTTTGCAATTCGCCGGAAATTTGGGTTGTCATCTCATAGATTTGTTTAAAGCTTTCCGCTGTTTGATCCGTAATCTGCAAGCCTTCTTTCACTTCATGATTCACGGATTGGAACATTGAAAGTGAGGTGCTGATTTCCCTGACAATCTCTTGAATTAATCCTTCAATTTCCTTGGCGGAGTCTGCTGATTGTACAGCAAGTTTTCTAACCTCTTCCGCAACTACTGAGAAACCTCTTCCGTATTCTCCCGCTCTTGCCGCCTCAATCGCAGCATTTAATGCAAGCAGGTTGGTTTGATCAGCAATGCCATTAATCACATTCAAGATGCTTGTGATATCTTGCGATTTTGTTTCAAGGCCCTTCACAACCGCTTCCGCTTTTTGAACGGATTGGTCAATTGTTTTCATCTGGCCGACTGTATGCTCCACCAGCTTTTCTCCGCTGCCCGCTGCCTCAGAGGACTGAATCGATGATTTCGTAATGGTTGAAGAGGCCTGAGCCACTTTTGAAATCCCCTCGTTCATTTGAGAAAGATGATTTGAGCTTGTTTCCAGTTTCTCGCTTTGTGCCTCGTTGCCATCTGAGAATTGTTCGATGGCAAGTGTAATATGTTCAGTTGCCTTGCTCGTTTGGGCTGCGCTTGCCGTCAGCTCCTCAGAAGATGAAGCAACGTTTTCTACAGACGTTTGAATAACGCCGATTACAGAACGCAATGATGCAGACATTTCATTAAAGCTTTCGCCAAGCTGGCCAAACTCGTTTTTCGAGTGAATGTCAATGACTTCTGTGAGATCTCCACTGCTGATTTTTGCAGACGTTGAGACAAGTTTTCTTAACGGCTTGGTGATGGCACGAATAATATAGAGTATGAGTATGCCGCCGATTACAATTGACACGCATAGAATGATAACCGCAGTGTTCAGCACCGGACTTGAAGCATCTTGCAATTCACTGACAAAATATGTGCCTGCGATTTTCCAGCCAGTCAGTTTATTTGTCGTAAAGGCCATTTTCTTTTCTTTGCCTTCGAATATATATTCAAATGAGCCTTCTTTTTTGGAATATACTTGGTTTGTCCAATCGCCGGATCCGGTTGTCCCCGGCTTAATTGTCGGATGGGCGATATATTTTTTGTTGCCAGTCGTAATAAATGCAAAGCCTTCTTTACCGATTTTGATTCTTTGTGATGCAGTAAGCACTTCATCCAGGTTTAAATCAAGCGCTATAACCCCTGAACCGTCTTTTAATTGTTTTGAAATTGTGACAACGATATCTCCTGTCGCTTCATCAGTATACGGTTCTGAGAAAACAGCTTGTCCTTTTTCCGCAACCGCCTGTTTGTACCAGTCACGTCCTGTCGGATCGAAACCTTTCGGAACACCGCTATCCGGATATTTATAAAGCTTCTTATCTTCTGAAGCAGCATAGATTGCGCCTACATCGTCGTTAAGTGTCGTGTACTGCTTAAATTTCTCTTTCAGTAATGTTTTGTTTTTGCCTAACAATATGTCTTTATCGACTGTCTCACTATAATAATCTATTGCTTTTACTTTATCTTCTAATTTATTTTGCAGCGTACTGTTTAGTTCTTCAACATTTCCCTTCGCACTGTTTATGAGCTCTCTGTCTAACGCGTTCCAAGCTGATTGATAACTGAAATATGCTAAAACCCCAACCGGCAAAATAAGCACTGCCAGAAACGCAGCGATTAGCGGTTTGCTGATCGATGGCTGTTTGATCCAATGTATGAATTTTCCCATTCTTGTTGACTCCTCCTTTAAGATAAATCTAATATCGTCAAACTAGGATAAAAGGTTTAATAAAAAAACTAAAAAAAACACCCAAGCGTAACAAGCTTGGGTGTTAAGGCTTATTATTCGATTTTGAATCGTTTGGTCATATCGCGAAGCTCTTCCGCCATAGACGAAAGGGTCTCTGCAGACGAGCTGATTTCTTCCATGGAAGCAAGCTGCTCTTCGGCTGACGCCGCGATATCTTGTATATGCGCTGAACTTTCTTTTGAAATCGATGCAATGTGCTCAGACGCTCCCGAAACTTCTTCGGAGCTGGCAGAAAGCTGCTGAACCGTCGCACTCATATTTTGCAGTTCGCCGGCGATTTGGTTCGTCATTTCAGAAATGCGTTTGAAGCTCATTTCTGTTTTATCTGTGATGTCAAGTCCTGTCTGCACCTCTTGATTGACAGATTGGAACATGCCGAGTGATGTATTGATTTCCTTCACAATTTCGATGATTAATCCTTCAATCTCTTTTGCTGAATCTGCTGACTGTACTGCCAGTTTTCTTACTTCTTCCGCTACAACGGAGAAGCCGCGGCCGTACTCGCCTGCGCGCGCTGCTTCAATTGCTGCGTTTAAGGCAAGCAGGTTCGTCTGGTCTGCGATGCCATTGATCACACGCAAAATGTTTGTAATATCTTTCGATTTCGTTTCCAATCCGCGTACGACTTGCTCCGCTTCTTTAACGGACTTGTCAATGACATTCATTTGGCCGACGGTTTGATGAACAAGCTTGCCGCCTTCACTTGCAATTTCTGTCGATTGAACAGATGAATCAGTGATCACTTCAGAAGCTTGAGCCATATTCGTCAACCCGTCATTCATTTGATAAATGTGCTCTGCTGCCGTTTCAATGTTTTCGTTTTGTTTTTCATTGCCGTTAGAAAATTGTTCAATCGCCAATGTAATGTGCTCTGTTGCCTTGCTCGTTTGCGCAGCTGATGCAGTGAGCTCCTCAGAGGAAGCGGCAACATTATCTACGGAATCCTGGATGGCGTGTATGAGAGAACGAAGTGACGACGCCATATTGTTAAAGCTTTTGCCAAGCTCGCCCAATTCATCTTTTGAACGGATATCAATGGTTTCCGTCAAATCTCCCTCGCTGATCCGCTTAGAGGAACCGACAAGCTGTTTCAGCGGTGTTGTAATCGACCGAATGATCAAAGTCATGACGATAATCCCTATGATAATAGCTGCGGCCAAGACAATTAAAGCAAGGTGTAGGACAGGCTGGGCTGCCTCATGGATTTCATCCAAATACATGGTGCCGCCGATCTTCCATCCCGTCAACTTGTTTGTGTCAAAGGCCATTTTTTTCTTATCGCCATCCATGGTGTATTGAAAATCGCCTTTATCAGCACTCAACATCTTATCGAGCCAGTCGCCTTTTAATTCAGTTCCTGATTTTTCATTAGGATGAGCGACAACTTTTTTGTCCTTCGTCATGATAAATGCGTAGCCTTGTGTGCCGATGTTGACTTTTTTGGTTGTTTTCAGCAGATTTTCAATGGTCATGTTGATTGCGATAACGCCTGAACCATCTTTTGTCTGCTGGGCGATTGTCACAACCATCGTATTTGTCGACGCGGTTTTATAAGGGTCTGTGATCACGACTTTCCCTTTATTTGCAACCGCTTTTTTGTACCAGTCGCGTTCAACCGGATTGTAGCCGCTTGGCATCGGAAGATCCGGATAGCGGGTAAAGTGCCCTTTTGTGTCACTTGTATAAATGGATTCTACATCCTTGTTAATGCTGATATATTGTGAGAATTTCTCTGCAATGCTTGCATTGCTTTTTGCATTGTATTTCTCTTTTGTCAGCCATTCGCTGAAATAATCAGCACTGTTTTCTTTTTCGCCGATGCTGGTGTTAATGATTTCGTTTAATTGCTGTACATTTTCCAATGCGCTCCCCATCATCTGTCTGTCGAGTGAGCTGCTAGCCGATTGATACGCAAAGATCGCCAATATAACAACCGGTATGATGAGGATCGACAGAAAGGAAACAAGAAGCTTCCGTGTAATTGATCTTTGTTTTATGAGTTGGAGTATTTTTTTCATCATTCATTTCTCCTTTTTTATGCTACCCTTCATATCGGCTGGAAATGGGTAAATATATACAGCAAAAAAGAAGAAATTTAACAAAAGTAACTAATTTCCCATAAATAAATAGTATTTTAGACCTATTATTTATCTACTTTAAATTGTTTTGTCAGATCACGGAGTTCTTCAGACATTCTTTCAAGCGTCAGTGCAGATGAACTAATCTCCTCCATGGAAGCCAGCTGTTCCTCAGCTGAAGCGGCGATATCTTGGATGCCATCCGAGCTTTCCTTAGAAATGGCTGTGATATCATTTGAAGCTGCGGAAATTTCTTGAGCTCCCGCTGACAGCTCCTCAACCGTCGCATTCATGTTTTGCAGCTCGGAAGCAATTTGATTGGTCATTTGCGATATATGTTTGAAGCTCTGTTTAGTTTCATCCGTCATGACAAGCCCTGTTTTAACTTCTTTGTTTACGGACTGAAGCACGTTCAGTGATGTGTGAATTTCTTTTACTATTTCACTGATCAGCGATTCAATTTCTTTTGCCGAGTCAGCCGACTGTACCGCGAGCTTTCTCACTTCCTCAGCGACGACTGAGAAGCCCCGTCCGTATTCACCCGCTCTGGCCGCTTCAATGGCGGCATTTAAAGCCAAAAGATTGGTTTGATCCGCAATGCCGTTGATGACACGCAAAATATTCGTGATATCCTTTGATTTGATCTCCAGCCCTTTCACCACTTGTTCCGCTGCTTTTACAGAATGGTCAATTGTGTTCATTTGGCCGGCTGTTTTCTGGACGAGTGTCTCCCCTTTACTTGACACTTCTGTTGAATCTGCGGATGTTTCTGTAATCACTGCTGCAGCCCGCGCCAGCTCTGCCAATCCGTCATTCATTTCATTAATTTGTTCGGTTGTCGTTTCTATTTTCTCGCTTTGGCTTTCACTGCCGTTTGAAAATTGCTCGATAGCCATCGTAATGTGCTCAGTGGCTCTGCTTGTCTGGTCTGCCGATGCAGTCAGCTCTTCAGACGATGAGGCAACGTGCTCTACTGAGTCTTTGATCCCGTGAATGAGCGAGCGAAGCGAGTGTGCCATATGATTGAAGCTCTCGCTCAGAACGCCGAGTTCATCTTTTGAATTGATTTCAATCGTTTCGGTTAGATCGCCTTCACTAATTTTTTCAGCGGATGCGACAATGCGTCTCAATGGCTTTGTGATGGATCGAATCACAAAATAAATCGCCGTCATTCCAGCTGCGATGGCAATCGCCAGAACGATTGAAGCCATGATCAGAACCCTGCTTGCAGCATCGTGAATCTCGTTTGCATACATCGTGCCGCTGATTTTCCAGCCTGTTGTTTCGCTTGTTGCAAATGCCATTTTTTTCTTTTTGCCTTTGTACGTATATTCAAAGTCCCCGCTTTTATCCTTGTAGAGCTTATCAACCCAGTCCCCTTTTAGCTCTGTTCCCGCTTTTTCTCCGGAGTAGGCGATGACTTTCTTGTTTTGGCTCAAGATAAAAGCATAGCCTTCTTTTCCGATATTGATTCCTTTCGCGGTAGTGACTAAGTCATCAATTTTCATATCAATGGCGACAACGCCTGACCCATCCACCGTTTGACGGGCGATGGTGACGACCATTTTTCCTGATGAAATCGATTCATAAGGCTCAGTGACAATTGTTTTGCCTTTATTGGCCATTGCTTCTTTGTACCAATCTCGTTCCAAAGCATTAAAGTCACTTGGCATGTCAGCGTACGGATAACGGGTGAATTCCCCGTCTTTGCCGCTTGAAAATACCGCAGCGACATTATCATTCATTTGGATAAATTGTTTAAATTCCTGTTTCAGCTCTGTTTTCTTTTTATCCTGAAACTTTTCTTCTGTAGCCCAATCGCTGAAATATGCGAGGCTTTTTTCAGTCGTGCTGATTTTATCATCAATGATGTGATCTAATATCTGAACATTTTCCTTTGCGCTTTGCGTCATCTGTACATCAAGTGAGGCAACTGCTGATTGATAAGCGCTAACCGAAAGGGCGGTTATCGGAACAATTAAGATCAGCAGGAAAGAAATAATAAGTCTCCTTGCAATTGATGATCTGCGAATAGTGGTGAGTGTTTTTTTCATTTCCTTTTGAACCTTCTTTCAATAATTTACAAATTATATCGGCGGATCTTCCTTTAAATTACATTGAAAATGGAGGAAAAAATGAAAAATAGTTCTAAATTCACCTGTTAAACTAGGACTTTATTATTGTTTACCATATAAAAAAACAGCGCTTTGATAGCGCTGTTTTTCGGCTTTTACTCGATTTTAAATTGTTTCGTCAGATCACGAAGCTCTTCTGCCATCTGCGCAAGAGTGGTCGCTGAGGAACTGATTTCTTCCATGGAAGCAAGCTGTTCTTCAGCTGATGCGGCAATGTCCTGGATGCTTGCCGAGCTTTCTTTCGACACGTCTGCAATGCCGCTGACTGCTGCTGAAACATGCTGTGAACGGTCTGACAGCTGCTCGACGGTGGAATTCATCGTTTGCAGCTTGCCTGCGATTTCGTTTGTCATGCTGAAAATGCTCTGGAAGCTTTCTTTTGTATTGTCTGTGACAACAAGTCCGGACTGTACTTCCTGATTGACCTCTTTAAACATGTGAAGAGAGGTGTCGATTTCTGCGACGATTTCTTGGATCAGCTTTTCGATTTCTTTTGCTGAATCGGCTGATTGGACAGCCAGCTTGCGCACTTCCTCCGCTACGACAGAGAAGCCGCGTCCTGACTCTCCGGCACGCGCCGCTTCAATGGCTGCGTTTAGTGCAAGCAGATTTGTTTGGTCAGCGATTCCGTTGATGACTCTCAAAATGCTTGTGATGTCTTTTGATTTTCCTTCTAAGCCTTTGACAACAGCTTCAGCCTGTTGAACAGATTGATTAATCGAGTTCATTTGTCCGACTGTCTGCTGCACAAACTTCTCACCCGTTCCGGCGATTTCCGTTGATTGGATAGATGCCTTTGTAATATCTGACGATGTTTGTGAGACTTGCTGGAGTCCTTCATTCATTAAGTTCAGCTGATGAGAGCTGGATTCAACCTTTTCGCTTTGCTCCTCGTTTCCGTTTGAGAACTGCTCAATCGCCATCGTAATATGCTCGGTGGCTTTACTCGTCTGCCCGGCAGATGCGGTAAGCTGTTCGGAAGATGCGGCCACATTGTTCACCGAGTCCTGAATAGCGCTGATCAGAGAGCGGAGAGATTGTCCCATTTCATTGAAGCTTTCCCCAAGCTCCCCAAGCTCATCCTTTGAATGGATTTCGATCGTTTCGGTCAGATCCCCCCTGCTGATCGTTTTCGATGATTGAACAAGACGTTTTAACGGTTTTGTAATTGAACGAACGATAAACAGAATTAAAATTCCGCCTGCCACAATGGAAGCAATCAGCACAATCATTCCTGTAGTCAGCACAGACTTTGAGGCATCCTTAATTTCATCCATATACATTGTGCCGGCTATTTTCCAACCAGTCAGTTCGTTTGTAGTATAGGTCATCTTTTTATCTTCGTTATTAAGAGTATACTGGAGTTCACCGCTGTCATTCGCATACATTTTGGCTACCCAGTCGCCTGAAAGCTTTTCTCCAGCCTTATGGTTCTTGTGGGCGACATAGGTTTTGTTTTTTGTTGCAATGAAAGCATAACCTTCTTTTCCGACCTTGATTTGTTTCATTTGTTCTAACAATTTATCAATGGTAATATCCATGGCGACAACGCCAGATCCGTCCTTCAGCTCCTGTGCAATGGTAATGACCATGCTTCCGTCACTCGCAGCCACGTAAGGATCTGTCACGACAATTTCACCGCCGGCCTTCATCGCATCCTGGTACCAAGGGCGTTGTCTCGGGTCGTATCCTTCCGGCAATTTTTCTTTTGGCGCTTGTACGTAAGTGCCGTTATCTGCGCCCCCATAAATTCTGGCTACTCCTTGATTAATAGATACATATTGTGAAAATTTAGCTTTGATCTCTTCTTGATTGGATTTCCCTTTGAATGCGGACCTTTTAAGAGATTCACTGAAAAAGGTGACTGCTTTCGCTTTTTCTCCCAGATCATTTGTAACAGTTGTATTAAATGTATCGACACTGTTTTTCGCATTTCCCATAATTTCCTGATCCAGCTTTCCGCTGGCGCTTCGGTAAGAGCTAAATTCTAATATAAGAATAGGGATAATGAGAATCGCAATAAATGAGACGATTAATTTCTTTGAAATAGACGGTTTCTTCAGCCAATTGATAAAAGTCTTCATGTCACTTGCTCCTTCAGGTTTAATACAGTATATATCGGCTGCTTAAAAAAGTTTTAAAATAAAAAATGGAAGAAGTTCTTTTTGGCTGTCTTCTGTCTTTTTAACTTTCATTGCCCAAGCCCTTTGCATATCTTATAAAAAACAAGGGGGGCTAAACATGATTATTGTATCAGGACAATTGCTCCGTCCCCAGGATATTGAAAATTGGCAGATTGATCAAAATCTGAATCCGCTGTTAAAAGAGATGATTGAGACACCTGTTCAGTTTGATTATCATTCAATTGCTGAACTGATGTTTGAGCTTAAACTGCGGATGAATATTGTAGCAGCGGCAAAAACGCTGCACAAAAGCGGGGCGAAGTTTGCCACTTTTTTAAAAACATACGGGAATACAACGTATTGGAGAGTTTCACCGGAGGGCGCCTTGGAGCTGAAATACAGAATGCCGCCTTCAAAAGCGATTCGGGACATTGCTGAGAACGGCCCGTTTTATGCGTTTGAATGCGCAACCGCAATCGTTATCATTTATTACTTGGCCTTAATCGATACAATCGGAGAAGATAAATTCAATGCCAGCTTTGACAGAATTATTTTATATGACTGGCATTATGAGAAATTGCCGATATATACGGAAACAGGACACCACTTTTTCCTTGGAGATTGTTTGTATTTTAAGAATCCTGAATTTGATCCGCAAAAGGCACAATGGAGAGGCGAAAATGTGATTTTACTGGGGGAAGATAAATATTTTGCCCATGGTCTTGGAATCTTAAACGGAAAGCAAATTATTGATAAGCTGAATTCTTTTAGGAAAAAAGGAGCCTTACAGTCAGCCTACCTTCTGTCACAGGCGACCAGACTGGATGTTCCGTCTCTTTTCCGCATCGTCCGCTAAAAAGCCCCATCGCCTATTTTCGGGACGATGGGGTTTCAAATGTCTTTCGTTTTCGATAGAAGGGGGCTGTGCCAAGATATTGGTTCGCAGCCCACTCCATTTTTTCAAGGTCATTTCTTGTCACGATTGGATCCAGGCTGCTCCATTTGATAAAGCGGACAAAATAGTAGCCTTTGATAGGAGCCATTGTAACTTTTGAGTGAGGCCAGCCTTCAAATACAAACTCAATTTTCCCTCTTTTTTTATAAGAATATTGAAGAATGTTCATATCTGTCACCTCAGTTTATCAAGTTACGTTCGGCAAAGCTCGGTACGTTTACATCCATTGATTAACTATCCCTCATGCAAGGCTTTCCTTTTTTTATTTCACATAGGGATTAGCTTTTCGAGCATGTCGTGACTGAGATAGCCGAATGCCAAGCGCGCCTTCATTCGATAAAGCGGCAGCCGGGGCGGGTGTGACAAGCCCTCCGGCTATCGGCGTTTGTTCAGCGATCATGCTTTTGTCAAAAAAACAGCCTATTATCCCATCATTTTGATATAGCATGTCCGGGTGCGAGGGCCGTCAAATTCACAGAAATAAATGCCCTGCCACGTTCCAAGAATGAGCCGGCCGTTTTCCACAATGACATGCTGTGAAGCTCCGACCGTACTCGACTTCATGTGTGCAGCTGTATTGCCCTCCATATGGCGGTCCAGCTCATGTTCCCACGGATATACCTCATCAAACCTTCTGAGCATATCTTTTTTGACGTCCGGATCGGCATTTTCATTAATTGTAATGCCCGCAGTCGTATGCGGACAGTAAATCAGCGCTGCGCCGCTCGTTATACCTGTTTCTTGAAGAAACGTTTCCACCTCATGGGTGATATCAATCATTTCATCTCGTTTGGTTGTTTTGATTTGCAGTGTTTTCAGCATTTGTTTCTCCTTTCGTTTGTCCGCTCTCATTGCTTAATTCTTTCTGTGTTCTTTTTTTCCTGTTAAACCGCTCTCATAAACCTGATACAACAAAAAAACTCCAGTCTAAGGCTGGAGATTAGCGCCATAGATATATTCTTGCTTCATACGGCTTTAAGAGTGCTGATGTCATATGCTTGTGCGGCTCTGCTTCAATATTTGACAAGACGAGTGCATCTGATGACAATGGCAAGCCAGAGTGCTTGAACAACGCCGGTGTTCCTGTCAGATTGGCCACAATCAGTGCAGTATGGCTCTCGTTTTTCCGAAGATATGCAAAGATTTGCTGATCTTCCGGTAAAATGAGCTCGTATGTCCCGTTAATAAAAACATCATATGTTTGGCGCAGCTTGATCAAGCTTTTATAAAAATGGTAAACGGATGTTTTATCATTTTTTTGCGCCTCGGCATTCAGCCATTTGTAATTCTCATTGATTCGGATCCACGGTTTGGCCTCAGAAAATCCGGCGTATGGACCTGCATTCCATTGCATCGGCGTTCTTGAATTGTCTCTTCCCTTTTTCCAGACAATCTTCATCACATCCTCGTGTGATGTGCCTTTCGCCGTTTTTGTTTCATACAGGCGTTTCATTGCGACATCATCATAGTCATCAATAGATGGAAAAGCCACGTTCGTCATCCCGAGTTCCTGTCCCTGATAAATAAACGGTGTGCCTTTCATGAGAAAATAAACAGCGGAAAGCGCTTTTGCACTTTCTTTCAGGTACACTCCGTCGTCTCCCCACACAGAAACTGAACGGGGCTGGTCGTGATTCTCCATAAACAAAGCATTCCAGCCGATCCCTTCCAGACTGTCCTGCCAGTCAGTTAAAATTCGTTTAAATGCAACGATATCAATACTTTCATTGATCTCTACATCCCACAGGCCGAGATGCTCAAATTGAAAAATCATGCTGAATATGCCGTTTTTTTCTCCAGCCCAATCAGCTGCTTCTTTTGCAGCGACGCCGTTTGCTTCACCAACTGTCATAATCGGATAGCGGGAAAATGTGTTTTCCTTCAGATCTGTTAACAAATCCATAATACCGTCAGCATTCATATGATAAGGAAAGGAAGGGACATAGTCCAATCCCTTTGGATTCGGCATGTCGGGAAGCCCTTCTTTTTTCTTAATATGCGTAATGGCATCCACCCGAAATCCGTCAATTCCTTTAGCAAGCCACCAATTGATCATGTCATAAACGGCATTCCTCACCTTTTCATTTTCCCAATTCAAATCAGGCTGTTTTTTATCAAAAAGGTGCAGATAATACTGGCTTGTCTTTTGATCATACTCCCAAGCCGGCCCGCCGAAAATGCTTTCCCAATTGTTGGGCGTTTTTCCGTTTTTGCCGTCTTTCCAAATATACCAGTCGCGCTTTTCCGAGTGTATGGATGAACGGGATTCTATGAACCATGGATGTTCGTCGCTTGTGTGGTTCACAACGAGATCCATAATCAGCTTCATATCCAGATCATGAATGTCACCAAGCAGCTCGTCAAAATCTTCCATCGTGCCAAACTCGCTTAATATGTTTTGATAATCCCTGATATCATAGCCATTATCGGCATTCGGTGAATCATACAGCGGGCAAATCCATATGACGTCAGCGCCCAGCTCTTTTATGTAAGAAAGCTTGGATCTGATTCCTTGAATATCCCCGATTCCGTCGCCATTTGAATCTTTAAAACTGCGGGGGTAAATTTGGTAAACTACGGCTTCCTTCCACCAAGCCTTTTTCATACAGCCACTCCTTCCCAGTGTACCGTTCTTATATATCCTATGTAGAAAAAGGTCTTTACAGCATTGCTTTTTAAGAAATGACTTGATGACACAAAAAACAGCCGTTTGTTCCCCGGCTGTTTTTTATCAAAAATCAGTTTTTTTAATTTCTACAAAACGGATGTGATGATCTTCGGCGTCGAGGATTTTAAATTCACAGCCCTCCGCGTGTATCATATCTCCTGCTTTCAGCTCCATTTTTTGCGTTAGAAGCCAGCCTGCAATCGTATCAATTTCTTCATTTTCAATCGCAATGTCGAGAAGGTCATTCACTTCGTCTATTAGCGCTTTTCCATCCATCACATAATGGTGCTCGCCCTTTTTCAGGATGTGCGGTGTTTCATCCTGATCATACTCATCGCGGATTTCCCCGACGATTTCCTCTATAATATCCTCTACAGTGACAAGCCCTGCCGTTCCCCCGTATTCATCTACGAGAATCGCCATGTGAATCCGCTCCTTCTGCATGCGGATTAAAAGCTGTTGAACAGGAATACTTTCAATGACCCTGATAACGGGCCTCATGATTTGCTCCAGCTTTATCGGCTGGCCGAGAAAATAAGCTTTAAACATATCTTTGCTGTTGATGATCCCTAAAATATGATCCTTGTCATCTTTGATGACAGGGTAGCGTGTATACCGTTCATTAATGATGTGATGAATTGCCTCTTCAAGCGACTGCTCCAGAGAGATAACCGCAATTTCTGTCCGCGGAATCATAATCTCTCTCGCTACCCGGTTGTCAAATTCAAAAATCTTATTTACATAGCGGAATTCAGACTGATTGATTTCTCCCTTTTCATAGCTTTCAGAAAGGATCAGCCTTAGTTCCTCTTCGCTGATGACAACCTCATGCTCCTTTACTGAATGAAAGCCAAACAATTTCACAAGAAAGCTTGCAGAGCCGTTTAATGCTTTAATAAACGGGTACGTGATTTTATAAAACCAGATCAGCGGCTTTGCAATCCATAAGCTTACAGCTTCAGCTTTTTGAATAGAAACCGTTTTTGGGGCAAGCTCCCCCATCACCACATGCAAAAAAGTGACGATGATAAATGCAACTACAAATGTGACAATGTGGTTAAATGGTTCCGGCATGCCTGTCATTGTAAATAAGGGATGAAGAAAACGTTCAAATGTAGGTTCACCAAGCCATCCAAGGCCGAGGGCTGTAATCGTAATCCCGAGCTGGCAGGCTGATAAATACTCGTCAAGATTGGAGATGATTTTATGTGCGGCTAGTGCTCGGCTGTCACCGCTTTCGATGAGCTGATTGATTTTTGAACCTCTGATTTTGACGATCGCAAATTCCGCTGCAACGAAAACAGCCGTAATGCCAATCAAAACAAAAATGGCGATCAATTGTAAAATAAGCAAAAAAAGCCCTTACCATAAATGGTAAGGGACCACCTCCTTAACGTTAATTCTCATCACGACCGTTTAAGAAAATCATCACAAAACGAAGTAGTTCAAACAGGGAAACCAGGGCGGCGGCCACATACGTTAAGGCAGCAGCGCTCAGCACTTTATTTACCCCATTTTCTTCATTGTTTCGGATGAATCCTTCTGACACAATAATCTGCTTGGCGCGTGAACTTGCATTGAATTCGACAGGCAATGTAATCAGCTGGAAAAAGACTGCCGCTGAAAACAGTATGATGCCAAGCCCGATCAAATTCAGGCTGCCGAGAAGCATGCCTCCTAAGAAAAGCAAAGGAGCTACACCTGATGCAAAATTCACGACTGGGAAGATTTTATGTCTCAGCACAAGCGCACCATATGACTCCTGATGCTGCAAGGCATGTCCGACTTCATGGGAAGCTACGGATATGGCGGAAATTGAGCGGCCGTAATAGACCGGCTCAGATAAACGCACCACCCGTCTTGTCGGGTCGTAATGGTCTGTTAAAGTGCCTCTTACCGGTTCGACCGGCACGTCGTAAAGACCGTTTATATCTAAAATCCGTCTTGCCGTTTCTGCCCCTGTACGTCCGCTTGAGGCTTCCACTTTTGAATATTTTTCAAAGTTGCTCTTTACTTTAAATTGTGCCCAAAACGACAATCCCAATGCGGCTATTGTTAAAAATATAAACAGCATTTTTTCATCATCCTTTTTCCATGATCATTTCTCTATTACGATTATTTTAATGAGTTTTCTTTCCCGTGTACAGAAATGCGCTTTTTCTTCCGGCTTGGAGCACAGAATCCAATCAGCAAAAAGAACAGGCCTGCTGAAAACAAATAAAAGGCGAAACCGCCGGCCAGTTCTTTCAGAAAATAAAACCAGGAGAAGCTGCCGGAAAAGTGATTATATGAATTCAAATCGAAAATAAACAAAATCACCGCGGATGCCGCCAGCTGTGTACCGATCAAAACCACGATCGTTCTTTGAAAGATCGTCATCTTTTTCATCCTTTTTGTTTTAGTTTATGGAGAAATCCGGTTTTATATGTTTTGTACATTTTTTGAAAAACATCACCGGAAGTGGGACATACTGTTAGAAAAAAGCACGGGTGTGATGGAAGCTATGAAAGTGACGAGTGAGGAAAAGGAACAGCTGAGCACAGCAATCGACCGAATGAATGAAGGACTGGACGCGTTTATCCAGCTGTATAATGAATCGGAAATTGATGAACCGCTTATTCAGCTTGATGATGATACAGCCGAGTTAATGAAGCAGGCCCGAGATAAGTACGGCCAGGAAAAGCTAAATGAAAAATTAAATACAATTATTAAACAGATTTTATCCATCTCAGTATCTGAAGAAGGAGAAAAAGAATGAAATCAAATCGGATATTTATTTCATGGCTCAGGTGGCCGTTATTTATCCGAATCGGGGTTATTATTTTATGTCTGATTCTTTTGTTCGGCCAAATCATTTATATACTTGAGCCTAAGCAGTTCACTTCGGTATTCGAAGGCATTTGGTGGGCTGTCGTTACGGTTTCGACAGTCGGTTATGGAGACTATGTGCCGCACACGCCGCTGGGACAGGCAGCCGGAATACTGCTGATTTTGAGCGGAGCAAGCTTTGTCACAGCATATTTCGCTACGTTATCAGCGGCCGCATTCAGCAGACAGCATCGCTACATCGAAGGAAAAGTTGCTTACAAAGGCCGGGACCACATCATTCTGATCGGGTGGAATGAAAAAACAAACCGGCTTTTGAAGGACCTTCAGCTTGCCGCCCCTTCCAAAACGGTCGTACTAATCGATGAATCCTTAACAGAAGGCCCGCTTATTGAAAACGTTCATTTCATACGCGGGCACGCTGCCGATGATGGGACACTGAAACGGGCCAATATTACTGAAGCGGAATCAGTGATGATTACTGCCGATCAGTATAAAAGTGAAACTGATGCTGATATGCTGTCAGTGCTTACTCTTTTATCTGTTAAAGGGCTTAATCCCCTTGCTTACTGCATCGTCGAGATTTTGACTGACCGTTTTGTCACCAATGCGGAGCGGGCAGGTGCAAACCAAATCATCGGAACTTCAGAATTTATCAGCCGGGCGATGCTGCAGCATTACCAAGTCAAGTTACGGCCGTCTAAACAGCAGAACGGAATCAAGCTGACACTTGATCAGCATGTGGAGCTTCTTGCTGTTCCTGACGAACTAAAGGGAGCGGCTTACAAAACCTGTGTTCTCTATTTCCTTGATCACAACACAACAATTATAGGCGTACAAAAAGAGGAGGGGCCGATGATTTCCCCTCCTCTTACATACAAGGTGCTCGAAACAGATCAATTCCTTGCCATCTAGTGTAACAGAACATCCTCCAATTCTTTCACGAGAGAGGCGCCGATATCCAAAAATGCCGGATCAATTTCCGCGTCCCGCCTTTCCGGTTCGGAAAATTGATTAAACAGTGATTGGAAAGGCCCTCCCTCGGCGTGATCGTCAACATCCGCCTGAAACACCTGTCTCAGCATAAACGGCGTTCCGATCCGGACGGCCGCCCCTCGTTCATCGAGACTGCCCTGTACCGCATTGACGGGAATTCTTAAAAATAAATAGCCGTCTCTATCATCAATTTTATAATCAAAGTAGCCATGATCGTATTCCCAGCCGCCGTTTATCACATAACCGAGCGGCTTCATCACTTGTTCCAGTTCTTGAAGCAGAAAAGACTGCCCATCTATCGCGGAAGGTATTGGTATCATCAGAATGCCCCTTTTTTCACTTATCCTGTCCCGCCGAACAAGACTTCATTCAGAGGCGCCTACATGGAAATCGTTGTTTCTTTCGCGCGGCCAACAGAAAAGAAAGCGCATTCAATTAAGAAGTAAACAGTCATTGCCGCTGCAAGCCATACAGCTGAATCCCAAGACACATAAACAACCGTTGCATAGAGTCCTAATTTAGTGAAAAGAGTATGGGTTCGTTTTAAATGCAAAATCCGATGTACCGCATCGGTAAAAAGGGCAAGCGGCAAACCAATGAGAAGAAAGGCGTGGATGAAAAAATGTGACAGCGTGCCGCCAAAGCTTGAAGAAAACTCTGTATACACGGCATCAAAGGAGATAAGGAAACTTAAAATAGCTGCAGAAAAACCGGCAATGATGAGATGTTTAACCAATTGTTTCATGAACATCAGCACCTTTCTGATTTTATAAAAAGCCGACCGGCAAATGCCAGTCAGCTTTCTCACATTAATCTTCCAGACGTTTTTCAAGCTCTGCTTTTTTCTCTTCAAAGCCAGGTTTGCCGAGTAACGCAAACATATTGACTTTATACGCTTCTACACCAGGCTGGTCAAACGGATTGACGCCAAGGAGGTAACCGCTCATCGCGCAGGCTTTTTCGAAGAAATATACAAGGTATCCAAAAGTATATGCATTCAGCTCAGGAATGTTAACGATTAAGTTCGGAACATTTCCGTCTGTATGGGCAAGCATCGTGCCTTGGAATGCTTTCTTATTAACGAAATCAACAGTTTTACCGGCTAAATAGTTCAAGCCGTCAAGATCGTTATCCGCTTCCTCAATTGTCAGTTCATGTTTAGGTTTCTCTACGTTCAGGACCGTTTCGAATAAATCTCTGCGGCCTTCTTGTACATACTGGCCTAAAGAATGAAGGTCTGTTGAATAGTTCGCTGAAGAAGGATAAATGCCCTTCTCATCTTTCCCTTCGCTTTCTCCGAACAGCTGCTTCCACCATTCCGCAAAGTATTGAAGCGCCGGTTCGTAGTTGATGAGCATTTCAATTGTTTTGCCCTTATTATAAAGGACATTGCGAACAACCGCATATTGGTATGCTGGGTTATCTTCCAGTTCAGATGTTGCAAAATCTTTGCTCGCATCCAGGGCGCCTTTCATCATGTCATCAATGTTGACGCCGCTGACAGCAATCGGCAAGAGACCTACAGCTGTTAAAACTGAATAACGGCCGCCGACATCGTCAGGAATAACAAATGATTCGAAGCCTTCTTCGTTAGAAAGCGTTTTTAATGCGCCGCGCTCTTTATCAGTTGTTGCATAAATCCGCGCTTTCGCTTCTTCTTTACCGTATTTCTCTTCAAGAAGCTTGCGGAAAATACGGAAAGCGATTGCAGGTTCAGTTGTCGTACCTGATTTAGAAATCACATTAATAGAGAAGTCAACATCTTCAAGAAGATCCATGACGTCTCTCATATAAGATGAACTGATGTTGTTCCCGATAAAAATGACTTGCGGATTGCCGCGTTTTGCTTTTGGCAAAGTGTTATAAAACGCGTGATTCAGCGCTTCAATCGCTGCCCGCGCTCCAAGATAAGAACCGCCAATGCCGACAACAAGCAAGACATCAGAGTCAGATTTGATTTTTTCCGCGCTTTTTTTGATGCGCGCGAATTCTTCTTTATCATAATGTTCAGGGAGGTCCACCCAGCCTAGAAAATCGCTGCCCGCGCCTGTTTTTTCATGGATATTATGGTGTGCTGTTTTTACAAAGTCCCGCAGATATGTAAGTTCATGTTCGTTGAAGAAAGTCAACGCTTTTGAGTAGTCAAAGCGTACATGCGTCATTGCTTGTCCCTCCATAACGGTATAATGTTTTCATCTTTCACTTTATATGAACTTATCTGTGAAATCAAGTCAAGAAGAAAGGGCGGAATGACTGGATTCCGCCCTTTGAGTTTATAGAGACGCGCGAAGGATGGCAAGCACGTCATCTTTGTTCAGTTTTTGGAAGTTGCCGAAGCCGCCGTGTTCCATTTCCTTGGCTGCGATATCAGCAATCAGCTCAAGTTTTTCTTCTCCAATATTGTAATCAGCAAGACGAGAAGGCGCACCGAGGCTTGTCCAGAACGCAGATAGTTTATCGATTCCTTCAAGCGCAATTTCTTTATCTGTTTTGCCTTCAGTATCAATGTCAAACATGTTGAGCATGAGGTTTTTGAAGCGGCCTACATTTGTATCAAGAGTATATCTCATCCAGTTCGGGAACAGTATCGCCAAACCGCCCGCGTGCGGAATATCATACACAGCTGAAACGGCGTGTTCCATTGTATGAGAAGCCCAGTCACCAAAGTAGCCCATTTGGAGCGTGCCGTTTAAAGCGATTGTACCAGCATACAAAATCGTTTCACGAAGCTCGTAGTTTTCCAGATCTTCAAGAAGCTTAGGAGCTGTTTCGATGACCGTCTGCAAAACAGCAAAGCACATTCTATCCTGAAGCGGCGTATTTTCAACATTATGGAAGTATTGTTCGAATACGTGGCTCATCATGTCAACCATGCCGTATACTGTTTGATTTTCCGGAACCGTGAACGTATTTTCAGGGTCTAAAATAGAGAAACGCGGATGAGTGACATTGCTGCCCCATACAAATTTCTCGTTTGTTTCCCAGTTTGTAATCACGGAATCAGGGTTCATTTCAGAGCCTGTTGCAGCAAGCGTTAAAACAGTGCCAAACGGCAGCGCATCCTCCGCTGTTACTTTTTTGCTGAAAATATCCCAAGCGTCGCCATCGTATTTGACGCCAGCTGCGATTGCCTTTGTACAGTCAATCACACTGCCTCCGCCGACAGCAAGCAGAAAATCAATGTCATGCTCTCTGCAAAGGCCTATGCCTTTTTCCACTGTTGCAAGACGCGGGTTCGGCTCTACACCTGACAGCTCATGAACAACAGCGCCCTCTTCTTTTAAAATGCCTGTGACTTGATCATAAAGGCCGTTGCGTTTAATGCTGCCGCCCCCGTAAACAAGCAGTACATTTTTGACGTATCGTTTGAATTCTTTTCTTAATTGTTCAAGCTGACCTTTTCCAAAAATCAGCTTTGTCGGATTATAATAAGTGAAATTTTCCATAGTAAAACCTCCAAATGATGCTGGTGAAAAACAGATTTTCCATTGTAACATAAGTTGACAAAAAGAAAAAGGGAAGCAGCCAAACGGCTATTTCCCCTTTTTTATAGTGATGCTTTCAAAATTGACAGCACATCTTCTTTGTTGAGTGATTTAAATTGGCCGAATGTACCGTTAGCCATTGCCTTGTCAGCAATTGTGTCAAGCTGCTCATCATTAATATCATAATCAGCAAGACGGTTCGGAGCGCCAAGGCTTGTCCAGAATGCGGACAGCTTATCGATACCTTCAAGGGCAATTTCTTCATCCGTTTTACCTGCTTCTTCAACATCAAACACGCGAACTGCAAGCTGTTTCATGCGGGCAGGGTTTTCAGACAATGTGTGTCTCATCCAGTTCGGGAACAAAATTGCCAGTCCGCCGGCATGCGGAATATCATAAACGGCTGATACTGCATGTTCAATATTATGAGTAGCCCAATCCCCTCTTGCCCCCATAGAAAGCATGCCGTTTAATGCGATTGTTCCTGTGTACAGGATCGTCTCACGCAATTCGTAATTTTCGAGATCATTGATCAGCTTAGGCGCTGTTTCAATGACTGTACGCAAAAGTGATTCACACATGCGGTCCTGATACGGCGTGTTTGATACATGATGGAAGTATTGTTCGAATACGTGGCTCATCATGTCAACCATCCCGTAGATCGTGTGGTTTTTAGGTACGGTGAATGTATTCACCGGATCAAGAATCGAGAATTTAGGGAATACGAGCGGGCTGCCCCAGCCGTATTTTTCTTTTGTTTCCCAGTTTGTAATAACAGATCCTGAGTTCATTTCTGAACCAGTTGCAGCGAGAGTCAATACCGTTCCGAATGGCAAAGCATCTTTTGGCTGATGCTTTTTCGTAACGATATCCCACGCATCACCATCATACTTCGCTCCTGCGGCAATCGCTTTTGTACAGTCGATTACACTTCCGCCTCCGACAGCCAGCAAGAAATCAATGTTTTGTTCTTTACAGATGGCAACACCTTTATTAACAGTCGACACACGAGGATTCGGTTCCACACCTGCTAATTCATGCACGGTCGCTCCGGCTTTATTCAGCTGTTCAATCACTTGATCATACAGGCCGCTGCGTTTAATGCTGCCGCCTCCGTACACAAGCAATACGTTTTTTCCGTAAGGTTTGAGTTCCTCCGGAAGTCTTTCCACTTCGCCGCGCCCGAAAATTAATTTGGTCGGATTCCAGTATGTAAAGTTTTGCATGACATCTCCTCCTTAGATTTTTTATTATGCAGAATGTCCTCACCACATGTAAAGCAATCAGCTCTCACCGATCAGCATACCAGATGGTTTTATTTTGCAAGTCGCTGGGAAAGAAGCAGATATAAGCGAGGGCAGGCCAGCTTCCCTCATATGGAGAATGCATGTATAGATTCTCCAATATGTCACAATCTATAACTGTTTTAATAATTCATGGAGGAGGTTGCAAAACATGAGTACCATTCAAAGAATTTGTCTTGTATTAACCATCATTGGCGCCATTAACTGGGGACTGATCGGATTTTTCCAATTTGACTTAGTAGCGGCTATCTTCGGCGGCCAAGGGTCAGCTCTTTCCCGAATCATTTACGGACTTGTCGGAATCGCCGGCTTAATCAACCTCGGTCTGCTATTTAAGCCAAACGAGGAAAGATCACGTGAAGAAGCAGCAAATCCTGAAATGCGATAGGATATCAATCACGCTGAAATAGGATTTTGCATGAAATCAAAAGCACCGAACATTCCTGTCCGGTGCTTTTTTTCATGCTTATTTTTTGATAAGGTCTTTGCGGTTGGACATTTCGATCCACTCTTCAAGCTTATCTTTTAATGTGTTGAAACCTTGTGGTGTAGAAGCTTCTTCGCTTACTTGAGCAGCTTTAGGTTTTCTTGGTTTGCTTTCTTTTTTCTCAGGCGCAGCTTGTGTCGCACGAATTGAAAGGCTGATTTTGCCTTTTTCTTCATCAACAGCAAGTACTTTTACTTGTACTTCGTCGCCAACTGAAAGGTGCTCGTTGATATCTTTTACGAAACCGTGAGTCACTTCAGAAATGTGTACTAAACCTTGAGTTTCTTCATCTAATGCAACAAACGCACCATACGCTTGTAATCCTGTAACTTTACCAGTGTAAACACTGCCCACTTCAAATTTTGCTGCCATTCATAACAACTCCTAAGTTAAATTAAATATCTGTTTATACGCAATTTAAAATTATATCACACATGTCTTATTTCCGCAAAGAAAACTTTTTTATAAAAAATCAGGTTTATGCACAGCAAAAAGGGGGTAAACTGAAAATACCAAAGGCTTTCTAGTATTCCCCCCTTTTATTGGATGCGAACAAAAGGTTCGTATCTTTTTTTATGTTGTTTTGTGCAGGAAGCGTTTCATTCTGACTAACGCTTCTTGAAGCTGTTCAATCGAGGTTGCATATGAACAACGGATATATCCCTCACCGCTCGGACCAAACACACTTCCAGGAACAACTGCCACTTTTTCCTGCGTCAGAAGCTCCTCGGCAAACTGTTCTGAACTCATTCCCGTACTTTTAATAGATGGAAAAGCATAGAAAGCGCCGCCCGGATGATGACAGCTGAGGCCGATTTCATTGAGCGATTCTACAAACAGATTCCGTCTTCTTCGATAGCTTTTTTTCATTTTTTCTACGTCTTCCATGCCGTTCTTCAGGCCTTCAAGGGCGGCAAACTGCGCCATTGCGGGCGCACACATCATCGCATACTGATGAATTTTAAGCATGGCATCCCGAAGCAAGGATGGTGCCGCGGCAAAACCGAGCCTCCAGCCCGTCATTGCAAATGCTTTTGAAAAGCCTGAGATGACTACCGTCCGTTCCTTCATTCCCGGTAATGCCGCTATACTTGTAAATTCCTCATCATATGTCAGCTCCGCGTAGATCTCGTCGGCTAAAACGATGACATCATGTTTTTTGGCAAATTCAGCAATCTCATTCAGCTCTTCCTTCGAATAAACCGAACCTGTCGGATTCGATGGTGAGCAGATGAGAATGGCCTTTGTTTTTTCAGTGACTGCCGCTTCAAAATCAGCAGCCGTTGCTTTAAATCCTTTGTCTGCCGTTGTATGAACGTGAACCGGGATACCGCCTGCCAAAGAAACAAGCGCATCGTACGCCACAAAACACGGCTCAGGAATGATGACTTCCTCACCTGGATTCACAATGGCGCGGATCGCAATATCCAAAGCCTGACTTGCCCCCACTGTCACAATCAGCTCATTATCTGGCGAGTAGCTAAGATCAAACCTGTTGCTCAAATAACGGCTGATTTCCTCCCGCAATGAGTATAAACCCGCATTGGCCGTGTATGACGTATATCCTTGTTCAAGAGAGAGAATGCTTGCTTCGCGGACATTCCACGCGGTAACAAAATCAGGCTCGCCGACGCCTAAAGAAATGACGCCTTCCATCGTTGCCGCCAAATCAAAGAATTTGCGGATGCCGGATGGTTTTATTTGTTGTACATAGTCTGATAAATACGAAGTCATTTACGGTGACACCACGATTCTTTTGTCGTCGTCTCCTGTTTCAAACACTTTGCCGTCATGCTTGTATTTTTTCAGGATAAAATGGGTTGTCGTAGATACAACTGAATCAAGCGTTGAGAGTTTATCCGAGACAAAACGCGCTACGTCAGACATCGAATTGCCGCGAATCACGACAGACAAATCGTATACGCCTGACATCAGGTAAACTGATTCAACCTCTTGGAATCGGTAAATCCGTTCCGCCACTTCATCGAAACCGACGCCCCGCTTCGGCGTTACTTTGACGTCGATCATGGCCGTAACGCCCTCATGTCCGTCGACTTTTCGCCAATCAATCATAGCGGAATAATCGATAATAACCTTTTCTTTCTCCAGTTTGTCAATAATTGTTTTTACTTCATTTACAGGGATGCCCGCCATCTTTGCGATTGTTTCTAAATCGGCGCGGCTGTTTTCGTCTAAAATTTCTAATATTTCTGTTTCTTTTTCTGTCAATTTCATTTGATTCACACCTTTGCAATGTCAAGAAATCTCATGACATTATATCACGTTTTTTGACGAATGCTAAGAAAAAACGAGGAGAAACTTCCGCTAGAATTTACAATTTCAGGGCATAATACAACCATCAAAAAAAGGGAGTGACACAGAATGGAGGCGGTTTCACCAATAAGGCGGTTTACGGTCGATGGAGTCAATGTATACTACGAACATTATCAAAATCCCGGCAGGCAAACGCTGGTCTGCGTACACGGTTTTTTATCATCTGCATTCAGCTTCAGAAAAGTAATTCCTCTCCTTCGGGACAAGTACGACATCATCGCGCTTGATTTGCCTCCTTTCGGCCAATCTGAAAAATCAAGAACGTTTATCTATACCTATCAAAACCTTGCTAAGCTTGTCATTGGGATTTTGGAGCACTTGCAAGTGAAACAGGCTGTGCTTGTCGGGCATTCTATGGGCGGACAGATATCGCTGTCTGCTGCTCTCCAAAAACCTGAGCTTTTTTCAAAGGTTGTGCTGCTTTGCAGTTCAGGGTATTTAAAACGTTCACACCCGACGATCATTTTCGGGACCCATATCCCTTATTTTCATCTTTATATCAAACGCTGGCTCTCGAAAGAAGGCGTGATGAAAAATTTATTAAATGTGGTGCATGACAAATCGCTGATTGATGAGGAGATGATTGACGGCTATGGCAGACCGTTTCAGGACGAGCAGATTTTCAAAGCCATGACAAGGTTTATCCGCCATAGAGAAGGCGATTTAGAACCCGAACAATTGAAGAGAATGAACAAGCCTGCATTATTGATTTGGGGCGAGGAGGATCGAATTGTCCCAATGGAGATCGGTAAACGGCTGCACGCAGATTTGCCTAATTCCGTGCTGTACTCACTTGGCCAGACCGGACATCTGGTGCCTGAAGAACGGCCTGAACTTGTTTCTGAACACATTGCTGATTTTATCAATTAAAAAAACCGGTGCTCAACCGGTTTTTTTAAGGCGTGCAGGAGCTGCTGTTTTTAATGAATAAAAGCTGGCCAGCCACTTCCCGGCAGCTGGCGATCGGCAGCGTTTGTTCAAAAGAAGTTTCAAATATATGCTGAATGCTTTTCGCCAGCACGTCGGGATCGTCTTCATCATAGACTGCCTGCACGACATCAACAGCCTCCGTTTCGTAAAACTCTTCTCCATATTTAAACGGGTCCCATTTGGCAATGATCTTAATCATTTCCCTGACCGCTTGACTTTCTTCCATATTCATCACCGCTTATAATAAAATTTGCAGTTCTATCTTATCATAGTGAAGCTTAGAAGAATAAACATACATGAGGGGGTAACAGAATGAACTTTGATAAACGAGAAGAACGCCTTGGCACCCAATCTGTCAAATGGGACAAAACAGGCGAATTATTTGGCGTGACAGACGCACTCCCGATGTGGGTGGCGGATATGGATTTTCGCGCCCCAGAAGCGATAACTGAAGCGTTAAAAGAGCGTCTTGACCACGGTATTTTTGGTTATACAACTCCAGATCAAAAAACGAGGGATGCTGTGTGCGGATGGATGCAAAACAGGCACGGCTGGAAGGTGAATCCGGAAAGCATCACATTCAGCCCCGGCGTTGTAACGGCTTTGAGCATGGCGGTACAAGCTTTTACGGAGCCGGGCGATCAAGTAGTTGTTCAGCCTCCAGTTTATACGCCTTTTTACCATATGGTGGAGAAAAACGGCCGACACATTTTACATAATCCGCTGCTAGAAAAAGACGGCGCATATGCAATGGATTTTGAGGATTTGGAGACGAAGCTTAGTGACCCAAGCGTTACATTGTTTATTTTATGCAATCCTCATAACCCTTCTGGGCGTTCATGGAGCCGAGAAGATTTACTGAAGCTAGGCGAATTGTGCCTTGAGCATGGCGTCACAGTTGTATCGGATGAAATCCATTCCGATTTAATGCTGTGCGGACACAAACACACGCCGTTCGCTTCGCTCTCTGACGATTTCGCTGATATTTCTGTGACATGTGCTGCTCCAAGCAAAACATTTAATATCGCCGGATTGCAGGCTTCAGCGATCATTATTCCGGATCGCCTGAAGCGCGCCAAGTTTTCCGCAAGCCTTCAGCGAAATGGTTTAGGCGGACTGAACGCGTTTGCCGTCACTGCAATCGAAGCCGCGTATTCAAAAGGGGGACCGTGGCTTGATGAATTGATCACTTACATTGAGAAAAACATGAACGAAGCGGAAGCCTTTTTGAGCAATGAGCTGCCAAAGGTCAAAATGATGAAGCCGGATGCATCATACTTGATTTGGCTCGACTTCAGCGCTTACGGCTTGTCCGATGCAGAGCTTCAGCAAAGAATGCTAAAAAAAGGAAAAGTTATTTTAGAGCCCGGGACGAAATACGGACCTGGCGGAGAAGGATTTATGCGCCTGAACGCGGGATGCTCTCTTGCAACCCTGCAGGACGGCCTGCGCCGCATCAAAGCCGCATTATCGTAAATATAGCTGTAAACGCCTTTACGTCTTCATTTGTAAAGGCGTTCTTAATAAAGGAATTTTATATTTTACTTCTAATATTTAGTGTTATAATAGATTCATATTTTATACGAAAGGATTTCACACGAATGGAAATTCTAAAAGACTATCTTCTGCACATCTGCTTTATTTTGTTTCCTATTCTTCTTTACCAAGTGTTTTGGCTTGGAAAACCTGCGATTCTTGTGCCAAAAATAAACAGCGGTTTGGTCACGCTCTTCGCCTGCGGCGCCTCCGTTTTATGCATTATTTTCCCGATTCATGAAATGGACTACATACAATACGGCCTTCAGATGATTCCCGTTATCATTTGTTTATTTTACATTAGTACCGCTTCCGGACTTACAGTCGCCGCATCTGTCCTATGTTTTGAACTGCTTTTTTACGAACCTTCCGCAATGTTTGTTTTCACTTTGCTGCCTTTTCTTATCATTATCCCAATCTTATTTCAGAAAAAATGGCCATTCATGTCCAAAGCGAAAAAACTGCTGCTGTCTTTATTGATCAGCTGCGTGGAGATTTTCCTATTTTTCGCCTCAAGCTGGATTCTTTCCGCCTTGAATATTTTAAATTTTCAAAAATCAGGAATCTTCGTTTACGAAGCGACAGTGTCAGGGCTTTTCCGCTCCAGTGTTCTTCTATTAAGCATCTATATTATCGAAAGCATCGCCGAAAATATCGCCCTGCGTTCACAGCTTATCCATTCTGAAAAAATGACGATTGTGAGTGAACTGGCAGCGAGCGTCGCCCATGAGGTCAGGAATCCGCTGACAGTTGTCCGCGGGTTTGTCCAGCTGCTTTTTAATGACGAAACCTTACAAAACAAGTCGAGTGCAGATTACAAAAAGCTTGTACTGTCAGAGCTTGACCGGGCGCAAGGCATTATTACAAACTATCTCGATATGGCCAAACAGCAATTATACGAAAAAGAGGTTTTTGACCTATCTGCCCTTATCAAAGAGACAAGCTCCCTTATGGTGTCGTACGCCAATTACAAGTCAGTAACCGTCGAGGCTGAAACAGAACCGGACCTTTTGATATACGGAGACGCAACAAAGCTGAAGCAGGCTGTCATCAACCTGATGAAAAACAGTATTGAAGCGGTTCCTCACGGGAAGGGGATGATCCACATATCAGCCAAAAGAAACGGCCATACGATCATGATTAACATCACAGACAATGGGGTCGGGATGACAGACCATCAAATGCAAAAACTCGGCGAACCTTATTATTCCTTAAAAACGAACGGAACGGGACTCGGCCTCACCGTAACCTTTTCCATTATTGAACATCATCACGGGACCATTTCATTTAACAGCAGCTTCCAAAAAGGCACTACGGTGACCATTAAGCTTCCCGCTGATCTTCCTCACTAGCAAATCGATTGGAACTTTAATAGAATAAATGCGAGGTGATGACAGATGAGCACGTTTGAGACAGGCTCTATCGTTAAAGGATTTTACAAAACAGGTGTATACATAGGAGAAATCACGGCTTGCAGGCCGCAGCACTATTTAGTGAAAGTGAAAGCGGTTCTTACCCATCCCGCTCAAGGAGACCTTCATCATCCAAAACAGGCGGATGTGCCATTTTTTCATGAGAGAAAAGCGCTTGCATATGGTGAACAGACCAATATCCCCCACCATATGGTGAAGCCTTATGATGGTGAAGTGCCGGATTATACAAAATCTCTGCGGGAGGCGGCAGCACAGCTGAGAGCCAAATTGAATGAGGATGGTTCGGAGTGGGCAAAGCGCTCCCTTCATAATCTGAACATTTTAGAAAAAGAATATTTTAACCGGCCATAACCCAGTCTGACAAAAGATTGGGTTTTTTACGTCGCGCGCTTCAACAGTTCGGTTAAATCGATTCTCTCGCCGATTGTGGGCGGTTTTGGCTTTTCGAGATACTGCTTATCCTGCTCAACAAGCTTAAAAAGTTTATATGCTGTAAGAGCATCATCAAGCGCTTTATGATGGGTGCCGGTTCCGGAATCTCCATACTCTTCGGCAGCTTTCCATAAACCCGTCAATGTCCGGTCTCCAAAAAAGTTTTTGTATTCAAGCGATAAATCTCTCATTTCTCCCTTAAACGGGAAAGGGATATGGTTAAACATACAGTTTTGCTTCAGCACTTTCATATCCATGTTTCCCCACGTAATAATTGTGCTGTTTTTCTCAGGATCCAGCTCGTTTAGTTTACGGATGAAATCCTCGAATCTCATTCCTTCGTCTACCTGTTTTTGGGTTATTTTTAAAAATGATTTGCAGCGTTTCGTAAGCTTCGGGAACTTTTTCGGTCTAACATAGCTAGAAAACGTCTCAACCACTTCATCATCAATCGACTTTACAATTCCGGCTTCAATGATTTCCGGGAAGAAGTTTTGAGGACTGTACTTTCCATCGGGCATTGTAAATTCGAAATCAATAATGAGTAAGCTGTTTGTCGTCACCTTTTTACACCTGCCTTTCCTCCGATCAGAAAATGCTATCTTTATAGTATATCAATTCCCCTTCTCGACATTTCTTCATTTTCTAAAAATAATGAATTTTCCCAGCCGCTTCGTTTCTTTTAAATTGTGAATCGTTTCTTTATAATTAGTAAGGAACCCGAAATAATAAGAAGGTGATGTTATTTCTATCCGTAAGAAAAACTTTGTCATTGTGTGGCTGGCGAACTTTTTTGTCTCCGCTAGCACAACGATGATCGTTCCTTTTCTCTCCTTATACATTGAGACGCTCAGCTCTTTTTCAAACGGCTTTGTGCAAAGGTGGAGCGGCTATGTGTTCGGCATTACATTTCTCATGGCGTTTTTGGTATCCCCGTTTTGGGGACGGTTCGGAGACAAACGCGGATACAAGAAAATCCTTATGGCAACCGGAACGGGCATTGCCCTCAGCATTTTCTTCATGGGCTTTGTTACATCGGTGTACCAATTGTTTTTTCTGCGTATGGCAATGGGTCTTGTAACCGGATTCATCCCGACATCTCTTGCGATGATTTCGGCACAGACTCCGAAGAGCTCAGCCGGCAAAACACTCGGCACGCTGCAAATGGGGCAAGTGTCCGGAAGCTTGTTCGGCCCGCTTTTGGGAGGCATGCTTGCTGATCATTTCGGCTTTACGTATACCTTTTTTATCACATCCTTTGTGATTTTCTCGTCTGTTCTTCTCGTGTTATTTGGTGTCAAAGAAAAGCCTCTTGCAGAGAAAACAGCCAAACGTACGTCTTACTCAAGAAAAGAAGTGCTCTCCTATATTTTTCACCAGCCGGCGCTGTGGGTCATGATGCTGTTAACCATGCTGATTCAAACAGGCAATTTCAGTATCCAGCCCCTGCTCGCTTTATATGTAAATGAGCTGCACGGACCTGTCAATCTTGCCTTTTTCTCCGGCATGGCATTTTCAGCAACGGGGCTCGGAAGTTTGCTGCTGGCTAGAAAATGGGGTGATCTGGGCGACCGCTACGGCCACCGCCGCATTTTAATCGGACTTTTGCTCGCCGCCTCTTTCTTTTTTATTCCGCAGGCGCTCGCGTCCTCACTCAGCGTGCTCCTTGTTTTCAGATTTTTATTCGGAATGGCAATGGGCGGTTTGCTGCCATGCATTACGGCAGCGATCCGCGTTCAGGCTCCCGGCAGCATTCAAGGTGAAGTTCTCGGCTACAATGTCAGCTTTCGCTTTTTAGGAAACGTGCTCGGGCCTCTGCTCGGCGGAATCATATCGAGCCATTTTACCATTTCGGCCACCTTTTACGTCACGGCGTTTCTCTTTTTCGCCGGCGCCTGCATGCTTTGGATCATGCAGAAACTTCGGAAAGATTCTTATGCCAAAGCAAGCTGATTCCGAGAAAAAACTAAGGAATCTTCTAAATTTAACCTTCTCGTAATCTCAAAAGAATGGTACGATATGGCTAGAATTTAGGAGAAAAGAGAGTGACCATGTTACGAAAAATAATCGGATGGATTTTGCTCCTTTGCATAATCCCATTGTTTGCATTTACAGTTATCGCTTCCGGAAAAGAAGTAAAACAAATGAAGTCCCTGGATCAGGTGCTTGATAAAAATATTAATCTGAAAGATATCAGCCTTGTTCAGAACAGCTACATGTATGACAGGGACGGCTCCCTTGTCTCGGAAATCGTCAGCGACCACGAAAACCGTGTGCTCGTTCCATTTAACAAGATTCCCGAGGAAGTCAAACAGATTTTCTTAACATCTGAGGACCGCCATTTTTACGAGCATAAAGGCTTTGACTTTATGGGAATGGTGCGGGCTACTGCTTCTAACGTAAAAGACAAGAAAATTGACCAGGGTGCCAGCACCATCACACAGCAGCTTTCAAGAAACTTATATTTGAGCCACGAACGCTCCTTCAGCCGCAAGCTGACAGAGCTCGCGTATTCCTATCAGCTGGAGAAAAAATATACGAAAAATGAAATTCTTGAAGCTTACTTAAATACCATTTATTTTAACAATGGTGTTTATGGCGTCGGTTCAGCGGCTGAATTCTATTTCAGCAAACCGCTGAAATCTCTCACAGTGGGAGAAATGGCTTTTATCTGTGCTATACCTAATAACCCTACATTATATGATCCTCTCAAGCATTTTGACTACACGAAAAGCCGTCAAGAACGTTTGCTTAAAGGGCTAAAAGATGCCGGGGTCATTACGGACAAAGAGCTGAAAAAAGCCGTAAAACAAAAAATCAAACTGGATGTTGAAAAAAGAGAAGACAAATATCCTGACTACGTTTCCTACGTCAATGATGAATTCACTCAGCTGGTGTCTGAATCAGAAGGCTTTGATAAACGCCTTCAAAAAGCATCAGGAAAACAAAAAGAAAAGATCGAGAACGAGCTGTCCGCAAGAGTCAGCACGCTGATGAAAGACGGCGTGAAAATTTATACTGCACTTGATCCGTACATGCAAAATCAAGTTGTGGCACAAATGAATTCCAAGCTCCCGTATGCGGACGTACAGGGCGGAGCGGCTGTGATTAATCACCAGACGCATCAAATCATCGCTCTATCCGGCGGGAAAAACTATCAAAAATATGACTTTAACCGCGCCTACCAGGCGTACAGGCAGCCGGGTTCATCCATTAAGCCGCTTCTTGATTACGGCCCTTATATTGAACAGACCGGCGCGACAACAAGCAGCACCATTGATGCCAGCAAGTTTTGCAGCAAAGACTACTGTCCGCAAAACTACAATAACCGCACTTACGGCACAGTGACGCTTGATACGGCGTTTAAAAATTCATATAATACCCCGGCTATTAGAATGCTCGACCGCGTCGGCATCCAAAAGGCATTCAGTTATATTGAGCCGTATCATTTTGCCAAACTTGTCGACAGTGACTATCTTCTTCCGGCGGCACTTGGCGGATTTACAAACGGCATGACGCCTCTTGAGATGACAAAGGCTTATACGACATTCGGAAACAGCGGAAGCTATACGCCGAGCCATGCGATTACAAAGGTGACAGACCTTAAAGGAAAAACACTTTATAAATGGAATGATAAAGCGACTCAAATATTCAGCGTCCGCACGAACATGCAGCTGAAAAAACTGATGTCTTCCGTTGTGAAAAGCGGAACAGGGAAAAAAGCATATTTCAATGCGCCTTACATCGGCGGTAAAACCGGAACATCAAATGATTATCACGATATGTGGTTTGTCGGCCTGACTGATACGTATACAATGGGTGTCTGGGTCGGAAAGGATACACCGACCAGCGTTGAATATCTTCACAGCATCAGCCCTCAGCTTTCCATCTGGAAAGGAACGCTGCAAGCGGCTTATTAAAGGATCGGAGGGGATATGGAGTGACTTCAGAACAAATTCCAAATCGCGTTTTGCTGTTTGACGGTGTCTGCAATTTATGCAATGGCGCCGTGCAGTTTATCATTAAACGTGATCCGGACGGATTGATTTCTTTCACATCGCTGCAGTCGGAAACAGGACAGAGCCTGCTGAAAAAAAGCGGGCTTCCGACTGATCGGTTTGACAGCTTTGTCTTTATTGAAGACGGCCAAGTGTACACAAAGTCAACTGCAGCCATTAAGGTTTTCAGGCATCTGCGAGGCCCATGGCGGCTCTTCGTCCTTTTTTTCGCAGTGCCGAAGCCTGTCAGAGATATGGTCTATTCTTTCATTGCCAAAAACCGCTATAAGTGGTTTGGCAAAAAAAATGAATGTATGCTCCCCTCCCCTTCCATTAAAAAAAGATTTTTACCGTAAATAAAAAATGGCTAGGAAGCTAGCCATCACAGATTGTTGACAAAATCCTAAAACGGCTTCGTTTTAGGATTTTGTCATCTATTCAGCGTGATTGAAAACTTTTGAAGTTGTGAAACGGCGGAAACCTGAGAATCTAGCCGCCGTTTTATTGCGTACAGAGCACGAAGCGCAAATCTGACCACTAAACGCTGAAATGGCTAGCTTACACAGGTAAGCTAGCCATTATGCTATTATAAAGCTTGATAAATATGAACAGAATACCGATAACAAAGGTAAACCAAAACAGCAGTTCCAATAGAATGAATCCAACTAATGACATGAGAGAAAGCGTCGAATAAATCCGGTACACGGTAAACACAAAGTAAGCGAGCGTGACGACCGCAAACCAGATCACAATCCAAATGACATTTTGCAAGAGCACAAAGGATAAAATCCCGCCGCCCAAATAAATCATGGAACCCATTCTGAGTTTTTTCAGGTTGTTCCCTTCCGGATCATTAGCAAAAAACAGCAATGACAGCTCGGTCACGGTATTTGCAATTAATTTCAGAGCGGACAGAACCATAAAATATAAAAGTGCAAAGGCAGCAAATAACGCAAGCCTGATTCCTTTCTCTGAAAAATAATCGAGCATTCCATCATACATTCCAAATGAAGACAGCATCTTCAACGCATAAAGTGAAGTTGAGATGGATAAGGACGAACTAAAAAGCAGGATCGCAATCAGCGGAAAATATCCTGTCAAATAAGTATTTTTCATATAAAAAAGTCCCTTTCTATAATCTACCTCATTTATTATGGAGGACTTAAAACACATTGACAAGATAAATTATTCCATTTTTTCTCCTTTTTACGAATTACGGTCCCAAATCTTCACAAAGCAGCATTTTGAGAGTAAAGTAGTACGCAGGAATCATAAAACGTAAGGAAGTTTTATATGAAAAAAACATTAAAACTGCAAACCAGACTCACCATATTTGTTTGTATCGTTGTATTAATCGCATTGCTCATTACGTTTTTTACAGTCGGTGCCCAAACCACCAAACGAATTAGAGATCAGGAAAAGGCCACTGCGCTGCAGACTGCTGAAATGGTAGCTGAGGCGCCGATGACAGCCGCTGCTTTAGAAAGCGGAAAAAAACAAAAGGAACTGCAGAGCTACACAAAGCGGGTTCAGAAAATTACCGGCACGGAATTTGTTGTCGTCATGGATATGAACGGTATCCGCAAAACTCATCCTGACCCGAGCAAAATCGGAAAAAAATTCAGGGGCGGTGATGAGTCCGAGGTATTAAAAGGGCATGTCCATATCAGCACAGCCTCTGGCACGCTCGGGAAATCGCAGAGAGCGTTCGTCCCTGTCTACGCAGAGAATGGAAAACAGGTCGGTGCAGTCGCGGTCGGCATCACCGTAAATGAAATTGATGAAGTGATCAGCCATAGCTTACGGCCGCTTTACTTTATTATTTGCGTCAGCATCTTCGTCGGTGTGATCGGAGCCGTTATCGTCGCCCGTACAGTGAAAAATATCATGTACGGACTTGAACCTTATGAAATTGCGACTCTGCTTGAAGAACGGAGCGCGATGCTGGAATCGACGAAGGAAGGAATACTCGCTGTCGATGAACATGGCAAAATTAAACTTGCCAACGCGGAAGCAAAACGCCTATTCGTCAAAATGGGCATCAACACAAATCCCATTGATCAGGATGTAGATGACATCTTGCCGAAAAGCCGCTTGAAAAAGGTCATTGAGACAAAAAAACCTCTTCAAGACAGAGACGTCCGCATTAACGGGCTGGAGCTTGTGTTTAATGAAGTTCCTATCCAGCTGAAAGGACAAACTGTCGGAGCGATTGCAACATTCCGCGACAAGACCGAGGTAAAACATTTAGCTGAACAGCTTTCCGGTGTTAAAATGTATGCAAACGCACTGAGAGCGCAGTCTCATGAATTTATGAACAAACTGCATGTGATATTAGGTCTCGTCCAGCTGAAAGAGTATGATGATCTTGGAGATTATATTAAAGATATAGCCATACAGCAAAAATCAGAAACAAGTGAAATTATAAATGATGTCAAAAGCTCCGTACTGGCCGGTTTTCTGCTCGGAAAGCAAAGCTTTATACGTGAGCAGGGCGCAAATCTTGATATTGAATGCAACGGTGTCATCCCGAACGCGGCAGACCCTTCTGTCATCCATGAACTTATTACAATCATCGGAAATCTCATCAACAATGGCTTAGACGCCGTTGCCGATATGCCGAAAAAACAAATCACCATGTCCATGCGCTTCCATAACAGCATACTTGATATTGAAATTACCGATACTGGAGCAGGCATGTCTGAAGAAGACCAAGCCAAAGTATTTGAACAAGGCTATTCAACAAAGGGCAAAAACCGGGGATTCGGCCTTTATTTCACACAGCAAAGCATCGAAAATTTAAAAGGCCAAATGATCCTCACAAGCGAAAAGAATGAAGGAACGACATTCAGTATTCGCATCCCGTACGAACCGAAGGAGGAAAATCATGATTAATGTACTAATAGTTGAAGATGACCCCATGGTGGGTGAATTAAATAAACGATACTTAAGCCAAATAGATGGCTTTCAGCTGAAAGGCATCGCTTCTTCCTTTCAAAGCGCTCTGCATATTTTAGGCGAGCACCATATCGACCTCATTTTGCTTGATATTTATATGCCGGGAAAAAACGGGCTGGAACTGCTGACGGAATTGAGAGCCCAAAATGAAGCGGTTGACGTGATTGTCATCTCAGCGGCCAGCGAGCTTGACGTAATCAAGAAAACACTTCGGTACGGAGCTGTTGATTATTTAATCAAACCGTTTGAATTTGAACGTTTCCAAACGGCTCTGTCTGATTACAGACGAAAACAAAAGGTGTATTCAACCCATCGCAACATGAGCCAAAAAGAACTGGACGCCGAGCTTTTTCAAAAGAAAGAAGCAACAGAAAAAGTGCAGCTTCCTAAAGGCCTGACAAAAAGCACGCTGAAGCTGATCTGGTCCAGTATCCAGTCATTTGAAAATGAATCTTTTACGACAGAAGACTTGGCAAAGCACACAGAAATCTCTCAAGTATCCATACGAAAATACTTAAAGTTTCTTGAAGATATACAGGTTCTGAATGTAGAAATGGCGTACGGAACGATCGGAAGACCTGTGTTTCAGTACAACGTCAACAACAGTAACCTTAACGGAATAAAGCAATATCTATAAGAAAACGCACTGCTTGCTTTGAGCAGTGCGTTTTTCTGTCATATCTCTTGCCAAGATGCTTGATTCTATTGTTGATAAGTTATACAAGAATAACAAAGGGCCTTTCACATTTTTAAGCAAACAATTCTAAAAATAGATACTTTTTAAAAAATTATGCGAAATTCTATTTATTTCTTATTAGTTAAATGATAAATTATGATTGGTAAGTTGATCCCGAAAAACTAAGTCATAAGTCTTACTTCAGAAAACGATGTCACGGTTTTCCGCCCGGAACGCCTTCCGCATCCTTCTCTTCCCCGCCTTTCGAAGGAAATACTCACACCACGCTTATTCAGGGAAGAATAGAACTGTCTCAGCGCATTTCATTTGTTATTATCAGAAAATTTTATCGATTCTAAGAAATTGTTCAGGACAGCCCATCACATGACTGGCCGGATCAGCTTTGAACCAAATTTTTCTGGGGGGTTATATCTTGAATAAACGAAAAATCGGATTGGCGATGTCACTTGTGATCGCAGCAGGCACCATATTAGGAGCATGCGGAAACAGCGAAAAAAGCAGCGGCTCAGGCGAAGGCAAAAACAAATTCAGTGTGGCGATGGTTACTGACGTAGGCGGAGTGGATGACAAATCCTTCAACCAATCAGCCTGGGAAGGCATCCAAGCCTTTGGGAAAGAGAATGGGCTGAAAAAAGGCAAAAACGGTTACGACTATCTTCAATCCAAATCTGATGCAGACTATACAACGAACTTAAATAAATTGGCGCGTGAGAATTTTGACTTAATTTACGGCGTCGGCTACTTAATGGAGGATTCAATCAGCGAAATTGCTGACCAGCATAAAAATACAAACTTTGCGATTATAGATGCTGTTGTCGATAAAGACAACGTCGCAAGTATTACGTTTAAAGAGCAGGAAGGCTCATTTCTCGTCGGAGTGGCCGCAGCCCTATCAAGCAAATCAGGAAAAATCGGCTTTGTAGGCGGTATGGAATCAGAGTTAATCAAAAAATTCGAGGTCGGCTTCCGTGCCGGCGTGCAAGCAGTTAACCCTAAAGCCGTTGTAGAAGTGAAATACGCAGGGGGTTTCGATAAAGCCGATGTCGGTAAAGCAACCGCCGAAAGCATGTATAAATCAGGCGTAGATGTTATTTATCACTCTGCGGGCGCCACTGGCACAGGCGTCTTTACTGAAGCGAAAAACCTGAAAAAAGAAGATCCAAAACGCGATGTCTGGGTCATCGGTGTCGATAAAGACCAATACGCAGAAGGCCAGGTAGAAGGAACAGATGATAACGTCACCCTCACTTCCATGGTGAAAAAAGTAGATACAGTCGTTGAAGATGTAACGAAAAAAGCGAGTGACGGAAAGTTCCCGGGCGGCGAAACACTTACCTACGGGCTTGACCAAGACGGAGTCGGCATTTCTCCATCTAAACAAAATCTATCGGATGATGTGATCAAAGCGGTCGATAAATGGAAGAAAAAAATCATCGACGGATTGGAAGTCCCGGCAACTGAGAAAGAGCTCAAAACCTTCAAAGCTGAATAAGAATCGCAGGGATAAGGAGGTCGAGCTCTTATCCCTTGTTTTTCTTTTATTTTGAAATAAAGGAGCGGTCAATCAATGGAATATGTCATTGAAATGCTCAATATCCGCAAGGAGTTTCCAGGTATCGTCGCCAATGACAATATCAATCTTCAAGTCAAAAAAGGCGAAATACACGCGTTGCTCGGTGAAAACGGAGCGGGGAAATCAACATTGATGAATGTCCTTTTCGGGCTGTATCAGCCGGAGCGGGGTGAAATTCGGGTGCGCGGCGAGAAGGTGCACATCAACAGCCCGAACAAAGCGAATGACCTTGGAATTGGAATGGTGCACCAGCACTTTATGCTTGTTGACACCTTTACAGTTGCTGAAAATATTATTCTCGGGAAGGAGCCAAAGAAGTTTGGCAGAATTGACCGGAAGCGTGCTGGCCAAGAGGTGCAGGACATTTCCGATCGATACGGCCTGCAGATCCATCCTGAAGCAAAAGCAGCTGACATATCAGTCGGTATGCAGCAGCGCGCAGAAATATTAAAAACCCTCTACCGCGGTGCCGATATTCTGATTTTTGATGAACCGACGGCTGTTTTGACGCCTCATGAAATTAAGGAACTGATGCAAATTATGAAGAACCTGGTCAAAGAAGGGAAGTCCATCATCTTAATCACCCATAAGCTGAAAGAGATTATGGAGATTTGTGACCGCGTTACGGTTATCCGTAAAGGAAAAGGCATCAAAACCCTTGATGTCCGTGATACAAACCAAGACGAACTCGCCAGTCTAATGGTCGGCCGTGAGGTATCGTTCAAAACTGAAAAGAGAGCTGCTCAGCCGGGAGCGGAAGTGCTTGCGATTGACGGCATAACTGTAAAGGATACCCGCGGAATAGAGACAGTCAGAGATTTGTCTCTTTCTGTCAAAGCGGGAGAAATAGTCGGCATAGCAGGCGTCGACGGAAACGGGCAATCAGAGCTGATCGAAGCGGTGACAGGACTCCGCAAAACAGATTCAGGAACAATCACCTTAAACGGAAAACAGATCCAAAACCTGACGCCAAGAAAAATCACTGAATCCGGGATCGGGCATATTCCTCAGGATCGCCATAAACACGGTCTCGTCCTTGATTTTCCAATCGGAGAGAATATCCTGCTGCAAAGCTATTACAAAAAGCCGTATTCAGCATTGGGCGTTTTACATAAAGGCGAAATGTACAAAAAAGCACGCAGCCTGATCACTGAGTACGACGTCAGAACGCCGGATGAATATACACACGCTCGGGCATTGTCAGGCGGAAACCAGCAAAAAGCGATTATCGGGCGGGAAATAGACCGAAATCCTGATTTATTAATTGCCGCCCAGCCGACTCGCGGCCTTGATGTCGGAGCGATTGAATTTGTCCATAAAAAGCTCATTGAACAGCGTGATGCCGGGAAAGCCGTTCTTCTCCTCTCGTTTGAGCTTGAAGAAATTATGAATCTCAGTGACAGAATCGCCGTTATTTTTGAAGGACGCATTATCGCCAGCGTTAATCCGCAGGACACCACTGAACAGGAGCTTGGTCTCTTGATGGCAGGAAGCACGCAAAAGGAAGCGGGGAAAGCAAATGGTTAAACGACTCTCTCATTTACTCGTGCCGCTCATCGCAATCATCCTTGGTCTTGCGGCCGGCGCGTTGATTATGCTTGTGAGCGGCTACAGTATGGCCAGCGGATATTCGGCTTTGTGGAATGGGATATTCGGAGAAATCTATTATGTCGGAGAAACAATCCGGCAAATTACGCCTTATATTTTATCCGGATTGGCTGTCGCCTTTGCATTCCGAACCGGACTCTTTAATATCGGCGTCGAGGGCCAGCTGCTCGTCGGCTGGACAGCAGCGGTTTGGGTCGGTACGGCGTTTGACGGACCGGCATATATTCACTTGCCGCTCGCATTGATTACAGCGGCAGCTGCAGGAGGATTATGGGGGTTTATTCCCGGCATTTTGAAAGCGCGATTTTACGTTCATGAAGTCATTGTCACCATTATGATGAATTATATCGCGCTGCACATGACCAATTACATCATTTCAAACGTCTTGACAGATCATCAGGACAAGACGGGGAAAATTCACGAATCCGCCTCCCTCCGCTCTCCTTTTCTTGAACAGCTCACCGATTACTCACGGCTGCATTTGGGAATCATCGTTGCCCTTCTCGCAGCAGTTATCATGTGGTTTATCATCAACAAAACTACAAAAGGATTTGAGCTCCGGGCGGTCGGATTTAACCAGCACGCTTCCCAGTATGCCGGCATGAGCGTGCGGAAGAATATCATGACCTCCATGCTTATCTCCGGCGCTTTTGCAGGCCTTGCCGGAGCCATGGAGGGCCTAGGGACATTCGAATACGCAGCAGTGAAAGGCGCATTTACCGGCGTAGGCTTTGACGGTATCGCTGTCGCTCTTCTCGGGGGAAACACAGCCGTCGGCGTTGTACTGGCGGCATGCCTGCTTGGCGGGCTGAAAATCGGCGCATTAAATATGCCGATTGAATCAGGCGTTCCATCAGAGGTCGTTGATATTGTGATTGCCATTATTATTCTGTTTGTGGCTTCAAGCTATGCGATTCGTTTCGTCATGGGCAAATTGAAGAAAAAGGGGGGGAACTAAGTGGACATTGTGCAGATTTTATCTATCATTGTCCCTGCCACACTCGTCTATGCGGCCCCGCTTATTTTAACTGCTCTCGGCGGCGTGTTTTCCGAGAGATCAGGTGTGGTGAATATCGGCTTAGAAGGCCTCATGATTATCGGGGCGTTCACCAGCGTGTTATTTAATTTATTTTTTGGTCCGGAATTAGGTGCCGCCGCACCTTGGCTTTCGCTCCTTGCCGCCATGGCAGCAGGCGCCCTGTTTTCACTGATTCACGCGGCAGCGGCGATTTCGTTTCGCGCCGACCAGACAGTCAGCGGTGTCGCCATTAACATGCTGGCGCTTGGGGCAACTTTATTTATCGTCAAACTGATCTACGGCAAAGCGCAGACAGACAAAATTCCAGAGCCTTTTTATAAGACGAAAATCCCTGGTTTGGGCGATATTCCCGTCTTGGGAAAGATCTTCTTTTCGGATGTCTATTATACGTCTATTCTTGCAATAGCACTTGCCTTTATTTCCTGGTTTATCTTGTTCAAAACGCCGTTCGGCCTTCGTATCCGTTCTGTCGGAGAGCATCCGATGGCGGCCGATACGATGGGAATCAACGTATATAAAATGCGCTACATCGGCGTGATGATCAGCGGATTGTTCGGCGGTCTCGGCGGCGGCGTATATGCCTCTACAATTGCGCTTGATTTCACGCACTCTACCATCTCCGGGCAAGGCTTTATCGCCCTGGCAGCGCTTGTATTCGGAAAATGGCATCCAATCGGAGCACTGGGGGCCGCCCTGTTTTTCGGATTCGCCCAAAGCTTAAGCATCATTGGATCGCTGCTCCCTCTTTTTAAAGACATACCAAATGTGTATATGCTGATGGCTCCTTATGTCTTAACGATTCTCGCTTTAACCGGCTTTATCGGGCGGGCAGATGCGCCAAAAGCCAATGGCGTGCCTTATATTAAAGGAAAAAGATAAAACATTCTCCCCTGGGAAGACGATTCTCAGGGGTTTTTTTCTAATCCAAAAGACCCCCTTAATTTAATTGTTTATTAGTTTTTTAACTTAAAAAAATATGAAGTGTTAACGCTTTCTTGTAGACTGTAACAAACAATACATGGGGGTGTATGACATGGGAGCAATTCCAAAAACGGGGACAATTTCACCAGAGCAAAAAGACTCACAGGAGAAAAACCTGTTTCAAAAAATTTGGTCTTGGGAAATCGGTGTGATTCCTTTGCCATTATACACAGTATTAGCTGTTATTATTATTCTTGCAGCATATTACAATGAGCTGCCGGCAAATATGCTTGGCGGGTTTGCCATCATTATGATTCTTGGTGTGTTTCTCGGAGACATAGGCCAACGCATACCGATATTGAAGGATATAGGCGGCCCTGCTATTTTATCTTTGTTTGTTCCTTCATTTTTAGTCTTTTACAATGTACTGAATTCAACATCTTTAGACGCTGTAACCAACTTGATGAAAACGTCTAACTTCCTTTATTTCTATATCGCTTGCCTTGTTGTGGGAAGTATCCTCGGTATGAACAGAATTGTTTTAATACAGGGGTTTATCAGAATGTTCGTTCCACTGGTTGCAGGAACGATCGCGGCCGTTGCAGCCGGCATCCTTGTCGGATTTATTTTTGGCTATAGTGCCTATGATTCCTTTTTCTTTGTTGTTGTCCCAATTATTGCCGGGGGAATAGGTGAAGGAATTTTGCCGCTTTCAATCGCCTATTCACAAATACTGGGCTCATCCGCTGATGTATTTGTGTCTCAGCTGGTTCCAGCCGCAATTATAGGAAACGTCTTTGCTATCATATGTGCAGCCTTAATGAAAAAGCTTGGCGATAAGCGTCCAGATCTAAATGGGAACGGACGTCTCGTAAAATCTAAAAAAGCAAATGAGATTTACAATCAAAAAGAAGCCGAATCAAAAATTGATTTTAAGCTAATGGGAGCAGGAGTTCTGCTCGCGTGTACATTCTTTATTTTTGGCGGGTTATTGGAGAAATTCATCTTCATCCCGGGCGCGATCTTAATGATTATTTCAGCTGCGGCTGTCAAGTATGCGAATATTCTTCCGAAAAAAATGGAAGAAGGCGCTTACCAGCTTTATAAATTTATTTCTTCAAGCTTTACATGGCCGCTGATGGTCGGTCTCGGCATCCTCTTTATTCCGTTGGATGACGTAGCGTCTGTGATTTCTATTCCGTTTGTCATCATCTGTATTTCAGTTGTTATCGCGATGATTGGTTCTGGATATTTCGTAGGCAAGCTGATGAACATGTATCCGGTTGAATCCGCAATCGTTACCTGCTGCCACAGCGGCCTCGGCGGAACAGGTGATGTTGCCATTTTATCAGCATCAGGAAGAATGGGCCTTATGCCGTTTGCCCAAATTTCAACCCGTCTCGGCGGTGCAGGCACAGTTATTTGTGCGACAGTGCTGCTTCGTTTTTTCACTTCATAAACAGAAAGAGTTCCGTTTTATGCGGAACTCTTTTTTTATTTATTCACAATCCGAATATACTCTCGGGGACCAAACGGCAGATCCTTTGATTCCATCTCACTCATTCTGGCTGACAGGTGGTGCTCCAGTAAATACAGCTCCCACTCATCACTAGCCGCCACACCGCTGCGCCCGTCATATTGATTCAACATGAATGCCCCTGCAAATACTGAGCAGAATAAACCTGAGCACATCACGACTTTTCTTTTCACATGACCAGCTCCTTTCCTTCAGCTTGATCAGGATTGATTTTAAATATACAAATAACCTCTTTTTTGTTAGACTTATTTTGAGGTCAAAAGAACTCATAAAAATCCATTACAGCAGTTCGAAGCGTGGCAGCTTGCAGAAAAGTGCGATATAATTTGGACTAGGTCGTTTGACCGTATATTTTATACATAGCGCATTTTTCAATTGAGAACGAGAAAAGGAGGTCTTATCTTTGCAGCTCTTACATCTTGCTATTTTATCGCCTTTTTTATTTGCTTTTATCATTCCCTTCTTGGCAAAATACGCAAAAAGAGTGCATACGGGCTGGTTTGTGTTGATCCTGCCCGTCTTGCTGTTTATATACTTTCTCCCAATGATCAGGATGACGCAATCTGGAGAAACACTTCGATCGGTATTAGAGTGGATTCCGTCACTCGGCATTAACTTTACCGTTTATATAGACGGCCTCGGGTTATTATTCGCTTTACTGATCACAGGCATTGGCTCTTTGGTCACTCTTTACAGCATTTTTTATTTATCGAAAGAAAAAGAACAGCTTGGGCCCTTTTATGTCTACTTATTGATGTTCATGGGCGCCATGCTCGGCGTCGTTCTAGTAGACAATGTCATGGTTCTCTACATGTTCTGGGAGCTTACAAGCCTTTCATCCTTTTTGCTGATCGGCTATTGGTATAAGCGGGAAAAGTCGCGCTATGGCGCAGCCAAATCACTTTTGATTACGGTCAGCGGCGGGCTGTGCATGCTCGGCGGATTTATTCTCCTTTATTTGATAACGGATTCCTTCAGTATTCGAGAGATGGTTCACCAGGTTCAATTAATTGCCGGCCACGAATTGTTTATCCCGGCTATGATTCTCATTTTATTAGGGGCTTTTACGAAATCGGCGCAATTTCCTTTTTACATCTGGCTCCCTGACGCGATGGAAGCTCCGACGCCTGTCAGCGCTTATCTCCATTCAGCTACTATGGTAAAAGCCGGCATTTATGTGATTGCGAGATTCAGTCCTATTTTCGCCTTTTCAGCTCAGTGGTTTTGGATCGTGTCCCTCGTTGGCCTCTTTACGATGGTTTGGGGTTCATTCCATGCCGTGAAACAAACTGATTTAAAATCGATTTTGGCGTTTTCAACCGTCAGCCAGCTCGGCATGATCATCTCCATGCTCGGAGTCAGTGCTGCGGCCCTTCATTACGGCCATACAGAATATTATACAGTTGCCGCTATGGCTGCCATTTTCCATTTAATCAACCACGCTACCTTTAAAGGAAGCTTGTTTATGGCAGTCGGGATTATCGATCACGAAACAGGCACACGGGATATCCGGAAGCTAGGCGGCCTGATGGCGATTATGCCGATTACATTTACCATTTCCTTAATCGGGACATTTTCAATGGCCGGCCTACCGCCGTTTAACGGATTTTTGAGTAAAGAAATGTTTTTCACAAGCATGCTTCGCGTGACACATTTTGACCTGTTCAACGTGCAGACATGGGGCGTTCTGTTCCCTCTTTTCGCCTGGATCGGAAGTGTATTTACGTTTATCTACAGCATGAAATTGCTGTTTAAAACATTCAGAGGAAATTACCAGCCTGAACACCTTGAAAAACAGGCTCACGAAGCGCCTGTCGGCATGCTCGTACCACCGGTCATTCTTGTCGCTTTGGCTGTCAGTCTCTTCTTTTTCCCGAATATATTGTCGTACAGCCTGATAGAGCCTGCGATGAACTCAATCTATCCGACACTGCTTGCCGGCCATGAGAAATTCCACGTTCACATTTCACAGTGGCATGGGGTTACAACGGAATTGCTCATGACTGCGGGTATTGTTGTGATCGGAACAATTGGTTATTTGTCGCTGAATAAGTGGAAAGGAATCTATAAACTGTTTCCTTCGAAACTCACACTCAACCGGTTATACGATAAGCTTTTGACTCTGATGGAGAAAGGCTCTTACCGGGTCACAAAACAATATATGACCGGGTTTTTAAGAGATTATTTGCTGTATATCTTCGCTGGTTTCATCATTCTGATAGGCGGAGCTTTTGCCATTAAAGGCGGATTTTCATTTAAAACGGAAGGCATGGCTAAAATCGGTGTATACGAAATCATTTTGACGCTTGTCATGATCAGCGCCACAGTGGCGACTGTTTTTGCTAGGTCAAGACTGACGGCGATCATTGCACTCGGTGTTGTCGGTTATACGCTTGCATTGTTTTTTGTCATTTTCAGAGCGCCGGACTTGGCATTGACTCAGCTCGTCATTGAAACGATTTCTGTGGCACTGTTTCTGCTTTGCTTCTACCATTTGCCGAAACTGAGGCTGAAAACAAAAACGAGAACGTTCCGGATGACGAATTTTATCATTTCTTTAGGCGTCGGTGTTATCGTTACTCTGCTCGGCATCGCATCCTCAAGCCAGCGGACAAAAGACAGCATTGCGTCCTTCTTTGTCAAACACAGCCATGATCTCGGCGGAGGGGATAATGTCGTCAATGTCATTCTCGTTGATTTCAGGGGATTTGATACAATGTTTGAAATTACGGTATTAACGATAGCCGCTCTCGGCATTTACAGCATGATTAAAACAAAAGTAAAAGAGGAGGGGAAAAGCGGTGAATGAACAAAAAACAAATGACTTGATTCTTCAAACCGCGACAAAGCTTGTATCCTTTATCATTTTGCTTTTCTCTTTCTATTTATTTTTATCAGGGCATAACGCGCCCGGAGGAGGCTTTGTCGGCGGACTGATCACGTCCTCTTCCATCGTTCTCTTGCTCTTGGCGTATGATTTAAAAACCGTGCGTTCCCTTTTGCCGGTCAATTTCATTTATGTCGCGGGAGCCGGCCTTCTGCTCGCTGTATTAACAGGCGTTGGCTCCTTTGTCTTCGGGGCTCCTTTTTTAACCCACACATTCGGATACTTTCAGCTGCCGATCCTTGGGAAAACGGAGCTCGCCACAGCGACGATATTTGATTTAGGCGTTTATCTTGTTGTCGTAGGCATAACGATGACCATTATTCAAACGATTGGAGAGGAAGAATAATGGAAATCTTAATGGCTGTATTAGCCGGTATTATTTTTATGGCTGCTACGTATTTGCTGCTGTCTAAAAGCCTGCTTCGCGTCATTATCGGAACAGCACTGTTAAGCCATGGCGTTCATTTAATGCTTTTGACTATGGGAGGGTTAAAGAAAGGCGCCGCTCCGATTTTGAGCGAGCATGCCAAATCATTTGTCGATCCGCTTCCGCAAGCCCTGATTTTGACCGCAATTGTCATTTCTTTTGGCGTTACATCATTCATCCTCGTCATGGCCTTTCGCGCTTATCAGGAATTGAAATCGGACGATATGGATCAAATGAGGGGAAATGATCAACATGAATAATTTTGTTATTTTGCCAATCCTGATCCCGCTTTTGTCGGCTATTCTTCTGATTTTCATGACGAAGAATCTTATGCTCATGAGAATCTTCAGCACGGCGGCATCGGCCATCGGGATTGTGATTAGCGGCATACTTGTACAGACTGTCTTCACAAAAGGTATCCAGACACTCAGCTTAGGCGGCTGGAAAGCGCCGTACGGCATTGTGCTCGCCGCAGACCAATTCGCCAGCCTGCTCGTTCTCACAACAGCGGTCATCGGTTTATTGGTTGGGCTTTATTCCTTCCGTTCCGTCGGTGAAAAACGGGAGCGCTCCTTTTACTACTCCGGCGTTCAGTTCTTGCTTGCCGGTGTCAGCGGAGCGTTTTTAACAGGCGATTTATTTAATATGTACGTATTTTTTGAGCTTCTGCTTATTGCTTCCTATATGCTGATTGTATTAGGCGGCACAAAAATTCAGCTGCGGGAATCCCTTAAATATATTGTGTTTAATATCGTATCGTCTGCCCTGTTTGTCATAGGGGTCGGCTTTTTATACGCTGTAACCGGCACGTTAAACATGGCGGATCTTAGCGTGAAAATCAGCGAATCAGGACAAACCGGGCTGATCACTGTGATTGGTGTCCTGCTGCTTTTGGTATTTGGCATGAAGGGCGGAATTTTCCCCCTCTACTTTTGGCTTCCAGGCTCTTATTACGCGCCACCGGCGGCAATCTCCGCGTTGTTCGGCGCTTTGCTGACAAAAGTCGGGTTATATGCGATTACGAGGGTTTTCACATTGATTTTTATTCACGATACTGCCTTTACCCATCAGCTGATGATTTGGCTGGCGGCGCTGACTGTGATTTTTGGTGTGATCGGTTCACTCGCTTATTCGAATGTCATGAAAATTGTGATCTATAACATTATTACCGCTGTCGGCGTGATTTTGTTCGGTGTGGCAGTACACACCCCCGCATCCATTCAGGGCGCGATCTACTATCTGATTCACGATATGCTGATTAAGGGCGCTTTGTTTATGCTGGCAGGTACGCTGATCGCATTGACTGGAACCGCGAGCCTGCATAAAATGGGCGGGCTGATCAAACGCTATCCTGTTCTTGGATGGATGTTTTTCATTTCCGCTATTTCTCTTGCAGGCATTCCGCCACTAAGCGGATTTGTCGGCAAATTTAAAATTGCAGAGGGCGGCTTCGCAGAAGGTGAATTTACGATATCCATGCTGATTCTGCTTTCGAGTTTGCTCGTACTGTACTCTGTGCTGAGGATCTTTATACATGCGTTTTGGGGCGAAGAAAAAGAAACGCCAAAACCAAATCATCGAACAGCTAAAGGACTTCTTTATCCGGCAGCTATTTTTCTCTTGCTGTCTCTTCTCTTCGGGTTGGGTACAGAATGGGTGTCGCCTTACGTTGATCAAGCGGCCGAGACGCTGCTGAATCCGGAAAAATATATCGAAGCTGTTCTGAAGGAGTAGATCGCATGGCATTTCAAATTTTATTAAATATGTTTCTCGCTTTTTGCTGGATGTTCTTAAGCAACAGTCCAAGCGCCGCAGGATTCATTACAGGCTATATTCTGGGAATGCTCTCTCTCTTTTTCTTCCGGCGCTTTTTCACTCGCCAGTTTTATCTATGGAAATTGATTTCTATCATCAAGCTCTGTTTCATTTTTATAAAGGAACTGTACCTTGCCAATGTCAGTGTGATGAAATCAGTCTTATCTCCAAAAATGAATATCAGACCGGGTATTTTTGCTTTTAAAACTGAACTGACGAAGGACTGGGAAATCACCCTGCTTTCTCTGCTCATTACATTAACGCCGGGAACCTTGGTGATGGATATTTCAGATGACAGAACAATACTTTATATTCATGCAATGGATATCGAGGATGCGGAAAAAGCGATTTTTGATATTCGGGAGTCATTTGAAAAAGCCATACAGGAGGTGAGCCGGTGATGTTTACGCTGATCCTGCAAATCGCGCTCGGCATTATGGCAGTGTCTACCTTTTTGTATGTCATTCGTGTCATTAAAGGGCCGACTGTGCCTGACCGGGTCGTGGCTCTGGATGCAATCGGCATCAATCTGATCGCAATCACGGCGCTTGTCTCCATTTTGCTGAAAACAAGTGCGTTTTTGGATATTATTTTGTTGCTGGGGATTTTATCGTTTATCGGAACGATCGCATTTTCCAAGTTCCTGGAGAAAGGAGAGATTATCGAAAATGATCGAAACCGCTAAGGTCGTTGTGGCTGTATTCATTTTGCTGGGTGCTCTAATATGCCTCATTGCTTCATTTGGCGTACTTCGCCTTCCCGATGTGTTTACACGCGCTCATGCTGCTTCTAAAGGCTCAACATTAGGTGTCAATATGATTCTGCTCGGTGTCTTCTTCTATTTGTGGTTTGTGACGGGGGAGCTCTCCGCTAAAATCCTGCTTGGGATTCTCTTTATCTTTATTACGTCGCCTATCGGCGGGCACTTGATCTGCCGTGCTGCGTATAACTCCGGCGTCAAGCTTGATGAGAGAAGCGTACAGGATGACTATAACGGAATCAGAAACTTTGTGATTAAACGAAAAGAGGATTCTTATCTATAAAAATAATAGCAGCCGGACAGGCAGAGTTCCGGCTGTTTTTTTATTTCTTGATGACAGCCAGCGTGCATCTGGATATACAGATCAGCCTCTCTTGCTCGTCATATATGTGAATGTGATAGACAATCGTCGTTCTGCCGATATGAACGGGCTCGGCTATCGCCTTTACCGTTCCTTCCTTTACAGATTTTAAATGGTTGGCGTTAATCTCCAAACCGACACAAGCCTGTGTTGAATGATCAATCAGGTTCTGTGCACCTGCGCTCGCCGCTGTTTCCGCCAGGGCCACTGAAGCGCCCCCATGCAAATATCCGAACGGCTGAACCGTCCGATGATCCACCGGCATGACCGCAACGCATCGTTCCGCTGTGTTTTCAACAATCTCTATACCAAGCGCTTCAAGCAATGTGTGTTTCGTATCCATCATCTACACCCCCAACATTTAAAGTACACCGTCTGATTTCGCAATCAAAACCGCTTCCGTCCGTGAACCGACATTCAGCTTATTGAAAATCGATGTCAAGCTGTATTCAATGGACCGCTTGCTTAAATGAAGGGCATCTGCGATTTCTTGGTTTGTAAATCCCTTTTCAACTTCTTGAAGAATCAGGCATTCTCTAGGTGTGAGCACATCTTGTTCTTTTTGAGAGGAAGGAGCCGGCTTTGTTTTTTGCTGAGTCATCAGCTGTTTAAAGTAAGCAAAATCGACTAAAATTTCTCCGTTGAGTACGTGGTATATGTATTGGGTGATCTTTTCTTTAGATTCCGTTTTGCTGATGGCACCGTGCAGACCCGCACGAATCGCTTCCTCGAAATAATCCTCGACCTCATAACCGGTATACACGATAATTTTACAATGAGGATTCTCTTGTAAAATCTGTTTAGAAAGCTCCATCCCATTGACCTCGCCGCCTAGATTCAGATCCATTAAAATGAGATCATATGACGAGAAATCATGCTGCTTGATAAACTGTTCGCTCGGTTCAGGACTGAGACAATCAACAGACAAATTCGAATCCGTTTCCAAAATTGTCTTGGTGCCTTCCATGACAGCCGGATGGTCATCAATCACTAGTATCTTTTTCATGTTTTCCTCCCTTTTACTCACTCTTTTCCATTTTATAAAAAAGACTTGGCCTGTGCCAAGTCGTTTCCGTTATAAATCCATTACAATTCGATTTCAATATCAGCCTTAAAGCCCTTTCCTTCACTTGTTTCAATCCGAAGGCGCCCATCTAAAGCCCTGACTCTCTCCTTAATGCCAGAAAGCCCCATGCTCATGGAATGCTCAGTATTCTTTTCCTGATCAAACCCTACGCCATCATCCTCATAATGAAGAACGATTTTGTTTTGAATACTGATGAGCATAATCAGCACATCCGTCGCCTGAGAGTGCTTGACCGCATTAGACAGAAACTCTTGAATGATCCGGTACAAATTCAGCTGCGAATCCAGATCAAGGGAAGCCGTAAATCTCCCGGTATTTAAACGAATATGAAACGGAACCCGCTCCTGCTGCTGCGCCACCAGCTTCGACAGCGCCTTGACCAGCCCAAGATCATACAGAAGCTGCGGCCGCAGCTCATGACACGTCTCCCTCGTCATCGAAATCACATCAGACATCTGCTCATTCATCTGTACAAGCTTGTCCTGCACCTCTTCACGGCACGGATTATCATCCTTCTTGAAATCACCCAAAAACAGCTCACACTGGCGTTTTAAGGAAATCAAATCCTGAAGAACCGAATCGTGGAGATCGCGGGCGAGATCAGAGCGTTGTTTTTCCTCGATCGTATACATGAGTTTTTTGAGCCATACGGGGTTAGATTCTTGTTGTTTTATTTCTTCTAAATGACTCATCAGTTCTTCGATTTTCATGACGTTTTCGATCGATACGTTTGTATAAAAAGCCAAAGTTTTCAGCCAAGAAAGTTCTTCGAGTGTGAGACGAGGCGTATTCATTTTAGATAAACAAAGGATCACAAATGATTTACCACCGCGTTCACCAATCTTCATGACAAAACCTTTATTAAATTCAACGATTTTCCCTATTTCGGATGTTACTTTTCTAAATTCTTTTTCATAGACTTTTTCAAATGAATTTTGATTAAGTTCTTCATAGAGTTTAATACTTCCATCAACTGAAACCTCATAAATATGGGCTCGGCTTACAAGCGAAACCTCAAGTATCGTGGTTTTCAGTTCCTCAAATACTTGGGTCAAAGAAGTTGAATCTCTAATCAACTGCGTAAATTTATATATACTGTCTTGATAATTGAATTTTTCCGAAACCCTTTTTAATCTAAATCTGAAATCAAGTACTTCTTTATAATAAAAGACCGCCACCATAATAATATACATAAGAATCGCCAGTCTGAAATAATAGAAATCTCCAGCTGGATTTCCTATTAACTCGAATACCGTAACTAAAATAATTGTGGGCGTTAATGCTAATATTCCATAATATTTTAACCTACTTAAAATAAAATCCACATTATAAATTTTATTTGTCATAAATTGATAAACCAAAGAAAATGGTATTAGGAACATAAATGAAGCAGCTACAAAAGAAGAAATCCCATCAGTGCTTAAGAATACATAAGGTATTATATATAAAAACAAAAACGGCGAAAAAGATAAGATATTAATTATGGTAAGAACTTTTATAATATGTGCTTGTTCAGTATCCTTACTTTTAATTAAAATAGATCCAAAATATACGCTCACGATTATAAATGAAATAAAGAACGAAAGTAAATTTATTTTAGGCACATAATGTCTAAAGAAAAGTTGAGTTCGCAACAATTCAAAAACTAGATTTAGTACTGGAATTGCATATAATATAAAAACTTTTTTGTTAAATAACACAGTGCCCAGTTCTTTAAAATACTGATACAAGAAAAGAAGATAATTAAACATTACAGATGTTAAAGTGAATACCATTATACATCTGCTTAACCAATCTCCCTTTGCAGATCCACCCGCACTTAAGTATGCTAAAGAAGCAGATAACAAGAAAATGATTAAAATCAAAGCAGAGAGTAGTTTTTTCGATTCATTTATTTTTAGAATGAAGAAACAACAAAATAGACAGGCTATATAAAATATTAATGGGATCACAAAAGTAGTAAAATTCCCATCATTCATTAAATCAGGCTTAATTTTAACCTTTTCTCCATCTCTCTCGACGACTATTGAACTCACATGGTTTGAATTATATTTTTGAACTTCAAGAGGACGCTTAACTTTATGATTATTGATACTTTTGATGACGTCCCCTTTTTGTATGCCTGAGTAATAAGCCGTAGAAAATTCCTCAATATTTGTTATTACAACTTCATTGTCTTGATTTTCAGCTACTGCTGCACCAACTAAAAGTTTACTCGAACTTATATACGTTAAATAAGTTACATAGACTAAACTAACTAAAATCAAAAAAATTGAAACTTTGTTGTACCATGCCTTCATTTATTAAAGCCTCACGAAGGAACCCAATTACCATTAGTATAAATTTGCAGCCCTCTAAAGGCATCAACTATACTTTTCAATTGATCCTTATCTATATTTAATAAAGAGGCTCTGCCTTCCATGACCTCATCTAAAACTTCTGGATTTTTTACTAAGTATCCGACTATTTCCTGCATATAAATCCTCCTTTATTTTATGATTCCTGTTATTAATTTTTTTATTTTATTCTCTTGCAATTCTAATCTAGCAATTTCTTTCTTTAGTTTTTGTAATGACAAGTGTTTCATTACAAGTAAATATTGCACTACGCCTGCCTCAGTTAATTTTTCTTTTATTTGTTTGGAATTCAATGATAAGAACAACTCAGTATTTTCATACCAACTCAAGATTTCTGCAGAAGCTGCATTAAAACGTTTATTTAAGTATAAGTATGCCAATGTGTTTTTCTTCTGAATAAAATCGTTATTTAGATAATATAAACCTCGGTAATCATTTTCGATTTGTGCAATAATCCCAAGTTCATAAGAATAAGAAGCTACAATGGGATGGTATTTGCCTGTTGCCAGCATTACTCCCATTACACAGGGCAATGCCGTTAGCGCTCCTGATTTATTTTTGATCATTTCAAGACAGGCTTCTTCCGTTTGCGGCGCATTCACAATATCATCATGCTGGCCTTGAATTGATTGTAACGCAAAATTCAATATCTCTTGTGAAAATTCTGGTTCATGACTAGCTTGACACATCACTTGTATACTTAGGGTGTAAAGAGCTGTAACTGCATTTAAAGCGATTGACGAGTCAATCTTCATCCAGACAGCACTTCCATTATCTTGATCCTCTAAGTCATCATAAATATCGAATGAGAGTATAAGCAATTCAATTCCGGCAGCTAGCCATTCGATTGCTTTTTGGTCCTGACCGTTAAAAGCTAAATAATGATGAAGAGCCAAATCGGCAAACTCAAACGTATCCTTAGACTCAATAAAATTCTGAAGATATCGTTCCAAGTCCTGATTCATTATTTTTTGGCTTACAATCTCCTTCATTTTCTCCTTGATCCGGACAGAATCTAAACATATCTGCTCAATAACGACTTCCCCCCTCCCATTCCATTTTACTAAATGGGACATTTAAAGGACAGCAGGTTTTTCGTTTTTTAACAATCATATAATACTTTATCCATTTATTGTATCGGTAGAACGAAAAAAAAGACTTGTTTCCAAGTCTTTTTCACGAAATTTTCATTGCATAATTGTATTTATCGAGTTGATCAATGCTTTTGTTAATGTTTCGTAATGAATCTGTCGTTTCTTTAATATCAAGTTCGAGTCGGAATAACAATTGTTTTACTTCTTCAAGTTTCTTTTCCATCGTTTCCACACTCCTTTTTTTGAAAGATCAATGAATTGTGTATGGTGAACGAGTCCTAGGTATTTGATCTGTTACTAATAGTGTATCTGCTTTCGGCTCATTTTTCACCGAAAAGTATGCAAAAAAGTCCTGCGTGACACCGCAAATCTCAATAGGTCCTTATACTCAAAGGAATCACAACAAGAACGGGACTATCTTTCTATGTGAAAGAGCGTTTATATGTGCTGAAATTGAGAAAGATTCTTAATCTCCTTGATTTTAACGGGTTTCGCATTTTCACTAAGCAAGACTATAGTCCTTCATACCGTATTTTCAAAATTGAATATGTGATTCTTGGCGTTTCCTGACCGACAAACACCGAAAAAGACCGCAACGCTAAAGTTGTGGCCTTTTCGCTTTGTCATATTCGGCAATTAGGGATCTATACATATAGAAACATCCTTTTTTGCGAGGTGCTCCCATGAGATATCGTTATCCCTGGTTTTACGTGTATCCGTATGAGGTACGCCGTCCGCCCGCTCCTGCCAACAATATTGATACCTTTATCCGTTCAGCGAAGCAGGCCGCAGGGATATTTGCGGATGCCCAGCTCGTTCTCAGCCGCATTGCGGGCTCGCGGGAGCTCTCGCGCCGCATTCTGACCGCAGCCGAGCAGTCCGATAAACAAACCATCAAGCGCCTGATCAAACAAATGGGCGTCCGGCATGAAGTGGATACGGTCTTTAATCCCGACGGCATCTATATCAGCCTTATCGGAACGCAAAGCCGAATGATTCTTGCTTTGCGGTGGTCAGAGGACCGCAATCATTTTGCGTCCATAAGATTATGACACCATTCCAGAGCCTCTAAATAACATTCATACGCTTCTTCTTTGTCGAGTTGATTGCCTAATTCTGAGCAAGTGTCCCAGTTGTTGCTTTCAATTAATTTCACAAGCTCAAGCATTTGGTAGTAGTCGTTTTGATGGCCTAATAATGCTTGCCCGACTTCATCTTTTAAAGGCAATTCTTGAACAATTTCCTCTATTTCTCTATGCAGGAGGGTGTCTATGAGAGAAAACATTCCGATCAGCATATAAGAAGCAGGCTGCGGCCGGGATGTCTTTCTTGCCAGCAGTTCGCAAAGCTTTGCTCTTATCAAAGAAATCTTAATGATTTCGTGCTTGCTGGAATGCCCTTTCCTGCTTAAATCCTTAAAGGAAAGAATATATATCCACCGTTTGATTTCATTAAATCCCAGCAGCATAATGGCCTGTTGAATGCTTTCAATTTTCTGGCTCAAACGGCTGTGGGATGAGTTTAAAAATTTTAAAATCTGATAGGACAGTGATAAATCCCGCTCTATGTACTCTGTCACACGCTTTATGTTAGGCTGCTCTTTGCTCAGTTCGTTAAGCAGTTCATAGTAAGAATAGAAATGAGTCGATAGGTCATGCCCGCTGATGATGCGCGGCTCGCTGAAAAAGTAGCCTTGGAATAATTGAAAGCCGTCTTGGACCGCCTGTTTATATTCTTTTCGGGTCTCTACTTTTTCCGCTAAAAAAATCAGGCCGCGGCAGCCGTAGGTTTGCAAAATTGTTCTGCGTTCCATTCGTGTTGTTTTGAGAAAATCAATTTTCAATATATCAATATAGCTCATGAGTTTTTCCAGTAAGTCCTCATCTTGCGGGTTTATTGCATAAAAATCATCAAGCGCCAGCATATACCCCATTTTTTTCAATTCTTTGCATCTAGAAATGAGGGCCGGCGTGATCGGTATATCTTCAAGGATTTCAATGACAAGCTGTTTCGGATTGAAGGAGGTGGGAAGATTCGAAAACATCAGGCTTTCCGTAAAATTAACAAAACAGCGTTTCCCTTCCGTCAGCTTCTCAATTCCGATGTTTAAAAAGCTGTTGATCACCAAATCTGTTGTTGCCTGATCGCCGTCTTTAGCGCTATACACGTTCTCTTCGCTTTCTCTATACAGCAGTTCATAAGCAACAACCTGTTCTTTTCTATTAAAAATAGGCTGTCTTGCAACAAACACCCTCATTGATTTATCCCCCTTACAATACGCGCGGCTTTCACCCCTAAGTATATCAAATAATTTGACGAAAATTGTCTAAACATGAAAAATAATATATACATAAAGAAAACTGGCCCCTCGCGAACGAAAGGCCAGTTTTTCTTTATTCTTCCTCAAGCTCTTCTTCAATTCTGCTTTTCACTTCGTGGATCCGCTGCATTTTATTGCTCCAGCAGTCCTCGCTTAAATCAACCGGGTATTCCTCCGGCTTGCTGATTCTCTTATATTCCTCCCAAAGCAGGCTGAGGTTATCCTGCACATACTGCTGTATGTCTGAAATCTCAGGGTTTTGGTAGCAAAGAATACCCTTCTCAAAAATCAGCTCATGAAGATCCTTCGCATAAAAATTCGTGACAAATTTGCTGATGAATGTATGAACCGGGTGGAACATTCTGAGCCGCTTCTGATCATTCACCTGCTCATCATAAAGCGCAATATAGTCGCCTTCAGAATGATGGTTGGACTGATTAATAATGCGGTAGACTTTCTTTCTGCCCGGTGTCGTCACTTTTTCAGGATTGGACGAAATTTTGATCGTGTCAACCATTTTCCCGTCTTCTTCAATGGCAACGAGTTTATAAACTGCGCCGAGAGCCGGCTGGTCATAGGCAGTGATCAGCTTCGTACCGACACCCCAGACATCAATGCGCGCTCCCTGAGCCTTTAAATTCATAATGGTGTGCTCATCCAAATCGCTTGAAGCAATCACCTTCGCATCTGTAAATCCTGCTTCATCAAGCATTTTCCGGGCTTTTTTTGACAGGTACGCCAAATCGCCGCTGTCCAGACGGATGCCAATGAAATTAATGCGGTCGCCGAATTCCTTGGCAACCCTAATCGCGTTCGGCATGCCTGAACGAAGCGTGTCATACGTGTCAACTAAGAAAACGCAATCCTTATGTGTTTCCGCGTATTTTTTGAAAGCTGTATATTCATCGCGGTAAGCCTGCACAAGCGCATGCGCATGTGTGCCGGAAACCGGGATATTAAAGCGCTTTCCGGCTCTTACATTGCTTGTCGCGCTAAAGCCGCCGATTAAGGCTGCTCTCGCTCCCCACATGGCCGCATCCATTTCGTGCGCCCGTCTTGTTCCGAATTCAAGCGCAACTTCATCACCAATGACGCCTTTAATCCGGGCAGCCTTTGTTGCGATTAATGTTTGATAGTTCACAATGTTGAGCAAAGCTGTTTCAATCAGCTGCGCTTCTACCAGGGGTGCCTCCACCCTCATAATCGGCTCATTGTTAAAAACGAGCTCTCCTTCTTTCATAGAGTAAAGTGAACCTGTAAAAGATAACCCGCGCAAATATTCAATAAAATCTTCATGATACCCGAGTTCATCCTGTAAATAACTCAAATCGCTATCCGTAAACTTGAAATTTTCCAAGTATTCAATGGCTTTTTCCAAGCCCGCAAATACGGCATAGCCATTTTCAAACGGAAGCCTTCTGAAAAACAGCTCAAAAATCGCTTTCTTTTCATGAATGCCGTCTCTCCAGTACGTTTCCGCCATATTGATCTGATAAAGGTCTGTATGTAATGACAGGCTGTCATCTTTAAATCCGTACTCTAACACTGTTTTTCCCCTTCCTTACTCTGCCACTTGCGCTCCGATGCTGTTTGCAAAATGGGAAAGAGCCCATGCGTGCCCCTCCTGATTAAAGCTGGCAACAGCTTGTTTATGCACAACAATCCCAAAACCTTTGTTATATGCGTCAACAGCTGTATGCAACACACAAATATCTGTGCAGACACCGGCAAGGTGCAGTTCGCCAATCTGCCGCTCTCTGAGTTTGAGCTCTAAATCAGTTCCCGCAAAAGCAGAATATCTCGTTTTTTCCATGTAGTAAACATTAGGCTCATGTTCATGTTTCTGATATAGAGGCAAAAGCTTTCCGTACAGATCTTTTCCTTCCGTGCCTTTTATATTATGCGGAGGAAAAAGACGGGTTTCAGGGTGATATTGATCCCCTTCATCATGAGAATCTACTGCTAATACGACGTAATCACCGTTTGTGATGAATTCTTCAGTTAAATTGACGATCGCCTCTTCAATCATTCTGCCGGGCTCCCCGCAGGTCAATTTTCCGTCACTCGCCACAAAATCATTCGTATAATCAATACAAATAAGTGCTTTTTTCATAGCCGGCCTCCCCGCCATCAGTATGAGAACATTATATCTTATCTCCAGTTGTAAGTGAATTGCCATGAACAAAAAGACAAACGGTCCGTTTGTCTCTTAAGATTTCAGCACTGACCGATTATAAATGTCGTCCTGAATATATATCAATTCACGATTCACAGCGATGTCAGCCGCAATGACGATGCCTAAAGGCGTATGAAACTGAAGATCAGATACAATCTTGAAGGGCACTCCGTACCGGTTCGCCATTTGGATATAAGGAGAGTAAGACTGATACTGAAGCTCTCCATTAACCAAAAGGGTGACGTTATGGCTGTTTTTCAGCTCGTGCTCCGCCTCTTTATACGGTTTACTTCTAAGCACCTGTCCTTTCGTCAGTGCCAAAACGACTCTTTCTCTTAAAGAGCCTAAAAACAAATGGCGCTCGTCAGGCTTTGTCTCCAAAGGCCCATACATTCCTTGCTGCAAATAGAGATCCATTTTGTCTTCACTCAAAAGCCTGTCCTCCCGTCTTGTTTGTCTTCATTATCACCTGAACAGGCAGGAGCTAAACTTTCAAGCGCCGTTTACATTTCTGTTACCCAATGAATGATTTTTTTGGCCAGCTCACCAGCAGGGGTTTCCTCTGTATGCCGGCGCAACGACGCTTCCAGCCGTTCAGGCAGAGTTGCTTTATCTTCTTCATAGGAAATGATCGTGCTCCACTCCAGCTGTGGTACCGCTACAAGCGTGCGCAGTTCTTTTCTGTTTTCATGCAGATACACGTCCGTGATCATTCCGGTTTGCGTATTGATATTTGCTTTTCTGATTTTCATAACATGACCTCTCTATTAAAAGACTACCCATATTATACAATAAAAAAGCAACAGCCTCTTGTGAAAAGGCTGTTACCCGTTAAACGAAACTGTTTCATCAGTGATATCGGCATCTTTGAAAAGAGTTTTACTCGTTTGGTTGTTAATCTTCACAAAATCACCAAGCTGAAAAGCGCCTGACCCCGCCCCTGAATGAGCGACACTTTTGGGCGAAATCGCAAATACGTCTCCAAAGCTTGCCGCGGCATTACCCGTAACTGACATGATATAAATCGGCCCCACAATTGCAGGCATTTCCCCACCTCCGCATTGATTTACAGCATCATATGCAAAGAGCCGCTAATGGTGCCCGCCTATTCAGCTGGCTTTGCGTTTTCCTCGAGTCGTGACCGCTGGCGCAGCTTGATCAAGCGGACAATATTCAGGAAGAACGCCTTCACTACCGCATAAACCGGCACCGCTAAAATCATGCCGAGAATTCCGCCGAAGCTTCCCGCTCCGATTAATAGCAAAATAATCGTAAGCGGATGGGTATTCAGCCGCTTTCCGATCACAAGAGGAGACAGCAGGTTTCCGTCCAGCTGCTGAACGATGACGACCACAATAATCGCAAACAGCGCTTTGGCCGGCGAGTCCATAAAACCGACAATGACAGCCGGCGCGGCACCGAGAAAAGGCCCGACATAGGGAATGATATTGGTAATCGCCATGACAATCCCGAGAATCAGGGCATACGGCAGTCCGGCAATTAAATAGCCAATAAAACACGCTGTCCCGACAAAAAGACAAATTAACAGCTGACCCTGGAAGTATGCCGCAAGCGTATCGGATAAATCTTTAAAAATTTTCAAGCCTTCTGTCCGATAAGAAGCCGGAAGAATTTTTACTGCCAGATGCGGAAAGCGGTGTCCGTCTTTCAGCATGTAAAAAAGGATAAATGGAACAGTAATAATAACAAGCGTGATGTTTGTCACGACACCAAACACCGCAGATAAACTGGACGTGATATTTTGCGGCAGGTTTTGGAGAAAACTTGTCAATGACTGTTCAATTTTTGATATCGATACATAATCCTGGTTCATCATCCAGGTAAACCATTGAGAATGGGACAAATCCTTTGTCAGCGCCTGAATCTGTTTTATATAATCAGGAAGGTTGTTAAACAGCCCTGTCACCTGTGAGGTGATGATAGGTCCGACTGACGCTGAAATAAAGGCAAGCAAACCGATAAACAGTAAATAGATCAATAGAATGGATAATGTCCGCGGAATTTTTTTCTCAAGCAGGCGGACGACCGGATTAAATATGAAATACAAAATTCCCGCAATCAGCATCGGGAAAAACAATGTCGAGATAAAAACAATAAACGGCTGAAATACAAATGAAACTTTTGTTGCTACAAAAATAATCAGCAAAACAAATAAAATCTGCAATGTCCAAAAATGGACTTTTGATTTCAACAAGCTTTGTTCCTCCTAGTTTTTCTTTGTCTGTCAGATAAAAGAACTTATACCCCATCATTGTAACAAAAATGAACTCATATCAGAACTCTTAATATAATGAAAGGAGTGTTGGTGATGAAGGCCGTGACATACGATACAGATTCAGAACTGGCTTATATCTATGTTCTTCCTCCGAAAAAGAACAGGAATGTACGGACTGAGGAGCTCAGAGTCAATGATTGTCTCCTGCTGGATATCAGCCAAGATGGCAAAATCGCCGGATTCGAATGTTTTGGTGAGGCAGCACACCTCTGTGCCCCATTTGCCGGGAAATCCCGGCTATATGTAAAAGATTCAGACGGTTATCATTTTCGGGTCTGCCAGCATGCTTCAGTCCGTTCCTGCTATACGGTGTACGGTGTCACTTTCTGTTTTTCAGATGGTGACTATCAGGAATTTGCCGGCTTTGACCTTGATGGAACAATGTATCATAGTGCGTTTTTACAGCGCTTAACTGAAAAATAGGACGTCCCGGTGTACGCCTATTTTTCATGCGCAAGCACTGTTAGACCCGCTCACTGTAATCTGGGGTGACGGAAATCATGTGCTGGATTCTGATCAAACAAACAGAATTTCGGGCTCCTTCAATTGTGATATGGTCAGGTTTTACATCGATCAGTCTGCCTCTGACCGTATCTCGTACTGTCTGTATAACGAACCTTGAGCCGATGAGCTTTTTAATGGTCTGATAGACATAAGGATCGACTAAAGAGACCAGTTGCGGACTACCTTGGTTGACCATACTTTTATCCCCTTTGTGTGTTTTATCTCAGCTTATGCCGCGCTTATGGATAATGACACAGGCTTACCTGATAAAACAAAGGAGTGCGGAGATTTTAGGAGAATACGTTTGGAAGCGGGTGTAAAGGAAGTATCGATGAAGCGGAGACAGCGAAGAAAGCTGGCGCTGTTCCGTACTTATACAGGCTTTATCACGGATGCCTGGGCTTGGTCGATTAATTGGTCCAGCTTTTCTATTTTTTTTCGTGCGGTTGAAGGATCAATTTGGCGGTAATGATGGTGGCCGCCCGGCTCTTCATCCAGTTCGTCCGCTTTTTTGACAATCTGCTGCAGCGTGTTTTTATCTAATTCGCCTTCAGGCAAATAGGAATCTGTATGAAGCAAAATGGCTAGTGCAATCTCTTTTGCCGCTTTCGGTTCCTCGCCAAGCCGAATCAGAAGTTTATGCGCCCGTTCCGCCCCTTTAATGGCATGGATGTCATTTCTTTTGTATTTCTCATAATCCCACTTTCCGTCTGTATACCATTCATAATGGCCAATGTCATGAAGCAGTGCCGCTTTTGCTGCTAAATCAGGATTAATGTCAGCCTTCACAGACAGCCTGTATGCATGATAAGCGCAGGCAATCGCATGTGCCACGCCGGAACGCTGAAGATATTTTTGTGCAATTGGATGGGTGAAAACATCCATTAATGTAACCTTTCTCATGGAAACCCCTCCTTTAGATATTTTTAGAATCCTAACATAATTTGCAGAGAAACTCAATTCTTATGTCACATCATTTTGATCTTCTTATCATCATTGTTATACCCTAAAAGCAACGTTTCAGTCAGTATATGCGGCTGTTCAATAAAATGCGCTGGCTGTAGCCTTTTGTATAAAAAAAAGAGCAGAAAATATCTGCTCTACAAAAACTCTTTAATATCATAAATGCGGCCGTTTTCCGTCCCTTTTTCTAGTAAAGAAAGCAGCGTGCCGGCAATAAAGTCCGGACTGCGAAGGCTTCCTGTTTCATTTAATTTCCGGAATCGTTCAATGTGGTGGAAATCCTTTTTCGATGAAGAACGGATGACGGCCTGCATCTCAGTGTCCATCACTCCAGGTGAGAACGAAATCATGTTCACCGGCAGCTCTTCATCCTCCTGTTCAAATCCGAATGTCCTCGTAAACATGTCGAGCCCGGCTTTTGAACTGCAATACGCGCTCCATCCCTTATATGGATTTTTGGCGGCTCCTGAAGTAATGTTGACAACCGTCTTTTTGCCGCTGTATGAAGCAAACCGTTTTGTAAACAGCTGACTCAAAAGCACGGGCGCAGTCAGGTTCAGCTGATAATGGCGCTGAAGCTCGTCAAGAGACGCTTCGCCGGCACGTTTGATCGGCGTTACCATTCCGGCGTTATTGATAAGGGTAATACCAGAATAACGATCTGGATCGATGGATGAGAGCAATGTTTCAAATTGCTGTTCAGCTTCTTCAAGATTGATGAGGTCTATTTGATGCTGCGTTAGTTTTTCATGAGAGACATCTGTTTTCGTTCTGGATAAGGCATGGACTTCATGCCCCTTTTCTAAAGCCTGTAATGCAACGGCTTGACCCAGCCCTTTTGACGCTCCGGTGATGATATAAAGTTCCATTGGAAACCTCCTTTTCCGTTATTATTGTACGGCACTGCTTTTACACAACACAAGCACGCGGCCTACGCCTTCTTGTTTTCCTGCGCTGTGACTTTTGGGATGAGGAACACGATGCCTGCAATTCCGAGCAGGATCAGTACGACATAGATCATCGGCAGCAGCAATGATGATGTTTCTTGTTCATCTTCTGTTTCCGTTGATGATGTCTTTGTTATTGGTTTTTCTGCAAATGTAATTCCAAGCTGTTTCGACTGGGCCGCAATCGTGTTGGAATCCTCGGCATTTGTTGATGTAAACAAATCTTTTATCAGCTCGGCGTCCTTGTCCTTCGGTTTATCAAAAGTGATATCCTTTTGTTCCTCAGGCAGTTCTGTTTTTTCTTCATAGTAGGTATCTTCATGCAAATAATTCGTATCGATTTCGATGTCTTTTTTCTCATACTGGTTTGGCGCGACATCTGTATTTTCTTCAGTTTGGGCAGCCGCTGCAGAGGGTATGAAAAGGGAAAAGGAGAGCATACAAATCATGATCCCCTTTTCCATGCTGCGATCACGCTTCATACGTTTCATCGCTTTCTGCTGTGTGTTCAGCCATCAGCCGGATAATCAGCGGCAGAGCCGCGGCAATCACCGTAATGATCAGCAGAACTGTTATTCCCATTGTAAACAAGTGCCCAGTACCGTACTGGATGTCGATATATACTTTCGAAACCGGATCTTCAAATGTAAAGTTCGGCATGATCAAATCAATAAGCGGTGCGACATAGAATAGAATCATTGCCGCTGAAGCAACCCAGCCAGGGATTGATCCGAATCTGAATGCCGTCCGGATGAAGGCAGAGCTTGCGACCAGCAATAGAATCGTAAACACCGACCACTTAATCGTCTGATCGTCCGGCAATGAATAAATATTCAAGCCGAACAAGCTGATCATAAGTCCGACAAGGATATTCAGAATTCCGAATAACGCTCCTTTGACGAGAAGCGGTGCGTTTTGGTAATACGAGCTGAAATAGCCGATTAACAGACTGCTGATCAACACAATGACAAGGATGACAACCGGAGGTACCGTCTGAATTTTTTCTTCCGGAACCTCTCCGCTGATTTTAAGCGGATTCGCTAAGTAATCATATACATAGCCATTGTTTTGCCCGTCTACTAATGTATTTCCGAGTATGCCGTATACGTCATTTCGCACGAGTTTCGTGGAGGCTACATTTTTCCCCCAGTTGTTGTTTAAGGTGTCGGCTTTCGCTTGAACATCATTGACGCTTTGCTGCATGTTGGTTGTGTAATCAATGATGCCTGACTGGCGATCAGACAATGAACCCATCATGTCTGACATTTGCAGCACTTCCTGGCCGACCGTATCTTGGACACTCAGTGCCATGGTGCCAGACAGCCCATCGTTGCTGAACGTCGCAGATTCCTGTGTTGCGCCCGTTACAAGCTGTTCTGACGCTTTTGCGGCACTTTCAGAGATTTTCGTCAGTTCGTCGAGAACACCTGCTTGAGAGTCACGGATAAAGCCGCTGTAGTCGTCCGCAAACTTGGTCATTCCGTCGATGAAGCTGTTAATATCCTCATCTGTTTGCATCGTGTTGTTTTTGAGAGCTTCCCAGCTGGCTGATTCTTCAGGTGTGAGAGCCAGGACTGATTTGACGTTGCCCTGCTGGCCGTCAATAGCGCCGGCTTTTGCAGCACTGTCAATCGTACCGGATAATACAGAATCATAAACAGATAGATATTTATAGTATTTCATTAAGTCGTTAATGTTCTCTGTATTTATTTCCCCTTGAAATTCTTTTTGATATTGTAGCTGGTCTTTATTTTCTAGCTCCCGAATCATTTTATAAATGCCACTATTATACACCTGTCCATGCATATCTTTTAACTGATCTTCTAAATCAATTACTTGTTTCTTCAATTTAACAATTTCATCATCTAGGTTGCCTATTTTCTCTTGCAATTCTTTTAATTTCTTATCTAGCTCTTCATTATGGGCAGCTTCTTTTTCTTTGAGCTCTTCTTCAATTTGCTTGATTCGCTCAGACGCTTTGCTGAGCTGTTCCTTTGCTTTGGCGATATCAGAAATGTCGCCGTTTCCTGGTTGATCTTGGTCCCCAGGCTCCGTCGTATCTCCGCCGCTGCCGGTATCTCCTGAATCTCCTGTACCGTCTTCATTTGCCAGCTTGATAAATTGAAGGGCTGAGTCAGATGAAGCAGTCTGTTCGGCAGATGTGCCCGTTTCGGTTTGTCCGCTGTCGGACGCACCATCAGAGGCATCGCCGTTCTGCTCCTGACCGTCTGTTCCCTTCTGCTGGTCTTGATCCTGAGTACTGCCGCCCGTTTGTCCGTCATTACCGGTATCACTGCTGTTATTGTCTTCTCCAGAATTATCATTTTGATCATTTGGAATCGTCCCGTCTCCATCATTATTTCCGGAATTTGTATCCGGATCTGGAGTAGTGTCCTCTTTTTCAGGCTCCTTCAGATTGTCTGAAATATCCTGAACATCAGCAGCTATATTTTTCAGTTCTTCACGCTGTTTTTCAAGATCAATTTTGAGTTCTTCAGGATCTTCTTCTTTAGGGTCTTTATCTTTATCTTTATCTTTATCATCATTGTCAGAGCCATCATCTTTCCCTGGGTTTGGATTCCCTATCTCAACAGTGAGTTCCTTACGAGATTCAATAAGCTCAACATACAATTGTTTTAATGCTGTTTGTCTTGATGCGGCCTGATATTGTTCGATTAAATTACTTTGGATTTTTGCCATGCCAAGTTCCTGCTGGGACACTTGCCCTTCCCTAATTTGCTGGGCGTTTGCCAGCACATTGCTGGTTTGTCCGAGCTGTGTCTTCGCTTGGCCGATCCCGGTTGCCAATCCGCTCATGCGTTCGCTGAACTGATTCGCCTTTTGCTGTGCCTGGATGGCATCCAGACCTGTCCGGATTTGCTGCTGTGTTGAATCCTGGGCTGCCAAAAGCAGCTTTTTCTGATTCTCTTGATATTCTTTGTACCTTTCAACTGTATCAATGAATTCTTTCAGCGTGTTTTTGGCTTCCTCCGCCGTAGAAGCTTTTTCTTTTGTCGTGCCTTGCGCTTCATTCATTGATTTCTTCAGCTCATCGATTAAGTCTTTTTGCTGTTTGATTTCACCTGCTAAATCATTAGAGCTTGGTTTGTAAAAGTTGTACATGACATTCTGGAATTCAGATTCTTTATTGACGATCTTGTCAAATTCTCCTCTGATGTTGTCCACTTTTTGCGAAACAAAGTTCCAGTATAAGGCCGACATTTTTTTGTTCATTGTCTTTTGGGCATCCTCAAGCTCCCGCTGAACTTTTTCTTTGTTAACCGCATTCAGGTTATCTTGAATGCTGAATTCGAGCGTTGCTTTTTGAGGATGGTCTTTGTCATAGCTCAAAATGTTTTTTGAGAAGTCTGAGGGAATGTAGACGATCGCATCATATTTCTTTGAAGCGAGACCGGTCTCGGCCGCGCTTCGGTTTACGACCGTCCACGAATAATCAGGACGTTCACCCAGAACGGCCGCTACTTCCTTGCCGAACTGGGCGGATTTGTCCTCTTCATCAGACTTTACCTCATCACTCAATACGCCTGTGTCTTCATTCACCACCGCGATTTGCCGGGTGGAATTGACTGCTTTTTTCGTCGGATCGTCTCCGATAAATCGGAAAAACAAAACCGGCAGCAGCAAAATGATGATGACGGCGGATATTAACTTGATCAAGCTTTTTCGTTGTTCTGTCATCTAGCACTCTCCCTTTCAGCAGAACATAAAGGAATTTGAACTTTTTGCTCCTTCCCGTTTTCCACAACATATCCGAAGCCCGGCTGAATCTCAGGCTCCTGTCTTTGGTACGGGAGAGGAATGACATTTTGCTCAGACTTTTTCATCAGCAGAATCGCGTGGCGGATTTGCTTCATCTCAGTCGTCAAGGAGTCATAGCCTTTTGAGAATTCGCTGTGGTTTCCGCCCGGGATAAAGCTGAACCCAAGATGAGCGTATGATTTCATGAAGTTAGCGAGACGATCTTGTATTCTCGTATCAATCGTCTGCTGGAATCTCGTTATCCCGTCAATCATCAGCACGACTTGTGAGAATCGCAGATTTTGTGCGTCTCCTTGGCGGACGGCTTCTACATACATGGCCTCTCTAGTTTTGAAAATGTCTTCTGCTGTTTCAATCCACTGCTCAATATCTTCTTTCGTTTCCAAATATGAAACATCTGATTCCTTCGCATAATGAGATAAGCCGCGGTCAATCGAGTCAAACAGGCCGATCATTTCAGTTTCATCATCAATCAGATGTTCGAGCATGACTTTTAAGACGTTTGTTTTCCCGCGCTGAGTCTGGCCTAAAATCAGGCAGTGCTTATGCTTGCCTAAATCAAAATAGACTGGGCTGACTGTTTCTTCATGAAGCCCGATCGGTACAGATAAAGGCTTGCGTTCCAGCTTGAAGCGGAGAGAAAATTCTCTCGTAGACAAGCTCTCAGGCAGCATCGGAATCGGTGCCGGCTGCTCCATTGAAGCAAATCGCCCTTGAAGTTTCTGTACGTCTGATTTCAGCTCGTTGAACATGCCGATATCATCATCGGCGTCAACAGGCAGGAACATTTGCGCGAAATAAAGCTCTTCTTTTTGAATGATGACGCGTCCCGGAATCGGCTCAAGATTGAATTTCGGACGGCCGTAAATGGAATATCCTTCTGATTGATCCATGAGATAATGGACAACCTTTGTTTTCAAGTTATTTAACAATGACTGGCGGACAGCATTCACCCGCGTTGCTGTCAGCATAAAGTAGATACCCAAGCTTTGTCCGTCTCTGGAAAGCTGGACAAATTCCGATTCAAGCTCATGCATCTCATCCTTGACAATGTCAAAGTTGTCAATGGTGATAAAAATGAATGGAAGCTCTTCTTCGCTCAGCGCATTGTACATTTTGATGTGGCTGATTTCTTTTTCCCTGAACAGACGTTTACGTCGGTCAATTTCTTCTTTGATTCGAATCATGAACTTTTCAATTTTTCTTGACTGGTCCATCAGGAAGTAATCCGCGGTATGCGGGAGCTTCGCTAATGGCAGCAGCGTTCCGTTTCCGAAATCAAAGATATAGACATGAAGCTCTTCAGGTGTGTATACGTCCGCAAAACTCATCAGGAACGTTGCGGCTGCAATCGATTTTCCGTAGCCCGAAGAGCCGAAGATGCCGATATTTCCATCTTCCATCATCTTATAAGCAATTGGCGCCTGTCTTTGCAGATCAGGTTCATCGACATACGCAAAGTGGAAATGGTCTTTTTCGTTTGAAGGGAAAAGAGTGCGCGGAATACGTTCCGCAAGCGGCGGCAGCCAAGGGCTTGGCAGCTTCTCGATTCCCATTTCATCTTGGATGCGTTCAATTTCGTCAACTACAGCTTCGATTTCGGTTTGAACGTCTTTTTTCGCGTTATCTTCGGTATCAACCTCAGAAAGCGGGATCAGACCCGTATCTGTGACGATCGCGATTTCATCCTCAGTACCGTAGACTTCCTCTAAGTAAGGCGCCCCGCTCCATGCAGATTGGAACAGCTCATACACTTCATTGTTTCCGACCTGCAAATAGCCGCGGCCTGTTACGGTAATGTTTGCGGCATCGCTGTTTTTCAAAATTTCTTTACTGTCGGTGGCATCCTGGACCTTGAGCGCTACTTTAAAGCGCGAGTTACTCCAGATCTGGTCGTCGATGATGCCGCCTGGCTTCTGTGTCGCCAAAATCAAATGAACGCCGAGGCTTCGTCCGATACGCGCGGCACTGACAAGCTCCCTGATAAAATCAGGCTCCTCGCTTTTCAGCTCGGCAAACTCATCAGAGATTAAGAACAAGTGAGGCATCGCCACTTCTGCTTTCCCTTGCTTGTATAGCTTTGTATAGTCATTGATGTGATTGACTTGATACTGGTCAAACAGACGCTGCCTTTTTTTCAGCTCGCTTTTAATGGAAGCAAGCGCACGCATACTGAAGTTTTTGCTTCCTTCAATATTTGTGATCGTGCCGAGGAGGTGGGGAATGTTGCGGAACGGCTGCGCCATTCCTCCGCCTTTATAGTCAATTAGTAAGAAAGCCGCTTCATGCGGATGAAAATGCACTGCAAGTGACAAGATGTAGGTCTGGAGAAATTCACTTTTCCCTGATCCCGTTGTCCCCGCAAGCAAGCCGTGCGGACCGTGTGCTTTTTCGTGAAGGTTCAGATACACAATGTCATCTTTCCCTTTATAGCCGATCGGCACTGACAGCGACTTCGACGATTCACTTGTCAGCCATCTTTGCTGAATGCCGATTTCTTTTACTTCCTTCGCATGAAAAAGCTCCAGGAACGATACCGTTTCCGGAATGGAATTCGTAATGCCGACCTGGTGGTTCAGCGTCCGCAGTGTGCGTGAAAACCGTTCGTTGTCCTCACGCTGATGATGATCGAGACGGAACGGAATTCTTACCGCTTTTTTCTTTTGTATTAAAATGTCGCCTTCATGCTCATTGATGTAGCGGACAAGAGTTGTAATGTTTTCCGACAAGCTTTCCTTTGTTTCCGCCGCGACAATTGTCGAGATGCCCAGATGCTCATGCTGTCCTTCTAAATATTCGAGAATGACATGCTCAGAGATCAGCTGCTGATTCGTGATGACAAATACAAAATGCGGTTTGAACTGCAGTTTTTCTTTGTCATCTTCGAGATCACGCTCTCTGATCAATTCGTAAAGTGAAGACAGGAGCTGATCTCGGGTTTGCTCATTATAAATAAATCCTTTTGCATAAATATGGGGCATTTGAAATTGGGGAAGCCACTTCATCCACTCCCAGTCTTTATACTCTTCTTCATGAAAAATAAATACAAAACGCAAATCGTGATAGCTGTTAAAGAACGACAGCTGTCCGATCAACTGGTGAATCTCATTTTTCACAATTTGCGATTTACCGACAAGCCCCATCGGACCTTCTGCCAAATCGACCGTCACCGGCGCATTGCGGATGTCCTTATAGACGCGCTGCATGTGCTGCGACTTCTCCATGAGGTCATCGATATCACGATTCGCCAAGTCTCCGCCGCTCATATTGATTTCATAGCTTGACGGAACTGTTCCCGTCCCAAGCCGCAGCTGGAGATAATCCTTGCTTTCAAGTGATTTTTCCCAGATCCGGTCACTGATTTCACTTGTTAAGTATTTCATTTGTTCAAATGAAGGAAAGTGAAATTCAAGAACCTGCTTTTGCTTTTCAGCAAGTGCCTGAAGCTCTTTCCGCTTATTGTCTAAGTAAAGCTTATATACACGCTCCCGTTTTTCCTCGCGTTTTTTCCGCTGGTTTTTATCCCGGAAATATTGCACTGTCGAGGTAATGAGAGTCATCATAAACATCGCCAAAGAAACGAGTATAAATATGCCGCGCGGCTGGATGATGGCAACTACGCCCATCACGATCAGCATCACAAGCGGAGGCAGGATGACGAGCCACAGCCCTCTGTTGGTTTGATCGCTCTCCTGAGAGGGAAAACTGAAAGAAACGCGGTCATCCGGCAGATCGTATACCATCCGCGGCGTTCTTCTGTACTGCGGATATTTTTTCTGCATCTCTGTACTCGGTTTGACCGTTTCTGTTAACGCTGTTTCAAACTGGGCATAATGAACAATTTCTAAAAGGTCTTGTTCCGTCACCCTCATTTGCGTGAAGTTCCAGAATATTTCATCCCCCGGCTTGAGCGGCGTATTGGCGTTGATTTTCTCTCCGTTCAAGAATATCGTTCCGCTTTCAGGGCGGACCGACCAGCTGCCGCCTGCACGAAGCAAAGAAAACGTGCTTTGTTCTGCAAATGCAAAATCTTGCGGATTCAGATAAATATCTGCATTCGTTTTTTCTGAGGAACATACAATTTCATCCCGATTTCCCGTAAAATAAACGGATTTCTCAGGTTCACTGCCCGTCAATATCAAGCGTATATCCTGCTGATCCGTTTGGAGAGTAAATGATATATCCGTCTCAATCGTGCCGAGACAATCATTTCCCAGGAAAACTTCGTATTGGCCGCCGGATTCCTTTCTTTTAAGAGAAATCACTCCGCTATTAAATGGAATGGAGCTGATCGTAACAGAATCCTTCACATCAGGCCCTATGGTCACCGGATGAGACGACGGGAGGTTAGACAGATTTAATTTTTGAACGTTATTTTGGTAAAAAACCCATAATAGACTCAAATGGCGAACCCCCTTACGGCCGAATGGCAGCATGCGATGACCCGTGCTTCATGTCTCACGTTATTTGTCATCTTTTTTCTCATCTTTCTTTTCTGTTTCTTTTTTCTCGTCTTCTTTTTTCTTCTGTTCTTCTTTTTTCGCTTTTTCCTCGGCTGCGGCTTTTTCTTCTGCCGCTTTCTCTTCTGCTTGTTTTTCTTCGTCTGTTTGTGTCTGTTCTTCGCTTGTATCGACTAACGTTGTTTCAGAATTAGACTGTTTATTTTCTTGACGTTCTTTTTGGGCTTTTTCAAGCTCACTATTTACTGAGTCAAGTTCTTTTTGTATGTCTTCATCATTTGTATCCTCAGATAAAAGCTGCTGTTTATATTTAGCTAGGGCAAAGTAAATATAATCATTGTATTCAAGCTTACGGCCGATACTGATCGCTTCTTTGTATTCTCCTCGACCATAATCAATCCAATACAAGAAATGCTGAGGGTCTGATTGAAGGGTGACTAAGTTATTTTCTATATTTTTGGTTTTTGCACTCCCCAGGTTTTCGACCTCAACATAGGACGTCGCCAGCTGATACTGCACCGATTCAGGCAGGCTTTCCGCATCGTACTTGGACAGTGTACTGATGACTTCACTGTACTGCTTGTTTAAGAACGCACGGTTGCTGTCCACTATCGCCTGGTGCTTTGGCTGCGCGAAAAATAAGGCGTACATCGAATAAATAAGTGCCGGTACAAGCAAAACAATGAGCCCCAGGCCGATATATCGCTGGATGTTCCACTTCTTTCTCGGGATATGTATGTATGTTTTTGCTTTGGCTTCGAGCTCATCAATATGGGTTTGAATCAGCTCGAGCAAATCATCATAGGATTCAGCATCTAATATCGCCTTTGCCTCTGCGGAGAACGTCAGCGTTTCATTGAATTTCAGGTAGTCTTCAAACGCAAAAGCGCCGTCAACTGCCAAAGCCGCTGCCGCTTTCAGCTCCTGCCATACTCTTTCCTCATCACGCTCGTAAGGAGGAATGCTTTCTTTTACTCCATAATGGAGAAAATAAGGCGTAAGCCCTTTATCGAATACAATGTTTTCAGGAGCGACAATCAAATTCAGCCTCGACAGATTGTGCTGCTGTACGGCTTGAACAAGCTGATAGGCAAACTGCCATTTACTTTTTTTATCCTTAGCTTTCATGAAGCGGAATGCTTTATAGGAGGAGGGAGGTTGGATTGTGATGATTACTTCATCATCCGTCACATCGATTTCTTTATGAAAAAATGGATTTATATCTTTGATCACGTTAGCTTCAAGACCGTCGAGAAGCTTTATTTTTTCCCGTTGAAAGGTAAATGTATAGCCGGCATCTGTTTTCTCGGCAACAGCTTCTAATTGGTTTTCTAAATATGATTTTTGTTCACCTGACATTCAACCAGATCCTTTCATAATATTTCAAGCCGGTCTCCGTTTGTAATGCCGCAATCAGACAGCTTGCATTCTCCGGAAAACACCTTATCCTTGTTCACCACTCTGATCCAGTGCCCTTCGCGCGGAGGCATAGATACGCTTTGGGCCTGCCAAGCAATATCAATTACTTTTTTCACCGGGTGGTAATCTGACAATCTGAGATCAAAGACACTGCCGTTATAATGTTTCAAATCTATTGTAATATCAATATACATTTAGGATCACCCTTACATAGAAAGAGCGCCGTCTTCTTTTGAATCAGGCGCTCCTTCCCTTTCATACTGTTATCCGCGGATTTGATTTGCGATGTCTTGGTCAGTAGACTCAAGTGTATTTGCTGTTTGATCAAGCTGCTGATTCACATCTTGAAGCAAATCTGACATTTTGATAAATGAAGGTTTGAGCTGCTCGTATTGATCTGCGAACGCTTCGCTTGAAGCACCTTCCCACATGCTTTTCAAATCAGAGATCATTCGGTTTAAACGATCAACCTGATTTAATACTTCTTGGCTTTCAACGCCGTATTGCTTCGCCATCGCTCTTAGCTCTTCGGGTGTGACACGAATTAATCCTGCCATATTCCTCATTACCTCCTGTGCCATCAGCCTAAATATGGGCTAATTCACTTATTTTTAGAACGTCATTATTATAAAAACAGTTTTTCGGCATAGTCAAACAAATATGTTTTAATTTTACAAAATGAGTCCAATGGTTTACCCCGAATCACTTAAAAATTACATATAATGTAAAGTAAATAGGTTTATTTTCTTAATCTCCTCTTCATTCTCCGAATAATCCAAAAGACCCAAATAACTCTCCAACTCCCAAAAAAAACCTTTCAGAAAATTTGATGCTACAGCACCATTTCTGAAAGGTTCAGTTTTTTCTTTCCTTAATTAGTCTCGCCTCCGATGACTTTCTTAGAAGATTAATAGGATAAGCTGTCGTATTATATGAGGCATACAACTGTCCTGCAAAAAGGCGATTACACCGCCAAATGTATATAGAACGTTTCTCTCATGAAATTGTTTTTTTGCTTCTGTTCTTTGTTGTTGATTTTCACAAACAACAACAATCATAATAAAAGGAAGGGGATGAGATGTCAAAGAGAAATCAAGCACGAAAAGTAGGGAGATTTATGACCATGCCGAATGATCCGTTTAAATATAGTTTTGACAGACTTGAAGATGTGGCTGATCATATCAGCGACGTTCTGCGTTGCCCGATCACCATAGAGGATGTTAACCACAAGCTGCTTGCCTACAGTACACACAGCGACTGCACAGACCCTGCCCGGACGTCTACCATTATTGGCAGAAGGGTACCGGAGAAGGTGATTAACAAGTTGTGGAAAGATGGGACAATTCCAGCTCTCTTAAAAACGGACCAGCCGATCAGAGTCAAGCAAATTGATGAAGTCGGGTTGAGCAATCGCGTCGCTATTTCGATTTGGAAAAACAAGCAAGTACTTGGCTTCATATGGGCGCTTGAGATCCAAAAAACATTGTCCGATGAAGATCTGCTGACATTGCAAATGGCAGCAAAAGCAGTGAAAAACAAGCTTCTCAAACTTCAAATCAGAAAAACGAAAAATGAAGAACGCAGCCAAGAATTTTTCTGGAAAATGCTGACCGGACACATCCATCAGGAGGATGATATGGCGGATGGGTTCCATAAGCTTGGAATGGCCGCTCCTTCAGAGTTTTCCGTTATGATCATCCGCATAAATGGCGAGCTGACTGAAAAAATCGAACAGCAGCTGCAATATTTACAGGAAACGACCCAGCAGGTTTACGTGCTGCTGGCGACCGTAGATTCCAATGAACTTATTATATTAACCTCACCCAAAACAGATCATCCTTTTCAAGATTTAAAACAGTTTGCTTTAAGTACGCAAAAACAGCTGAAGGAGCGGTATAAAATAGAAGACGTTTCTATCGCTTTTGGCGGAATATACAACTCTATTTCTTTTGTCTCCCGCTCCTATCAGGAAGCATTGTCCGTCTTAAAAACGAAGGAACGGTTCGCTGAAGAGACCAAACATCTTTTCAGCTTTTCTGAGTTAGGCATTTATCAATACTTAGATGTCTTAAATGAAAAACGTAAACAGGCGGGCCATTATAATTACTCGCTTTCCAAACTGGAACAATATGACCGGGATCACCAGTCAAATATGGTAGAAACACTAGAGCGCTTTATTGAAGCAGACAGCAACGTGAATACCGCTTCTAAGCTGTTAAATATACACGTTAATACGTTGAATTACCGCCTTAAGCGGATCAGCCAGATCGCTGAAATTGATTTGAAAAATGTGAATCAAAAATTCACCATCTATTTAGATATCAAACTTCGGCACATGGATTTGTGAAATTTCACAAATCCATGTTTTTTTATTTTCTTAATCAAACAAAGAATTTTCCAAAATATCAAGCTACACTAAAAATATCACAGATACAGGAGGAGACAGATATGATCATAGGGGTTCCTAAAGAGATAAAAAACAATGAAAACCGTGTCGCATTAACACCCGTGGGCGTTTCTCAGCTCATTTCAAACGGCCACCGGGTGCTGGTTGAAACAGGCGCGGGCCTTGGAAGCGGATTTGAAAATGAAGCCTATGAGTCAGCAGGAGCGGAAATCATTGCTGATCCGAAACAGGTCTGGGACGCCGAAATGGTCATGAAGGTAAAAGAACCGCTGCCGGAAGAATATGTTTATTTCCGCAAAGGACTTGTGCTGTTTACGTACCTTCATTTAGCAGCTGAGCCTGAGCTTGCACAGGCCTTGAAGGATAAAGGAGTAACTGCCATCGCATATGAAACGGTCAGTGAAGGCCGGACATTGCCTCTTCTGACGCCAATGTCAGAGGTTGCGGGCAGAATGGCAGCACAAATCGGCGCTCAATTCTTAGAAAAGCCTAAAGGCGGAAAAGGCATTCTGCTTGCCGGGGTGCCGGGCGTTTCTCGCGGAAAAGTAACGATTATCGGAGGAGGCGTTGTCGGGACAAACGCGGCGAAAATGGCTGTCGGACTCGGTGCAGATGTGACGATCATTGACTTAAACGCAGACCGCTTGCGCCAGCTTGATGACATCTTCGGCCATCAGATTAAAACGTTAATTTCTAATCCGGTCAATATTGCTGATGCTGTAGCGGAAGCGGATCTCCTCATTTGCGCGGTATTAATTCCGGGTGCTAAAGCTCCGACTCTTGTCACTGAGGAAATGGTAAAACAAATGAAATCTGGTTCAGTCATTGTTGATGTAGCGATCGACCAAGGCGGCATCGTCGAAACTGTCGACCATATCACAACACATGATCAGCCAACATATGAAAAACACGGGGTTGTGCATTATGCTGTAGCGAACATGCCAGGCGCAGTCCCTCGTACATCAACAATCGCCCTGACTAACGTTACTGTTCCATACGCGCTGCAAATCGCGAACAAAGGGGCAGTAAAAGCGCTCGCAGACAATGCGGCACTGAGAGCGGGTTTAAACACCGCAAACGGACACGTGACCTATGAAGCTGTAGCAAGAGATCTAGGCTATGAGTATGTTCCTGCCGAGAAAGCTTTACAGGATGAATCATCTGTGGCGGGTGCTTAATTCACAATGAGCTTGCAGAAAGATTTCTGCAGGCTTTTTTATTTTTTAAAAGGAAAAAAGAGACCATTTCACGAATTATGACTATGAAGTTGATCATAAAGGAGGATTCATATGGCTGTTCAGCAATATGGCGTGTTAAAAGGCATAGTCTTAGACATGAAGCGGGAAACAGATGATGACAGTCCTCATTTCCAAGTCAAAATGCTCGGTGAAGAGAATACGTATTACAGGTGCGCCATCAATGTGATGTCCAGTTCTGAGGAATCTGAAGTATTGTATTTGGCTGACGATCAGTTTGATTCGGGCTCAATTACCATCCTTCCGAACATGCCGTATGGATATACAAGGATCAATGAAGCAAACCGTGAAGTGGCACTGGATTATGTGCGGGGCAATTTGTTTGACCCGCGGGAAATGAAGCCTTTGCCTCATGAAATCACAGGACCTGATAATGATTTAAATGATTTTATTGAAACCTATATGAAGAAAGCACAAGATGAGAAAGCGCCGGTTTATATATTCGGTTCAAAATTCGGACCTGAACAGGCTGCAGATAAAATATTCGGCTTTACCCCGACCAACGGAATGCACAATATCCATATGAATCAAGGGAATGCAATGGATACCCGCTGGAAAAAAGACAACGGCTCTTGGCATGACGGGGGTATTCTGATTCAGTTTGCAGATCAGTGGGCCGCTGTGTTTTTAGCGTTTTTATCCCAATCTTGGTGTACGGATGAAAACGGAAACCCGGTCAGAGATTGTGATCATACCCAAACGTCTGCGTAAGATTAGAAAAAGAGACTGCGTCGAGCAGTCTCTTTTTGATACGATTACACATTTTCAACAGTCTTTAGGCTGTTTGGCCTCATATCGCTCCAATGCGATTGGATATAGTCCAAACAAGCTTCACGCCCTTTTTGCTCATGAACGACTGTCCAGCCGCTCGGCACATCTATAAAACCGGGCCATAGGGAATATTGGCCTTCTTCATTGACCAGCACCAAATATGTGCCATCCGCATTTTCAAAAGGATTTGCCATTCTATTTCTCCTCCCTTATTTATGCAACTCTTCCAATTTGACAGCGAGAACCTTGCCGATTTGAGCCAGAGGTTCCGGCTGACATAAATCTTTATGACGGCAGTCGATGTCGATTTGTTCAATCTGTCCGTTAATATAAGGCTTCCACGAGTCAGGTTCAATCGGGTCAAACCAATCAGGTATGATTGTTGATCTGAAAAACAAAACATTTCCACGGAAGGTTTTCGGCTTATAGGAACCTAAAATGCCGACAGAATTGACATACGTATTCTTCAAATTTAAAATGACCGTTTCATCCAGGCTCGCAAGCGCACTGCCGTCCCGGCGAAGAATCTCAATCGCCGCTTCAAAATCTAGCGGTTTGTCCCCTAAGCTGTCTGGATCGTACCCGCCTAACGCCAGAAGGGCAATAAGCGCTTCCTCATCATCCGGTGCCTCTTTTATAGGAAGGAAGTGGTTCGGATAGGCGTCCAGCATCACCAACAGGGATACTTCTTCTCCTTGATTTTGCAGCTGGGTAGCCATCGCTTGAACGACATTCCCGCCCAGGGACCAGCCCAGCAGATGGTATGGGCCTTTTGGCTGGACCGTTCGGATTTGTTTAATGTAATCGGTAGCCATGTCATCAAGTGTTTTCGGAAGCTCCTCGCGCTGCCCGATTCCCCGTGCCTGCAAGCCGTAGATTGGATAATCTGTTCCTATATTGGTCATCAAACCGGCATAACACCAGCTGAGCCCCCCTGCCGGATGAACACAGAATAAAGGAGGCTTGTCTCCACTTGTTCGGAGCGGCAGCAGAACGTCAAGAGCGCTTTGGCTTGATCCCATTTCAAGTCTTTCAGCGAGCCCGGCTACAGTAGGTGCTTCGAACAAGTTGCCGATGCTGAGTTCAACGCCGAGCGCTTCACGAATGCGGCTCATGAGCTGTACAGCAAGCAAGGAATGTCCGCCTAAATCAAAGAAACGGTCATCAATGCCTACACGCGGCAAGTGAAGCACCTCCATAAAGAGGTCACAGAGAATTTCTTCCTGCGGCGTTCTCGGTCCTCGTCCTGTCACTGCCGCTGCGAAATCCGGAGCGGGCAGTGCTTTACGATCAAGCTTTCCATTCGGTGTCAGCGGTAATTCTTTCATCGTCACAAAGGCAGCAGGCACCATGTAATCCGGTAGTCTCTCCGCAGCATATCTGCGCAGTTCCGCCGTATCAAATGTTTCTTCCGAAGGGATGACATAAGCTGCCAACCGTTTATCTCCCGGCTGATCCTCACGAACGATCACTGCCGCATCTTCAAGCTGCGGATGCTGAACAAGCGCGGCTTCAATTTCTCCCAATTCAATCCGGAATCCCCGAATTTTCACTTGATGGTCTGCACGGCCGACATAGTCCAGAGAACCGTCAGCGCGGAGGCGGGCCACATCCCCAGTGCGGTACATCCGGGTGCCTGGAGGACCGAACGGATCAGCTATGAAGCGTTCAGATGTTAAACCAGGCCGGCCTAGATAACCTCGTGCTAACCCCGCTCCTGATACATACAGCTCTCCGGCAACACCCGGCGGAACCGGCTGCAGGCGTTCATCCAGCACGTATACACCAAGATCGGGAATGCCGCAGCCGATCAAGCTGTTTGCCCGTAAAGCTGCCATGCTTCGGTCTAATTCGATATAGCTCACATGCACCGTCGTTTCTGTAATACCATACATATTGATAAGCTGCGGTCTATTTTCAGGGTGGCGGTTGTACCAATCCTCTAAACGGCTGAGTTCAAGCGCTTCTCCGCCAAAAATGACATAGCGCAGACTGAGTGCCTGTCCGAGATCCGGCTGTTCCCGTTCCGCCTGCATAAACTGATAGAAAGCAGACGGTGTCTGGTTCAGAACGGTCACACCCTCTTTGACAAGCAGGCGCAGAAACGCTTCTGGCGATCTGCTGACATGGTGAGGCACGATTACAAGACGTCCGCCATGCAGCAGAGGACCCCAGATCTCCCACACCGAAAAATCAAACGCATAGGAATGGAACATGGTCCAGATATCGTCTGAGCTGAAACGGAACCAGTGCTCGGTCGCTGCAAATAAACGCGTTACGTTTTGGTGAGGAATCATCACACCTTTTGGAACACCAGTTGAGCCGGATGTATAAATGACATACGCCGTATTCAAAGGCGTAAGCGGCTGGATCCGATCCGTATTATCCGGATTCTCTGCAGTGTACGAGTTTAGTTTCTCTGCCAGCTCGGGTTCATCCAGCACAATTTTCGGCACGTTTTCAACTGGCGGAATGTGATTTGCAGCTTCAGTGTTCGTCATGATAAATGCAGGCTGTGCATCTTTTAGCATAAAAGCAATTCGATCAGCCGGATAATCCGGATCAAGAGGGAGATAAGCTGCCCCGGCTTTTAGCACCGCCAATAGGCCGACAGCCATTTCCAACGATCGGGGCAGTGCCAATGCCACAAATTTCTCCGGCCCGACACCTTCACTAATCAGCATTCGGGCAAGCCGGTTTGCTCTTTCATTCAGCTCTGCATAGCTCAGTGCCTGATCTTCATATACAACGGCAATAGCTTTAGGACGTAAAACAGCCTGCTTCTCAAACTGCTCTGGCAAACTTGCGTGCGGAATCTTTTCAGATACACTTTGCCAATCTGTCACCATGCTGCTGCGTTCCTCTGGCGCAAGAATATCCAGATTTCCGATTTGCTCGTCAGGATCAGACTCGGCAGCCTCCAACAGCCGCATCAAACGGTCAGCAAGAGCCTGAGCAGTTTCCCGCTTGAAAAGATCAGTGCTGTATTCAAGCAGTCCTTCCATTCCGTTTGGTGTCCCGTCAGCAAGGCGATCTTCACTAATTTCCAGCGTCAAATCAAACTTAGCAGAACCGACACTGTTGATTCGCAGGCTGCTCTCCATATCAGGAAGATGCAGTTCAGCGTCCGGTGTGTTTTGGAACGCAAGCATGATTTGGAATAAAGGATGCGTCGCACGCGAACGAGCCGGATTGAGCACCTCTACAAGTCTCTCAAACGGCAGATCCTGATTGTCATAGGCGGCCAGATTCACTTCCCGTACTCTGTCTAGAAGCTCACGAAAGCTTGGGTCACCGGACGTATCAGTTCTGAGCACCAATGTATTAATGAACAGCCCTACAAGATCGCCCAGCGCATCATCATTCCGTCCCGCGATCGGACTGCCGATCGGAATATCAGTGCCCGCCCCGAGCCTTGTCAATAAAGCGGCGAGACCGGATTGAAGCACCATAAACAGGCTCACCCTATTTGCGCGAGCCAGCTCCTGCAATCGCTTGTGAAACTCGGGCTCAATACGAAAATGAATCGTATCTCCATCATGACTCGGCTCAGCCGGACGTGAATAATCGGTTGGCAGTTCAAGCTGATCAGGCAGGTTTTTCAAGGTTTCTTTCCAGAAAGCAAGCTGTCCGGCAATCAAGCTATTTGGATCATCCTCGTTTCCAAGCAGTTCTTGCTGCCAAAGCGCATAGTCTGCATACTGCACAGCAAGAGGCGCCCATTCGGGAGATCGTCCGTGGCAGCGAGCCGCATAAGCTGTCCCAAGGTCTCTGGTCAGCGGTGTTAAGGACCAGCCGTCCCCGACAATATGATGGACGAGAAGAAGCAGCACGTACTCGTCAGGACCGATCACAAAAAGCTCGGCACGAAAAGCAGGTTCAGCTGCAAGATCAAAGCTGTAGCGTACAGCTTCGGCAAGCCGATCAGAAAGCTCCTTCTCAGCAATTTCAGTAACATGTAACTCGGGACAGGCTCGATCGGCATCTAAAATATGCTGATAGGATGTCCCCTGTGATTCAGGGAAGATCGTCCGAAGACTTTCATGACGGCGGACGAGGTCATAAAGTGCCGCTTTCAGCAATCCTTGATCCAACTCACCTGACAAACGGACAGCAACCGGAATATTATAAGTAGGACTCGGTCCTTCCAGACAATGCAGGAACCATAGCCGGCGCTGGGCAAATGAGAGCGGGATCTTTTCAGGCCGCTCAGCTCTCTGCAAAGCGGGACGTGCACTCTGCGCCAAATCAAGATGGGCAGCGAGTCCGGCTACTGTCGGTTCGTCAAAGAGCTTGGCGATACCAAGTTCGGCTCCCATTACCTCGCGAATGCGGCTCATCAGACGGGCTGCAAGAAGAGAATGGCCCCCAAGCTCGAAGAAACTGTCATCGATACCGACGCGTGCCAAACCGAGAACCTCTGCAAACAAGTCACACAATATCTCTTCCTGAGGAGTCCGCGGGGCCCGATCACTGACAGATGTGCTGAAGTCTGGTGCCGGCAGTGCTTTCCGGTCAAGCTTGCCATTAGGTGTTAACGGCAGCTCGTCCATCTCCACAAACGCCGACGGTACCATATAATCAGGAAGACTGGCCCCCATATAACGACGAAGCTCTGCAGTATCAATAGCAGCATCAGCGACTACATAAGCCGCCAATCGTTTGTCTCCCGGCTGATCTTCCCGTACGACAACCGCGGCCTGTTCAATGTGCGGGTGATTGGCAAGCACGGCATCAATTTCTCCAAGTTCAATTCGGAATCCGCGAATTTTGATTTGATGATCCGCCCGCCCGATATAATCCAAAGACCCATCGGCGCGCCAGCGGGCCTGGTCTCCGGTCCGATACATCCGAGTTCCCGGCGGTCCGTATGGATCTGCAACGAAGCGCTCCGCCGTTAAATCAGGGCGATGGAAATAACCTCTGGCCAAGCCGGTGCCTGCAATATAAAGCTCTCCTACAACGCCCGGCGGCACCGGCTGCAATCCATTATCAAGCACATACACCTGCGTGTTCCAAATCGGTTTCCCAATCGGAGGAACGCCCTTCAGCCCTTCTTCAAGAAAAGCTGCGGCAGACCAAATCGTTGTTTCAGTGGGACCGTATAAGTTCGTGACTGAACAATGAAGGTCTTGAAGCGCCTGCAAAAGACCGCTCGGCAGCGCCTCGCCTCCTACAAGCACTCTAAGCCCCCGAAGTTTCTCAGGTTCACTCGTTACCAAAGCGTGCCACAGTGTCGGTGTCGCCTGCATGATGTTAATATCGAAATTTTCAATCATTTGAGCTAATGCCTGCGGCTCACGGATCGTTTCTTTCTTTGCGATCACAATTTGCGCTCCGCTAATCAGCGGAAGATATAACTCCAATGCTGAAATATCAAAAGCGACAGTCGTCACAGCCAACAGCCTGTCTTCTTCTCCTAGAGAAAATGCCTCCTGCATGGACAGCAGAAAATTGCTTAAGCTTTTCTGTGTCACAACGACTCCCTTCGGTCTTCCTGTTGATCCTGAGGTATAGATGATATACGCGGGATGGTCAAGAGAAACCGATACATCCGGATTTTCCGGCGAATAGCGTTTTATAATCTCCTGTGTAACAGCCTGATCAAGCACAAGCTCCGGTACAGCCAGGTTATCAGGCAGACTGGCTGCTATTTCCTCAGTCGTTATGATGCATGAAGGTTTCGCATCCTCCAGCATGTAAGAAATGCGGTCGGCTGGAAACTCCGGATCAAGGGGGAGATACGCCGCACCAGTCTTGAGCACACCAAGCATTGAGGCCACCATCTCAGGGGAACGCGGCAGCGCCAAAGCGACAAATTGCTCCGGACCAATCCCTTTTTCGATCAACAGACGCGCGAGGCGGTTTGCCTCTTCATTGAGCTTTCGATAGTTGACTTGAATGTCATCACACATGAGAGCGATACGTTCTGGCGTAAGAACTGCCTGCTTTTCGAACATGTCCTGAAGGCTGACCAGCTTCTCAGATTTTGCCGTCTCATTCCATTTAGAAATGACTTTTTCTTTCTCCTCTGGCAACAGAAGCTCCATTTGCCCAATCAGCATGTCCTCTCCGGGAGAAGCCGTTTGCAGCAGCTGCAAAATACGCCGCTGATGAAGCTTAATATCAGACTCACTGTATACCTCGGGATTCGCATCAACATCAATTCGCAGCCCGCTGCCGTCTGTTCTGTCATATACATTGATTGATAGATCATCAACAGGACCGGCTGAAAGATTATGCGTTGTGCCCCGGGCGCCGGCAAAGTCGAGACCGTAATCAAACGGCATAAGATTGATTTGAGGGCCAAATAATCTATGATTTTCTCCTATCAATTTCAGATCGCGCCGAAGCTCTTCATGGCGATACTTATGATGTCGCCGAATGCTGCGGATTTCCCGGGAAATTTGCTGAATCAGTTCAGAAAAGCTCATCGAAGAGCTTACCGTCAGCCGGAGCGGGAGAAGGTTCATCACCATAGCCGGTACATTCAGTGACGCGGACCCTATCCGACCCATCATGGGCAGGCCAAGCACAACATCCTCAGAGCCGGTCATACGGTGCACATAAACAGCTGACACCGCAATCATGACTTCATGCCAGCTTCCTGAGAAATAGCGCGCCGCTTCTTTTAACGCGTTTACATCAGACGGAGGCAGATATGCCGTATGACGAAGAAAACTGTTAGATGTTCTCGGCTCCCGATCAGCCAAGCTTACAACTTCAGGTGCATCTGCAAAACGGTCCAGCCAGAATTGACGATCCTTCTCATACTGCTCTGATCCGCGATAATCTGTATCCTCCTCCAAAATGGCCTGGAGAGACCCAAAGGAACGGCTTTTAGCTGTTTGTCCTTTTATAAGGGCAGTATATGTACTTGCCACGCGCTGGGCTAACAGGGAAAAACCAAAGCCGTCGATCGCTATATGATGAATGCGCTGATACCAAAAGAAACGATCAGGCCCGGCAATAAACAGAGCTTCATTGAACAAAGGGTCATACCCTAAATCAACCGGCTTTGCTAAATCAGCTTTCATCCAGTTTAATGCTGTTTTTTCCGGATCAGGCTCAGAGCTGACGTCAATGACGTGCAGCTGTACATCCGGAGACGGGTTTATCATCTGCCAAGGCCCGTCCATATTTTCACCGAAGCGGACATGCAGCGATTCCGCTTCCTTGATCACGTGCCGCAAAGCTTCTTCAAAAAGAGCAATATTGATTGGGCCATTGATTTCTATATATTCCGCAGTATTGTAAATTGGATTGTCCGGATCAAGCTGTTGAGCAAACCATATGCCAGTTTGCGCCCCGGTCAAAGAATATTGAAGATCTTTTGTATCAGGCATCCGTTTGTTTACCCTCCTTTTATAAATAATCCGCGTTTGGCAGCACTTGCTGGCTGCGGGTTGTGAGCAAATTCTGCCATTCTTCGATCGTTGGGCGTTCAGCCAATTCCACGAAAGTCACCTCTGCCCCTTCACGGCGCCATTGTTCCACCAATGTCATGATCCTTACCGAATCAAGACCACGATCGAGCAAATCCTCTTGATCTGTGATGTCTTCCGGTGTTTCTTGTAGAAGCTCAGCAATTTGTTTACGGATATTCTCACATGTAAACACGTTCTTTTTGCCAGTGTTTGCTGACGTTTTTTGAACGTCTGCCGGCGCATTTTGCAGCTGATCAAGAAGACTGTCAGTCATCACGGTAAACGCACAGCGTCCAGCCGCATATTCCAGCGCCATTTGATGTTTTTCTAATGAAAAATCAGCAACTGCATCTCCCACAAAAAAGGCTTTAATATCCTCCATAAATGCTTCACATGCTGTAACAAGACAGCCGATATGGGCGTAAATTCCTGTAATGATCAGCTGATCGCGTCCCTCTTTGCGCATCATTTCAAGCAGATTCGTTCTCTTAAACGCGCTGTATCTCCATTTTGTCAGCACAAGATCATCATCCTCTGGTGCCAGCTCGGTTATAATTTTCTCCTCATAAGGACCGCTGTTTAATCCCGGGCCCCAAAAGTCTGTCAGCAGCGCACGGTCATCCGGATTTTGGCTTCCCGGCTGTGCGGTATAGACAACAGGAATCCCAAGCTGAACACATTGATTCTTCAGCTTTCGTATATTCGCTGAAAGCTCTATTACCGGAGACGCTCCCGCTGTGAAAGCATCGACAAAATAGTTTTGCATATCGTGTATTAACAAAACAGCCCGATTTGGATCAGGCACCCATGATACTTTGTTTTGCGGCATATCAGACGCTGTCGGCATTTGATACGGCTGAATGGCAGGTATAGCCATATGAACACTTCCTCTCAAATTGTTGATTTATTTTTTTGACCCTGCAAGAAGTTTCTCGGAAATGGCTTCACGAAGAGCCTTTTTGCTTACCTTTCCTACCCCTGTCTGCGGAAAGGATTCGACAAATTCAACTCGGTCAGGGATTTTATATGCCGCCAGTCCGCGCTCTCTCAAAAATGCTTTGAGCTCTGCGGCTTTTGGGGCTTCATCCCTGGGAATAATGAACACACAAGATCTCTCGCCAAGAAATTGATCAGGCATGGAGACCATTGCCGCATCATGGACAGCCGGATGCGCCAGCAGATGATTTTCTACCTCTTCAGCCGCAACCTTTTCTCCTCCACGGTTAATTTGATCCTTCGCCCGGCCTTCAACGACAATATAGCCGTCTCGTGTCAGCCTGACGATATCACCCGTACGGTAAAAACCGTCCTCAGTAAATGAAGCGGCGTTATGCTCTTCTGCCTTATAGTAACCTCGAATTGTATACGGTCCCCGCGTCAGCAGATGGCCTGTTTCACCAGGTTTTACGTCGCGATCCTGATCATCCCAAACACGCACTTCATCATATGGGGACATCGGTTTTCCTTGGGTGTTGACAATGATCTCCTCAGGATCATCCAATCTCGTATAATTGACGAGACCCTCTGCCATTCCGAACACCTGCTGCAGCGTGCAGCCGAAAACAGCTTTTACCCTGCGCGCGGCTTCAGCACTAAACTTGGCACCGCCGACCTGCAGCACTTGAAGGCTGGATAAATCATCACGGCGTGAGGATGCCGCATCCATCCATACCATCGCAAGAGGCGGAACAAGAGCGGTTATCGTGACCTTTTCCCGTTCAATTAAAGGAAATGCGTTATCTGGACTTGGAGAAGGAGATAATACCACTCTTCCTCCAGCGTATAATACGCCGAGAACGCCGGGTGAGCTCAGCGGATAATTGTGTGCCATCGGCAGCGCGGCCAAGTACACCGTGCTGTGGTCGAGCCAGCAGACCTCCACACTCCGCTTCAGGCTGTATATGTAGTCATCGTGGGTCCTCGGAATCAATTTCGATAGCCCGGTGCTCCCGCCAGAAAGCTGGAGGAACGCCACATCCGATGATTTGACTTCAGGCAGTTTTACAGGTTCTGTATGCAAATCCTCGAGCGGCAAAAATTCCTCTGCCTCACCTGCGACAATGATGTTTTTCAAAGTCGGCAGCTTGCTTTGAACCTGTCTGGCAAGCGAACGGTAGTCAAAACCGGAATAAGCGTCGGGAATGATATATGCAGCCGCTTCAGCAAACTCGCAAAAATATGTAATTTCACTGCTTCGATGAGAAGGCAGTGCGAAGACTGGAAGCGCCCCCAGACGGAAAAGCGCGAAAATGACTTCAAAAAACTCTTTGATATTTGGCAACTGCACCACAACACGATCCATCTGTTGAATGCCGAGCTTTTGAAATCCGGCAGCCAGGCGATCAGCCCTTGTGTCAAGCTCTCGATAGCTCCAATGGGTGTTTCCGCATGTAATGGCAATGCGATCACCATATTTGGCTGCCCGGTCCCTTAACAAATCTCCAAACGTCTCACCGGCCCAGCAGCCGTTCTTTCGATAGGTCTCAGCTAACTCATCAGGCCAAGGCGTAAATCCTTTCAGCATGTTGTATCCCTCCAGCAATTCATTCTGTTCATATGTGATCCACGCCCATTGCCCGCAGCATTGTCCGAAACTTTGCGGACGTCTCCTGAAGCTCGTCCTCAGGCTTTGAACCGGCCACAACACCAGCTCCAGCATACAGGCGGAGTGAGCGTTCTTCTGCTTCTGCACAACGGATGGTCACGATCCATTCTCCGTCACCGGCATCGTCACACCATCCGACCATGCCGGTAAAGAAACCGCGGTCAAATGGTTCAATGCTGAGAATCGCTTCTCTTGCAAGATCAGTCGGTGTTCCGCAGACGGCTGGCGTCGGGTGGAGCGCCGCCGCCAATTCAAGTGCGGTTACAGACGGATCGGAAAGCTCTCCCTTAATCACGCTGGACAGGTGCCACATCGTTTCCGTTTTGATCAGTGAAGGCTTCTCCGGAACCTCCAGCGTCCGGCAGAAAGGTCTCAGCGCTGCCGCAACCGCGTCAGCGACAACCGCGTGCTCATGAAGATCCTTTGCGGAAGAAAGCAATTCAGCTGCCCGGCGCTGGTCTTCAACAGGATCATTACTGCGCGGCCTTGAGCCGGCTAATGGGTTGGAAACGACCTGTGTTCCCATCCTTGAAACGAGAAGCTCCGGACTTGCTCCGAGCAATGTTCGGCGGGGAGACGTTTCCTCCTGACTGGACACGTCTGCGGCAAACGTGTAGCCATGCGAGTTATGCTGAGCCAGATGGCGAAGCAATTCATCCGTCTGAATCGGTTCAGGCGATGTCAAATGCAGCGATCTGGACAGAACGATTTTGCTGAGTGTTCCATCGGCAATGCGTGTCAGCCCTTGTTCAACACCATTTTTATAATCCTCAGGTTCAGGAACAGGCTTTATGTGGTATGTATGCCCAGCCTGCTGTTCCTTTTCCTCATGATCAAATTGAAGCGGTCCTGACCAGCGCACTTCTTCAGGTACAACGAGCCGCGCTGCTTTTACTTGATCAAAAGGAACGGCCCCGACAACAAGCGGCCGGCTTTGCCCTGATTGTTTTGCCTGACGCAGCGTCTCTGCAATTCGGCCAGAAAGGGTTTCCATTTGGTTTTGCCCGTCTGCCTCCGGTACGATTTCACATATGCCTTTCGCTAACAGTACACGATGAGGAGACGCTAAGAAAAAGGCGCCCGGCTGATATTCATGAAGCAAATGCTCCGCTTTTGTTTCTGTTATAACGTTTTGATCCAACATTCTCATGAACCTCCTTTAAATTCAGTTACACGCCTAAGGTCGCGCCGCCATCTACGCATAAATTATGCATCGTAATATGCCCTGCCTGGCCAGAAACCAAAAAGAGCACCGCATCCGCAATATCCGAAGGCTTGGCTAGTTTTTTGAGCGGGATCCCTGTTTTAAATGTCTCAAGTGATCCTTTTATGACTTGCTCCGCTCCATTCTCGTCGGCCCATAATGACCACTGCATGTCAGTTTCCGTTGATCCGGGAGATACAATGTTGCAGCGAATATTGTATTCTGCAAGCTCAAGGCCAAGGCATTTCGTAAACATCACAGCCGCAGCCTTTGAAGACGCATATGCCGCCATAGATGTTCTTGGTACACCGGCAGCATTCGATCCGACTGTTACAATCGAACCTGATCTTCGGTCCATCATATATTTGCTGACTGAACGCGAGGCGTTAAATACACCAGTCGAATTCACTGAGAACGTCGCCTCCCATTCCTCATCGCTAAGCGAATGGATCAGTCCCGGGCGAAGGACACCCGCTACATTCACTAAAATATCAATCGGCCCCATTTCACGTTCGATGCGCGCCGTGATCTCGTCAATCGCCGCGCTGTCTCTCACATCCGCAGGAAAAGCTTCTGCATGGCGGCCTTCTGCTTTGAGGCTGCTCACAACCTTTTCCAGCTTTTCAGGATTATAATCAACTGCCGCAATATGTGCGCCTTGACTGGCAAGCGTCCGCGCAACAGCTTCGCCTATTCCTTGGGCAGCCCCTGTTATAAAAGCAATGTTTCCCTCTATACTCTTTGCATTCATATCATCAATTCCTTTCTTCGCTCTAAATGCCGAACAGACATCCAGCGAAAAAGACTGCTGCGCCTTGAAAAACGCAATCTATTGATAATGATTATCATTATCAACTATAAAAATAATCATATCCAAATGTCATGTGACAGTCAAATATAATTTCAGTGACAAATATTTTTTTAAAGGCAAGGCTGAGTATGTCTCAGCCCATTGATAGATGCGGTCCGTCAGGGTGAAGCGCAAAACGCAGCGCCCTGCTGACCAAAACTGGAAGAACTGAAATATGTCCTTCTCCTGAAAACTCGCAAAATTCTGCCCGTATGCCTTGTTCAGATAAAACGGCCAGCCGCTCATAAAGCTCCCTCGCATTGTCGTTCATCCGGCTTTTATGATGCTGCTCCAATTCTCCTGCGGCAAGCAGGATATTGATAGGCTGATTGTTTGTCTTGGTGAGAGAGACGAAATGGTCCGTTTTCTCGAGAATAAACGGTTTATTCCAATGAATGGACGGACTTCCTGCGATATACGTTTGAAACGCATCGGGCTTTGTTAGCAGCACCTGCAGCACGAAAAGCCCTCCGAGCGAATGGCCAAAGATTGTTTGTCTTTTTTTATCAATCTGGTAATCTCGTTCTATCTCCGGTTTTAAATCCTCTTCAATAAATCTGAAAAAGCCCTCTGCTCCGCCATGCTCCGGCCATTCTCTGCCGTCGGGCCTTTCCGGCAGCTTCGATTGGGCTGTTGGCATTGTAAAATCCCGGTGGCGTGCTGAGGAGAACGGCTCCGCTGTCTCATAGCCAATGCCGACGATCACTGCAGGGATCACCCCGGTTTTTTCTGGTCGGCGTCCCTGTATTCGAACGGCTTCCGTCATCGTTCCGAAGACAGAATTGGCATCCAGCAGATAAATCACAGGATAACCAGCGGGTGGCGGCGGCGTACTAGGTTTCGAGATAAAAATGTGATAGGTACGGTTTTCATTGCGTGAAGACATCATACGCACTTCCGTACCAGGAATCGTAAATGCGTTTGATGTCCCGCCATTTGTCCGGTCTGTTGTTTGTTCTTTCATGCAGTACGACATTCCTCTCCTTAAACTAAACCGCAATGTATGATAATGATTTTCACTATCAACTAGACACCTCAAATAATAGGTTTTCTTCCAAAGAAAGTCAACTTTTTCCCGAATAAAAAAGGCACCTTGATCAAATAAGGTACCTGCAGACTATCAATATGGAAGTAAAAGCCTAATAAAGATGCATATTGTCCTATTTGAAATAGAACCTTAATCCCATGTAAACCTTTGATTTTGCCAAGGGTCGCCTCTCATGTGATAGCCATTCCGCTCCCAAAAGCCAGGGTGATTTTCTTTCGTAAATTGGATGCCGCGCAGCCACTTGGCGCTTTTCCAAAAATACAGATGCGGAAATACACCCCGCAGCGGAAAGCCGTGTTCAAGGGTTAAAGGTTCGCCATTATGCGCATAAGCCAGAAGGGAAGTTTCCGCTAAGAAATCATCAAGCGGCAGATTGGTCGTCCAGCCCTCTTCAGCATGTAAAATGACGTAGCCCGCTTCTTCTTTTACACCCGCTTTTTCCGCTATATCACAAGCCCGCACGCCTTGCCACACATTATCAAGCCTTGACCATCCCGTGACGCAATGAATGTCGTTTTTCGATTCATACCGTGGAAAGGCTTTGACATCTTCAAAGCTTAGCAGCATCGGATGGTCAACCAAACCGTATACTTGAAGATTCCATTTCGTCATATCTTCGTAATATGGGACATCTCCGGTATGAAGCACAGGAAATGAAGTGGTGACGTTTTGATTTGGCGGCACTCTTCCAGATTGATCGGACTGTCTTGTTTTTCCGAAATACATATGGGCCTCCTTTTTGTTAACCTAATTTAAAATCATGTTGACAATCTTTTTGTTCTTTATTACTCTATGATTGTGTATGTCAACCTAAGGGGGAACAACGATGAAACAACGTAAACTTCGTGCGGGAGATATGGCGCTGATTGGCATGTTCGCCGCACTTATGGCTGTCGGGGCCAACATTACATCAGTAGCACCCTTTTTACAAGTAGCCGGCATTCCGCTTTCGATGCAGCCGTTTTTCTGTCTCTTGGCAGCTTTGCTTCTTGGCAGCAAACGGGCAGCGATTGCCATGATTGTATATGCACTTGTGGGATTGGCCGGAGCGCCTGTGTTTGCTCAATTTTCAGCAGGCTTCGCACCGTTTGCAGGGAAAAGCGGCGGGTTTATTATCTCATACATTCCGGCAGCATTTGCAGCGGGATGGTTTTTAGAACGAAACATTCAGCCAAGTAAAATTCGATTTCTCATTGCTTCACTTATCGGAACGGCGATCATGTATCTCATCGGCACTACCTATATGTATCTTGCACTGAAGCTGTGGATTCATACGCCAGTGAGCTACGGCACGGCTTGGGGCTTTATGATTTGGTTTATGGTAAAAGATACAGCGCTGGCTGTGATACTGTCGTTTATCGCACCAGCAATCTACCGCTCTATTCATAAAGCAACCGGCTTTAACAGAAATCACATATCATCTACGTAAAAACCGTTCTATTGGACGGTTTTTTTATCATAACGAGAAAAGGCTCCCCAGTAAAGGGGAGCCTTTTTCCTATAAAACAAGCGCTGCAATCCAGCCAAAGATGACAAGCGGAATATTATAAAATATAAATGTCGGCACACAAGTATCCCAAATGTGGTGATGCTGGCCGTCCGCACTCAAACCTGAAGTCGGTCCAAGCGTACTGTCACTGGCAGGTGAACCGGCATCGCCAAGCGCAGCAGCAGCCCCGATAATCGCAATCGTTGCCATCGGGCTGAATCCAAGCTGCATGCATAGAGGCACGAAAATGGTTGTGATAACAGGAATCGTCGCAAAAGAAGATCCGATCCCCATTGTAATTAATAAGCCGACAATGAGCATCAGCAATGCGCCCAAGGACTGACTGTGTCCGATAAAACCAGCTGACGTTTTGACCAGTGACTCGACATCTCCGGTTTTCGTCAATACGTTTGAAAACCCGGCTGCAACAAGCATGACAAAGCCGATAAAGGCCATTAAAACCATTCCATCAGTAATCAGTGAGTCCGCTTCATCACGCTTCATCACACCACTGACAAACAGAACAATCAGACCAGCGAGCGCCCCCATAATCATTCCTTCTACTCCCAAAGTCTGAGATAAGTAAAGCTGGACGCCGAGTGACACAACAATGGCTAGAACCGCGATACCAATACTTTTTCTCGTATATGGCGATGCTTCTGCACCTGAAATGTCTTTTGTTTCATATTGTTTCGGTTTACGGTATACGATCACTGATAAAATAAGGCCGACAACCATACCTGCAACTGGAATAATCAGTGCGTACGGAATGTCAGCAAGCGGAACGTTTAACCCGGCATCCGCCATATTGTCCTTCAGCATGCCTTGGAAGATTTGGCCGAAACCCACCGGAAGCAAAATATAAGGAGCCGTTAAGCCAAATGTAATTACACACGCGATCAGACGGCGGTCCATTTCAAGTTCATTAAAGATTTTCAAAAGCGGCGGAATCAGCACCGGGATAAACGCGATGTGAACCGGAACGACGTTTTGCGAAAAACAAGATACAATTAAAATAATCAGCACAATCAGCACCTTAGACAGTGCTTTTTTTCGAGAATCTTCTTTATTTCCGATTAATTTAACGGAGGCTTCCACCATTGCGTCCGGAAGACCTGTTTTCGTCAAAGCGGCGGCAAACGCGCCAAGCATGGCATAGCTAACTGCAACGGTGGCATTTCCGCCGAGACCGTCTGTGAAAGCTTTAACCGTTTCGCCAAGACCGAGCCCGCCTGTTAACCCGCCGGCCAAGGCGCCTATAATTAATGCGATAACAATATTGACACGCAGCAGGCTTAATACAAGCATAAGCAGGACTGCGATGACGACTGCATTCATGATGATACCCCTCCAAAAATCCTTTAGTTTGCTAATGTAGTAGATAAATAAAGTACGAACGTATCGTATCATAACCGATCCACTTTAGTCAACTAAAGATTCCAGAAGAAAAAAATCCCTGCCTCATCATACAGCAGGGATTTTTCATTACTCGTTTTTATCTTCTTCCAATGTAAATCGCTCCGCAAGTGTAGCCAGTGTTCTTGCCATAACGCCAGTAGCCCCGGCCGGCCCGAAGCAGGTTGCTTTATTGGCAGTCGCTGTTCCTGCAATATCAAGGTGAACCCAAGGTGTTGACTCAGCGAATTCACCAAGAAACGTTCCAGCCATAATCGCATGCCCTTCGCGTCCCGGCGAATTGCTGAGATCCGCCATTTGGCTGCTTTTCACGCGTTTTTTATCCTTCTCTGTTATCGGCAGCTGCCAGATCGCCTCGCCGCACTCTTGTGCAGCATCAGCTACCTGCTGGTAAAAGCTTTGATCATTTGTCATTGCACCGGTTGTATCTGTTCCTAATGCCACAACGACGCCGCCGGTAAGCGTAGCTACATCGACAAGAACTGACGCGCCATGCTGTTTCGCGTATGTAATGCCATCTGCAAGCACTAGCCTTCCTTCAGCATCCGTATTAAGGATTTCTATTGTTTTTCCGCTTAAAGATACGATCACGTCATCCGGCTTCATGGCCCCGCCGGAGATCATATTATCGGTTGATGGAATAACGCACAGCACGTTTTGCTCAGGACGAAGCTCTCCGATCGTTTCCATAGCCCCGAGAACCGCAGCTGCTCCTCCCATATCTGATTTCATGCCGACAATTCCAGATTTCGTTTTAATGGAGTAGCCGCCTGTGTCAAAGGTAATTCCTTTCCCGACTAGTCCGACGACGTCTTCCCATTCCTTTTTGCCCTGATATTTCAACACAATCATTTTCGGCGGTTCGGTGGAGCCTTGGTTTACCGCAAGTATTCCGCCCATACCGAGCTCTTCCATCTCTGATTTCTCCAATATCTCACACTCAAAATCATATTTCGCCGCAAGCTCTTCAGCATACGAAGCAAGGTCAGTCGCTGTCAGCATGTTTCCCGGCATATTCACCAGCGTTCTAGCCGAATTTGTCCCTTGTCCGTATGCCTGGCCGACGCGAAGCCCTGCCTGCACTTCCTGTGTATCTTCATCTGTTACAACATACACGGCTTCAATTTGTTTGTCAGGCTCATTTGATTTGTGCTTATAATCCTGCACCTCATAGGAAGCAAGCAGGCAGCTCTCAGCTAAAGCATGAGCGGCATCGGCTGGAGGCACGTCTTCCGAAATAAACGTATCAAGCAGAACAGCAGTTTCTTGTTTTCGATCTTTATGAATGGCTTGAAAAACATGAGCAAAACGTTCCTTCGCCTGTTCAAACGAATAATTTGCTTCTCTCCCCAGACCAACGAAATAAATCCGTTTCATACCCGCAGAAGATGGAGGGAATACTTTTGATACTTGATTCGGTTTCGCAGAGACATCACCCTCTTTTAAAAGCTGTGTCAGATGGCCTTCGAGCATTTCATCAATTTCCAACGCTTTTCCTGTCAGCTGGCTTTTTTGAAAAAGCCCGACCACAAGGGTTTCTGTATGCTCTGATTGTTGAACCGCATAAAACATGAGGCTTACACTCCTAACGTAATGGGTATTTGTAATGAACAATGGTATAATAGGAAAAACATTCTTTCCACTATACTTATTTTAACAAACAACAGTCTAAGACTTGCTTTTTTCTTTTGAAACACGAAGGATTTTTCAAATAGAAAGGATGTCGCCGATGGAACTTTTAACGAATTTTCCTTTATTATCAAGCCTGGCCGCAATTATTTTTGCTCAGGTCATCAAAGTGCCCATACAGTTTATCGTGTCCAGAAAACTGGACTGGTCGCTGGTCACAAGCACAGGCGGCATGCCCAGCTCTCACTCCGCAGCGGTCACTGCACTTTCAACAGGCGTAGCCTTGGAGCATGGATTAGACTCCTCACTCTTTGCGGTTTCCGCCATTTTCGCCGTCATAACCATGTTTGACGCAACTGGCGTCAGACGCCACGCCGGTGAGCAGGCAACAGTCATTAATAAGCTTGTCATTGATTTTAACCGTTTCGTAAATGAAGCGAAGGACTTCCCTAAGGCTGCAGAGAAAGAAAAGCAAAAAAAGCTGAAAGAGCTTCTCGGACATCAGCCGATCGAAGTCTTTTTCGGAGGATTAACAGGTATTTTACTGACATTGGTACTCGCTTACTTTTTCATGTAAAAAAACGCTCCTGCTTTCGCTGGAGCGTTTTATTCTTTCACAGTTTTATATTGATTTCTGAACACTTGCAAAGATTTTGTTTCATTGAGCTTCTCAAGCTCATCCTCGGTAATCTTTCCCGTTCCCTTTTTAATCACATATACATCAAGGGTTTTTTTGCCCCATTCATTGTATACATCTTTGACTGTCTCAAAGTACAGATCAAGGCGGTTTCCCTTAATAGCTGATCCTGTGTCGGCCACAACTCCGAGACCGTAGTTCGGAATGAATAAAATTGTTCCGATCGGGAAAACGGACGGGTCAGCAGCAACCGTGGAATATAAATCCCGTTTCACTTTCACACCTGAATATGTAAGCCCGTATAATGGATCACCGGGATTTTTGCCCGTCGACTCAGCTCCTGCTGTGTAGCCTGTTGCTGTTACTCTTTGGACTGGATATTCATCCCAATCAAATGCCTCTTCTAACGGTTTTGTTTTATCCTCAGCCGCGGACGTGGTTTGTGTTTGTTTCTGCTGCAATGCTTTTAATGTCAGTCCTGCATGCTTCAAGTGCTTTTCCTGATGTTCCTGCACCCATTTTGACAAGTCCTTCGCTTCAATTCCTGACACTGATAAAAATGTCGTGCCAAATGCAAGCAGAAATAAACAGGTCATCAGCAAACGTCTGATCATATTCAACATCATTCACCTCTCCTCCGAATCATTGTTCCCAAGTGGAGAGAGCATTATTCAAAATGGTGAATGAGCTGAACGCATAAAAAAAGCTTTCTTTAGAAGAAAGCGGCATTTAAAACATTTGATATCCTCTTTTTCTGAGCATGTTGATCGCTATACCGGACACGATGGCGCCGGCCAAACCGCTGACTAAAATCAGCACATCGGCAGCCGCTAATGATAAGACACGATGAAACAGGCTGGCAAAGGATTCTCCCGGCGACTGGACATAGCTGATCAGCTTTTCTTTGCTGATAATGGAAAGGCATACAATCGGATAAATCACAGCCATAATCCAAGACATTCTCAGCAGCATGTTTAATAAGAAACCGATTCCAAAAAACAAGACAAAAAACAAAACAATTGAGATGATTACAACTGGCAGACTAATCAACCTATTCCACCCCCCTGCGTTGTTTTTAGTGTAACGCGGGGGCTGAAATAAAGTCAACGGCTGGAAAAAGAATGACTGTCTTTTCCTGTCCCCTGGCAAGACGGACAAGTCTCTGAACCGCCGAGAATCAATTGAAAATATCCTTTCCCTGAACAAAATGGGCATGCATGTGAAGCGGTTGTCGTTGCAGTTTTCATCTAATCATCACCCTTTTTCTTAATTTTCTGATAATATACCATATCAAGCTGTCAACAATAAAGTCAGATCATGTAACAAATCTTTTGATGTAAGCGGAAACATACTTGTTTTCCTCTCGTTCTCTTTTTATTTTGGCGTTTTTTAATAAAGAAAACCCGCTTCCGCGGGTTTTTAGAAAAACTTGAACTTGCCTTTTTTCAGTGTCAGTCCGAGTCCGCCAATCATAAACAGCGAGCGGTTATCAATGACTTTTTTCATAAACGAAGCGGGCGTGCCTTTCAGCTTTCTGCCATAAACAACCCCAACCGCGTTATGCTCGCCAAGAGAAGCCACTGTTCCCTTAATGTCCGGCTTGAATTCCTCAAGCTCTCCGCCTTTAATAAGCCTGCCAAGGTTTTTAGCGACCGTTATGCCCTGCTGCATTGCAATTTGCGCAGTCGGCGGATACGGACGCTCTGTATCTTCATTCATAAACAGCGAGCTGTCGCCGAGAATAAAGACATTGTCATGTCCCGGGGCGCGGAGATCAGGATTAACTTTGACTCGGCCGCGCATATTTTCAAAACCGGCTTCCTCCACAATCGGATGGCCGCGGACACCTGCCGCCCAAACAACGGTTTGCGATTTGATCTGCTCTGGTTCCTCATCTTTTTTGCCGACTCTGACTCCTTCTGGTGTACATTCTTGTACAGCCGTGCCGATCTTGAACTCAACTCCGTTTTCCTCAAGATAATGTACGGCATAGTCAACAAGTTCCGGATCAAAGCCCGGCAAAACGGTCGGCGCTGCTTCCACACAAATGATACGGACAAGGCTTCTGTCAACGTCATATTCCTTACAGAGCTCCGGCACGCGAGCAGCCAGCTCGCCAAGAAATTCAATTCCCGTAAATCCGGCACCGCCAACAACGATCGTTAACCTGTCCGGCCGTTTTTCCGCTTCCGTATTGTAAGTCGCAAACTGCAGCTCAATATGTTCCCGCAGCAGGCGCGACGTGTTGATGTTGGTAATCGGAAACGCATATTCTTTTAAGCCTTTAATGCCGAACGTTTCAGGCACGGCGCCGAGCCCGATGACTAAATAATCGTACTGCAGTTCTCCATTCGCAAGCACAACTTTTTTCTCATCAATTTTGATTGCCTTTACGGTATCCTGTACAAAATTCACCCGTGACTGGTTGATTACATCTTTTATCTGATAACGGCAGCGGTCATGATGGAGCGTACCCGCGCTCGCTTCATGCATCCATGTCGTTTCATAATGATAATTGTGTTTATTTACAAGCGTAATGTCAGCATCATTCGGCCCGACATACTTCGTCAGCCTTGTCACCGTCATCAATCCGCCATATCCTGCACCTAAAATCACGATTTTGGGCTTATTCAATGCCATCACATCCACCTTCTCTTTTTTTGCTTTTGTTAGACCCATAATAAAATCATCATTTGTGTTAGCTTCAGCTTATTGGCGGGATTTTATGAAATATATTGAAAAGTTTTTTGTGAAGTCCTTACCCGTAGCACTATTATCATGTTTATCCGGCTGGCCCAAGAAACATTCAGAAAAAGATCATTTCATTTGGTTATTATCGTAGCGGCCTGCGGAAATATTTTCAAGAACGGATGGGCACGTTAGATCCTTACGATTTTTTCTGCTGACTCGTCAATTTGAACGGCAATATGGTATAATTAATAACAATTTTCATTTAGGAGGCAATTTTCGTATGCGAGAGGATACAAAGGTTTATGATATTACAATTATAGGCGGGGGACCGGTCGGCTTATTCACCGCTTTTTACGGCGGGATGAGACAGGCAAGCGTCAAAATTATCGAAAGCCTGCCTCAGCTCGGCGGACAGCTTAGCGCCCTATACCCTGAGAAGTATATATATGATGTAGCGGGATTCCCGAAAATCCGCGCGCAAGAGCTTATCAATAACCTAAAAGAGCAAATGGCGAAATTCGACCAAACCATTTGTCTGGAGCAAGCGGTTGAATCTGTTGAGAAACAAGCGGACGGCGTGTTTAAGCTTGTAACAAATGAAGAAACCCACTACTCTAAAACGGTCATCATCACTGCAGGAAACGGCGCATTCAAACCGAGAAAGCTGGAACTTGAAAATGCCGAGCAGTATGAAGGCAAAAACCTCCATTACTTCGTTGATGATCTGCAAAAATTTGCCGGCAGACGCGTTGCGATCCTTGGCGGTGGAGATTCCGCGGTTGACTGGGCGCTTATGCTTGAGCCGATCGCAAAAGAAGTATCGATCATTCACCGCCGCGACAAGTTCCGTGCGCACGAGCACAGTGTGGAAAACCTTCATGCGTCGAAGGTTAATGTCCTGACACCATTCGTCCCTGCGGAGCTGATCGGCGAAGACAAAATCGAACAGCTAGTGCTTGAAGAAGTGAAAGGCGACCGCAAAGAGATTTTAGAAATTGATGACTTAATCGTCAACTACGGTTTCGTTTCATCTCTTGGACCGATCAAAAACTGGGGTCTGGACATCGAGAAAAATTCCATTGTCGTAAAATCAACAATGGAAACAAATATCGAAGGCTTCTTTGCAGCAGGTGACATTTGTACATACGAAGGAAAAGTCAACCTGATTGCCAGCGGCTTCGGTGAGGCACCGACAGCAGTGAACAACGCCAAGGCTTACATGGACCCGAAAGCCCGCGTACAGCCTCTTCACTCAACAAGTCTTTTTGAAAATAAATAATAAAAAAAGAGAGCTTGTGTCTGCGACACAGCTCCTTTTTTATTTGAAGATATTTATATAATTCAATGCAGTTCCTACAACCAGCGCAATCACAAGGGCTGCGACTACCCAGATCATTGCCATAATAATGCGGTCCTGAATCTTTTGGGACTTCGGTGTTTTTTCTTCGTTTTGGGCCATCTTATTCGCTCCTTTCCCATGTCCATGCCATAAAGAAAGCCTGGTGCTGAACGACCAAGCTTTGCTGAACGTATATCATTCGCGTTTTGATCCGCTCTCTAAGACCATTCGTTAAAACTATGATACCTAAACTCACCCTGCATGACAAGCTTCGGCACTTGCACCACACCTGCCAGCAAATCATAATGTTTGACATCCTAAATAAAACAGAGTACATTATATAAGGCGAACATTTCATATATTATACTTTTAAATATTCGTTTTTAGGAGTGAAAACCATGGAAAACGTATTTGATTACGAAGATATTCAGCTAATTCCTGCAAAATGCATTGTGAATAGCCGTTCAGAATGTGATACATCCGTACGTTTAGGCGGACATACATTTAAATTGCCCGTCGTCCCTGCCAATATGCAGACGATTATAGATGAAAAACTAGCGATTTCATTAGCCGAAAATGGCTACTTTTATGTGATGCACCGATTTGAGCCTGAGACACGAATTGATTTTATTAAAGATATGAATGCACGCGGGTTATTCTCTTCTATCAGCGTGGGCGTCAAAGATGAGGAGTATGAATTTGTCCGCCAGCTGGCAGAAGAAAATCTGACTCCTGAATACGTGACAATTGACATTGCTCACGGGCACTCAAATGCTGTCATTGAAATGATCCAGCACCTTAAAAAACATTTGCCGGACAGCTTTGTTATTGCTGGCAATGTCGGAACGCCGGAAGCGGTCAGAGAGCTTGAAAATGCGGGAGCGGATGCCACTAAAGTCGGCATCGGACCGGGAAAAGTATGTATTACGAAAATCAAAACAGGCTTCGGCACAGGCGGCTGGCAATTAGCAGCGCTGCGCTGGTGTGCCAAGGCTGCCAGCAAACCGATTATCGCGGATGGCGGCATCCGCACCCATGGCGACATCGCAAAATCAATCCGATTCGGCGCAACGATGGTCATGATCGGTTCACTATTTGCCGGACACGAAGAATCGCCAGGCCAAACGATCGAAAAAGACGGAAAGCTTTACAAGGAGTACTTCGGCTCAGCCTCTGAATTCCAAAAAGGCGAAAAGAAAAATGTCGAAGGCAAAAAAATGCACGTGGCGCATAAAGGCTCAATCAAGGATACACTGATTGAAATGGAGCAGGATCTTCAATCTTCTATTTCTTATGCAGGCGGAACAAAGCTTGACGCCATCCGCAATGTGGATTATGTGATTGTGAAAAATTCCATTTTTAATGGGGATAAATATTAATCATAAAAAAACGCCAAGTCAGCGGTTCTCCGCTTGAGTTGGCGTTTTCTGCTACTTCTTCAGCAAAGTAAGCTTATATTTGCTTTTTGAATTTATCTTCCATCAGTTCTGCCATTTGTTTTGCATTTGGATTTTCTTCATTTTGCAACTGTTCAATGATGTTCATATAATCCGTTTCATTTCGGTTCTGGCTTAATTTATATGCCGCTTGAATGTCTTCCACCTTAATCTTAAATCCAACGATACCTTTCAATTCACTTTCTAAGAGTTTTGGAGAAAGCTTATCCCATAACACAGGATTGTCACGATGTTTTTCGTATTTCTCCAGCATGATTGTTAATTCTTCTGCTAATTCATCTTTCTCTAACATACTTGCTTTTCCATACATGTGGACAGTCTGATAATTCCACGTCGGAACATTTTCGCGTGAATACCAGGAAGAAGAAATATAAGCGTGCGGTCCCTGAAACATGACAAGCACATCTTCACAGGCTTCAAACGTTCTCCACTGAGGATTTCCATAAGCGAAATGCCCCGTAATATAGTAATGATCATCTTTTTTATTGAATCCTAACGGCAAATGTGTGGCAATTGGTTTTCCTTGTTCTGTTGTGACAATCGTACCAAAGGAGTTTTCTTGTACAAAATTCCAAATTTCTTCAGCATTTGTGACTTTAAAATATTTTGGAATATACATCATCATCCACCCTTCGAAAAATATTATATGAGTGTTTTAGCCATGATTAAATCCGTTTGCTCTTCATCACCCATATAAAAAGAGTGGGCGCCGGTCTGAACAAACCCCATTCTCTTATAAAAGGCAATGGCATTTTCATTTTTTTCCCACACACCTAGCCAAATGTTCTTTTTATTACGTTCCAGTGCAATTTCTATAGCTTTATTCAGCAGATGTTTGCCAAGCCCATGTTTTTGAAAGTTGTTCTTTATATAAATTCTCTCAATTTCAAGTGATTCAGCACCCATTTCTTCAGACTGAGCATCATCGATATTGACCTTTACATATCCAGCGATTTCATGATCAAAGTAAATAAAAAAGAATTGCGAAGACATATTGGATAACTCTTTTTCCAGCTGCTCAGTGTTAAATGCGCTTTCTAAATAGGCTTTCATATTTTCAGGTGAGTTCTGTTCTTTAAAAGTGTCATTGAATGTTTCAATACTCAATTGTTGAAGTGTTTGTAAATCTTCCCGGCTGCATTTTTTCATTTTTACACTCATTGTTCGGATTCAGCCCCTTTATTTAAAATTCAATTGTCTTGTGTCCCTTTTTAATATATTTAAACACGGAACAGATACTGACCTTGTTACCATTCCAAAAATCTTCTTCATCACCAACTCCCTATCGTGATTTTGTTGCAAATGCAATAAAACATACCCCGCATTAAATATAGCGTAACTTTGCTGTATTTACAACAAAAATCAAACAACAAAGCAGCGTTTCTCTTGCCGAAGTCCCCGGAACTCTCTGCATCATTTCCCCATAATAAAAACGCCTCCCTTAACGATGATTTATCGCTAAGAAAAGCGTCAGTAATAGTTGCTATCCGTTTTTAGTGCTTAGCACTCTTCAGGCTTGCCTGCATTCGTTGCTGTTCTGAACGAAGAACCGCAGCCGCATGAAGCGATGGCGTTTGGATTGTCGATGGTGAAGCCGCCGCCGAGCATGGATTGTTTATAATCAATCACGGTGCCGTTCATGATGTCAAGGCTTTCTTTGTCAACTAGAACAGTGATGCCGTGCTGATCAAACACACTGTCTGATTCACTCTTTTCATGCTCAAAGCCCATGCCGTAAGAAAGTCCGCTGCAGCCGCCGCCTTTGACGCCTACACGCAGAAACGCGTTTTCTTCTTCATGCTCTTTCATCATATCTTTTATATGCAAAGCTGCTGCTTCTGTAATTGTTACCGGGTTGCTCATCATTGTGAACCTCCTTTTAAAAACCGGTTGCTGTCTTTTATTATAAACATGATCGTTCCAATTCTCAAACAAGGTGTTTTACAAGAAATAGACACCCTCACAAACGGTTTCAGCCGGCCCTGTCATCATTACATGGCCGTTATCTTTCCAGTTTATCACCAAATCCCCGCCTGCTAAATGCACCGTGATGTCTTGATTTCGCTTTGATACGCCGTTTAATACAGATGCGACTGCCGCTGCACATGCTCCTGTCCCGCATGCCTGAGTAATCCCTGATCCCCGTTCCCAGACGCGGAAATGCAATTCTTGTTCATTCACGGTTTCAACGAATTCCACATTGATGCCTTCCGGAAATCTCGGATCTTTCTCAATCACCGGCCCCAGTGTCGTTAAGGGTGCCTGTTCAATGTCTGCGATCGGAAAAACGATATGCGGATTTCCCATTGAAACGGCAGTGCCTGTTAGTTCTACTTCACCAAATGCCATCGTTTCATTGATTGTGTGCTCTCCCCCGCCGTCAAGCATCGGAAGCTCGGATTTTGTCAAGCGCGGTTCGCCCATATCGACAGTGACCACATTCACTTTTCCGTTTTCGACTTGAACCTCCGCTTTCACAAGCCCGGAGAGAGTTTCAATCAGAAAAGATGTTTCCTCAACTAGCTTATGCTCATATGCGTATTTTGCGACGCAGCGCAGGCCGTTGCCGCAGTTTTTCCCTTCAGATCCGTCATTATTAAAAATCCGCATTTTAACAGGCGCTTGGTCTGATGGGCATATCAGGATCATTCCGTCCGATCCGATCCCTGTATAAACAGAAGAAACCTGAATTGCAATCTCTGACAGTTTTTCTTCTGGAAGCTGTTCTTCAAATTGATTCACATAAATATAACTGTTTCCCAGGCCGTGCATTTTGGTAAATCGAAATGAGTTCATAGGTGCCTCCAACTTTTTTTCTTTTTCTTAGTATAAAAGCTATTATAAGCGGACACAATACAATTATCCCCCGTTTTTCATACATAAAAGCTCCTTGCACTGACGCAAGGAGCTTTTATCGTTTATATAAACATGCCGGCAATGGCTGCGCTGAGCAGATTGGCTAATGTTCCTGCAAGAACAGCCTTCAGGCCGAGACGCGCGATATCTGAACGGCGGCTGGGTGCTAATCCGCCCAGCGTACCAAGCATAATCGCAATTGATGAAAAATTGGCGAATCCGCATAACGCGAAACTGATAATGGTAGCAGTTTTCTTAGAAAACTCGCCGATGTGCGGACCGAAGTTAGAATAAGCGACAAACTCATTCAGCACCAATTTCTGGCCGATATAGCTTCCCGCCTGCAATGCTTCATGCCAAGGCACGCCAATCAAAAAGGCGATAGGAGAAAACACATAGCCGAGAATGGATTCTAATGTTACGCCTTTTAAACCGAACAAGCCGAAAGCCCCACCGAGAATACCGTTTACTACAGCGATTAACGCAACAAACGCAAGCAGCATCGCCCCAACGTTTAACGCAATTTGCAGTCCTGTTGACGCTCCCTTTGCCGCTGCGTCAATGACATTGGCTGCGCCTTCGCCTTCATCCATTTTGAAATCGCTTTTTACGGTTTGCGTTTTTTCCGTTTCGGGTATAATCAATTTACCAAAGACTAGTCCAGCTGGAGCAGCCATAAAGCTGGCCGCCAGCAAGTATTCAATCGGAATACCGAGAAGCGCGTACCCAAACAAGGTAGATCCCGCAACTGCCGATAGACCGCTCGTCATAATCGTAAACAACTCAGAGCGCGTCAGTCCCGCAATCAGGGGTTTGATCACTAACGGAGATTCTGATTGTCCTACAAAAATATTGGCAGCAGCCGCCAGAGATTCCGTTTTGCTTGTTCCAAGGAGCTTCGACAATCCGCCGCCAATGACACGGAAAACGAGCTGCATGATTTTCAAATGATATAAAACTGCAATCAGTGCTGAGAAGAAAATGATAACGGGCAGTACACTTAATGCAAAGGCCGGACTGTCTCCGACCTTTAGAAGCGGTCCAAAAATAAAACTGATGCCTTCATTGGCATAGTCAATCAGAAGCTGTACACGGCTTGAAAACCATAAAAAAACAGCGCGTCCCGCTTCCCATTTCAACACGATGTATCCAAACGCCACCTGTGTGCATAAACCAACGATGACGGTTCTTATCTTAATATTGCTTTTCTTTTCTGAAAATAAAAACGCGATAGCAATGATCGCAACTGCGCCCAGCAGCCCCCACAGAACATTCATGAATACTCGTACACCTCTTAAATTTTATTTAAAAAAATATCTTTTATACGATAACAATAATATTTTTTGATGTCTACACATTTTTTTAGTTCTTTTGTACAGCAAAATAAAAAAGGGCCTGTCCAGGCCCTTTTCTTTAAAACATTGGATTTTCTTCAATAAAGGTATATATATTCTCAACAAGCTCAGCAGGCGTTTCACCCATGACGACTTCTCCGTTTACCAGAGCGAAAAGCGATTCCATGCATGTCCCGCAGTAGCTTAAGCAGCCATATTCAAGGACATCAAGGTTGGGATCCTTCTCCAAAATCGCCCGGGCTTCCTGAGAGCCGTGAGCCAGATTGCTGACACAAAATTCAATCATTGGATTCATGCGGTTTCACCTCACATATGTCCATTATCGCGAATTTTTCACTATTCGTCAAAGACAACGGATGATTCAAAATTTATTATCGTAACATATTATTTCTCAAATAACGTTTTACTAATTTGTGTTTTCAGGCTAAATTGTAGGTTATTTTGAAACTATTATTGTGATTTTAGATCAAATTCGATATAATTCTAGATGTTATTTTACATAGTTCGTATTTTCTTCAATGTATCTATCATACTCTTCGGATTAAAGGGGAATTCAAATGAAAAAATTGGTCTTGATCGGCGGAGGTTACGGGAACATGCGTGTTCTTCATCGCTTATTGCCAAACCAGCTGCCTGATGATGTTTCAATCACGTTAATTGACAGAAATCCTTATCACTGCTTGAAAACAGAATATTATGCCCTTGCCGCAGGCACAATTTCTGACCATCATATCAGAGTGTCATTCCCAGAGCACCCTCGCCTGGATGTCCAATACGGTGATATCACATCAATTGATATTGTACAAAAACAAGTGCTGTTCCAAGATCGTGAACCGATTTCTTACGATGACGCCGTAATCGGGCTCGGCTGTGAGGATAAATATCACAACGTGCCGGGAGCGCCTGAATTCACCTACAGTATTCAAACCATCGATCAGTCCCGCGAAACCTACCAAAAGCTGAATAATCTGAGCGCTAATGCCACCGTCGCCATTGTCGGAGCGGGCTTAAGCGGCGTTGAGCTTGCAAGTGAATTGAGAGAAAGCCGTGATGACCTGAACATTATTTTGTTCGACCGCGGTAATCTCATTTTATCAAGCTTTCCCGAGCGTTTAAGCAAATATGTGCAAAAATGGTTCGAAGAGCACGGTGTCCGCATTATTAACAGGGCAAATATCACAAAAGTAGAAGAAGGCGTTGTGTATAACCACGATGATCCGATTTCTGCAGACGCCATCGTGTGGACAGCCGGCATCCAGCCAAACAAAGTCGTCAGAGACTTAGATGTGGAGAAGGACGCACAAGGGCGTATTGTATTAACGCCACATCACAATCTTCCAGGTGATGAACATCTGTACGTTGTCGGCGATTGCGCCAGCCTTCCTCATGCGCCGAGCGCCCAGCTGGCAGAGGCTCAAGCAGAGCAGATTGTCCAAATCTTGCAAAAACGCTGGAATGGAGAAGCCCTGCCTGAATCAATGCCTCAGTTTAAGCTTAAAGGCGTCCTCGGTTCACTCGGAAAAAAAGCCGGCTTCGGGCTTGTTGCTGACCGTCCGCTGATCGGCCGTGTTCCGCGTATGCTGAAATCCGGCTTGCTGTGGATGTATAAACACCATAACGGTTAATGATAGAGAAGAACCGCTGATCAAGTCAGCGGTTTTCTGTATACCCATGCTTCTCCATTTCCTCATAAACGTCTTTTAATTTTGGATTGCCTTCACCGACAATTTTGTCTTCTACAAGCACAAGCGGATAAAAATACTCGTCATTTCTGATTTTTTCCGCAAGCTCTTTCGCATGTTCATTGTCAGGCGGCTCATGAATATCGATGTACTGCATCTCAAAAGGCTGATTTGGATATTTTCTTTTCAGCGCAGCCCCAAGCCACTCGTATGTATCCTTGGCTGTAGGCATATTTACACAGCTCGCACAAACGGTTTCTGCCCCGTACACGCTTAGCATGACTGGTTTCATCACTTGTAGACGCCCCCTTCTCCTATGTAAGTCCTTTCTTTTAAGTATACAGAGCCTAATGGCGTTTTTATAGAAAAAAACCGTTTTTGTGTTGAAGTCTGAATGTGCTATAATAGGGAAAGCAACTTTGCAAACCAAACAATAGATTTTTATTGTTACACTGAATATAATGGTTTTATGACGACGAAAGGAGCGAATGTCATGACTGAAGTTGAAATGAAAGAACAGGTGCAGGAAGTACTGGACAAACTTCGTCCGTTTTTACTTCGTGACGGCGGTGACTGTGAGCTTGTAGACGTAGATGAAGGTATCGTTAAGCTTCGTCTTCTAGGCGCATGCGGCAGCTGCCCAAGTTCAACAATTACGCTGAAAGCCGGAATTGAGCGCGCTCTTCTAGAAGAAGTGCCGGGTGTCGTTGAAGTAGAACAAGTCTTTTAATAAAGCAGCCAGGCGGATATTTGATCAGCCTGGCTTTTTTTATTAGAGATATTGGTCAAACCATGAGCTGATATAATTCAGGCGCTTGATCCGCTGTCTTGGGTGTCCGGTGCGTGACAAATTGTGCGATGCATTCGGAAAACGGACAAGCTTGGTTTCCTTGCCCATTTTTTTCAGAGCGATAAACAGCTGCTCCGCCTGCTCGATCGGGCATCGGTCATCCCGCTCGCCATGCAGAATCAAAAGCGGTGTCTCCACGTTTGCTGCGTATTTTAAAGGAGACCGGTCCCAGAGCTTTTCTGTGTCCTCAAACATGTCATGCTCAAGCTGCCAGTCTGTAAAGAAATAGCCGATATCACTGACGCCGTGAAAGCTGATCCAGTTTGAAATCGAGCGCTGGGTGACGGCAGCTTTAAAGCGGTTTGTCTGTCCGACGATCCAGTTGGTCATAAAACCTCCGTAGCTTCCGCCCGTGACACCAAGCCGCTTAGGATCAATATGCGGATCTCGCTTGATAGCCTCATCCACAGCTTGCATCACATCGTCATAATCCTTTCCTCCATAATCTCCTCTGACCGCATTCACAAATTCCTGCCCGTAGCCGTGGCTTCCTCTCGGATTGATATAAACGACCGCGTATCCTTTCGCCGCCAGCACCTGAAACTCATGAAAATATGTATGTCCGTACATCATATGCGGACCGCCGTGTATGTTGAGAATAAGTGGATATGATGTCTCACCTTCCATTTGTGCAGGCTTCATCAGCCAGCCGTTCACCGTCACGCCGTCTTCTGTAGCATATTGAATCTCTTCAGGTATAGATATCGTATGCTCACTGACAAACTTGTCATTCGCGCCAGTCAGCTGTTTCTCTTCCTGTCCAAGCGGGATACTGTAAAGCTCACTCGGTCTATCCGGCTTTGTCACACTGGCAATAAAGTGCTGTTCATCAGGTGAAAGAGAAAAGCTATTGATATACTCTTTTTCCAGACGAACCGGATACACAAGGCCTTCAATCGAAATATAATAGATGCCCGTGCTGCCTTGATCTGTGCCGATGACATAAAACCCTTGGCTGTCCTTTGTCCAAATCGGGCGCTGTTCAGCACCACCGATCAATGAATCTCCAATCAGCGCATCCGCTAAATGAACGTCCAGCATCTCAGTCAGACATGTGAGGCGGCCTTGTTCGATATCATAGAGCCACGCCTTTGAGAGCGTTGCATTCTTATATTCCTTTTCATTTCCAAGCAAAGCAAGATACCTTACGTCTGGTGAAAATGAACTAGATCCGAATGAGCCGCGATGAGGTGTAACCTGCTTAAGATCTCCAGACTCCAGTGACATCATGTAAACATCATGCGGCTTGCTGGCATCATCTGTTTCAGTTAAATTAGCTGAGAAAACAAGCCATTTGCCGTCAGGAGAAAAAGCAGGATCACCATGATCAGCTTTGTGACTTGTCAGCTCCTTCATCTCACCCGACTTTACGCTGACAAGCACAAGCTGGGCATACGCGCCTCTCGTCAGCCCTTTGCCGTCCCGTTTGTAGGAGAGGCTTTGCACCTCAACAGGTTCATAGCTGTCCTGCTCTGTTTTTTCTCGGTCATCAATGCTTTCTCCCTCTCCTAAACTGACAGTGACCAGAATCGATTCGCCATCCGGGGACCATATTGGCTTTGACACGCCATACGGGATATCAGTCAGTTTTCTCGCTTCTCCGCCTTCAGCGCTCATCATATACAGCTGTGCCGCATCGCCTTCTCGATCAGAAATAAAGGCAAGCGTGCGCCCGTCCGGAGACCATCTTGGGTCGGTGCTTCGCTTTTCTCCATGTGTCCAAGGAACAGACCCGCCCGTTTTCGTTTCATAGATCCATATATTTGATGTATACGAATCTTTCTCTTGATTTACTTGTGATTTTACATATGCGGCACGGGTGCCGTCTGGAGCGTATTGAGGATCGGTCACAGAGACAATCGCTGTGATGTCGTCTGCGGTTATCAGCTTTTTCATATTCATCTCCTCCTTTTTACATGTATTTCGTTTTTCTAAATAAAAACTCCTTTATCTCCAGCAAAAAAAGCGCCCTCCGCTGACGCTGAGGAACGCTTGGCATGATCTATACACTTTTTACTTGATATAAAGGATTTCGCTCTATTATACTTCCCTCTTTCGGAACGGTCAAAGCGTCTACTTCACAATGAGGGAAATGAAGCGCGAGCTGTTCTTTTAGCTCTTCTCCCTTTCCTTTTTCGGTCATGACGAGAATCGTTGGGCCTGCTCCGCTGAGAGCCGTTCCATATGCGCCCTTCATCTCGGCGACGTGCTCTACTTTTGACAGCTCAGGCACAAGCATCGCCCGGTACGGCTGATGGAACATATCCTTCTTCATGATTTTCCCGACAAGCGGCCAATCCTTGGACATGATCGCAGCAATGAGGATATTGCTGACAGCACTTGCTTTTACGGCATCGGCATATGGAAACTCCTTCGGAAGCACGTCTCTCGCGTCTCTTGTCAGCACTTCATAAAAAGGAATGACAACGACTACGTCAATGTCAGCATTCGGGACGCGGATCATTTGGGTCTCGTCATCCTCATGCAGGCCGATCACAAGTCCGCCGACGAGAGAAGCGCCAGCATTGTCCGGGTGTCCTTCTTCTAGACTGGCTAAATGCAGCTTGTCCGCTTCAGACAGCTTTAAGCCGCATAATTCATCAGCCAGTTCAATGGCCGCTACAATCGCCGCGGCGCTGCTGCCAAGGCCGCGTGCAAGCGGGATGTCGCTCCACACCTTCACATGGACAGGAGGCATTTCTTTTCCGTACAAATCTGCGGTCCGTTTAGCCACTTGATAGATCAGGTTATCTGTACCCGCCGGAATTCCGGCGACTGTTTCTGTTTCAGCCTCAAAAGACCATTTGTCGCTTTCAAAGACGGTCAGCTTCAAATATCTGCTGAGCGCCATTCCGACTGAATCAAAGCCGGGGCCTAGGTTAGCTGTGCTTCCGGGAACAGTGACAGAGAACAGCATGTCGGCTTCGTTCATACACGGGCCGCTCCTTTTACATATTCAAGGATGCTGTCTTCATCAGTCGGCAATGTGACAGGCTTGATTTCTGAAATGTCGACCGCTGTGTTCGGATCTTTCAGTCCGTTTCCTGTTAACACAGCTACGACCTTGCTGCCTTTCGGAATTTCTCCGGATTTCACCTGTTTCAGCACTCCTGCGATAGACGCGCAAGAACCTGGTTCTGCAAACACGCCTTCTACACGGGCGATCAGCTGATATGCGTGAAGGATTTCATCATCAGTGACTTCGTCAATTTTCCCATTGGATTCCTCGGCTGCCTTTACAGCTTTGTCCCAGCTTGCCGGGTTTCCGATACGAATGGCTGTCGCTATTGTTTCCGGATTTTCAATCACTTCATTGCGCACGATTGCCGCCGCACCCTCAGCTTCAAAGCCGCGCATTTTCGGAAGGCCTGTGCCGTTTTTCTCATGATATTCCTTGAAGCCCTTCCAGTACGCAGTGATGTTTCCCGCGTTTCCGACCGGGATCGCTAAAACATCAGGCGCTTGCCCCAGCTGTTCACACACTTCGAAGGCAGCAGTTTTTTGGCCTTCAATGCGGTAAGGGTTGACTGAGTTGACAAGGGCAATCGGTGATTTCTCACAGATGGAACGGACAATTTTAAGCGCATCGTCAAAGTTTCCGTCAATTGCGATAATCTCGGCTCCGTACATGACAGCTTGAGCGAGTTTTCCAAATGCAATTTTTCCGTTCGGGATGATGACAATGCATTTCATGTTAGCACGGGCTGCATATGCTGCCGCAGCAGCGGAAGTGTTACCTGTTGACGCGCACATAATCGTGTCATTGCCTTCTTCTTTTGCCTTTGCCACAGCCATAACCATTCCGCGATCTTTAAATGATCCCGTAGGATTGACGCCTTCCGTTTTGACATGAAGCTCAATTCCGAGCTGCTCAGACAGCTTCGGCAGGTGAATAAGAGGTGTGTTTCCTTCATGTAAAGTTAGCGCTGGTGTTTGATCTGTTACAGGTAAAAATTCTTTATATTGATGGATAAGTCCTTTCCACATTAGCTCCAACCGTTCCCTTCTACACGATATGTGCTTTTGACTTCTTGAACGACTTCCAAATCATTTAGGTTTTGCAGGATATCACTGAAATCAGCTTCTGATGTATGATGTGTGACAATTACGATTTCAGCTAACTCATCATGGCCTTTAATTGGCAGCTGAAGGATTTTTTCAAAGCTCACGCCCCGCTCTGAGAACACAGATGTAATTTTCGAGAATGAACCAACCTCATCTTTTACATGAATTCTTAAAAACTGCTGTGCATAAATGTCAGACGGCGATTTCATGTTTTTCTCATATTGCGGTCCGACAAAGCTGTTGCCGGTTACACCGAGGCGCATATTTTTCATGACAGCGACGAGGTCAGAAACAACGGATGTCGCTGTCGGCATGCTTCCGGCTCCCGGCCCGTAGAACATCGTCTCACCGACAGCCTCGCCGTATACATAAACAGCGTTAAACTCATTATGAACAGCAGAAAGCGGATGGTGGTCAGGAAGCAGTGTCGGCTGTACGCTGACCTCGATTTTGCTGCCGTCACGCTGAGCAATCCCGATCAGCTTCATTGTATAGCCGAGGCGTTTGCTGAAGCTGATGTCCTCGTCTGTAATTTGGGAGATCCCCTTTACTTTGACGTCTTCCAGATCCACGTTCATCGAGAAGCCGAGGCGCGCCAATATCGCCATTTTCCGTGCGGCGTCAAGCCCTTCCACGTCAGAAGTCGGATCAGCTTCGGCAAAACCGAGATCCTGCGCTTCCTTGAGCACTTCCTCGTATGGGCTTTTCTCTTTGATCATTTTGGTTAAGATAAAGTTTGTTGTGCCGTTCACAATTCCCATCATTTTTGTAATTCGATCTGATGAGAGGCCTTCCTCTAACGTGCGCAGAATCGGAATCCCGCCGGCAACACTGGCTTCAAAGTAGATATCGCATCCATTTTCCTTCGCTTCAGCAAGCAGCTCGGAGCCGTACACAGCCATTAAGTCCTTGTTTGCTGTGACAACATGCTTTTTCGATCTCAGCGCGTCGACCAAATATTGTTTTGTCTGTTCAACGCCGCCGATCACCTCGATGACGACATCAACATCTGGATCATCAATGACATCATACACTTCTGTCGTGAGCACTTCCTTCGGCAAATCTACTTCTCTCTTTTTCTCTAAATCTTTTACAAGCACTTTTTTTATCGTAACCGGACAGCCGACCTGATGCATAAGCTTATCCTGATGGTCTTGAATAATTTTAACGACACCGCTTCCGACGGTACCTAAACCTAAAAGCCCTACACGAATCGCTTTCAAAAAAACTCCACCTTTCTTTTGATTGTCCTCTTGGAAAAGACAATTGTTAACTCAACACAGACATATAAGTTACAAACATTATATAAGCCCGCTCCTGTTTTGACAAGACAGCATTAGGCTGAATTTTGCGAATGTAAACGCTTAACGCATTGATATGACAAGATTCTTTATTTTCTAATTATTTTTGTCAGATTTTCTCCTCACCTTGAGCTGCCTTTGCCGAGCCAGCTGACGCGTGGAACAAACAGCTTCTGCGCCCGCATATTCATGAATTCCTGCGCTGTATTGAGAAATTGTTCATAACGCCCACAGTCATTAAGAATGAAGTCAAGCTGTTCTTCAAAATAATGCTTTTCTGATTCTGATGACATGTAATAGCTTTCTACGATTTCAAAATAATGAAGCGGGAAAAGCAGACGGCTGTATAAAAGGCGTTTCGAAAATGAAGACAGCGGTGTGACTTGCTCGTATTCCTGTAAAAAGAGAAAGCCCTGCTGATTAAAATCTTGTCTGTGATGCAAAAACGTATGCCTCATATATTCAGCCAAATCACGGGAAGCGTGGTCAAACACCCAATCCGCCGGAATCCTGATCAATGATTCCGGTGACCATGTATGCCTTTCCATCCGCTGATGGCATATCGTTCCTGAATCAGCGGCTTGGGGCTTGTCATCCAGCTCAGTGTCCACTAAATATTGTATCGCGTTTTCTGACAGTCCTAAATAATATGGAAATGATTCGATCATTTTTTTATCGAATGGCTCATGCGGAGGGGTCTGAACCTTTCTCTGCCAGAATGCTTCCAGCTGATCAATTCGTTTTCCCCACAGATCCTTCCACTGGCCGATTCTTCCGGCTGCCTTCACCTCATATGGATATCCTCGGCCTTTTCGGTGAAATTCCGCAAGCTCCGCTCCAATGGAGAACGCCCTGTTTGAATAAGGGGGGGCCGCCTTCAGCAGAGCGTACGTTTTTCCCTCATGTTCAAATGTCAGTTCACCTTCTTTTGTAAAGATAAAAACCGAAACGTATGGGTCACTTTGTTCTTGTAAATACTGACTCATGTAATAAAGCTCCGCCAGCTCTGTTTCTGAGAATTGGGAAACGGGGACAATCAGAAAGTATGAATTAGGCGTCTGAAAGCATTGATATGTGTGCTGGTACATGGAAAGCTGCCTGATGTGAATGCCGTATTTTTCTTTTATTGTACCTTTCACCATGATCACCTGCCTGTTGAATTAGGGCTCATCACATCGTAGTCATACACAGCCGGAATTATGAATACATATTTTAATCCGAAGAAGGCGCAAGAAAAAGTCGTAAACTTCTCAAGCATTTTGTATAAACTAGTAAAAAAGATTGGGTGAAGCTGATGTCAGAAAACGAACAATTCAGTCAGATGGAAGCTAAAGCAAGAGCACGGATGAAGGAGCGCGGCGTTGAGGTATCAGACATTGCCGAGCTTGTCTTTTTTCTGCAGAAAAAATATCATCCGGATTTAACCATTGATGAATGCACGCTGAACGTCAATCGTGTTCTCGCAAAACGCGAGGTGCAAAACGCGATTTTAACGGGCATTGAATTGGATGTTCTTGCTGAGCAGAAAAAACTGTCTGAACCGCTGCAAACGATGCTGGAAATAGATGAAAGCCTATATGGAGTAGATGAAGTTCTGGCATTTTCCATTGTGAACATTTACGGATCGATCGGGTTTACGAACTACGGTTACATCGACAAAGAAAAACCCGGAATCCTTAAACGATTGAATGATAAATCAACCGGTGAATGCCATACCTTTTTAGATGACATCGTCGGAGCGATTTCCGCCGCGGCTTCAAGCAGACTTGCTCACCGCGCGCGGCATACAGAATAAGGGCACCCTTTTAGGGCGCCCTTTTTTCAAATGTATGGAATCCATTCAGTCAGAGAGTCAATGGCGTGAGTCGGTTTTTCCATATCGTCTGTCATATGTTCTCTTTTCGTTACGCCTGTGTGAACGAGCAGCGTATCCATACCCGCGTTTATGCCGGCCATAATATCAGTGGCGTAGTTGTCGCCGACCATGAGTGTTTCAGACACATCTGTGCCGAGAACGCGCATCGCCTGCTCCATAATAATTGATTCCGGCTTGCCGATAAATACAGGCTGTACACCTGTAGATACGGTTAACACCGATGTCAGTGAGCCGTTTCCCGGCAGAAGCCCTCTTTCAGTCGGAATCGCAATATCTCCGTTAGTGGAAATAAAGCGGGCGCCATTTCTGATTGCCAGGCAGCCGACAGCAAATTTTTCGTATGTAATGGAACGGTCGATGCCAACAACGACAAAGTCCGCGTTTTCTCCGCCAAATGTCAGGCCGTTTTCTTCAATCGCCTGGCGGATTCCTTCCTCCCCAATCACATACACAGACGCGTCTTTTTTCTGCTGTGCAATGTGCTGGGCAGTTGCCATGCTGGTCGTGAAGACCTGCTCTTCTGTTGCCGGAATATCAAAAGACACGAGCTTGTCCGCTACCTGCTTCGGTGTGCGCGAAGAGTTGTTTGTCACGAAAAGATAAGGAACGCCGCGATCTTTCAGCGTTCTGACAAATTCACACGCTTCCTCGATTTTTTCCGTGCCATTGTACATCGTTCCGTCTAAATCAATTAAATACCCTTTATATGTTTTCATATCCAACACTCCTGTGGCTTTCCAGTTGTTATTTAAACGCGGAAACAGGTCCTAGCTCTGTTTCCAAATAGCTTCTGATCCGTTTCGGGAAGTCCTGAAGAGCTGTTTGATGCGCCTTGATCAGCCTGTAAAGCTCGCCGCTGTCAGCGAGCAGATACTGTTGAACCAACGTTTTGCGGTAGGCGATCAATTTTTTGAGCTCATCACCCTCTTTTTCCGTGACAACTTTCTCATCAACAAGTATATCCATAATGTCGTCATAGCTGCCCGGGTCCCGCATAATAAAGCCGTCAATCATGTCATTGCCTGTATCCAAAATGCATTCGATTAACAGATGGCCTATACGCTGAAGTGCCAATTCCCCGATTTCAGACTGCCAGTCTGTTTGTGAGTCAAATAGCGCCAGCTGGTGCTCGAAGAACCCTAGTGTTTTCTCGATTTTGCTTCTGTCAACAAAATACATGACAGCATCCCCTTTGTGTATATTTATTTTCTGATCCGTTTCAAGACAAAATACGCACAGCCGAAATTGCAGTATTCGTAAATATATTCATCTAATGTGCTGATTTTCGTTTCGAAGGTTGCCTTTTGATTCTGGTCGTCAAAGAAGCCCTTGAGCCTTAACTGACCGTATCCCCAGTCTCCCACAATATAATCGTATTTATTTAATATATCGGAGTAGCGGGCTTTAAAAGCCTCTTCGTTGAAGCCGTCTTTGAAATTGTGCACCAATTCAAATTCGGCATTTTGAATAAGAATCATGATCTCACCTCTTTTTCACTCATTCCTATCATAATTCATTGCCCCGTCCCCATCAATTGCTAAAGAATAAATCATGCGATTTGGCTACCCTACACATGAGGAGGGATTGATAAATGAAACGAACCGCTGTCAGCCTCTGCCTTCTGACCGGACTTTTATCCGGGTGCGGAGGCGCAGGATTGGATAATGCCCAAAATGTCCGGAATCAGACGCAGAATCAAACCAAACCCATTCATGTGTCGGACCGCAACGAGGCTTTTAACAGGCATAATGAGAACGAACAATTTGGCTATGTCCGCTATCAAAGAGAACAATTTGACGGAGACCAGCAGAAAACGCCGGTGATGAACCGGGAAGAAACCGCTCACATGATATCAAGTTTAACGGTTCAGCTCCCCCATATTCAAGATGCTGCGACATTGGTGACTGACCGAGAAGCGCTTGTCGTATACAAAACCGATTCTAAAAACCGGGAGCTGACCGCCGATCAAGTGAAGAAAACAGCGGCTTCTGTGATCCCGCGATACTATCATGTGTATATTTCAGATAACCCAAACCATATGCAGTCGATCGAAAATTACAGCAATCTCGGCTCTGGTTCAAGGGATATCAGAGAGATCATGTCGGGGACGATTCAAGAAATGAAAACCTCCCCGCAAGGAAGCCCTGTCTCAGAGAATGAAAATGCCAATGGAAAAACGCGTCAGGACATGAAAATCGATAGGAATGACAAAAACGCCAGATGATCTGGCGTTTTGGCATTATGCTTGGGCTTGACGCTTTTTAGATGCTTCGTTTACTTGTTCATCCGCATGGTAAGAGGAACGGACAAGCGGACCGGCTTCACAATGGCTGAAGCCTTTTTGCATCGCGATTTCTTTTAATTCTGCAAATTCATCAGGATGGTAGTATTTTTGGACTTTCAAGTGTTTCTTCGTCGGCTGCAGATATTGGCCGATTGCCATAATATCCACGTTGTTCGCCAAGAGGTCGTCCATTACTTCAATAATCTCTTCTTTTGTTTCGCCGAGCCCGATCATGATACTTGATTTTGTCGGAATGTCAGGCTGCATTTCCTTCGCACGGCGCAAAAATTCCAATGAACGGTCGTACGTCGCACGCGCGCGGACTCTTGGCGTCAGGCGGCGAACCGTTTCGATATTGTGATTCAGGATGTCTGGGCGTGTATCCATCAAGGTTTTTAGGTTATCATAGTTTCCGCCCATATCAGACGGCAGCACCTCAATTGTTGTGAACGGGCTTTTTCTGCGGATCGCACGGACAGTTTCCGCGAAAATGCCTGCCCCTCCATCTTTCTGATCGTCACGCGCAACAGCCGTAATGACCGCGTGTTTCAAATTCATAAGCGCGACTGAATCCGCTACGCGTTCCGGCTCTTGCAGATCAAGCTCAGTTGGAAGGCCTGTTTTGACAGCACAGAAACGGCATGCTCTTGTACAAACAGAACCTAAAATCATAAATGTCGCTGTACGTCTGACCGCCCAGCATTCATGAATATTCGGACACTTTGCTTCTTCGCATACGGTATGCAGGTTGTTTTCCCGCATGAGTTTTTTGAGCCCTGTATAGTTTTCATTTGTATTTAATTTAATTTTAAGCCATTCGGGCTTTCTGAGGTGTTCGTCTTTCTTTGCCAATTCCCATCATCTCCAATATCCAATATACTCAATTTCTGACACGAAACATTCTGAAAACGAGAAAGGTGCAGGTTTTAGTTCTGCAACAAAAATAATGTTTTTCTAACTAAAGAAAGTCTTTTCTTTAGACACTTTAACATAGGAAAAATTTCTCGACAAGGGAAGATGATTACTGACATTTTTAAGCCGGGTTGCCGCAAACTATGTGTATTCAATATGAAAGGAGATTATTTTGTGAAAGTTTTGTTATCCGCTCTTCTTCTCCTTTTGTTTGCATTTGAGCCTTCTGCGTCTGGAAAAAAACTTTCAGATCCAGTGCTGTCGAAACGGATGGAATTATATCATAAAATCGAAGCTGTGACGCAGATCCCTTGGTATGCGCTCGCGGCTGTTGATCAATACGAAGAAAACGTGCGGAGCAACCGGAAAGATCTGCCTGAAAAGGCGGGAATCATCAGCATCTATATACCCGATGACATCTGGAGCGGGCCTGAAAACCCGAATCCGAAAGACGATGCGCCGTTAAGCATTAAAGTGTTTGACGGAATCGGAATGGATGGCGATGGAGACGGGAAAGCCGAGGTCAGCAACGATGAAGATATCTTGTATACGTTCAGCCAATACTTACTGTCGTATGGCACAGATGAAGACAACATCCGGATCGGGCTTTGGAATTATTACCGGCGTGATCAGACAGTGGGGATTATATCTGAATTCATGAAGCTGTTTAAAGCCTACGGCCATATTGATCTGGGCGAGCATGCATTCCCGCTTCCGATCAGAACCGATTACAGCTACCGAAGCACGTGGGGAGATGCCCGCGGCTTCGGTGGAAGGCGGATTCATGAAGGTACGGATATCTTTGCCCATTACGGCCTTCCTGTCAAATCCACATGTTACGGCGTAGTTGAAATGAAGGGCTGGAACCGCTTCGGAGGATGGAGAATCGGCATCAGGGACATTAACAATACGTATCATTATTTTGCCCATCTCAATGGGTTTGCCAAAGGGATTAAAACAGGACAAATCGTTGAGCCTGGCCAAGTGATCGGATCAGTCGGCAGCTCCGGATACGGCCCGCCGGGAACCGCCGGGAAGTTCCCGCCGCATCTGCACTATGGCATGTACAAAGATAACGGAAGAACCGAATGGTCATTTGATCCATACCCTCATTTGAGGGCGTGGGAGCGATATGAATACCAAAAAAAGAAGTAACAAAAAGCCGCCTCTTCAACAGGCGGCTTATTTGCTGCTTTTTTCTTTTTTTGAATCGGCACCGTTTTCTTTGCTGCTCGGAAGCTGGACAGAAGGCGTGACACCCGAGCCGCCGCTTCCATTATAAAACTGCGGCACTTCGCCCTGCACTGCTTTAATCGATACAGGAACATTATTTGTGACGACAGCGGTTTTGCTGGCAAATGGAATGATGACCTTCACTTTAATTTCGACAAAGATGCTGATATCAATAAGTGCGTTATTTATGCCATACGGCTTGATTTTGGTTTTGACATCTGTAAAAGCGTCACCGATTAAATTGAACCGGACCGGGATTTTCGGCCCGAGGTTTCCAAGAAGGCTGTTGCCGGTTACCTGTCCCAGCGGAATGTTGATCATAATGTTTTCACTGGCGCCGCTGTGTCCGGTATGGGTTTCCATCTCTTTCAAATGAGCCTGAAGCTGCTTTGTCACTTTTGTTTTCACACTGTTTACAACCTGTGTATTAAAATCGATTGTCGTTAAGTTTCCGTTTTCATCAGAATTCATTTGAAACATATCTTTCATATTTTCACTGTCAGACATATAGTCCTCAATCGAATCCTGGATCACCTCTGTCGCTATACGCTTCGTTTCCATCTCGCCGATGTCCATTAAAACAGGTTTGATCGAGCCATTGATCATCCAAAGGCTGACCGTTGTTGACAGGATAAAAAAGACAACGGACAGGAGCATCACGTAACGGAAAGGCAAAGGTCCTCTCTTGCGAAAAGGGCCGCGATATCTTGGCAAGAAAATCCCCCCTTACATATCACAATGTATGCTTGTAAGAGGGGACATAGTAATAGCCGGGGCCAATTTATTTTATTTCACCATTTTTAAAAGCGCTTCTCTGCCGCTCATACCGACTTTGATGCCAAGATCTTCCGCGGCGTACGTGACGGATTCTAAAGGTGCGTCTAACAGCTGGTCAATGGTGCGGACACCAACTGCGCGACCAGCAACAATGCCGCGCTCCTTTAATTTTTCATTCAGCAGCGCCACATCAAGCGCGCCGCACATAATGTATCCGTGATCATTGGTGACGGCCATAAAATTCGTTTTGGGAAGTTTCACTGTCACAGCTGTAAAAGGCTGTCCTTCTATCATGATCGGTGTCAGGTTTACCACGTCAACCACTCCCTTCATTCATCACTTTATGATGAAGGGCACAGCTTGTTGTGGGCTGACTGCCTTATTGTGCAAGCTTCCAAGCAAGCAGATCCCGCAAAAATTCCGGCATAAAATATTCTTTTTCTGCAGCGTCGCGAATCAACGGAAACAGTTTGCCGAGCGTAAACATATCAAGCACCGCAACGGAGTATTGTTTATGTTTTTTAATATCTTCCCCGTTCAGTGTGATCCGGGTGACGTGGGTGATCCCGTCATCGAGCCGTTTCGTTTCTACCTCAACGCCGGCATACACCATTTTCCCCATCACTTCTCCGCGGAAGCCGAGTCCTTTGATCCGGAGCTGCTCCATTTGTTCGGAAGCGGCATGGACAATGGTTTCCTTCAATTCTTCTCCCGTCAGGCGGACAGCCACCGGGTTGATCGGATGCGGACAGATGCGGTGCAGATCCAGCTTTGTCACAGGACCTGCTTTTAGCGGACCGAGAATGACACCTGAATTGACCATACTGATGTCCGTCTCGCACCATTCCTTTAAGGCGTATGCCAAAAGCAAAGGCAGCTCTGATTCTTCAAACCACTTCACCTCAGCATCTTGTGCAAGCTCTGCAACGGCATCGGACAGTTTCTCCTCGGCTTCACGTTCTTTTTCATTGAGAAACGCTTTTGTTTCTGCGGATTCTCCTGTCCATTCCGCCATGTTCTGCACAGAAGCCGTTTTGCTGATGATGCTTCGCTGTACGCTGTCCACCGTGATTTCTACACAGCCGACATAATGCCCGTATTTCTCGGCGCTGGCCAGCAGTACCCCATTAACCACTTGTCCATCTTCAAGCAAATGATGGGTATGTGATTCGAGGATTACATCAATCTCAGGCACCGCTTCAGCCACTGCCTGATCATCAAGAATGCCTAAATGTGACAGCAGAACGATAATATCAGCCTGCCCTTTCACTTCCAGAATGGTTTCCTTTATGCTTTCAAGGGCATCCGTTACTGTCCACCCCAGCTTGTCATAAACAGGATAATACGGCACAGTTACGCCTAAGAAAGCAATGGACATGCCGTTTTTCAATGATTTGATATGGTAAGGCACCGCCCAGGACGGACGGTTTCCATTTTTATCAAACAGGTTAGAGACGATGACAGGAAATTCAGCATGATCATATAAGGCAGCAAGCTCTTCATGCGGAAGCGTAATCCCTTCGTTATTGCCGATCGCCGCTCCATCAATGTGAAGGCGGTTTAAGAGATCGACATTCGCTTTTCCGAATGTCGCCTCTGTCACGAATTGAAAACGATCTAGATGATCGCCAATATCAAAAACGAGCGTCTCTTCGCCGTCTGACTGATGCTCTTTTCTTTTCTGCTCGATATAATCTACAATTTTCGGCCAGTTTTCAAAATGGCTGTGCAAATCATTTGTATGATATAAGCGGAGCTTCTCCTTCATAATATCTCTCCCTAATCGTTCAGCTGAAAATGCCTTCATAAATGAGCTGGCAGCCGATCAAAATCAATACGATCCGCATGATCATAACGATCGTTTTCGTCTGCATTTTTCTGTTGATGGCGGCGCCAAGCTTTCCGCCGAACCAAGCGCCGGGCACAAGCGCGAGGGCGTACAGCCAATTGACGTGCCCGGAAATCATATGTGAAACAGACCCTGTCATAGAAGACAGAAAAATAATAAACATGGACGTTGCCACCGCAACCTTCGGCGGAAACAGAAATAACAGCATCATCGCCGGAACCATCAGTGATCCGCCGCCTATACCGAAAAGTCCGCCTAAAAAACCGACAACAAAGGCAATGGCAATGCCGACAGGGGCCTGATATGAGTACGTATAAGGCTCACCGGCATCATCCTGAAATGTCCGGATAATTCCTTTGTGCGCTTTGTTGATTGGCCGGGCTTTCGCTTTCAGCATTAAGGATAATGAAATCAGAATCATAAAAATGCCAAACCAAACGGAAAACGAGCTTGAATTGAACAGCTTTGACACGTAAGCCCCGATCATGCTGCCGGGACCTGAACCGATAAAGAAAATGAGCCCGCTCTTATAATCAACGGTTTTATATTTAATATAAGCCAAAGTTGAAGAAAGACCCGTAAAAATAATGACCAAAAGCGAAGTTCCAATCGCAACCTGCGGCGTCACATCCTGAAACAGTTGCGTCACTGTGCTTAAAAACATCAGAGACGGCACAATGACAATTCCGCCGCCAAGCCCGATCAGACTTCCTACCGTACCTGCGATTAATCCCAGGACGACCAAAATCACAAACGACATCAGTAAAAACCTCTTTTCTAAAATAAATCGAGCTGTCTCGGAGCAAGTCCGCTGTACTCGATATCAAGCAGTTCAAGCATCTGCTTGCCGTTATCCGCGGCGTCACCGCCGGAATTGTTGTTGAACAGGACAAAAACATCCTTACATTGCTGCTGCAATTCATTCAGGTGCTTTTTCCAATCCTCCAGCTCCTGTTGGTTGTAGCGGTATAAGTACCTGACCTCCCGCCAGTTTTTCCCGCCATCAGGCTTCATCCAGCCCTGCTTGTTGCGTCCGTGAAATCTGACGAGCGTTTTGTTTTCATCGGTCGCGCGCAGCACAGTCGGAACGCTGCCTTCTCCGATTTGCGGTTCATCACAGACACTGTGAATCCAGCCTTCCGCTTTCATAAATGAAAGCGTCTGCTCATAAAATGGCGGCGAGAACCAGGAACGGTTTCTGAATTCAAGCGCACAAGGGATATCTCCCATTTGGTGCTTGCACCATCTCAAATAGGCGACATTCTCCTTCTTGCAGTCAAACCACGGCGGAAATTGAAACAGCACCATGGCGAGCTTATTGCTATGTAAATATGGCGTTAAAGACACCTTAAACGCATCAAACATCTCCTCTTTTGAGTCAAAGGGAATTTCGCCGCGCTGATGCCCTGTCATGCCCTGATATGCTTTCACGATAAATTGGAAGGTTTCGGGCGTTTCCTTCACCCACTTTTCATTATTGCGCGCCGGCTGAATCGCGTAAAAACTCGCGTCTAATTCCACGATCGGAAAATGGGAGGAATAGGCCTGCAATTTTTTCTGGCTGGCCGTTTTCGGCGGATAGATGCTGTCATGATCCCCCCACCCCGTCAGTCCGATATAAATCACACTCATTCACCTCTCTTCCAGTTTATCACACGTGTTTTCAGGTTTCCTTGGAAATGCTGTTCATATGGCGGGAAAATGCAGAACGAAGATGCTGATATTGTTCCTCATTCGTATCTAAAAACGCCTCTTCTCTTGAGGTAGGAATATGCTGATATTCAATAGGCGCCTGAAACTGCTCACTCGTAAAATCGTACATCACACCATTGATGCTGTTGTAAAAATGCCAGCTCTCACCGACTTTTGTTTTGAAAATCGTGCCGCCGAAATGGTCTTGAATCACCAATGCCGTCACGCCGCATTGGCCGCATGACGGGCATTCTTCCGTCCATTTAGAGCTCGAATGACGCGACCAGGATTGCTTAAGTATGTATTTGACATGTTCCATTGCCTCCGCCTCCTTTTTTAAAAAAGATACCACGTTGATGAGATTTTAAAAACTAGAACGGAGGAAATCAAAAAACCCGGCGGTAAAATCCGCCGGGCTTACGAAGGAACGACCAGAGCTCCGTCTATTCCAGTGACTTTTTCCCCATCATTGTACACGCACCGGCCTTTGCTGTAAGTGGCCGAAATGCTGCAGGGAAATGTATGTCCTTCGTAAATGCTTTTTTTATGCTTTGCAAACATCGATTCTCTTGTAACAGTGTACGGCTCCATGCTGACGACCACGAAATCTGCATCACACCCCGCCTCAAGCCGCCCTTTTTTCTGAAGGCCGAATCGTTTTGCAGGGGCCGCCGCTGTCCATTCTGCGATGGTTTCAAATGGAATCTGATGCTCAAGCGCCAGTTCCAGCATTCCTAATAAAGTGAACTGCCCGCCGCTGATTCCGCCCCATGATAAAAACATGTTATCCTCCCGCTTCAAGGATGGACGGCAAGGGGAATGGTCTGAGGAAACCATGTCAATGTCCCCGGCAATGAGCGTTTCGATCAGCGTCTCTTTTGATTGCAGCGACCGGAGCGGAGGCGCGCATTTTGCGACAGAGCCCCTTTGCCGTAAATCGTCATGGCTGAACAAGACATAATGCGGACATGTTTCAACCGAAACATCAAGACCTTCCTGTTTCGCCTCTCTGATCAGCCGGACCGCTTTCGCCGTGCTGATATGGACAAAATGAACCGGACAGCCTGTCACCTTCGCATACTGAATCATGCGATACACCGCTTCAACTTCTGCTTCCTCCGGGCGGGAGGCGGCGTACGCATCCGCATCCACCTTTCCTTTATTGGCCAAAACCATCTGCAAGTAGCTTGTGATCGCGTCGCTTTCCGCGTGGAGAGCGAGGATTTTTCCTGCAGCCGCGATTTCTGCCATGCCTTTGAGCAATGTCCGTTCATCAACAGAGCGGAACTCATCAGTGCCTGACTTTGATAAAAACGCTTTAAACCCGATCGCTCCCGCTTCAGCCATCGGACGGATGTCCTCGATATGGCCTGGCACAAGGCCGCCCCATAGCGCAAAATCCACGGCAGATTTTTGCCTGCCTAGCTCAGCTTTTGCGAGAAGATGCTCTGCCGTCACGGTTGATGGAATACAGTTGAGCGGCATATCAAAATAGGTAGTGCAACCGCCTGCGGCCATCATTTGAGAACCTGTTTCAAACCCCTCCCAATCCTCCCTGCCCGGTTCATTAAAATGAACATGGCAATCTATCACACCAGGAAACACGTATTTCCCGTCTGCCTGGATGATTTCCGTCCCGCTTGCTTCAATGTCAGAACCTATCTCGGCAATGACACCGTTTTGAACTGCAATATCAGCTTCTATAACGCCATCTGGCGTAACTGCCTTCGCACCTTTTATCACCATATCGTAAGCCATATTGATCCCCCCATGTAAGGATGACGATTTTCCATGTCAGTTTATGTAACACAACCAGTTCTATTTTCAACAGTTTACTGCTACTATGATCGTATTACATCAGCAAAACCGCTAGAATTCCTATTGAAAATTATTCACCTTAACCAATGTTTTTATAGAAAAGGAGAATGCGCTATGAATATTTTTGATGTGATGAAAATACCGGCTTTTGAAAACGCCAATTTAATTGCTGGTAAAGCAGGAGGAGAAAGAGAGGTTCAGCATGTCAATATGATGGACGCTCCGGATATCGCAGACTTTTTGCATAAGAATGAATTGCTCGTCACCACCGCCTATCACCTGAAGGATCACCCGCATCAATTATCTGAACTGATTCAGCAAATGGCAAAACGGGGCTGCGCGGGCCTCGGCATTAAAACAAAGCGCTATCTGGAAGATATCCCGAAGGAAATCATCGAACTGGCCGATTCATATGCGTTTCCGATAATTGAGCTTCCGGAACACATCCGCCTCGGCGATATTGTGAATGCCACACTCAGCCATATTCTCGATATGCGTTCTAACGAGCTGCAGCAAGCCATTTACGCGCACAAAAAATTCACAAACCACATTATGAGCGGCAAGGGGCTGCAATCCCTCCTCAAAAAGGTGTCAGACCTCCTTCAGCTTCCCGTGCTGCTGCTTGACCAGCATGCCAAAATGCTGTCTGCGTCTCATCAGATTTCAGTTGAGACCGAAAAGCTGAAAGGCACCCTGAATACCGTATCCGGGCCATTTTTCACTTGTTTCTCTACAATCTCAGATCAGAAAACATATTCTGTCCTGCCTATTTATAATCACGAAAAAAACTGCGGCTACCTGCTGATACCGGACATGGTGCAGGCCGGCGACAAAGGATTGATCCTCACGATTGAACAAGCGGCCAACGTCATTTCCTTTGAACTGCTGAAGGAAAATGCGCTGAAGCAGTTCAGCCGGCGGGCCCGCAATGAGTTTTTCAACAATTTTATTGAGCGGTCCTTTTCTTCAGATGACGAAATCAAAAACCGGGCGAAAGAATTCAAGCTGCGATGGGATCAAAAATACATGTGCATTGCCGGCAAACTCGATCGCAATGACGAATCAATCAGCTTTACAGAAAATCAGCTCGCTTCCGACAGCGTATTCGAATTTCTTGAAGGTGAATTATCAGCCTTCCCGTTTCCGCCTCACTTCTTTATGAAAGGAAATGTCGGCATTATTCTAATCGAAGCGACAGACAGCTGGAGTGAAATGCACGCCTCGGTGATCAGCTTTTTAGAACAGTTTCAAACACAGGTCAGCGCTCAATTTAAACGAACCGTGTCCTTTGGCATCAGCAATATCTGCCAAAAGCTCATTGATGTTCCCGACGCTTTCACAGAAGCTTCTGATGCTCTGCAATCGGGGCATTTGTCAAGAAGCACCGCATTTATCCAGGTGTATCACGCCAAAGATGTGCCTGAGCTTCTGCGCTTGCTCCCGGTTGAGGATTTGAAGAAATTTTACAACTCCACGCTTCAGAGCCTCGCTGAAAAACAGCAGGAGGATCAAAGCCTGCTTCATACGCTTTCCGTCTATTTAGAGACACACTGCCAAATTTCAGAGACGGCAAAGCGTCTGTACATTCATCGCAATACGGTCATATACCGCCTTGAAAAATGCGAAGAGCTTCTGGGGAAAAGCTTAAAAGATCCTGAAACAACGATGCGTTTGCGGCTTGCATTACGTATGCAGCGGCTGATCAGCTAATGTTTGTTACATTTTATTACAAAACGAATCATTTTTCGTCACTTTCAGCAATCACACCTGTCTTTTTCAGCTACTGTATCCAATGACACCCCTCGATCGGCACGATATCATGTTACTAAAGTTCACATACAGGGAGGGACTATAGTGAAAAAAAGATCGTTTAAGGTGTTTACGCTTAGCCTGCAGCATGTGCTCGCCATGTATGCAGGTGCGATTTTGGTGCCCCTGCTTGTCGGCAGGGCGCTGAATGTAACAACTGAACAGCTGTCCTACCTATTGGCGATTGACCTGTTAACATGCGGCGTCGCGACGCTTTTGCAAACCTTGCGCGGAGCATACATCGGCATCGGGCTTCCCGTCATGCTTGGCAGTTCATTTGTGGCCGTCACCCCGATGATCGCAATCGGCAGCAATTACGGCATTCACGCGATTTACGGTTCCATCATAGCGGCCGGTGTGTTCATCTTTTTGTTTGCGCGTTTTTTCGGCAAGCTGACTGTGTTATTTCCTCCTGTCGTAACAGGTACCGTTGTGACCTTGATCGGCCTTTCACTTGTTCCGACAGGTGTGAAAAATATGGCTGGCGGCGAAAAAATAAACGGCAGCGCCAACCCCGAATACGGTTCGCTCGAAAACCTTCTTCTCTCTGTCGGTGTCCTTGTTCTGATCTTAGTCCTCAACCGCTTTCTCAAAGGATTTGCCCGAACACTGTCCGTTCTGATCGGCATCGCCGCCGGAACAGCGGCAGCAGCGATCATGGGCAAAGTCAGCTTTTCTTCTGTTACAGAAGCACCGTTCTTCCAAATCCCGAAGCCTTTTTACTTCGGAGCCCCTGCGTTTGAAATCGGTCCGATCTTAACGATGCTGATCGTCGGAATCGTCATTATTGTGGAATCAACCGGCGTTTTTTACGCAATCGGAAAGATATGCGGCAGACCTTTAACTGAAAAAGATCTCGTCAAAGGCTATCGAGCGGAAGGAATCGCCATTCTCATCGGCGGGCTGTTCAATGCCTTTCCTTATAATACCTTTGCGCAAAACGCCGGCTTATTGCAGCTGACCAAAGTGAAAACAAGAAACATCGTCGTTACCGCAGGCTGTATCCTTGTCTGTCTCGGACTGATTCCGAAGATTGCCGCCCTTGCATCTGCCGTTCCTGCTGCTGTACTTGGCGGCGCGACCGTCGTCATGTTCGGCATGGTGATTGCCTCCGGCGTCAAAATGCTCAGCACAGCGGATCTCAAAAATCAATACCACCTCCTGACCATCGCATGCTCAATCGCACTCGGCATCGGCGCCAGCACGGCCCCCGGGATTTTTGCTGAATTCCCCGCTCCGATCCGGATTCTGGTCAGTGACGGCACCATCACCGGAAGCCTAACCGCCATCTTTTTGAATCTATTTTTCAGCTTGCGCGACAAAAAAGAATTAACAGCACAGCAAACAGAACTTCCGGTATTAGAACATACACTCGCATTAGAAAAAGAGGTGTAAAAAAGATGAAGGAACAGCACAATGCCTTACAACTGATGATGCTGGGGCTTCAGCACATGCTTGCCATGTATGCGGGAGCCATTCTCGTTCCGCTGATCGTCGGAGCGGCGATCGGGCTGAATGCGGGGCAGCTGACGTATTTAATCGCGATTGATTTGTTTATGTGTGGGGCGGCAACTCTTTTGCAGCTCTGGAGAAACCGATATTTCGGCATCGGCCTGCCCGTTGTGCTCGGATGCACGTTTACCGCAGTCGGCCCGATGATTTCCATCGGAAGCACTTACGGTGTCCCAGCGATATATGGTGCCATTATCGCCGCAGGACTGATTGTCGTCTTAGCCGCGGGCTTCTTCGGGAAGCTTGTCCGTTTTTTTCCGCCTGTCGTAACCGGATCAGTCGTCATGATCATCGGCATCAGCCTGATTCCAACGGCAATGAATAACCTGGCCGGAGGTGAAGGAAGCAAAGAATTCGGCTCACTCGACAACGTGCTCCTCGGGTTTGGCGTCACAGCTTTTATCTTATTGCTATTTTATTTCTTTAAAGGCTTTATCCGCTCCATAGCGATTTTACTCGGTCTTATCGCAGGAACAGCGGCTGCATATTTGATGGGAAAGGTCGATTTTTCTGAGGTCTTGGAAGCGTCTTGGCTTCATGTTCCGTCTCTGTTTTATTTCGGACCGCCAACCTTTGAGCTGCCGGCTGTTGTCACGATGCTTCTCGTTGCGATTGTCAGCCTCGTTGAATCGACAGGCGTTTATTTTGCCCTCGCTGATATCACAAACCGCAGGCTGTCGGAGAAGGATCTGGAAAAGGGCTACCGGGCAGAAGGCCTTGCGATTTTGCTGGGCGGCTTATTTAACGCGTTTCCCTATACAGCTTTCTCGCAGAATGTCGGCATCGTTCAGCTCTCAAAGATGAAAAGTGTCAACGTCATCGCCATCACAGGAATCATACTGGTCGCGATCGGGCTGGTTCCAAAAGCAGCGGCCCTGACAACAGTGATCCCCACCCCAGTTCTCGGCGGCGCAATGATCGTCATGTTCGGCATGGTCATTTCTTACGGGATCAAAATGCTATCCAGTGTTGACCTTGATTCGCAAGGCAACTTGCTGATTATCGCCTCTTCCGTCAGCTTGGGGCTTGGCGCTACAACAGTTCCCGCGTTGTTTTCATCTCTTCCGGGCGCGGCCTCTGTCTTGGCAGGAAGCGGAATTGTGATCGGCAGTTTGACGGCCATTGCACTGCACGCTTTTTTTCAAACCAAACAGTCGAATGGCGCAGACATAAAAACGTAAAGGAAGATGCCAATGTTCACAATGGATGACCTGAACCAAATGGACACACAAACACTGACAGACACACTTGGCTCTATTTTTGAACACTCTTCATGGATTGCGGAGAGATCCGCAGCACTACGGCCGTTTTCGTCGCTTTCTGATCTTCACCGCAAAATGACTGGCATTGTAAAAGCCGCGGATCGCGAGACACAGCTTGATTTAATCAAAAAGCATCCCCGGCTCGGAACAAAGAAAACAATGAGCGGTGACTCGGTACGAGAGCAGCAGAACGCGGGGCTCAGCAAATTAGAACAGCAGGAATACGAGGAGTTTCTCAAGCTGAATGAACACTATTATGATCGCTTCGGCTTTCCTTTTATTTTAGCGGTGAAGGGAAAGACGAAACAGGACATTCACCAAGCCCTTCTGGCAAGGCTTGAGAGCGAACGAGAAACGGAGTTCCAGCAGGCCCTTATAGAAATTTACCGAATCGCCCGCTTTCGTCTGGCTGACATCATCACTGAAAAAGGAGAGACGCAAATGAAAAGAACTATGTCTTATGGCAAAGGAAATGTATTTGCATACCGAACGTTTTTAAAACCGCTCACTGGAGTGAAGCAAATCCCAGAATCATCTTTTGCCGGGAGAAGCAATACCGTTATCGGCGTAGATGTGACATGCGAAATTGGCGGAGAAGCCTTCCTGCCATCATTTACAGACGGAGACAACACTCTCGTCGTGGCAACGGATTCAATGAAAAACTTTATCCAGCGCCATCTCGCATCCTATGAAGGAACGACAACCGAGGGGTTCCTACACTATGTAGCTCACCGATTTTTAGATACCTATTCTCATATGGACACGATCACTCTGACTGGCGAAGACATTCCGTTTGAAGCAATGCCTGCATACGAGGAGAAAGAGCTCAGCACAAGCCGCCTCGTCTTCAGAAGATCGCGTAATGAACGAAGCCGCTCTGTGCTGAAAGCAGAACGAAGCGGGAATACCATAACGATTACAGAGCAATACAGCGAAATCATGGATCTTCAGCTCGTCAAGGTGAGCGGCAACTCCTTCGTCGGCTTCATCCGGGACGAATATACGACTCTCCCGGAAGACGGCAACCGCCCGCTGTTTGTCTATTTAAACATCAGCTGGCAATATGAAAATACCAATGACGCATACGCTTTTGATCCAGCCCGCTACGTCGCGGCTGAACAAGTCCGCGACTTAGCGAGCACCGTTTTTCACGAGCTCGAAACCCCTTCAATCCAAAACTTAATCTATCATATCGGCTGCAGAATATTAGCGAGGTTCCCGCAGCTCACTGATGTCAGCTTCCAATCTCAAAATCACACGTGGGATGCGGTTGTCGAAGAAATCCCGGGCTCAAAAGGAAAAGTCTACACCGAACCGCGCCCGCCATACGGTTTCCAACATTTTACCGTGACAAGAGAAGACGCCGAGAAAGAAAAACAGAAAGCCGCTGAAAAATGTCGGAGCCTGAAAGCCTGATGGGAAAACTGACAACCCATATTTTAGATTTAACCAGCGGCAAACCAGCGGCGAACGTAAAAATTGAATTGAAGCGGCTGGGCGAAAGTATTTTGAAAGAGGTTTACACTAACAATGACGGCAGAGTCAATGTCCCTCTGCTGGCTGGTGAAGAGCTGGTTTCCGGAGAGTATGTGATGGAATTTCATGCAGGAGACTATTTTGCGAATAAAAACGTGAATACGGTCGACCAGCCGTTTTTAACCATAGTCACCGTCCGTTTTCAGCTAGCAGATCCAGATGCACATTATCATATCCCGCTCTTGCTGTCGCCGTTTGGTTATCAGGTGTATAGGGGGAGTTAAGAAGGAAGCCCGCCTCACCGGCGGGCTTCTTTTTGCACTTCAATAAACTTTTGATCCTAGGACAGTACTTGAAGTGATCCCCACACTTAGTGAAACAACAGCTAGAATAAACATTCACCTATATTTTTCAGGATAATTGCCTACGAGAAAAATATCCTGTAGTCCTTTCATTTATAAATCGAGGTTTCAAACTAATAAGTCAGCTCTTAGCAGCCGAGCTCCCTTCTCCAATCCTATAAACAGACCGCGTTTTTTCTCGAAAAAATACTCTGAAGACAATTGCTGCGTTTTTAATAGTTTTGATAACGCGTTCTCTCTTACACCTTTAGACAAAATATTCATTTTTTCTTTTTTAGACTTAAATCTATGTCGAAAATGATCGTTGGCATATCTTATACTATCTCCACTAAGGAGGTGACATTATGGGATTCTACAATTCTGGTGGATACAGTGGAAACTCTGGTTACTCAAACGGTTTCGGGAGCTCCTTCGCTTTGATCGTGGTGCTATTCATTTTGTTGATCATTGTTGGAGCAGCTATCTTTAATTATTAAGTTTAACTTTCCTTGCCTCCGCCGTATCCAACACCTCCCTGTCCGACAGACGCCATAAGAAGTTTTTATGGCGTCTTTGCTATGTGCTCACTAATCTTTTTGTAATTCAGAAGCTGTCAAGTTCTACGAGATTTATCGTGTGTTTTCCCACAACGCTTCTGCGTCTTGATCGCGCTGTCTGACTGAGGCTAAAAAAGTCCGGCTTTTAAAAGCCGGACTCCCGTCTACCCCCGTTCAACTCTCTTCTAATCCTGCAAGCTGACCGCATAATCCCGCCATACCCGGTACACCGGCACAAATTCCCCGCCAGCCCTTCTTCTATATCTTCGTCAGAAGGTTGAGGGGTTTCCCGAAACAGTGCTTTAAGCGCAATTATCATTCCTGGGGTACAGTAGCCGCATTGGAAGCCTCCTTCTTCCAAAAAAGCGGTTTGGCAGATATCCAGTTCCTCTTTTTGTACGCCCTCGATTGTTGTAATGGAGTGGCCGTCCACTTGATAAGCCATGGTCATACACGCATTGGCCAGTTTTCCGTCGATTAAAATAGAGCAGGCTCCGCAGCGGCCGATTCCGCAGGACACCTTTGTCCCGGTCAGCTGAAATTCCTTTCTAAGCAGGTCACTCAGATGTGTCGTAGGAACGGCAGCAACCTCCCACTCCTGCCCATTCACGGTCATCCGGAACTGTTCCTTTTTTACAGGAAATGGCCCGGCCTCTTTTACGTCCATTGCTTCAGCCCCTTTCTGTCGATCGCTTCAAGCAGCTCTTCTCTTGAAATTGGCAGCTTGTTTATCCAGCATCCGACCGCATCATGTACTGCCTTTACAATCGCCGGAGTGATGGCGATTGTTCCGATTTCGCCAACACCGCGCGGTCCATATGCATCACCCTTCATTAGTTCTTCTATTGCGATCACCTTCATGTCAGGAACGTCTTTGACTCCAGGGATCAAATAGTGATCTAGATTTTCTGCGGCATAACGGCCGTCCGTCATTTTCGCTTCCTCCATCAGTGTGTAGCCGAGTGCCATGGCAGCGCCGCCTTCAATTTGACCTCGATATCCCTGCGGACTGACAACCGGACCTGCCGCAATAGCGTGCTCACAATCTATCAATTTGACATCGCCTGTTAACAGATCTACCTCCACCTCAACGGCAGCCGCTCCAAATGAGTAGAGGAAATGGCCGCCCACCACAGGATCAGGCGTTGTTGGAAAGTCAAAGGCCGTTTCCTCTGCCAAAGGGCCTTTTTCAGCCAGCTCCTTATACGTCACCACGAGCGCCTTTGTGTTTTTGTCACGCAAGCCTGCAGCGCCGGGAATAAGATTTTCCGCTGAACAGCCGTTCCATTCTGCCGCCCGTTTTTTCAACTGGGCTAGAAACGGCTTCTTCAAACGCTGGATCGCGTGCCACACCATGCTTGTGCCGCGGGATGCTGTGGAGGAGCCTGACTTCGGCACTTTTGCGGTATCCCCAATAACAATGGAAATATCTTCTGCGGCACAACCTAGCTCCTCCATGACAATCTGTTCAATCGCTGCTAGAATCCCCTGTCCGCATTCTTCAAATCCGAACGATGCTGTGATTTTGCCTTCACTCGAAAGGGACAAACGGCCTCCTGCCGCATCCATTCGGCCATACCCCAGCCCGCCGCCGTGCATTGTAATTGCCGCTCCCGTGCCTCTTTGCAGATACCCGCAGTTCCGGCTGGTTCTTGTAAGAATGGGAGATTTAGATATGGCATTCAACACCTGTGCCGCTCCGTCAGTTGGTGCAATTCGATGCTCAAGCGGCCCCAAGTCATGCGGTTTTCTGATATTTTTTCTTCTCAGCTCGAGCGGGTCGATGCCGAGCATGCCGCTGAGACGATCGAGATGGGTTTCGAGTGCAAATGTGATTTGGTTGCCGCCAAAACCCCGAAATTCCCCCGCCACCCCGTTGTTCGTAAATACTGATATTCCTTCAGTCCGGATATTCGGAATACGGTACGGCCCCGCGGCATGCTCGACAGAAAAATCAAGAACAGCCGGTCCGAGCGTAGCATATGCGCCTGTGTCCGCCACAATTTTCACGTCATGCGCCAATAGATTTCCCGAATGATCCGCACCCGTTTTTATCGTAATCTTCATCGGATGGCGCTTAATGCCAGACCGTACAGATTCCTTTCGTGTCTGATGGATTTTGACAGGACGTCCACTTTTCAGTGACAAAAGCGCGACATACGGCTGAATATTCAGCTCATCCTTCCCTCCGAACGAGCCGCCCATCGGACTTGACACAATCCTGATCTTCTCTTCAGGAATGTCAAAAATACGGGCAAGCTGGAAACGGTCTTTATAGCCGTGCTGGGTTCCTGCATACATCGTAAACCCCCCGTCGTCTTCCGGAACGGCTACGCCTCCCTCCGTTTCCATATACGTATGCATCTGCCGCGGCAGCTCATAGGTTTCTTCAAGGACTGTGTCAGATGCTTGAAACCCTTCTTCCACATCGCCGTTTGAAAAAAACGCGCGGTGCAGGATATTCCCGTCCTCATGCAGTCTTTGCGCATTCAACCGAAGCGCTTTTTCTGGTGAATCCATGACTTCCAGCTCTTTATACTCAACTCGAATCAGCTCCAGCGCCGCTTCCGCGATTTCTTCCGTTTCCGCAGCAACTGCGGCGATCGCATCCCCGACATACCGCACCCTGTCCTCACATAAAACCGGCTGATCAGGGATGACAATGCCAAATCGGTTTAAGCCGGGAACGTCTTTATGTGTGACGACGGCTTGTACGCCTTCCATTTTCTCAGCTTTTATGGTGCAAATCGACACAATCTCTGCATGAGGATAAGCACTTCTCAGCACCTTGCCATACAGCATTCCTGGAAAGCTGAGATCGGTCATATATTTCAATTCCCCTGTGACCTTACCCCTTCCATCCGGCCTGACTCTTGACGGTTTGTTGATGATCATTTATTCCCCTCCCTCAGCCATCAACTCTGCCATGATGACGTTGGCAGCAGCTTTTTTTCTGTATGCCGCTGACATAAAAGCATCTGAGGAAAACGGCAGCTCATGGATAAGTGTTTTGTACAGATCATGCGAGTCCCCTCCTGGTGCCATCCATTTCGCTTCGCTGTCCAATAATCTCCTAGGAGTGATATCGGCATGGCCAGCGGCGAGGCGAATGCCGCCGTCTTTCAAAAAACGTCCAGCTGCAACAGCAACCGCTCCTGTAAAAGCCTGACGCCTTCCAAGCTTGTGATAAAATACACGCTCTCCCTCCGCCCGCGGGATGATGACACGCGTGACGATAGCCGTTCTAAAGTCTTCCTCAATGAGCCAAGCGCCAAGCGGCAGCCTGATTAGCTTCTTTTGATATACGATAAGATCAGCATCAAGCACAAGCAGAAGCGGAATGAAATCACCGATTTTACTCGCTATGTTGCCGCCAATCGTGGCACGGCTGCGGATTCCCGGTGCGGCGACAGCGGAAGCAGCGTCACTGAAACAGCCAAGCGTGCTCTTGATCAAAGGGTTCTTTCTGCATTCACTCAGTGATGTGAGCGCCCCGATCGACACGTGGGTGTCACTGGCGCTGATCCCTCGCATCTCGTCAATCCCTTCAAGGCTGACAAGGTGCTGTTTCGGTAGAGTTCCTTTGTCCCACTGAAGCTGAAGCAGCGTGCTTCCCGATGCGGCACACACATCCGGAGCAAGCTTCTCTAAAAGCGAATAGGCCTCATCAAGCGCTGCCGGCCTCCATAATTGAATATTCATCCTTGCTTTTGTCACTTGGCCGTTCAAGCCATCGCCCTCCTTACCATGTCATATTCCTCGGGTGTATCAATATCGTCCAACTCGCCGCTATCCTTTGCCTCCAAAACCGCTCCTGCTCCAAGCTGTCCGCTTTTCAGGAGCCTGCGAGCCCCTTCATCTCCCGTTAACCCCTTTACATAAGGAAAACAAGCCGACGAGAAGTAGATTGGCGGGGTGAACGCCCCTAAAAACGATGACACGGCAAATGGCTCAGGGGCCAGTGCCACAAGGGCATTGAGATGATCGACGGAAAGCTGAGGCTGGTCGGCTAACAAAATGACAACGCCGTCCGCCCCCATGCTTTCTGCTTTTCTCACCCCGCTGCTGACTGAATGCCCCTGACCCTTTTCTGCGTCTTGGCAAACGTGCAGGCTCCAGCGTTTTTGAAAAGGCGGAGCGTGATACGGCGCTCCTATCCACTCAAGGGAGGCATGTTCTGTCCGCTCGACGACCAGCACGTGATCAAGGCGGGACGACAGAGCAGTTTTCAAGGAAAGTGAGCCTATGTTTTCTCCTTTTAGCGGCAAAGCCAGCTTGTTTTGGCCCATTCTTCTGCTTTTGCCGGCAGCGAGAAACACGCCGATCAGATAGGGGCTTCTCATACAACCGCCACCCGTTTTCTTGTTTGAATAATTTCTGCAACTACACTTACCGCAATTTCCTCGGGACCTTCCGCACCGATTTTCAGCCCGACCGGACTGTAAAAGTGAGACGGAGGATGTTTTCCGCTCAGCAGCCGTTTCGTGCGGTTTGCCGAACCCAACAGTCCAATATAATGGAGGTTTTGAGAAAATAAGAAGTTGATGATCGTTTGATCGTGCTGATAATGATGGGTTGCCACAACAGCTGCATCATGTGGAAAAAATTGAAATTCGCTAAGCATTTGTTCCGGAAAAGCGGTGATCAGCTGATCCGCTTTTGGAAAAAGAGAGGATGTACAATAAGCGGGCCGCCAATCCGTCACGATAACAGAAAAACCTGTGTCAGCCGCCAAATTGGCCAGCGGTACAGTATCCGGTCCCGCCCCAAACAGAATGAGGCGCGGCTTCGGTTCAATTCGCTGAATAAACATGTTAGTGGGTGGATCGAAATGCGGTAAATGAAGCGTTGAAACAGTACGTTGAATAGCTTGCAGAGGCGCGTCCGGCCAGTTGCCAAAATGCCCGTTCTCCGTCAGAAATAAATAATGGGAGGATTCAATCTTTATAACAGAAGTGACAGCTTTGCCTGAATGAAGGCAGTCTCTCACTTTCTCATAGTGCCGCCTTTTTTCCTGAGTGATTCGCTCTGCATGAACATGAATAATGCCATTGCACCCGGCTCCCATGCCCCAAGAAAGATCGTCCTCTGACCTCATGTCGTAGGGAATCAGCGTTGGTGTGAGCTGATCGCCCAGCGCACTGATTCTTTGGAATACATCTTCTTCCACACACCCGCCGCTCAGCAAGCCAATCCGTCTGCCATTTTTCTTAAAGAGCATAGAGGCGCCTGCTTTTCGATACGCGGAGCCTTCCACTTGAACAATTGTCGCCAGTACAGCCTCCTCCTGGTCTTCCAGGAGCGCATCTAACATCGTGTGAAAATTCCCCAATGCCGCATCCTCCTCTCGAAAATTGCCGTGAGAAACAACTAGTTCAGCGTGATTTTATAGGTAACTTGTATAAAGAATAGACGATGGAAGAAAAAATGACTCATGATTTGTCAGAAAATGAAACACATAGAAAGAGGATTTGTAAAAAGAGTCAAACGAAGAAAATCAGATTGGAGAAAACACGAAATCATATCGTTAAAAAGCTTGCGGAGTTCCGCAAGCTTTTCTTTACACCGCTGCCTGGCGGCCAGCGTTTTCATACACATCCAGCGCTGCTTGGAGCGCTTTTCCTGCTTCGATTCCTGCGTTATGTCTGAGAAGCACAGCCTCTAACCCGGCAAGCACGAATAGGACGTTTTCTTTTCTGCAGCTGTACCCCATCGTGCCGATCCTCCAGATCTTCCCTGCAAGCGGGCCGAATGAGCTGGCGATTTCAATGCCGAATTGTGCCAGCAGCATGTCACGGACAGACTCGCCGTCAATGCCGCCGGGAATTTCGACACAGGTGACAACAGGCATTTTGCAGCTGTCATCTCCAAACAATCTTAGCCCCATTGCCTTTATCCCTGCTGCTAATGCGGCTTCATGGTGCCGATGCCGCTCGAAACGCGTCTCAAGACCTTCTTCAAGCACCAGTCTGACTCCCTCACGTAAGGCGTACAGCATCGTCGTCGCTTCTGTATGATGATTGAGCCGTCTTTCGCTCCAATAATCCTCAAGCTGGCTCAAATCAAAGTAGTTGCTTGTAATTGGCCGATTTCCCGAAAGTGCTGCCCTGTCAGCTTGTGTCGCAATCCCGCGTTCCACCTTTTTGCGAGCTGCAATCACGTCCGCCACCCGCTCATTATATGTAATCGGCGCCATTCCTGAAGGCACAGACAAACATTTTTGCGTTCCGCCGATGGCAGCGTCAATCTTCCATTCATCGACTTTAACCTCGCAGCCCCCAATCGTTGCGACTGCATCGACGATAAACAATGCATCCTCGGTGCGGCAGGCTTCGCCGATGGCTTTCAGCTGGTGAATCCGTCCTGTCGATGTTTCTCCATGCACCATGGCCACAATTTTCGGCTTCACTTTTTTTATCTCCCGTATAATGTCCTCCGGGTCAAAAACCGTTCCCCATTCGCACTCCAGCATATGAACATTTGCCCCATATCGCTCGGCGATTTCAGTCAGCAAATAACCGAAACGGCCGTAAATGGGAATGAGCACATCATCTTCCGGCTCTATCACACTAGCCAGCACTGCTTCAATTCCCGCCCGTGAAGTGCCGTCAATCGGGTATGCCCAGCGGTTTTTTGTTTGGAACAGCTCCCGAAGCATCTCCATCGTTTCATTCATAATACCTGTAAACGCCGGATCAAATTGGCCGACAACCGGGGTGCTCATTACTCTTAATACACGCGGATCAACCTCAACAGGCCCCGGCGTCATAATCGTTCTTAACGGGGTGCATAATTCTCTTCTGCCTGACACAGCCATTCCTCCTTTATCAGTAAGCCAGTTTGTATAATAAATCAGTCAGTGCGCGGACGCCGATCTCAAGCTGTCTGGCTGACGTATATTCCTTCGGTGAGTGGCTGACGCCGCCTCGGCTCGGCACAAACAGCATACAAGCAGGATAGCGCCTTCCGATCATTTGCGCGTCATGGCCTGCTCCGCTCACCATTTCCTCACAGCTGAAGCCGTTTTCTAATGCTGTTTCAAAAGCCGCAGCCTTCAGCCTTTCGTCCATCGGCACAGGCTCTATCCGCATATATTCATCAATCACGGCGCGAATTCCTTTTTGTAGGCAAATGCCGTTGATCAAAGCAACCATGTCTTGATGAAACTGTTCCAGCACATGCTGATGCTGATGGCGAATATCGATTGAAAACTGGACGCGGCCCGGTATGACATTGGCTACATTGGGCTCTGCCGTTATTTTTCCGCATGTCAGACGGAGCTCCTCCGGCAGTTCCTCCGACCGCAGCAACAGCTCATGAATGATACGGCTGCTGGCTGCGAGCGGGTCCTTGCGCCATTTCATGGAGGTGGTTCCCGCATGATTGCATTCACCCTCCAGCGTGACGAGATAGCGCCTCTGCCCCGCAATGCTTGTCACAATCCCGAGATCCCGTCCTGACATTTCCAATGTCTGTCCCTGTTCAATATGGAGCTCAACAAAAGCGCTGATATCTGTCCGATATGCTGCCTGAAACACACCTTTGCCAAAACCGTTCTCATGCATCGCATGTTGCAGCGAGACTCCTGATTCGTCTCTTGGCTCTGCTCCATCCTGTAATGAAAAAACACCCGTCATATTCCCTGATCCCCAATAGGTCATTGGAAAACGGCTGCCCTCCTCCTCACATAAGGATACCGCTTCGAGTGTTTTTTTCGGCGATCCATATGTCTCTTTGAGCCGCTTTATCGCAAGCATTGCCGCCAGAACACCATAGGCGCCGTCGTATTTCCCCCCATTGATGACAGTATCGATATGTGAACCGGTTACAATGACTTCATCCGGAGACTGGGTGCCCGAAAGCCTTCCAAACACATTGCCGACATCGTCGAATCTTGTGTCAAGCCCGAAAGAAGACATTTCCGTTTTCACAGCAAGCTGTGCGTCCATCCACTCTTTTGTGTATAAAAGCCTCGTTACGCCGCCATCCGCAGACGCACCGTATTGGGCGAGCCATTCAATATAATCTGTGATGCTGTTTTTTACTGAAAGCTTCTGCTTTTCCATGTACTCCCCCCTCTGGCCGCTATGGTGACTTCATTATAGAAGGAGGAACATGATAGTTCATTGACAGATTAACCAAAAAAACGTTTATTTTTTAGTCACAGTATCTATCCAGCAACCAGATTCACCCTACATGTCACAACTATTTTGATGTAAAGGTCAAAAGAAAACACGGTAAGGAAGAGAGCCAGCAAGAGCGAAAGAGAGGGTCAAGCTCAGCTTGCCAGAGAGGCGATGTTTGCGGAACGGATGAAAACGGAAATGCCGGCAGCTCGCAAAAACAGGACCTAAAGATATGGGAACAGGAGATTTCCGCCTCCTCCAAAGGGACTAATTTACAATTTTAATGAAAAATATACAAAATGACACTTCTATCCTTTATTTCAATTTTAGATAATAGACATGATCTGATAAAAGGAGGGCAAGTGATGACAAAAAAAGCATGGTTTCTGCCGCTCGTCTGTGTATTACTGATTTCCGGATGGCTTGCGCCGGCAGCTTCAGCAAGCGCGCAAACCGCATTAAGCCTCAATGACCGATTGGCGTCTTCCCCTTCAGGAACAGGGAGCCTTCTCTCATTAGCCGCCCCCGCTGCACCCTATGCTGACACAGATACCTATTATGAAGGGGCTGAAGGTAAAACAGGCGACTCGCTAAAAAGCACCCTGCACCGTATTATCAGCGGACACACGATGCTGTCCTACAGCGAAGTGTGGAACGCGCTGAAAGAAACGGATGAAGACCCGAGAAATCCGAATAACGTCATCCTGCTCTATACGAATGAATCGCGGTCCAAAAACCTGAACGGCGGCAATGTCGGCGATTGGAACCGCGAGCATGTCTGGGCGAAATCCCATGGCGATTTTGGTACGAGCAAGGGACCTGGTACTGATATTCATCATTTGCGCCCAGCCGATGTTCAAGTTAACAGCGCCAGAGGAAATATGGATTTTGACAATGGCGGCACTGAATATGCGAAGGCACCCGGAAATTATTATGACGGCGATTCATGGGAGCCCCGCGATGATGTGAAAGGCGATGTTGCCCGCATGCTGTTTTACATGGCTGTCCGTTACGAGGGTGATGACGGCTATCCTGATCTTGAGCTTAATGATAAGACAGGCAACGGCTCAGCTCCTTATCATGGCAAACAATCTGTCCTGCTCGAATGGAATAAGCAGGATCCGGTTGACGACCGCGAGCGGAAAAGAAATGAAATCATTTATGAAAAATATCAGCACAACCGCAATCCATTTATCGACCACCCTGAATGGGCGGATGAGATTTGGCCGTAAGAAAAAGGTGCTCCTTTTGAGGAGCACCTTTTTCTAATACACAGCCTCTTCCGTTTCCGCATCGAAAAAGACGACGTGGTCCATTTTCACTGAGAGCTGGATTGAATCGCCTGCATCGATTCGCGTGTTTCCGTCCAGGCGGACCTTGAGCCGCTCGTCCCCAGCCATGACATGCACTATGAGCTCCGAGCCCAGATTTTCATTCACTTCCACGTTCGCTTGAAACACTGAATCAAACAACTGGTCATTTCCTGTCATTTGTGTGATGTGCTCCGGCCGTACACCGGCAATCATCTGTTCTCCGGCATATCCCTTTTCCTTCAGCCGCTTTGCTTTTTCTTCAGGAATATGAAGCCGGATCGAAGAATTTGTGAAAAACAGCTCGCCATGCTGCTGTTCTATAATGCCTTTCAAAAAGTTCATTCCGGGAGAGCCAATGAAGCCTGCGACAAACAAATTGGCCGGGTAATGATAAATGTCATGAGGTTTCGCCACTTGCTTAATTTCCCCTTCATTCATGACGACAATCCGATCTCCCATTGTCATTGCTTCGGTCTGGTCATGCGTGACATAAATGATCGTTGCCTCTAATCGCTGGTGCAGCTTGCTGATTTCTGTCCGCATCGTCACTCTTAGTTTTGCATCCAGATTAGAAAGCGGCTCGTCCATTAAAAAGACCTTCGGCTCCCTCACAATCGACCTGCCAAGCGCCACCCTTTGCCGCTGCCCGCCGGAGAGCGCCTTCGGTTTTCTCTTCAGCAAATGTTCAATTTCTAAAATTCTGGCTGCCGCATGAACCCGCTCGGCAATTTCATGTTTCGCCATCTTTCTGAGCTTTAATCCAAACGCCATATTATCAAAAACCGTCATATGCGGATAAAGCGCATAGTTCTGGAATACCATCGCAATATCACGTTCTTTCGGCGGAAGATCATTGACCCGCTCCCCATCAATAAGAAGATTTCCTTCAGAAATGCTTTCTAATCCAGCCACCATCCGCAGCGTTGTTGATTTTCCGCATCCTGACGGCCCCACCAGCACCAAAAGCTCCTTATCCTTTACATCTAAATCAAAGTCCTTCACGGTTAATTGTGAGTGATATGATTTTTTGACGTGTTCAAATGTTAATGAAGCCATCAGAAAAGTCCCCCTATCTTTTGACCCGTTATTTCGTCACTGGAAACAACTTGGTCTTTCTGTTATTTTTAGAGTAATCGATTCCCATTTTTGCTATATTTCTAAAATAAAAAATGTAAATTTGTATTATAACGTCATAATACATTATAATATAAATAATAGGTTAAAAGGAGGCTACCCTTTGTTAAACAACGGAAGTTCTACACCTTTATACATTCAGCTAAAACAAATCATCACTGATGACATCAAAAAGGGCGTGTATTCCCCAACCGCCAAGCTGCCTACCGAAAACGAGCTTTGCACCAAGTATAACGTCAGCCGCATCACCGTCAGGAAAGCCATTCTCGATTTAGTCGAAGAAGGCTATCTGATCAGGCAGCAGGGAAAGGGAACGTTCGTTAAAAGCCCTAAATTAAAACGAGAGCTGATCGCTGTAAACGGCTACTCGGAATTTATGGAATCAACCGGCAAAAAACCGAAGCATCATGTGCTGTCCCATGACATCATTCCAGCGTCAAAACCCATCGCAGAAAAGCTTCAAATCCATCCCGAGAGCCCTGTCGTTGAATTAAAACGGATTTTATATAATGATGATCAGCCTCTCACCTTTGAAGTGACGCATTATCCGCTTGATTTGTTTCCCGGCATTGATACCTTTATTGCTGACGGCGTCTCCATGCATGATATTTTGAAACAGCAATACAAAGTTGTACCCACGCACAATACGAAGCTATTAAACGTTGTATATGCCCAACAGGAGGAAAGCAAATACCTGGATTGTGATATCGGGGATGCGCTGTTTGAAATTGATAAAACGGCTTTTACATCAAACGACCAGCCAATCTATTGCTCATTGTTTTTGATGCACACAAACCGTGTCACTTTTACCATCAACAGCCCCTACACATAACAGGCATAAAAAACGAGACACTGCTTATAGTATTCTCGTTTTTTCACTGCTTCCCCCGTCCTCCAAGCGATAAGGATAGCCATAGCCGAAAGCTCCGTACACACCGCATGTTTTCGCAGCCGTTTCAGCAGCCTGGCGCAAAGCATACGTTATATCCTGCTTCACGCAAAAGGCAGTCAAAAAGCCTGCTATAAAAGAATCTCCCGCTCCAAGTGTATCTATTATATCAGCTTCCACAATCGGCTGATGATAGACTCGATCACCCGCAGACAGGATTGCTCCTTGGCCCCCTCGGGTCATACAAACCATTTTGGCTCCGTACCCATGAGCTGTTTTGGCAAGCTCACCGCATTCCGACTCACTCAAATCGCTTCCTGAAAAAAACGCATACGTCACATAAGGACAGACCCTCCTCAAATAATCATCCTCCCGATTGGTTGAAAAATCAAATGAGACAGGGACAAGCCCGCACAGCTGCGGAAGATCGTTCTCAAGCCTGCTGTACACGCTCGTATGCAGCAGATCATGCCCGCTGATAAAAGATACATCTTTCTCCTGAAACGCGAGGCGAAGCCGGGACTGAATGCCGCCTTTATTTGATCTGACAAAAATGCGGTCCCCCTGTTCATCAAGGGTGACAATCGCCATCCCGTTTTCTCCGTGCGCCTGGCGGATATAATCTGCATTGACCTGCTCCAGCTTGAGAACGTTCAACAGATGCGCCGCGGCTTCGTCATTGCCGACGATTCCGATATAGGAAGACTCATGCCCGAGCCGCTTGGCAAGCACAGCAACGTTTAAGGCATTTCCTCCCGGGTAGAATGTTTCTTGATCCTGGTAATAATCTACAACATTATCTCCAACCGCAATCAATTTCATAGTGCTTCCTCCTTTATCCTTTTACACTGCCGCTTGCAATCCCGCGGACAAAATATTTCTGCATCAATAAAAATAGAATAATAATCGGCGCGGCTGAAATCGTTAACCCCGCCAGCAGGACGCCCCAGTCTGTCTGCAGCGCGTCTCTGAACTGCATCAGCCCGGCTGGAATGGTCCGCAAATTCTCATCATCTATGAAAATAATCGCAAACATAAACTCATTCCATGTATGGTAAGCCGTCAAAATGCCGGATGTCACCAAAATTGGCACGCTCATTGGTAAGAAAATTCTGAAAAATACTCCAAAACTTGTACACCCATCCAAATAGGCCGCCTCCTCCAATTCTTTGGAAATAGAAAGAAAATAAGAGCGGATCAAAATGATGGTGAATGGGATCCGATAAGCCGCATACGGCAGGATTAACGCCCAATACGTATTGTACAGGCCAAGCGACTGAATAATAGAATAAAGCGGCACAAGACTGACCTGCGGCGTCAGCATCAATCCGCCAAGACATAGCACCAAAAAGAATCCTTTTCCTTTAAACTCAAACCGGGAAAGGCCATACGCTGCCCATGCACTGATAAAGACAGTGATCACACACGTCAGCGCCGTAACGATGACACTGTTCATAAAATAAGAAGAAATCCCCTGGTTCCAGGCGGAAACAAAATTTTCCGGATGCCACGAAGACGGCAGCGACCAGCTGTGCTCAAAAATATCGTCAGAGTTTTTAAAGGCGCTCATCACCATCCAGAGAAGCGGATAGGCAATCGCAATCAGATAAAGAAACAGAAAAACCCACACAGACGTTTCTCCGATATACCATTTTCGTCTAGGCTTATCTTTAACCTCAATGTGCTGGTCAGGCACAGGCTCCAATCTGAACGAATCTGTCTTCTTCTGAGGCAGCATCAGTTACTCCTCCTTTCCGGTTTTAAAGAACTTCATTTGCATGAGCGATAATGCAAGCGTAATGATTAACACGACAGTGGCAATCGCTGAGGCGTAGCCCATCATATCCTTTGTAAAGGCGCTTTTATATAAAAACGTGCTCAAGACTTCTGACGCGTTTCCCGGCCCGCCGCCTGTCAAAATGTACGGCTCATTAAAGACCGTAAAGGCCCCGGTCAGCGTCATGACCACCGCAACAAAAGACATCTCTTTCGTCTGGGGAACAGTAATATGAAAAAACTGCTGAATTTTACCCGCGCCGTCAAGCCGGGCCGCTTCATACAGTTCATCCGGTATTTTTTGAATCGACACGATGTACAGCATCGCAATATAACCGACAGATTGCCACTGGGACACAAAAATGACAGAAAGCATAGCTGTGCTGTCATCCCCGAGCCAGGCCCTCGTCAGCTGATCAAGACCGATGGCCTGAAGCAGCTGATTCAAAAGCCCTGTCTCCGGATTGTAAATAAAATCAAACAAAAGCGCGATCACCGTCATTGAGATGACAACCGGCAAAAAGAAAACGGTACGAAAAAACGGCGACCATTTTCTGACCAGCTTATCCTCAAGCACCGCCGCCAAAATCAAACCGCCAAATACCTGGCATACAATTGAGATCACTGCATAAAGCACATTATTGGTCAGTGCCTGATAAAAGACAGGATCATGAAATAATTCAACATAGTTTTTTAAGCCGATAAACGTTTTTTCCGGAGAAAATGAGCTCCACTGAAACAGGCTGAGGAATACATTCTCAAAAATCGGGATATAAACGAAAAGTAAAAAAACGAGAGCGGGCACCAAAAACAAATAGGGGATTATTTTATTCTGATTGACCAAGGGTATCTCATCTCCTTTATAAAAAGAAAAGGTGCGAAGCTTCACCTTTTCTTTGATTTATTCAGCTGACGCCCTCACCTGCTTTGCTGCCTTTTGAACGGCTTTCATCACCTGCTGCGGTGTCATGTCGCCGCCAAGCATTTGCTGGACGCCTGTTAGGTACGCATCTGCGACTTCAACATCGACATCCATATCAAACCATGGAACCATTGATTTGGCATCAACAATATGCTGAACGGCTTCACGCTGAATAGCTGTTGCATTTTCTTCAGTAGCCGTACCTTGCACTGCACTGTATTTCCCGACATCTTTCACGAGCTTTTCGCCCATTTTTTTCGACGTCAAGAACTGCAAAAATTCCATTGCTTCCTTCGGATGTTTTGTTCTTGAGGAAATCATGAATCCTTCCGGCGCTCCCGTTAACGCTTCTGAAGATCCTTTCTGCCCGCTGATTTCAGGAAATGGGAACATCCCGAGATTAACCGGTTCAACCAGCTTGATTTCCGCTGTTTCCGCATATATCATCGCCGACTTTCCGCTCTTAAATTGCTGTCTCACATATTCGTGGTCGACGGAGTTTACATGTTTATTAAAGTAAGGCATCAGCTCTTGAAGCTTTTCAAGTGCTTTTACGTAGCCTTCATCAGTAAATTCACCCGTTTTGGCGTTATAGTCCTTGTCTCGCGTTTTTTCATCGACCATCCGCTGATTAAGCGTGCCGATATAGTGCGAGATTGTCCAAGTCGCCTTTGTTCCGAAGCTGATCGGTGTGTAGCCATGTTCTTTCAGCTTTTTTGACACATCGATTAATTCATCCCACGTCTTCGGGGGATCAAGATTCAGCTTTTGGAAAATGTCTTTATTATAGAAGAATGATTTAGCGTCCATTTGCCACGGCACGCCATATTGCTTGTTTTCATAAGTAAATGGTGTAATTTGCGATTGAACGAGCTGTGATGACCAATCGGTGTCATTTTTGTAGTAGGACGAGAGATCAAGTGCTTTATTGCCTCTGATAAATTTAAAAGCAAACTCATCGCTCCAAGAGAAGTAAATGTCAGGAGGGCTGGTAGTTCCCAGCATGACCTTAATTTTATCTTTATAGGAGTCATTTAAAACGGCTTCAATTTGAATGTCGATATCTGGGTGATCTTTTTCAAATTCTTTTACAACCTCTTCAAAATAACTTTTTTCCGGCTCCTTTGGCCATCTGTGGAAAAATTTCAATGTCACCTTTCCGTCCGCTGAACTGCTTTGGCTCGAACAGCCTGCAATGGTGAACATACTGACAGCTGCAATGATCAAGAACAACAACATTTTCTTCAAAGGGTTGGCCTCCTCTGGACATTAGACTATAATGTTATATAACATTATAGTCTAATGCATAATGGTTCCTCATTTTCAGATCAATACTCAACTTTCCACATGTATCTTCTATGAGATAAAGGATGATTTCTCGCCTCTGCCAGCTCGTCTGCATAGCTTCTCAGCACACGATTGAGAACGAGCGGAGCAAGATAGCCTTTAACTGAATCGTCAATTGCAGTGAAGTCGTAAGATGCAGCATCAAGCACAGTGAGCTTTTTGCCATACTTTTTCGAGAAGGTAAGCGCCCGCTCTTCAAGAGGTCTTGTTTCATCTAAACCGAGCAGGATGATAAACGGCACGGATTCATCAATAATTTCAAACGGTCCGTGAAAATATTCTCCGGCATGAATGGCGTGGGAATGAATCCATTGCATTTCCATGAGAATGCAGATGCTGTAGGAGTAAGCGACACCGTAGTTTGCACCGCTTGCCATGGTATAAATAATGCTTTCTTTTTCATGGGCTTTTGCAAATTGCTTGGCGTTGTCAGCTTCCTGCTTAAGGGCTTTTTCATATACAGCCTGCAATTGATCTAAGCCTTCAATTGCTTGTTGGAATTTCGTATTGTTTTCTAATACTTGCAGGGTGCCAAAAACGATTTGATACAAAACGCCATAGTTTGTATTGATCGCAAGCGCCTCATCACCCCAATCGTACTGGGCAACATATTGCGCTTCCTGCGCTAAAGGAGACTCCGGTTTAAATGTCATCGCAATCGTAAGTGCACCCTTGCCCCTTGCAAACGCAGCAGCTTTGACTGTCTCCGGGGTATTTCCCGAATGCGAGCACAAAATAACAAGAGACTTTTCACCAAGCTGAACAGGGTTGCGCTGAATAAATTCGTTGGCGCTGTAGAGGTCGGAGTTTATTGATTTTGACTCTCTGTCAAACACATACTTACTCGGATACATAATGGCAGAAGACCCTCCGCATGCGACAAAGAATACATGATCAATGGTTTTCCCTTTCAAATCCTGCAAGAAAGCTTGAACCTCACGATTTACTTTTGCTGTGGCCTGACTCAAATCCTTCACTCCCCGTTTTTATTATATAACGTTATATAACATTATATATTGTTATATTAAAGTCCGCGGGTAGGATTGTCAATATTATTTTCTGAAATTTCTCAATAATTTATTCGAATGACAGACAAAGAGTCTATATGCGAAAAAATGCCCAAATCAAAAGCCAGAACTTGACTTAAGTTCTGGCTTCGCTGTTCAAGCCGCAGACTGACGTCTTATTTAAAAAATACCTTGTCTATATTGTACTTTGAGTGCTGTGTATTGATGATATATGTTTCGTAAATCTCTCTTTCCATTGGATCATCAACTACACATACCTCGATTTTATAGACTTCATCTCTGTGATGTTTGATCGGTGAAACAGTGTCTTCGAAATGCTTCTTAATTCTCTGTCTTAACTTTCTGGCTTTACCGACAAACAGCAGCTCGTCATGAATGTTGTAAAACATAAAAATGCCGCCTTTATCCCTTGGGATCTGGTGAAAGTCGATGAATCCGTGAATCGGTTTTATCTTCGGTTCGTTATCATTAGCTGACTGCTGTCGTTCAGTGATGATGACATTCGGTGCGGGTATATCAATTTTTATCAAAATCAGTTCACGTCCTCTTTTTCATTAAAGATAAATGCTAACACATACAGAAAAGAAAAGCTAGAACAGCTTTATTATATTTGTTTGTTATGCTCTTGCTTATTATGCAAGTGCTCCGGCTGGATGATAAGGACTAAGGTCTAATTCTGTCTGCTTTCCGAGAACTAGCTTTGCGAGCTCTGCACCCAAGAACGGTCCCATCGTCAGTCCAGAAGCACCCAAACCGTTTGCAGCATATAGGCCTTGAACATTCGGCACGGCCCCTACGACCGGCAGAAAACCCGGTGTAAACGGCCTGAAGCCCACTCTTGTTTCAACTGCAGCGGCATCAGCAAGACCCGGTGCAACGGCTAACGCTTTGCTCAATACTTCGTGCTGGCCTCCGGCTGTCACACGAAGATCATCAAGGCCGGCATCGTTTTCGTGTGTGGCGCCGGCTACAATTCTGCCGTTATCAAACGAAAGAATGTACTGATCACTCGGCGGCATTACAACCGGCCACGATCCTGTATCTGCATCTGGCATTTCAAAATGCATAATCTGCGCTTTTTGAAATGACACTTGAAAATGAATGCCAAGAGGCTTCAATATCTCATTGGCCCATGCTCCCGCCGTCACAATGACCGCGTCAGCCGCAAACTGCTTTGTATCTGTTTGCACGCCGGTGACTGTTCCGTTTTCAAAAAGCAAGGACGCATTTCCTTTGATGACCGTTGCGCCGCGTTTCTCTGCAGCGCTTAAAAGCGACCGGCACAGCGCTCTTCCGTTCACACGGGCGGCACCGCTGATATGAACCGATTCATAGCCGTCAGCTAAAATCGGAAACAGCTTTTTCGTTTCACTTGCAGACAAGCGGGTAATGTCGCCGATTTCCGGCGCATCCTCCCGTCTCTTATACGCTCTTTCCTCCATTTTATCGAGTTTAGACGCGTCAGTATGAATGCTGATGGCACCGACACGTTTGTATCCTGCATCCGTTTCACCATCTTTTTCCAATTGATGGATTAAATCCTTATAGTACCGCGCTCCCTCCTTAGCAAGCTGGTACCAATCCTGATTACGGCGTTGCGAGAGCCATGGACAGACGATCCCCGCCGCCGCATCAGTCGCTTGTCCCGGCTCTTTCCGATCAATGACAGTAACGCGAGCGCCTGATTTTGCGAGATGATAAGCCGTCGACGCGCCCAGAATCCCTGCGCCGACGATGATGTACGATTTCATATGCAAACACCTTTTCTATTATAATGTCTATTCATTTTACCAAATAGAATGCTTTCCTTCGACCTTTTGCCCTAATGTGGAAAAACCGCGAAGTTCGTCCAATCTCTTTACTCTCCTATCGAATATCCTGTCACTATCAATAGAGAAAGGATGATACCATGAGCGAAAATCGTCATGAAAATGAAGAAAACAGACGCGATGCGGCAGTCGCAAAAGTCCAAAACAGCGGTAATGCAAAAGTCGTGGTCAGCGTGAATACAGATCAGGATCAGGCACAGGCGCAGTCACAAGACGGAGAAGACTAATGAACGAAAACATCATTCCTCTCAACAGACATACTCAAGAGATACCCACTACTGAATCTGTTATCAAAAACAGCGGCAACTCAGAGGTCCATATCGACATTCACATTGATACAATGCCAATTGCTTTTGCTATATTATGCTCTGCATTAGCCGCAAAGCAGATGACAAAAGAGGAATTCGATATGGCTTATACTCAATTGCGAGAGATGAACAGAGAAAATAACAGCAGATCATCTGTAAAGCAAATTATCAATCAGGAGACAGAAGAAGAGTAAAAAACCGCGGCCCCTCGGCCAGCGGTTTTTCTTCTGCATACAAAAAGGACGCGACTGAATCGGTTACTTCTGTACAATTTGAATAAGGTTACCGCATGTATCGTCGAAGACAGCTATTGTGACTTCGCCCATTTTTGTCGGTTCCATTGTAAACGTCACGCCTTTTTCCTTTAATCGGTTGTACTCTTTTTGAATATCTGCAACGCCAAACATTGTGGCCGGGAAGCCTTCGGAGAATATCTTCTTTTGATACTCCTTGGCGGCAGGATGTTCATTCGGTTCGAGTAAAAGCTCGGTTCCGTCTTGATCATCTGGAGAAACAAGCGTTATCCACCTGAATTTCCCCATGGGAACATCCTCCTTTTTTACAAACCCCAGTTTTTCTGTATAGAACTTCAGTGCCTTGTCTTGATCTTGCACGAATATACTAGTCACAATGATTTTCATATTGTTGTTGCCTCCTTTGATATTTATGGTGCATGGTACTGTGCAAACAATCCGGCTTCAAGCAAAACAAACCAACATATGTCAGAAAATCAGTGCTGGTTTTATAAAATTACTCTATCCATCCTTTCAGCAAATTTTTAAGCGGTTCGTTGTTGAATATAAGTACTCGATATTTTCCCTTTCGTTTTGATGTTACGAGTCCTGCATCCTCCAGTACAGAAAGGTGTTTAGCTATCGCCTGTCGCGTAATAGAAAGGTCGTACTTTGTAATAAGACGTATCGTAAGTTCATACAACGTCAGCTCGTTGCGTTCAGATAATTCGTCTAATATAAGCCGCCGGGTCGAATCGCCGAGTGCTTTGAATATAGCGTCTTTGTTCCCATTCATATATTGAGTATAAGCAACTCATTAGTTGCATGTCAAGTATAAGCAACTGTATGGTTGCGTGATATAGGAACTCAACCTATCCGGTGCAGATCTGAAATATTTTAATCGATAAGGACTTAAAACCATCAAAATAAAAGTGGATATGTCTCTGAAAAATAAAAGAAGACGAACTTCAAAAGTTCCTCTTCTCAGGCTGTCGAGAAAATCTCGACAGCCTTTAATTTTCCTTAAAATATCCATTCTCCTGTAATAAAATAAAAGAAAGACTTAAAAGGACGGTGTCTTTCTCATGTTCCACACAAGAAATTCTTCTCAAAACGCAGCCGAATTTGTTCTGCTTGACCAACTCATTGAAGAGGATCACCTGCTTCGGAAAATTGATCAGTACATAGACTTCTCTTTCATCATTGAAAAGGTTAAACCTTACTACAGTGAAAATAAAGGCCGCCCCTCACTTGATCCGCTTATTTTATTTAAAATGATGTTTATCGGATACCTCTATGGTATCCGTTCAGAAAGACAGCTTGAAAAAGAAATTTACTACAATATGGCATACAGATGGTTTCTCGGATTGAATATAAACGATCCAGTTCCGCACCACTCCACCATCAGCTGGAACAGACGCACACGCTTTAAAGATACTACCATCTTCCAAGACATCTTTGATGAGATCGTTCTCCAGGCCATCAATCATGACATGGTGGGCGGACGAGTCCTATTCACCGACTCCACACACCTTAAAGCCAATGCCAACAAGCATAAATACACAAGAAAAACAATTGCGCAGGATACCCAAAACTATATCAAGGATTTAAATGAAGCCATTCAAGAGGATCGGGAGGAACACGGAAAAAAGCCACTAACAGCCAAGGAGGAGGTGAAAGCTGAAAAAGAGATCCGCCACAGTACAACCGATCCGGAAAGTGGCTATCTGTATCGTGAAAACAAACCAGAAGGTTTTTTCTATTTAGATCACCGCACAACAGATATGAAATACAACATTATCACCGATGCCTACGTCACATCCGGAAATGTCCATGATTCTGTGCCTTATCTTGACCGATTAGACCACCAAATCGCACGATTTGGTTTTCAAGTAGAAGCTGTCGCCCTTGATTCTGGATATTTAACTACTCCGATCTGTAAAGGATTATCTGACCGACAAATCTTTGGTGTCATCGCACATAGACGTTATCATCCTATCCGAGGATTGTTTCCAAAATGGAAATTTCATTATGACAGTGAACAAGACAGATACATTTGTTCAAATCACCAAACACTTACATACTCAACAACTGACCGAAAAGGCTACCGGTCATTCAAATCAAATCCTGAAATATGTTCCTCATGCCCGCTGCTTGAAAACTGTACAAAATCAAAGAATCGGCAGAAAGTGATTACTCGACATGTATGGGAAGATCATAAAGAAAAGGTCAGACAAAATCGCTTGTCTGTTTCAGGAAAAAACCTCTACAAAAAAAGAAAAGAAAAAATAGAGCGAAGCTTTGCAGATTCAAAACAACTGCATGGGCTTCGCTATTGCAGGTTGAGGGGAAAACGAAATGTGAGTGAACAAGTTCTCCTCACAGCCGCATGCCAGAACATGAAGAAGATTGCCACATACCTAGCCAAGCAAGGCTAGGCATGTGGGAGCGCTTTTTCTGCATCTGAAACCTGATGAATATCTAAAGAAACAGTATAAAACAAAAAAGCTTGTAGAAAAAACATCGTTTTCTCTACAAGCTGAGAAGACGAACTTCAAAGGTTCGTCTTCTACAATCAAATTCGGCACGCCGGCCATTTTAAAATTGATAACTATCTCTAAACCCCTTGATAAACAAAGGGGTTTTCATCATTAACCGATTGACCCTTCCATTTCGAACTTGATTAATGTTGCTCGAAAAGTCATGAAATAATTTATAAAAAGGGAGGTCAAACCCCTATATAAAGGCATTTCTTCAAATAGAGTAAAATGGTTTGTAATTTCAACTTGGCACGGACTTGGCATGAACTTGGCTTGGACTTGGCACGATAAATCAATGAAATAACCGAAGGATGTCCTTATTTAGCTCGCAGTAATTGCGAGCTTTTTTAAGAAAGTTTTGAGTTGCTCTTTATCCAGGTTATCGCTATTGCTGTTCCACAACCAAGCCCTAAACCCATCAAACCATACTGGCAGTAACTTTTTTTAAGCTCACCTTTTCTAATATCTTCTCTTTCGGCTTTATCTTCTGCTGTTTTATACATATGAATTACTGTTTCGGTTCATTTTTTCATTCCATATCTAATGGTTTTTGATATATCTTTTCCTAATTCAGTTACGGGTTTTTCTGTGGATTTGTCAGTAATATCTTTCGCTGTATCTAATGCCTTTTTCCTAAATCCCTCTTTTTTCTCCTTTTTATCATCTAATGAAACCACATTTTCACTATTGCCCACATTTTCATCCCCTTTCTATTATTCATAAGTATATTTATACTACGTTCGCTTTTGATAGAAGGTTTCAAATTTTTGTTGCTTGCTTTGTTAGGTTAATTAAGGGTCAAAAAATAATAAATGTTGTTATATCAATAAAAATAAGAGTACGAAACGCCGCTATGCGATTTGTACTCTTATTTGGTGTGTTAGTTACTATTTTTTCCTAGGTCTGAACCCGTTACCTTACGGCAACATCTCTTTTTCTTATTTATTACAGAACCCATTTACCTTTTTCTTTGTCCCATTTCACATAAGGTTCAAAAACATCAATAATACTCTTATATTTTGAACTAAGTTCACCTAACCAGTTGTTTTGTATTATATATTCCATTAATCCGTCATCCATCAATTGTGTCGTAGTTAATGAACCTTTATTTTTAAGTTCAAATTTAACATGAGCGACAACATTCTCAACTATTTCATCAAGCGTTTCTGCTTCAATTACTTCGTAATCTCTCTTTTCATTTATAAAAAATAAAATGGAATCCCCTTGGAGTGATTTTTTAGGGCTTAGGATATTTTTAAGTGTCAGTTTTTTATAAACATGAACTTGTCCTAAAAAGTGCAACCCGTGTTTCTTCGTAATATTTATTAGCCTGTTCCATACATCTAAATTACTGTCATGAAAATATATGCACATTATTTTTCCCTTTTTAAGCTTTTTGGTTGTTTTCCCAAAGCTCTGGTCAAGTAAATCGAAATAAGATTTTTCATCTTTATCCCTACCCTTTGCATTGGATATAACAATTTCATCCTCTAAATTGAAGTTCAGGTCTAAAAATGGATAGTATAACTGCATATACTCAGAATATAGTACTTGTCCTAAGTATGGCGGATCGGTTATGACTAAATCTATACTCTTATCAGGAATGTCATCACTATTAAGGTGCTGAGTGCCTTTATTTAATATTAAGTAATTTCCATCATCAGACAGTTCTTTAAAATCTGATACTTTCTTTATTGTTTCATTGAAATTTTTATCAACAAAATCATACGAGTCATAAAATAACCGAATTCGTCTTTTAATTACATCAATAGCGTTTTTTTCTAAACAATTTTCCTTAGGCGTCCAGAGTGGCCATTGAGAATTAGATTTCAAATCTGTAATTTTTATCAAATGAAGTGAACTCATTAAGATGTATCTAATTATGTCCTGATAATTTCGGTCATCTAAACTAGCTTCATACCCTAAGATATCATCTATTACACATAATGCTCTTGGTGTAAAAAGTGAAGCTACACTTTGTTCATTATGAACTGCTAAACGACTATTTGGCACCATCACATAATCACGTATATATTTATAACCTTTATTTAAAGAAAATTGTTCAACATCAAAAATATCTGGCTCTTTTATAAAGTTGGTTCTGTTTCCTTGATGCTGATAGTGTATTTCCTTAATAATAGGTTCAGCAAATGGTGACTCTCTGTCAAATATTACTTTTTTTACAATTCCATGATCATCATTTTCAGCTGACCATGTTTTATAATATTTGTTTAGTCCATCTACAAAATCTTCAAAATCCTTAAGAAAATTATTAAGGTTCTCCATGTTTCCTACTTTTCGTAACAGTGTATCCACAATGAAAATCGGTAATTCGTTTATTTCCACACCTACTGACTTACGGTTTAGCAAAACTGACTCTATAATACTTACACCCGAACCCATGAATGGGTCGAATACAATATCGCCTTCTTCTGTAAGTTCTTCAATTAACAAATCACTGATATTAAAAGGTTTTTGTGACCAATACAAATGAGATTGATAAAGAGGGTTACGATTTGTTGGCTTTATCCCTGAAATCTTCTGTTTTAGTGAATATAAATCCATTTTTCATCCCCTCTTTTCTATGGTGTATACAGTAATAGATATTCGAGTACTTTCTTCGAATTGCTATTGCGATTATTAGAATGATTATAGTCTTGAGTATAGTATTGGAAATCACCTTTAAATACACTTTTGCCATAGTCAATTAAATCGAATATGTTTAAAACATAGCGATTAGTCGGTTGACTATTTGGATCAAAAGGATATGCAAAACTAAATGCAAGTCCAATTTTTTTATCCTTACAATAATCAAAAAGTTGTTTATGATAATCAATCGCTTTTGATTTTTGACTTAAAGGTGACTGGAATCTATTTTCGGTGTATAGCCCCTTGGATAAATTACCCCTATACATTGTCATTTCTGGATACTGATAATTTACTAACGTATTTAGCAAGTGGAAATACCGAGAATACTGCATATCTGTATATGGTGGATCAGCATAGATAAATCCTACATCATTAAATAATTCCGATTTATTGAATAACAACTCGTCAAAGGTATAATTAAAAACTTTATTACCTTTATCCTCCGTTAAAAAACTAACAGAAAAAAAGTCTGTTACCTTTAAAACAAATTTTTCATAAATCGATACATTTCTTCTTTTAAATAACTTTTCCAAGTTATTACTCAATCCAAGCGGCTGAGCCATGTGACCGTCCTTACTAAAAACCGCTTCTTTCATTGCGTAAAACAATGCTGAAAGGAGCATATTTTTAGTTTTAACATTTATGTCAGCTTTCTCTATTGCATACCTTATGCTGTCTATTTCCACAGATTGATAAACGCCAAAATAATTCCCCGAATAGTAACTAGTAAAAAGGCAATAAAACGGGAGTGTCCTCAACGTTTCAATAGTTATTTCCATATTATTCAAAACCACATTTCCCTTCCATACATTAGGGAAAGACAAATAAAACTGTTCAATCTCATCAAATTTTAATGACTCTAACAATTCTTTTTCTTTATTAATCCAATCGCTATATATACTTATTAATTTCAGCTTATTAAAATCGCTAAAATGATCCATTTCTTTTAATAATTCATCAATCTTATTGTTAGGCTGGAATTTTAATAACGCATTTAGTATTACAGATGAATACTGTTCTGAATCATTTGCATATACCTTAAATCTATCTTTATAAAAGTATGAAACCGCTCCACTACCAGCGAATATATCAAAGACTGCCTTATCTTTCGGAATATGGCTAGTTGTATATTCATCAATAAAGCTTAACAAGTTACGTTTACTACCTGGATAATTAAGTATTGGGAATTCATTTTTCATTGTTCCACCTCTTAGTCTTCAAACACTCATTATATCTTAAAATTCGACAACAATAAATCATTTTCCTCGAATCGTTCATTTTCCTTAAATCGATCATACTATGAAATTACACTCTCAGTAACAAATAATCGTTGCGTTTTGAAATAAACTGATAACAACTTGAAAATTTGGAGTGTTTCAGTTGGATTATCAATTCAAAAAAATAGTTGATATGAAAAAAGATGATGTTAAAGAACAGGTGTACACCAATATCAATTTTCTTATTAGACATTATAGGTGGTCTAAAAACAAAGATTTCTTTGAAAACATTAGTGGAAAAACAGGCATTCCCTATCGAACAATTTCTAGCTGGTACTACAAAGAAAAGCTTCCAGAACTTCATCATGCGGAAATAACTATGCTAACAAGCAGCTTGAAAGTTCATTTTTCAGATTTTGTATCCACGAACATTACTGAGGATAATATTTTACCGCAAAGTCCAGATGTTTTCATACCATCAAACGTTGCTAAACAAAACATTCTGAAACTCTTAATTGATCATGACATTCAAAATCCAGACAAGTTTGAGAGCTTCTTCGAAAGTAACTACTCAAGTAACTATTTCTATGTCCTACAAAGAAGGCGGAACCACCAAAGGAACTTGTCATGGACGTTTATTGTTACAGCTGCACACTATTTCAACATTTCTGTTGGTGATTTATTTAAAAATGAGGAGGATTAACATGGAGAATCATATTTCATACCAATCAATGGCTTCAAAAGCCGACCCAAAGGTTATTGAAAAAACCTTAATGTTAAGAAGGAAACTTCGTGATGTAAAAAGCAGTGTACCAACCCTTTTAAAAAATCAATTTAATTTTAAGGGGCGGAAATCCCCCGAAATAGGAAAAATTATAATGGACACACTTACCGACTCTGACGGTATTGTTCTTGATCCTTTTATTGGTTCAGGTACTTATATCAATTCAGCTTGCGCAAGTAATAAAACATTCTATGGAAGTGAACTAGATAACTATACGTTTGACGTAGTAAATACTTTTTATCACACTGCAAATTTAAGCCGTTTATTGAAGTTGTTTAATCAAGTTAAAGAACAATGTTTCGAAGAAATACGTTCTCTCTACGAAACTCGTTGCTGTAATACAAAAAACTATATTAAAAAGCTTCATTTTGACCCTGAAACCGATAATTATCTCCATCCTAAAGCACACCGTGATATAAAGGATGGAAAAAATATAATAATGCTCCACAAGTGTCCTGAGTGTGGAAATACAACAAAACAGTTTGACTCATTTGACGATCAAAAAATTAAATCCCTTGAAAAATGTGATGTTTCTAAATTCCCAAGCCATAACCTAATAGAAAATAGTAGGATTAACATTACAAAAGGCACTGGCGCTGACAAATATGATACTAATTTTACAACTCGTAATAAATTGGCATTATTGAAATTACAAGGAGCAATTTCATCCTTGCCAGAGTGCCACGAGAAGAATTTGCTCCAACACTTCCTAGTTGCTAGCTTGACCCTTTCTAGGATTGCGCAATATGGATCTGGGTCTGAGTATATCTATCAAGTTATGCGTGAACAAGCCCAGGAAATGAATGTCTGGTATCTATTTGAAGAAAAGTACAACAAATTCAAGCAGTTTCACAAAAAATATGTTGAAGAAAACGGTGAATGGCTACAGAACTGTTTTACATTTGTGAATTCTGATTACAACGATTTTATGTCATCAACTTTCATAGGGGATAATAAAGTGGATTTAATTCTAACTGACCCCCCTTACCACGACCAAGTTCCTTATTTGGAACGAAACCAGTTATACCGTGATTGGCTATATCACTTCGTTGATAAATCTAGGTATGCTTTAAAAGGTGAACTCCTAGAAAAAGAAATCGTTGTTTCAAACGCACCAACCAGAAAAAGAGATAAAGATTACGAACATCATGTAAGTGATATTAACAAAATGTTTAGTACTTTTAGCAATAGCATCAATACCAACGGCTTTGTGGTATTAGCCGTAAACCTTGGACAGAAAAAGTATTTCGACTTGCTTTCTCAGTATATTTTAAAGGCTAGACAAAATGGGTTTGAATATATAACACGGATTGATAAGACAATATCTGACCCTACATTACGCAAGCAAGCAGCATTTAAAAGCACACTTTCAAAAGAAATGTACTTGATCTTTACTAAGTTACCTGAAAACCAGAAATATTGGTTTATTGGTGATAAGAATGTAGAGTTTGACATTAAAAAGTTTGTTTACAAGAAAATCCAAGAAAGCTCTGCACCGTATAGCTTGAGTAAGCTAATAATCGATATCGAAAGTGAAGTTATTAAAAATCGTACTACCGCAAATTCTCCTCAACAGGAAAGAGTTAAGCGGATTATAAAGGATAATTTTAAAATCGATTTTAAACATCACGTTTACCTTGATGAAGATAAACTCTATGTTGACCTAGAAGATTCTGAAACCCTGTTTGTAAAGCTTTATGATATTATTCCTGTTATTATTGAAAATCTACTGGTTAAACAAAACGGTATTTTTGCTTTGGAAGATATCTATTTTGAAATAAGTGATAAGCTTTGCAACGGAGACCCTGGATTACTTGAGGAAATAATTGACTCAAAATCAAAAGAATCAGATATAAACAATCTCCTTTTAAATTTTTGCGAAGAAACAGAACGTGGTTATATCAAAAAAGAATCCTATAAAAATCAATATGGAGAAAACCTGATTGACCTGAGGACAATTGACCCTTATGGTTTAGAAGAGTTAATAAAACAGTTGCTAATTAAGGAAGGGTACCAAAATGTTGCTCGAATGGGTGGAGCGGGTGACCGTGGAGTCGATCTGGTTGCAACAAAATTAAATATACGTACTAATAAGCAAGAAAGGTTTATTTTCCAAGTGAAAAGATGGATTGGAAATGTTGGAAGTGAACCAATCCAACGTCTAAACAGCGTTAAAATGACCGACCGATTTACTCAAGGTATTTGTATTACAACTTCTGATTATACACAAGCTGGATTACAAGAAGGTAAATTAACAGGTGTAGAATTACTAAAAGGCTCTGACCTTCTCGAAATGCTAAACAAACACTTCCCTAACAAATATTTTATTAGTGAAATTAATTAATGACTAACAATTAAAGTCAATTTTCTAAAACGTTAGGAGAATTTAACTCCTAACGTTTCCTTTTGTACCTCCTAGAATGATTTTAGTTTACAAAAAAACTTTTAGAACTTCTGCTTGGTCGGAAAAGGTTCCCTTACCGCCATTTATCCCATTACGTAATAAAGAACATTACATAGAGGGGGCTTCCAAAAGGGGCAATCATTAGTTCAAGTACTCCACTAAATGATTGTTCAACACTTCTACAAGCATCCTGTCTTTCACTGTAGTTCCGTTCTTAGGTGACCATCTTCTCTTTACTTTTTCCAACAGCTCTTTGTCCTTCAGTTCTTTGTCGAACCGCTTATATAACTTCTCTCGTAATTCTTTATCCAGTATTAGTTGTATTGGTATCTTTCTGTTATCATGCCTGAGCTGATTTTGGCTTTCACGTTCTGCAATCTCTTCATGAGCTAACTTTTGGTTAAGACTATAAATGATTCCACGAATATAATCAGCTGGACTCTGTTCCTCTTTATTAGCTTCTTTTATCAGAGCCTTGCGTATACTCTTTTCAAGCCAGACCTTACCTTGAAAAGAAAAATATTCATTTGGTTCAAAATTAAAATATCTTTCTGTTATGAAAAGCATCTTACATTATGCCGTTCATGAACTTGAAGTGCTTGAAAAAAATCCAGCTGATAAATTAAGAGTTCCTGTTCAAGATTCTGTTGCTATAAAGAAGGAAAAAGTGAAATATTTCAGACTTGAAGAATTAAATCAGTTATTAGATTTCATGAAAACATATAAACATCAACGTTTTCCCGATTATCAGCTTTATTACATGCTTATGTACTTTTTAAGCATTACTGGTTTAAGGATTTCTGAAGCTTTAGCTTTAAGATGAGAAGATATTAATGGTGATAAAATAACCATAGAAAAACAAACAAGCCGTGATGATAATAACAATGTAAAATTGACCACATTAAAAAATTCTTCTTCCTATCGCACTATCAAAATAGACCATGATCTAGTCCGTGAATTAAAGAAATTTAAATTAAAGCAAAATGAATTAATTTTAGGAAATGAAAGATTTCATAAAAATGGAAGATAGTATCATTTTTCAAAATTGTCACGGTCATTATTTAACACCTTCTACTATCCGTGATACCATGCAGGGTTACTGCAAAAAAGCTGGTGTTGATTATAAAGGCACCCACGGCTTTAGACATACCCATGCGGTTCTGCAACTTGAATCAGGTGCAAACCTTAAATATGTATCAAATCGTTTGGGGCATAAAAAATCAAAACAACAGCGGAAACTTATCTTGATATTACTGAAAAAATAGAAGAAGACGAACTTAAAAAGTTCGCCTACTACACTAAAAGATAATTTCGACTTAGCACAAATTTGGCATGACTCAAACTTGGCACATATAAAAGCCTCTCAAACCCCTGATAAATAAAGTTTTTTTATTTTCTAACCGATTGACCCTTCCATTTCGAACTTAATCAAACGGTTCATTTCAACTGCGTATTCCATTGGAAGCTCTTTTGTGAATGGCTCGATAAAGCCCATTACGATCATTTCAGTTGCTTCTTCTTCAGAAATACCGCGGCTCATCAAGTAGAAGAGCTGCTCTTCAGATACTTTAGACACTTTCGCTTCGTGCTCCAATGAAATGTTATCATTTAAGATTTCATTGTAAGGAATTGTGTCTGAAGTTGATTTGTTATCCATAATGAGCGTATCGCACTCGATGTTAGAGCGGGCGCCTTCCGCTTTGCGTCCGAAGTGGACGATTCCGCGGTACGTTACTTTTCCGCCCTGTTTTGAAATCGATTTTGATACGATTGTAGATGATGTGTTTGGTGCAAGGTGAATCATTTTCGCACCTGCATCCTGATGCTGGCCTTTACCCGCAAGAGCGATAGAAAGCGTCATACCGCGCGCGCCTTCGCCTTTTAGGATACAAGCCGGATATTTCATTGTCAGCTTAGAACCGATGTTGCCGTCGATCCATTCCATTGTTGCGTTTTCTTCACAGACTGTACGCTTTGTTACAAGGTTGTAAACGTTGTTCGCCCAGTTTTGGATCGTTGTATAACGGCAGTAGCCGCCTTTTTTCACGATGATCTCAACGACCGCACTGTGAAGTGAGTTTGTTGTGTAAACAGGCGCAGTACAGCCTTCAACATAATGAACACTTGCTTCTTCGTCAACAATGATCAGTGTACGTTCGAACTGACCCATGTTCTCAGAGTTGATACGGAAGTAAGCTTGAAGCGGTGTTTCAACCTTCACGCCTTTAGGCACGTAGATGAAAGATCCGCCGGACCAAACAGCTGAGTTAAGCGCCGCAAACTTGTTATCAGTCGGCGGGATTACTTTTGCCCAGTGCTCACGGAAAATATCTTCATTCTCTTTCAGCGCGCTGTCAGTGTCTTTAAAGACGATGCCTTGCGCTTCAAGATCTTCTTTCATGTTGTGGTATACAACCTCAGATTCGTACTGAGCAGAAACACCCGCAAGGTATTTTTGTTCAGCTTCAGGAATACCGAGCTTGTCGAATGTTTGCTTAATTTCTTCAGGAACTTCATCCCAAGAACGCTCTGAACGCTCAGACGGTTTTACGTAGTACGTAATTTCGTCAAAGTTCAGTGAGTTTAAATCTCCGCCCCATTGAGGCATCGGCATGTTGTAGAAATGCTCAAGTGATTTCAAGCGGAAGTCAAGCATCCATTGAGGCTCTTCTTTCATGCGAGAAATTTCTTCTACGATTTCTTTTGTCAATCCGCGCTCTGAACGGAAAATGGAAACGTCCTTGTCGTGAAAACCATACTTGTATTCACCAATATCAGGCATTTTTTTAGCCATCCATTTTCACTCCAATCCTTTTAATTGCCGCCTTCTTCTTTCGCGACTCCTTTTTCAAGTGCTTTCCATGACAGGGTTGCACATTTGATACGGGCCGGGAATTTTGAAACGCCTTGAAGGGCTTCAATATCCCCGAGATCTATAGAATCATCATACTCTTTCCCTTGCATCATATCCGAGAAAATCTTAGACATGGAAAGGGCAGTTTCAATATCTTTCCCTTTAATCGCCTGAGTCATCATCGAAGCGGATGCCATTGAAATGGAACAGCCTTCCCCTTCAAACTTCGCATCTTCCACAATGTCTCCGTCAAGCTTCATTGTCAGTCTGATGCGGTCGCCGCATGTCGGATTGTTCATATCCACGACAATGCTGTCATTCAAAACCCCTTTATTTCGCGGGTTTTTGTAATGATCCATAATCACCTGTCTGTACAATGTATCTAAGTTTGCATTAAAAGACATTTGTAAAATACTCCTTTGTCTTTTGAAGAGCTTCCACAAGCTTATCAATCTCTTCCTCTGTATTATACAGATAAAAGCTTGCTCTTGCAGTAGCAGTTACATCCAGCCATTTCATCAGCGGCTGCGCACAATGGTGGCCGGCTCTGACTGCGATTCCCTCCGCATCAAGCACAGTCGCCACATCATGCGGATGAACATCATCAAGGTTAAATGTGACAAGCCCGGCACGCTCTTCCGGCCCGTAAACCGTTACGCCGTCAAGCTGGCGGAAGCGTTCAAGCGCATAAGCTGCAAGCTTGTGCTCATGGCGGGAAATCTCATCAAGACCGATTTCTTCGAGAAAATCAATGGCGGCACCGAGGCCGATTGCTCCTGCAATAATCGGCGTACCCGCTTCGAATTTCCACGGAAGCTCTTTCCAAGTTGATTCATAAAGCCCGACAAAGTCGATCATTTCACCGCCGAATTCGGCAGGCTCCATGTTTTCCAGCAGGGCTTTCTTTCCGTACAGCACACCAATACCAGTAGGTCCGCACATTTTATGGGAAGAAAGCGCAAAGAAGTCGCAATCGAGATCCTGCACGTCAATTTTCATGTGAGGCGTGCTTTGTGCACCGTCCACCACAATGACAGCCCCATTGTCATGAGCGATTTTCGCCATTTCTTTAATCGGGTTGACCGTGCCGAGAACATTAGATACATGAGACACCGCAACAATTTTTGTGTTGCTTGTGACCGTTTCTCTGACGTCTTCTAAAGAAATCGTTCCGTCTTCCTGCAGCGGAATATATTTTAATGTGGCGCCAGTTGCTTTTACAGCCTGCTGCCACGGAATGATATTCGCATGATGCTCCATGTAGGTGATGACCACTTCATCACCAGGTTTCAGGTTGGCGCGCGCATAGCTTAACGCCACCATATTCAGTGATGTGGTCGTGCCTTTTGTGAAAATAATCTCAGCCATTGACTTCGCGTTAATAAACTTGCGGACTTTTTCACGCGCTCCTTCATAACCATCTGTCGCTCTGGTTCCAAGTGTATGGACGCCCCGGTGAACATTGGAATTGTATTGGTTATAATACTTATCCAGTGTTTCAATGACAGCACGCGGCTTCTGGGAAGTCGCCGCGCTGTCGAGATAAACGAGATCATGTCCGTTCACTTGCTGATGAAGGATCGGGAACTGTTCACGAATATCTGTGATATTCATTACTTCACTTTCCTTTCGATAACAGAAACTAATTGTTTCTTAACGCCTTCAATCGGAAGTTCATTTACTACCGGTGCTAGGAATCCGTAAATGACTAAGCGTTCTGCTTCTTCTTTCGGAATTCCGCGGCTCATCAGGTAGTAAAGCTGAATAGGGTCCACACGGCCGACAGATGCCGCATGTCCTGCAGTTACATCGTCTTCGTCAATTAAAAGAATAGGGTTTGCATCTCCGCGTGCTTTTTCGCTAAGCATCAGCACGCGTGATTCTTGCTCCGCATTCGCTTTAGAAGCGCCATGTTCGATTTTGCCGATTCCGTTAAAGATAGAAGAAGCGGAATCCTTCATCACACCGTGCTTCAAGATATAGCCTTCAGAAGCTTTACCGAAATGGATGATTTGTGTTGTGAAGTTTTCTGTTTGCTCTCCTCTTCCGACAACAACCGTTTTCGTATCGCCGTATGTGCCGTCACCGTAAAGGTTTGTTGTGTTTTCGGAAATCGTGTCGCCGTCGTTCATCAGGCCGAGAGCCCACTCAATTTTGCTGTCGCGTCCGCGCGCAGCACCGCGGCGGTTCACATAAGTTGTCACACCGCTTGACAGATTATCCACCGCACCGTATGTCACGCTGGCATTATCACCTGTGATGACCTCACTGATAATATTGAAGACAGCTTCTTTCGGGTTTACAGTGCTGATGTAGTTTTCTACATATGTTACAGAGCTGTGGTCTTCAGCCACAATCAGCACGTGGTTGAATAGAGCTGTATCATTGCTTTCGTGGACATAAACAGCCTGAACCGGCGTCTCCACCTGAACATTTTTCGGAACATAAAGGAATGCTCCTCCGTTCACAAGAGCCGCGTGAAGTGCAGTTAACTTATGTTCGTCAACCTTCACGCCGTCCTTCATAAAGTATTTCTCCACCAAGTCGCTGTGCTCGCGTGCAGCAGTCAGAATATCAGTGAAGATGACGCCTTTGTCTTTCAATTCTTGAGAAAGAGAAAGATGTGCCGGCGTCTGGTCACGCTGTACGTATAATGTTTTATCTTCGTTTTCAACGTCGATCAGCGCTTTTACTTCATCAGTCAAATCTTCTAATGAAGAAAGCGGTTCGTTATCCACTGTATGCTTCGCGAAATTCGTGAAGTTCCAGTTTGTGATTTTTGTTTTGTCAGGTTTCGGCATCGGCAGATCCTCAGCTTGTTCAAGAGCCTGTAAGCGCAGGTTCTTCAGCCAGGCAGGTTCTTGGTGCTTTTCGGAAAAGCTTTTGAGATACTCCTGATCTACGGATAGTTTTGTACCTAGTGTCATATTAATCCCCCTAACGCTTACGCTTCTTGGCCAACAGTTTCGTCTTCAATGCCAAGTTCTTGTTTGATCCAGTCATAACCTTCTGCTTCAAGACGCTGTGCAAGCTCTGCACCGCCGGATTTTACAACGCGGCCTTGCATCATAACGTGAACAACATCCGGAGTGATGTAGTTTAACAGGCGCTGATAGTGAGTGATCATCAGGCAGCCAAAGTTTTCGCTGCGCATTTTGTTGATCCCTTTTGATACAACTTTCAAAGCGTCAATATCAAGACCTGAGTCGATTTCATCGAGGATGGCGATTTTCGGTTCAATCATCATTAATTGAAGGATTTCGTTGCGTTTTTTCTCCCCGCCTGAGAAGCCTTCGTTAAGATAGCGCTGAGCCATTTCAGGGTCCATTTCAAGGAACTCCATGTTTTCGTCCATTTTGCGGATGAATTTCATGAGAGAAATTTCATCGCCTTCTTCTCTGCGCGCGTTGATTGCTGAGCGAAGGAAGTCGGCATTTGTCACACCGCTGATTTCACTTGGGTACTGCATCGCAAGGAATAAGCCTGCCTGCGCACGCTCGTCCACTTCCATCTCCAGTACATCTTTGCCGTCAAGCGTGATGCTGCCTTTTGTTACTTCATATTTAGGATGCCCCATAATAGCAGCTGATAAAGTGGATTTACCAGTTCCGTTCGGGCCCATTACTGCGTGGAATTCTCCACCTTTTATTTCAAGGTTTACACCCTTTAAGATCTCTTTCCCTTCGATTTCAACGTGAAGATCTTTGATCGTTAATGTTGAAGCAGCCATATCTATACCTCCAAAAATATATAATCATTATTCTCATTTTATTCTCATTCTAATTTTATAACAAATGAAAAGTAAATACAACTTTTTATCGTGCCTTGCACATTCCTCAAGTTTAACAAAGATCAGCACTTTATTAAAGCGATTGAAAAAGAAAAAGAGTGGATTCCCACCCTTTTTTAAAAGATTGATTTTCTCAATAAGCTCCCGCAGAAATCCGCTTGCTTTTTTCATAATCAAGCTCTCTCTGCCGCTCTACTTTCATTCTTGTTTCCAGCCGGCGTCCATATTCCTCGTATCCAATTCCGTGTGACAGCTGCATCGCTTTTTCCATTTCTGACGTATAATCGAGGTTCAGTCTGTCCTGGCTGCTGCAAATAATGAATCAATCCCTTCATATATTTGCTTTTTATTGTACCAGTGCTGCGTTGGATGCCGCAAAAACGATTTGGCGTGAAATAGCGGCAGATGAGACGAAAGCATCCTTTCAGAACAAATGAGAATGGTTTTTCGGAATATTCCTTCTCTTAATGCGTGGTGTTTCCGAATTCCTCAATGCACTGTTGAACGACTGTCACGCCTTGGCTGAAAGCCGCGCCGCCTCCAAATGCCGCTGCCACACTGACGGCTTCGAGAATGTTTTCTTCTGTCGCTCCCTGATCGAGACAGCCTTTTGTATGATAGATCATGCAATATTCGTCCTGAGCATTGATGGCAATTCCGAGGGCGATCAGCTGTTTTTCTCTTTCAGTCAGAGAATTCCCGGCAAAGCACTGTTCAGTAAATTCGTTAAATTTTCTTCCCATCAGCGGCATCTTTTGTTCAAATGTACCTAAACCATGTTTATATTGTTTTAACGCGTCCTGCATGCTTCCTCTGTCTTGATTCAAAGAAAATCCCTCCATCTGTTTAACATTCCTTTTTATTATGAACAGCTTTTAGGAAAATACGCGAAAAAAACCCCGGATTTCTCATCCGGGGTTTCACCGTGTCAGCAAACCCTCGCATTCGTTGTCAGACCTGCGCGTTGGTGCTCACGAATTGCAACATTCGCTCCGCTCCAATGCTCGGCCTTCCTAGACTTCAAGGGTTTTCAATCACGCTGAAAAGATGACAAAGCCCTAAAACGAATATCGTTTTAGGGCTTTGTCAATAATTGAACCCCGGAATTCTCATCCGGGGTTTCAGTCTTATTCAGATACAGGAAGCACAGCTCCGTCGTATTTTTTCTCGATGAAGTCTTTGATCTTTTTAGAGTGAAGAACTTCCATCAGCGCTTTGATTTTTGCAGAATCTTCTTCGCCTTTTCTTACTGCGATGATGTTAGCGTATGGGTTGTTTTTCGTTGATTCTACTTCAATTGCGTCTTTTTTAGGATTTAATTTATTTTGGATCGCATAGTTTACATTGATGAAGACCGCGTCTCCTTCTTTGTTTTCATATGCTTTTGCCGTTAATTCAGGCGCTACTTTTTTGAATTCAAGGTTTTTCGGGTTTTTCTTAATGTCTTTCAATGTTGCGTCAACTGTTTCCACTTTAGAATCAAGAGTGATTAATCCAGCGTTTTCAAGCATTGCAAGCATACGTCCTTGTTCAGCAACGTTGTTTGTCAGAATGATTGTCGCACCGTCTGGAAGGTCTTTCAGTGATTTGTATGTTTTAGAGTAAATACCGAATGGCTCTAAGTGAACAGCGCCGGCATTCACAAGTTTGTAATCTGTGTTTTCTTTCATTTCTTGCTCAAGGTAAGGAATGTGCTGGAAGTAGTTCGCGTCCACTTCTTTATCAGCTAAAGCTTTATTGTACATTTTGTAATCACTAAGCACTTTCACTTTCAGCGTATAGCCTTTTTCTTTCAGCAATGGTTCAGCTTCTTTTAAAATTTCCGCATGCGGTGTTTTTGTTGCCGCAACGACAATTTCTTTCTTGCCAGATTCAGCGCCGTTATTCGAACCGCAGGCAGCCATAACTCCTGCAAATACAAGCAGTAATGCACCCAAAAATAGCTTTTTCAATGTAAATCCTCCCTTATCGTTTGTCTATAATATTTGTTATTAGATCACCGATGATTTGAATAATAAACACGATGATTAAAATAAACACAGTAGCAACGAAGGTAACATCAGCGTTATTAGACTGATATCCTTCTACGTACGCAAGGTTTCCAAGGCCTCCTGAACCAATGGCTCCGGCAATTGCCGTTGAGCCGATCAAAGCGATGGCAGTAACCGTAATGCCAGAAATAAGAGCAGGCATTGATTCCGGAATCAGCACTTTGAAAATAATCGTAGACGTTTTCGCGCCCATTGATTTAGCGGCTTCAATCACACCTTTATCCACCTCACGCAGCGCGATTTCAACAAGGCGCGCGTAAAATGGTGCCGAGCCGATTACCAGCGCCGGCAATGCGGCGTTTGGCCCTAAGATCGTGCCGACTAAAAATTTCGTAAAACCTAATAGTAAAATAATTAAAATAAGGAACGGAATCGATCTGAATATGTTAACAACGGCCGCAATCACAGAGTTGACCGCTTTATTCTGCCAGAGGCTTCCTTTGCTCGTCAGAAAGAGCAGCAAGCCGAGGATGACCCCGATGACAAAAGCAAACAGTAAAGAAATCAGCGTCATATAAAGTGTTTCATATGTCGCGTTCCATAATTCAGTTAAATCAACGTTCGGGAAGTATTTTTCAAACATTCGTGATCACCTCTGCTTTCACCTGTTTGTCATTAATGAATCGGATCACGTTTTGCACTTCTTCCTCGTCCCCGTCAATGTGGATGAACAATGAACCGTAAGCCCCATCCTTCGTCTGCGAAATTTTCCCTTGCAGAATATTGACGCTGACATTGAAGTTTCTGATCATCTCTGTAATCAGAGGCTGTTCAGCTGACTCACCGACAAATGTGAGCTGAACCATTTTTCCTGATGCTGTATCATCAAGAAGGTGCTGAAGCGTCTCTTTCGTTTCTTCCGGCTCTGTCACCTGCTGAACAAATCGTTTTGTCATTTGTTCCTTTGGATTTTTAAAGACATCGAGAACCTCGCCTTCTTCGACCACCTTGCCGTTTTCCATGACGGCGACTCTGTTGCAGATTTTGCGGATGACATGCATTTCGTGCGTAATCAGCACAATCGTCAAACCGAGTCTTTCATTAATATCGGACAATAGATCCAGAATTGAATCTGTCGTTTGCGGATCTAATGCTGATGTCGCTTCGTCACAAAGGAGAACCTTCGGATTGTTTGCAAGCGCTCTGGCAATTCCGACACGCTGCTTCTGACCGCCGCTCAGCTGAGACGGATAAGATTTTTCTTTTCCTTCTAAACCTACCAGTTTAATCAGTTCATTGGCGCGCTTGATCCGCTCGCTCTTTTTCACTCCGGCAATTTCCAAAGGAAACATGATATTATCTCTGACAGTCCGCGACCAAAGCAAATTGAAATGCTGGAAAATCATACTGATCTCATGGCGTGCTTTTCTTAAACCGCGTCCATTTACTTCATTAATCTTGGTTCCCGCCACTTCCACGGTTCCTGAGGTTGGTTTCTCAAGGCCGTTCAGCAGACGGATTAAGGAACTCTTACCAGCTCCGCTATATCCTATAATTCCAAAAATCTCACCTTTTTTAATGGAAAGCGAGACGTTTTGGACAGCATTGACATCTCCATGTTTCGACTTGTAAACTTTTGAAACATCCTGAAGATTGATCAAAGCAATCACCTGCCTTAACACTATTCTAAGAAATCTTCCGGTTTTTTCTGCAAAAGAAAAGCCTTTCTGCACACTTGAGCAGAAAGGCTTATATAAAATGCCTTTCTCTCATCTTTCAAAGCTGAACGCTTCGTGTGAATTGGCACCATTTCAACAGCGTTGATGGTTGCCGGGCTTCATAGGGCACTTCCCTCCACCTCTCTTGATAAGAGAAATATATAGTCTTTTTCGTCCGGAAATTCTTAATGTAGAATAGCACGGCGAATGATTAAATGTCAACAAAATAAATGATGTCAACTTTTACTATTATAATAATTTATTATTTTTTAATTTTTTAAAATCCTCTGAAAAAATCCATTTGTCAGCCAGAGAATGGCTTCCAGTTTTAACAGGGCCCTGAATGACCCCTTTACTTTGAGGCTTCCGCTCTGAATCAGGTGCTGAAGGGAAATGTCTCCGTGCAATAAATCAATAATTTCCGTTTGGTTTCCGTAAAAGGTCAGGTTGGACGTTTGGGGCGGAGAAACTTTTTTCATTTCTCCCTGTTCGTTTATTGAGACGGTTAAGGCTTCTGCTTCTCCTTGGAAGGTAATGAGCAATGTTGAGGCATTCAAAAGGGGTTTTAAAAACAGATGCTGATACTCATCTTCTAAAACTTCCGCTTTCTCCATATGTACAACCTCCTATTTGTTGGTCATACATACACATTTCTCTCTTTGTCGCAAGAACCCCTTTATAAAACGAACGACAATTTCATTGGATATGCTGAGAAATATGTCATAAATGGGATGCGGAAGATGATTTTTGTTTGATCAGCTCATATAAATAAGAAACGGAATGAAATGCATATCCTCTTTCGACCACCTTTCCGCCTTTAAACAGCAGAAAACAAGGGACGCTTTCAATTTGATACGCTTTTGCGAATGTCGGAGAGTAATTGACATTGTTTTGATAGAAGGCGACATCCGGCAGCATTTCTTTCACCACTGTCAGCATTTTGCTTGCAAGCTGGCAGGTGCCGCAAAACGGAGTATATAAATATAGAAGGTACACATCATCTTCAATGTGATCAAGTTCGTGTTCTTGGAGTTCTTTCATGCTATACACCTCGGGACTTTCTTTCAAGAAAAATAGTATGGACATTCAGATTCGCACGCAGTAATACAGAAGCGACATGGTGCCTGGGCGCAGCCGCTACTTCCTTATAGGCTCTGTCGATATGGAGATGGCAGGCTTCATTAAATTCACGCTTCAGCTGTTTTCTCAATTTCTCACCTGATTCATCAGCATCAACTAATATATAGACGTCTTTATCATAAAGCTCGTCAGCCAATTCCTCGAGCCTCAGCTGGCTGATTGTTCCGTTTGTGCAGATAATGCGCATCGGTTCATTCAGGACGCTTTCGATTTTCTCTTTATCTGATTTCCCCTCGACAATCATAACCTTTTCCAGCTCATCCATCTTCATCTTGTTCACCTGCCGCGTCAAATTTGAAACGTTCAGATTGTAAAAGAAGGCAGTGAAATTCACCGCCAACATTAACACCAGCCGTTTTCGTAGTCACAATCTACATATTTTGCGTCGTCTCCAGAGACCACATCGGCTGTCTTATAAAATTTCTCATTTTCAAAGGAATAACCGGACTTAAGCTCATATTCATTCATGCTTGTCATTTGGCCGATCATCTCATTATCATGATATAACGAGAGCCGGCCATTTTGAAAGCGGCCTGTCACGTCATTGGTGACATCGAGCTTTTGTTTGTCGAAAGCCATATTGGACACCTCCCATAACGTTAGCGTGTCCAATTGCTTTTACGGCTATCCTGTTTTAGTCTTCTTGTGTCATCTCTTCGTATTGCTCTGCTGTCATCAGTTTTTCAATTTCAGAAGCGTCAGATGGCTCAACGACGATCATCCATGCTTTTTCGTACGGAGATTCGTTGACGAATTCCGGACTGTCATCAAGATCTTCGTTTACTTCCACAACCGTTCCGTTAATCGGTGCATAAAGCTCAGATACCGTTTTAACGGATTCAACACTGCCGAATGGCTCGTCCGCTTTGATTTCAGCGCCCACTTCAGGAAGTTCGACAAACACGATGTCGCCTAGTTCGGACTGGGCAAAATGCGTAATTCCGATTCTGGCTTTTTCTCCTTCAACTTTTACCCACTCGTGTTCTCCTGAGTAACGCAAATCTTTTGGTATGCTCAATTGAATCCCTCCATTTTTTACAGCACTACAATAAGAAGATACCACACTTTTCAAAAAAAATTTACATTAAGCCCAGTTTTCTTCAAATTGGTCTTCTTTAAATCCGACAGTCACTTTTTCGCCGTCTGTTGTAAGCGGGCGTTTGATCAGCATACCATCTGAAGCCAGCAGCTCGAGCTGTTCGTCCTCTGACATGTGATACAGCTTTTCCTTGAGATTGAGCTCGCGGTATTTCATGCCGCTCGTGTTGAAAAATTTCTTGAGATCCAGCCCGCTTTTTTCATAAAGCGCTTTTAATTCTTCTTTGCTTGGCGGCTGCTCAGCAATATGTATTTCGTTTATTTCTTTCCCATGCTCTTCAAGCCACTTCTTTGCTTTGCGGCACGTTCCGCATTTAGGGTACCAGTAAAAAGTTAACGACATCTTCTTCCCCCTCAATAAAATAATCGAGGTTATTTTAACACAGTTTGTTTTAAAAACCTAAAACAGTGCTTCTTAAAAAAGAGCTCCGCGCATGCGGAGCTCATGGCCAATCAGACAATATATTTCTCAGCCTCAAAAATGCCTGCCGCCGCCTCGCGTTTTTTCTGAATCACGTTTTTAGGCGTTACGCGTGTCAGCTTGCGCAGAGCGGAAAGCATCATGCGGAGTGAATCTCCTTCTTCCATTGCGATAAGGGATTCCTTCGCATGCGCTTCAATTTCGTTAAAGGCCTCTTGAACGAAAATTTCTGTGTACAGCACCTTTTGCGCTGCTTTTTCAGCGCCTTGTGCGGCAATGGCCTTTTCCGTTCTGAGCACGGCTGATTCCATTGCGTATACATTGCTGACGATATCCGCTACGTTCACGAGAATTTCTTGCTCACGATCGATCGCTTTTCCGTATTTTTGCGCGGCTAGGCCGGCAGCAAACAACGCAATTTTTTTGGCTTGCTTGACGATATATTTCTCCTGCTCTAAGACGCCGCTTCCAGGCTCTTCAGGCATAAGCATCATGAGTTCTTCCTGCAGCGACTGCGCTTTTTCGAATAAAGGCAGCTCGCCTTTAAGCGCTTTTTTCAGGAAGGTGCTTGGCACGATTAACCGGTTGATTTCGTTTGTGCCTTCAAAAATCCGATTGATCCTTGAATCCCTATAGGCCCTTTCTACTTCGTACTCCTGCATAAAGCCGTAGCCTCCATGAATCTGCACGCCTTCATCAACGATATAATCAAGCGTTTCAGAGCCGAATACCTTATTCAGAGAGCATTCGATGGCGTATTCCGCAATCGATTTGGCGATTTGCCGGCCGTCCTTGAGATCTTCTGCCGTGAACTGGCTCATATTGTCTTCAAACAGCCCGACGGTTCTGTATACAGAGCTTTCCATCGCATACAGCCTTGAGGCCATTGTCCCGATTTTTTCCTGTGTCAATGAAAAACCAGCAATCGGCGTTTTAAATTGGCGGCGCTGATTTGCGTATGCCGCAGACAGCTCGATGACGCGTTTAGATGCGCCGATTGTGCCAACCGCCAGTTTGTAACGGCCGATGTTTAAAATATTAAAGGCGATGACATGCCCTTTGCCGATTTCTCCGAGCAAGTTTTCCTTTGGCACTTCAGCTTGATCCAGAATGAGGGTTCTTGTCGATGATCCCTTGATTCCCATTTTCTTTTCTTCCGGTCCCGTGGAGACACCCGGGAACTCTTTTTCTACAATAAAGGCTGAAAACTTGTCGCCGTCTACCTTAGCGTAAACCACAAATACATCGGCAAAAGCAGAGTTGGTAATCCACTGTTTTTCCCCTGTTAATACATAATGGGTTCCTGCTTCATTCAGCACAGCTGTTGTTTTTGCTCCAAGTGCATCAGACCCAGAGCCAGGCTCAGTCAGAGCATAAGCGGCGATCTTTTCGCCTGAAGCGAGTCCAGGCAAATATTTTTTCTTTTGTTCTTCTGATCCGAAAAAGACGATCGGCAAGGAACCGATACCGACATGCGCGCCATAAGAAAGAGAAAAGCTTCCCGCACGCGAAAATTTCTCAGTGATGAGTGCCGAGCTGATTTTATCTAGGCCGAGCCCGCCGTATTCTTCCGGCACATCGGCACCAAGCAGCCCTAGTTCGCCCGCTTTCTTCAACAGTCTGACAGAATGCTCGAATTGATGGTTTTCGATATCATCTATATGAGGGAGAACATCTTGCTCGATGTAATCCTCTGTTGTTTTCGCAATCATTTTATGCTCGTCAGTGAAATCCTCCGGTGTATACATTTGATCGTATGTGACATCCTCGATTAAAAATCCGCCGCCTTTTTGTACGTCAGCCGCTTTTTTTGCCATTTGTTTTTCCCCCTTTAGCATAATTCAAATACACCGGCCGCTCCCATTCCGCCGCCGATACACATGGTCACGACTCCAAATTGCTCGTTTCTCCGTTTCATTTCATGGATGAGTGAGAGTGTAAGCTTTGTGCCCGTACAGCCAAGCGGGTGTCCAAGCGCGATTGCGCCCCCGTTGACATTCACTTTTTCTTCATCAATTCCCAATTCCCTGATTACTTGAATGGCCTGTGAGGCAAAAGCTTCATTCAGTTCAAACAAGCCGATGTCCTGCAGCTGAAGTCCGGCAAGCTTCAAAGCGCGCGGAATCGCTTCCACCGGTCCGATTCCCATGACTTCCGGCGGCACGCCGCCTACTGCAAAGGAACGGAATTTCACAAGCGGCGCCAGGCCAAGAGCATCGGCTTTTTCCCGGTCCATCAGCATGACAGCCGCCGCTCCGTCACTTGTCTGCGAGGAATTGCCCGCAGTCACCGTCCCATCAACGGAAAAGGCCGGGCGCAATGTCGATAAGATGTCTGCAGTCGTTTGCGGGCGAACACCTTCATCCTGAGAAAACACAAACTGTTTTTCCATAGGCTTATGGTCTTCTCCGATTTCTGTCACCGTCACTTCTACGGGTACAATTTCATCTTTAAATTTTCCTTCTGCAAGGGCTTTAGCAGCGTTTTGGTGGCTGCGAACGGCAAACGCGTCTTGATCCTCACGGGAGACGCCGTATTTTTTCGCGACTTGCTCGGCTGTGTGGCCCATGCTCATATAATATTCCGGTGCCTTTTCTGCCAAAGCAAGGTTCGGACGGGTAACATGCCCCATCATCGGAACTTGCGACATGGATTCTGCTCCGCCGGCGATCGCTGTATCGTAGGCGCCCAGCATAATTTTTTCTGCTGCATATGCAATAGACTGAAGGCCTGAAGAGCAATAACGGTTAACTGTAATCGCCGGAACCGTGTACGGCAGGCCCGCGAGCGCACCGATATTTCTCGCCATATTAAGCCCCTGCTCCGCTTCAGGCGTTGCACAGCCAATAATCAAATCGTCAATATTGCCTTCGTAACCGCCTGCCCGTTTCAGTGTCTCTTTTACACAAATCGCTCCCAAATCATCCGGGCGAACGGTGGCCAACGATCCTTTTTTTGCTTTTCCAACCGGTGTTCTTGCACCTGACACAATGACTGCCTCTTTCATAAGCTCCCTCCTAATTCCGTAAAGGTTTACCTTTCACAAGCATATGCTGCATTCTCGCTTGAGATTTTGCTTCTCCTGCCAAACTCAAAAACGCTTCTCTTTCGATCTCCAATAAATACTCTTCATCAACCTCTGTACCAAACGGCACTTTTCCGCCCGCAATGACATAAGCGAGTTTTTTCGCGATCTTGAAATCATGCTCAGATATATAGCCGGACAGCTTCATCTGCTCAGCGCCAAGCAAGAGTGCCGCATAACCGGTTTCTCCCGGCACCTTGACCTTTTCTTTTACAGGCGGCCGCCAGCCGGTATCGTATAAAGATGCGGCCAGCTGCTTCGCATCGTATAACAGGTGGTCTTGATTCACGCTGATCTGATCCGTTTCTTTTAAGATGTTCATCTCACGAGCCTCTTGAGCGGAAGCGGACACTTTCGCCATCGCAATCGTTTCAAATGTTTTCATTGCCGCATTCATCGGATCAAGGCCACGGCGTAGATGATTGATGTACAGCTCTTTGTTTCCCCCTCCGCCAGGGATGAGGCCGACACCTGATTCAACAAGGCCCATATAGGCTTCGCTTGCCGCTTGAGTACGCGCCGCAGGCAGGCATACTTCCGTTCCTCCGCCGAGCGTCATGCCAAATGGCGCGGCGACGACCGGTTTCGCACTGTATTTGATCTTCATCATCGTCTCCTGAAAACGGCGGATCACAAAATCAACTTCCAAAAAGTTGTCATCTTGGACTTCCATTAAGATCATGGCGAGATTCGCGCCGACGCAGAAATTTTTCCCTTGATTGCCGATGACAAGCCCCTTGTAATTCCGTTCTGTTTCCTCTAATCCTTTGTGGATCATTTGAATGATATCAAGGCCGATCGCATTGCTTTTCGAATGAAATTCAAGAAGGGCCACATCATCTCCAAGGTCAATTAAGCTTGCTCCGCTGTTTTTCGCAATCACGCCTTTTGTTTCTTTAAGTGCTTGTAAATGAATTCGTTTTTTGTTTTCTTTCACGGCTCTGTATTCGCCGCGGTCATAATAAAATACCGTTCCGTTCTCTTTGATGTAGAAGGTTTCATTTCCTTTGTCCAGCATCTCTTTTATCCAGCCAGGCATATCTGCTCCAAGCTGCTCGAGCTTTTCTGCTGACTGCTTGAGGCCGATGGCGTCCCACATCTCAAAAGGTCCCAGTTCCCAGCCGAATCCCCACTTCATGGCTTGGTCAATCGCATGAATATCATCGGCAATCTCGCCAAGCAGCTCGGCTGAGTAAAGCAGGGTTTGAGATGTGATATTCCACAGCAATCGGCCGGCTCTGTCATCCGAATAAATAAGCGCTTTCATTTTGGCTTTTGTCCCTTTTGCCTGTTTTGCCGCTTCAAGTGCCGGTGTTTTCATTTTTGTCCGCTCGCCGTAAGTAAGCGTCACTGGGTCAAGCTCATAAATCGTTTTTCCTTCTTTTTTATAAAAGCCTTGGCCGGCCTTACTTCCGATCCACCCTTTTTCCAGCATATCGTTCATGAAGCTTGGAAGGCGAAACACTTCTTTTTCATCGCCATCAGCTTTGTCATACACATTTCGGGCAACGTGGGCGAATGTATCGAGACCGACCACATCAAGCGTTCTAAAGGTAGCGCTTTTCGGCCTGCCGATCAGCGGTCCTGTGATCGAATCAACCTCCCCGACCTGATAGCCGCCTTTCAGCATTTCTTGGACTGTCACGAGAAGCCCGTACGTCCCGATGCGGTTTGCGATAAAGTTCGGTGTATCCTTTGCTGTAACAACGCCTTTCCCGAGGACATTTTCTCCGAAAGCTGTCATAAACTTTAAAATATCAGGATCCGTTTCCTTAATCGGAATGATCTCCAGCAGCTTTAAATAGCGTGCGGGATTAAAAAAATGTGTTCCGAGAAAATGGGCTTTAAAATCATCCGACCGGCCTTCAGCCATTTCCTGCACTGATATGCCGGATGTGTTGCTAGAGACGATGCTTCCAGTCTTTCGATGTTCATCCACAAGAGCGAAAATTTTCTTTTTGACTTCAAGGTTTTCGACAACGACCTCAATAATCCAATCTGCTTCTTTCAGTTTTTCTGCATCATCCTCCAGATTGCCTGGTGTAATATAGGAGGTATTTTTCGCTGATGTGAGGGGAGCGGGCTTTTGTTTCAGCAGTTTTTTCATCGCCTGCCGGCTCAGCCTGCTGCGCACCTCCGGACTGTCCTTCGTCAGCCCCCTTTTTTCCTCTTCCTTTGTCAAATCGTTCGGCACAATATCTAGCAGCAGGACAGGAATTCCGATGTTAGCCAAATGCGCCGCAATCCCGGAACCCATTACCCCCGATCCTAAAACGGCTGCCTTCCGAATGTGTTTGTGCATGAGATATCCCCCTTGAACATTGAATGAATAGTCATTCATTTTTTGACTAAAAAAAATGAAACCCGTTTCTTCTTTCATCTTAAAAGATTTCCGGTTCGACTTCAATAGCTAATTTGTTATTTTTTTTGTATGAAGCCTATAAAAGTCGGGCAACTTAAGCCCGGAGGTGAAGGGAATGGTACGAGAGAAAAAAAATCCGTCTTCAGCGGCAGTCAGCGCGGCGAGCGTAAAGGGAGATGCCGGTCCGACTCAGCATTACGGCGGCGGAAAACGGACAAGTCAAAATCAGCAGTATAAAAAACATAACATGGAACAATCATAATGCAGCTGCTTCCCGCGGCTGCTTTCACTTTTTCAAAATTCCTTTTAACACAAACGCTGCATTGGCAGGCCGTTCGGCAATTCTTCTCATAAAGTAGCTGAACCAGTCCGTTCCATATGGGACATACACACGCATTCTGTAGCCTTCCTTGGCGAGTTCCTTCTGACGCTCCGGCCTGATGCCGTATAGCATTTGAAACTCAAATTGCGATGCGGGGATTTGATGTTCGGCGACGAGCTGTTTCGTAAATGCAATGATGTCATCGTCATGTGTGGCGACAGCCGTGTAGTTCCCGCTTAACAACTGCAGCTTTATTAAGCTCTGAAAATGAAGGTCCGTTCCTCTTTTGTCGGGAAACGCTACAGCCGCAGATTCTTTATAAGCGCCTTTTACAAGTCTGAGATTCGGCTTTAAGTCCCGCATCTTTCTGATATCTTCTGCCGCCCGGTACAAATACGCCTGAATGACCGTGCCGAGCTTCTCAAATTCCTGTTTGCATTGCCTGTAAATAGAAAGTGTCTGTTCATAATGAGAATAGTCTTCCATATCAATGGTCACAGCAACATCATATTGCTTCGCAACGGAAAGAATGGCGCGCAAATGAGTAAGAGCAAGTTCTTCTGAAAGATCGAGCCCGATTGAGGTCAGCTTAAGTGAAAGCTCTGAATTCAATTGATGTTCGGCAATGGCTTGAATGGCTTTCTTGCATTCCTCTGCGACTTGGTTTGCTTCTTTTTCCGAAGCTGTATACTCGCCTAAATAATCAATTGTTGCACACAAACCGGATCTGTTTAGCCTTTTGACGGTCTTAACCGCCGATTCAATCGTATCCCCTGCGACAAACCTTCGTGCTCCAAGCCGCGTTCCGTATGCTTTTGCGAACTTGGTAAGTGTTTTATTTTGAGATAAGAATAAAAACACATGTCTCAACATCCGACTCCCTCCCGCCGTCATCTTCAAAACACCTGTATATAACTCCCAGTCTGAAGGAAACTATAAAATGAACAGAAACCAAAGGAGGATCACAATGGATAATCAGCAGCAATCTCAAATGCCGCCTTCCGTTATTTCGACAAAGGATCATTTGTATCTCAATGACATGCTGAACTGGAATTTGCTCGCGATGAAAAAAGCGCATTTCATGGCGCAGCAGTGCCAGGATCAAACGTTAAAGCAAGAACTCGACCGCGTCGGACACATGCATCATGATCACTATCAAAGAATATTAAAGCACCTGCAGCCAGGCCAGCAGCAGTCCGGCTACATCCAATAAGGAGGCGCCAGAATGAATCAGCAAAATCAAAAAATCAGCAACCCGCAGACACCTGTACCGACAACATCGGAAATGAATGACAGAGATTTCGTCAACGAATTGCTGACAACCGAAAAATACATGACAACAGCTTATTGCACTGCCTTGCACGAATTCAGCCACGAGTCTCTTTATCAGGATATTCAATCCATTTTTGATGAGTCACAAAAAGCGCAAAGAAAACTATATGATCTCATGTTCCAATATGGATGGTATTCTGTTGAAGCGGAGGATGCACAAAAGCTGCAGCAGTCCTATCAAAAATTCCAGCAGACCATTCAGCAGCAGTCTCCTTATCAGCAATAACAACATTAGTAAAAAGGATACGATGTTCTTTCGGGCATCTATCCTTTTTTTGTGTAAAATCAGTTGACTTTTCATTTACGCTTATTTATATTTAATAAGCATTAACTATTTTGTCATTAAAATATATATACAGTGTATGTAACAGAGGGGAAATGAATATGAAGAGTGCGGATCAGTTAATGTCCGATATTCAATTATCGCTTCAGGCGCTCTTTCAAAAGATACAGCCTGAAATGCTGGAAAGCATGGAGAAACAAGGTGTCACCCCAGCGCAGCTGTTTGTGCTGGCCAGCCTAAAGAAACACGGCAGCCTCAAAGTTTCTGAAATTGCCGAGCGTATGGAGGTGAAGCCAAGCGCGGTGACGCTGATGGCAGATCGCCTTGAACAAAAAAATCTTATCGCCAGAACACACAACACAAAAGACAGGCGAGTGATTGATCTCAGTCTTACTGACGAAGGAGACAGAAAGTTCGAGGAGGTTTTGGCGGGCAGAAAAGCCATAATGGCGCGCTATCTTTCCTTTTTGACGGAGGAGGAGATGCTGCAGGCGGCGCATATTACAGCAAAGCTCGCACAAGCAGCAGAAACGGATGAAAAGCAAAACATGAAAAGAGGAAACGGATGAAAATGAGTAAAGAAGGCAAACAATCAAAACGAACGTTATTAATAACAGGCTTAATTATTGCCATGTTTTTTTCAGCCCTTGACGGTACCATTGTCGGAACGGCCATGCCGAAAATTGTCGGTGATCTGGGCGGTTTGAGCATGATGACCTGGCTGACAACTGCATATTTGTTAACATCAACAACCATTGTTCCAATTGCCGGTAAACTGGCTGATTTATTGGGACGCCGCATTGTCTATGTATCAGGTTTGATTATTTTTATGGCCGCTTCTGCTTTGTGCGGAATGGCCAACAACATGACGGAATTGATTATCTTCCGTGGACTGCAGGGCATCGGCGGAGGCATCATGATGCCGATGGCGATGATTGTCATCGGTGACTTGTTCACAGGAAAACAGCGTGCTAAATTCCAAGGTGTCTTTGGCGCAATTTACGGGCTGGCTTCAGTGATTGGGCCGCAAATCGGCGGCTGGATTGTAGACTCGTTAAACTGGAAATGGGTTTTCTATATTAACCTGCCAGTCGGAATTATTGCGGTTATTTTTATTGCCAGAGGATTACAGGGACGCCAGCAGACTGGTCCGATCAACTTCGATATCGCTGGTATTTTCACAATGATTGTCGGTGTGGTCAGCCTCCTGCTCGCCTTAAGCTTTGGCGGAAAAGATTATGCATGGGATTCATGGCAGATTCTTGGGTTGTTCGCTCTCGCACTGATCGGCATTGTCAGCTTTATCATCGTAGAATCAAAAGCAAAAGAGCCAATCCTGCCAATGTATTTATTTAAAAACAGAACATTTACATTTCTAAACTTGATCGGCTTCTTTATGAGTATCGGTATGTTTGGCGCCATTACGTTTGTTCCTTTCTTTATGCAGGGAATTGTCGGTGTAAGTGCGTCTGAATCGGGTACAATTATGACACCGATGATGATTTCTATGATTATTACAAGTATCATCGGCGGACAGCTTGTTTATAAAATTGGGATTAAACCGCAAATCATTACAGGCATGCTGGTTATGGCCGGCGGATTCCTGCTGTTAACGACATTGGATCTCGACACGAGCAAGCTTGTCGCTACATCTTTTATGGCGATTATTGGTCTGGGAATGGGTCTTGTTATGCCGATTCTGACATTGGCTTTACAGGAAAGCTTTTCGAAGGAGGAGCTTGGAGTTGTCACTTCATCCAGCCAATTCTTCCGTTCTATCGGCGGAACATTCGGCATTACCATGCTGGGAGCCGTAATGAATGCGAGATCAGGAAATCTATTAACAGATAAATTGGTGCCATATTTAGACTCTCTTCCGGCACAGGCAAGCTCGTTTGCCGCCCAGCTAAAGGGTATGATTGATACAAATCCGCAAGGGCTGCTGCAATCGCTGTTCAGTCCGGACGCGGTCAAACAAATCCCTGCGGCTTTCTCATCCCATATTGTGCCGATTTTAAAAACATCGTTGATGGATTCGCTCCACAGCGTGTTTTATACGGGCCTGATCTTTATCGCAGTCGGAGCCGTATTCACCTTGTTCTTAAAACCTATCAAGCTATCAAATAAGAAAACGGAAGACCAACAAGAAAAAGAGAAAGCGGCAAAAGCCGTTGAATCACCTTCCCATTAATAGAGCACCCCGCGGGTATCAATCCGCGGGGTTTTTTATTCAATCATCTGGGCTCTTCCATTTCCGAAAGACCAATCCTCAGCCTGATTTCCGGCCAGCATGATAAACACATCTTCTTTTCTGACGCCAAGCTCGGAATGAATCCGGCTCGCGATTGAGCGGTAAAGTGCTTTTTTCTGTTCAGTTGTTCTTGACTGTTTCAGTGTAAAATGAATGTATATCAGTTCATCAGTACGCTCGACTTGGAGATAAAATGGATCATAAAAAAATTCGCTTTTTTCATATTGTCTGATGACTTGGAAATAGTCATCTTCCGGCACATTGATTTCTTCAATCATCGATTGGTGGATAGTCCTGCTCAGTTTTTGAAGCCACACTTCGCTTCTTCCCGACCGTAAATGAATCTGTACAAATGGCATCTCCCCGCATCCCTTTCTTTACAGCGTCTGTCCGCTGTCAATTGTGATAATTTGGCCTGTGAGTGATTCCTGTTCAATTAGTGAACAAATCAATTTGGCAACATCATCTGGTTCAGCAATACACTGCAGCGGCAAAGAGCCGATCATGCTTTTCATTTTTTCTTCCCGGCCGGCCCACCATCTCGTTGCCACAGCTCCTGGTGCTACACCGCTCACTCTGATTTCAGGCGCTAAGGCGTGGGCCAATGATTTCGTTAAACCGTGCACCGCTGATTTTGATACTGCGTAAGGCATAGATGAGCCGGCACCAGTTACCCCTGCGATGCTGCCGACGTTTACGATCGCCCCGGCCTTGCTTTTCTTCATGAACGGAACCACTGCCCGCGCGCAGAAAAACATCCCTTTCACATTGACGGCATACAGCTCATCCCATATGTCTTCTGTCGCAGCCTCAAGATCATCCATTGGAATATGCCGTGTAATGCTGGCATTGTTGACTAAAATATCAACCGTGCCGTGTGTGTTCACGATTGCTTGAATCATATCCTGCACGTCACTGTTTTTGGATACATCTGCTTGGATGGCGAAGGCTTGCCCGCCAGCTTTTTTAATCATTTCCACTGTTTCCTCCGCTTCTGATTGCGAGCGTGAATAATTCACCGCCACAATCGCCCCGCGCTTTGCCAATTCCATACTGGCTGCTTTTCCGATTCCTGTGCCGCCCCCCGTTACGAGAGCTATTTTGTTCAAGACATTCATTGCCGCCACTCCTTGCTGTTGACTAAAGTATATTTCTGATTCCATTGTAATCCAGCTTTGATGTTACGTATAATGATTGTTAAAGATACTAGATATCACTCAGATTGATAGCAAACGAACGGAGGAATTCAAAAATGGAAAGCGGAGATTTACGTGTGTTTCAAATGGTAGCCCGTGAAGGGACCATTACGAAAGCAGCACTGCAGCTTGGCTATGTACAATCGAATGTCACAGCCAGAATTCAACAATTGGAAGCTGAGCTGGGTACCACGCTGTTTTTGCGCCATAATCGGGGCATGACACTTTCTGCAAGCGGAAAATTGCTGCTGGACTACGCAAATAAAATTATAGGCCTGCTTGATGAAGCGTCTAAAGCGCTCTCATCCTCCGCAGAACCAAGCGGGCCGCTTATGATCGGCTCCACTCAGACAACCGCCGCGGTAAGGCTTCCAAAGCTCCTGGCATCTTATTATGAAGAACATCCAAACGTCCAGCTATCTTTAACAACAGGACATACGCAATTTCTCCTTGATAAAGTTCTTCGTTATGAATTGGATGGCGCGTTTATCGGATGCGAATGCCATCATCCTGAGCTCGAATCCTATCCTGCGTTTGAGGAAGAACCAGTAGTTGTTTCGGCTGCCTCCGTGCCCGATGTTGAGGAAGCCATCACAAAGCCGATTCTCGTTTACAGCACAGGCTGTTCGTATCGAGAAACACTTGAAAAATGGCTGCGCTCCGTCGGTGTCACACAGCCGGTCATTATGGAATTTGGGACGCTTGAAGCAATTATCGGCGGGGTTACAGCAGGTCTTGGCATCTCGTTGCTGCCAAGAACGGTTGTGCAGAAACATGAAGCAGAAGGATCAATTCGATTGTACCCGCTGCCTGAAGCGCTCAGCCAGATGAAAACAGAGTTTATTGTTCGAAAAGATTCGTTTATCAGCAGCGCGCTGAGAACCTTTATGGATTCCTTTACGCCAGATAAAACGGCTGAATCACAAAAAAGCAGTCTGCTATAATGTACAGACTGCTTTTTGGCTATTGTTTGTTTCGATGCGCTTCATTTAATTCCTTAATATGCTGAATGATCTCTTTAATGCCCTGCTTTGCGTCGGGGTATGTCGCATTCCAATGCTTAGCGAGCGGTGGCATGCTCTTGGCTATATGCGTGTACAAAATCCATTGCTTCACTTCTTCTTTTAGCTCATCGTTTGTCTCACCAAGCAGAAGCTCAGTATACTTCTCCAGCAATCCATCCAGCTGCTCCTGAAGTTTTTGTTCCATTTGCCATCTTCCTTTCGAAAAAACAGCAAGGAGCTTTCTCAATTGAAAGCTCCTTCGCTGCGTTATTTATCCATGTGATGTGAAAGCCGCTTCCTGGACAATGCATCTGCCCCTGCCATGAGGAATGCAAAGAGGCGTTCCGAAGAGCGGGTCCTGTGTAACCTGACAGTTCATAGAAAACACATTTTGCACAAGATCACAAGTGATGACCTCTTCCGGACGGCCTTCTGCATAAATCCGTTTGTCTTTTATGGCCACAAGATGATGTGCATAGCGGCACGCCAAGTTTAAGTCATGGAGAACCATAACAATCGTCCGGTCTTCCTTTTCATTCAGCTCAAACAGCAAATCAAGAATTTCAATTTGATGCGTCATGTCTAAATACGTCGTCGGCTCGTCAAGAAGGATGATATCCGTTTCCTGGGCAAGCGTCATCGCAATCCAAGCCCGCTGGCGCTGTCCGCCTGACAAAGAATCAACGGCACGGTCAGCCATGTCCTCAAGCTTTGTTGCTTTAAGCGCTCTTTCAACTGCTTCCTCATCCTCTTTTGACCACTGCTTCAGCCAGTTTTGGTAAGGATATCTTCCTTGCTTCACCAGCTGATGCACCGTCAGCCCCTCTGGAGCCGAAGGACCTTGGGGCAGGATTGCGAGCTCTTTTGCGACTTCCTTCGTCGGAAGCTTGGCAATCGCTCTTCCTTCCAGCAGCACTGAACCGCCTCTCGGCTTCATCAGGCGCGCTAATGAACGTAAAAGTGTCGATTTTCCGCAGCCATTGCTGCCAATAAATACGGTAATTTCACCTTTGGGAATTGTTAAATTCAACTCATCAATAATAACGGCATCCCCGTATCCTAAGCTCAGCGTTTCTGTAGAAATTGCACTCATACCCATAACCGCTCCTTTTTGCTGGCTTTTTAGCAGCACTATGTATTGCACGTTTTCTATATACATGCTTTTAAGTCAATTGTCATCAATGCAAGTGATTCCGATATTCAGCCATTTGATATGGTCATATATCCCTCATTGTAGCAGAAAACACTGACTTTGAAAATCATTTTCAATTAGTTTTATGGACATAATTGACGTTTATGGGTTTTTTATCACAAGATTACTTCTTGATTTCTCTGATGGAGCCGTCCTTCAGCTTCAATTTTAAATCGATATGATCATAATGACTGTCCAGATTAAATGCTGCCAGCACACTGTGTATCACTTCTGTTTCAGCCATTTGGTCTGTCACGGAAAGCTCGCTCAAAATCATTTTCATCTCATCCAATGCTTCTTCTCCCTCCTGATTGACACCGGAGAGCTTATCCTGTATTTCCGCTTTTTCCTGAGTTCCGTTCTTTGTATAGATTCCTTCATAACGGTTATGCTCACCATCCCCGTAGCTCACACGAAGCGAAAAATTACTGTAGGGAACGGACTTCAGCTGGGTGACGGCTGTATTTTCTCCTTCTGCCTGCTGCTGGTCTTCATTGAAACGGCAGCCCGCAATCAGAACCACTGCGAGACATACAGCCCCGGCTGCTCTGATCAAATGCATATGTTTCCCCCCTGTAGGATTCCATTTATTTTAGGTATATCCAGAGAATGAAATCCTCATTCAGAGAAGAATTGAAAAAGCCGGGGCATTTAACGCCACGGCTTTTTCTTTAAGATTCGGTCATTTGTAAAAAGGTTTCGGCGTCACGCACAGCCAGCTTGATGGCATTCTCCCAGAAATCGCGCTTTGTGATGTCAGCGCCCAAATGCTTCATCGCCAAATCCTCCACTGTCATAGAAGCCGTATCGCGCAATAGCGCCATATACTTCTCTTCGAATGCATTTTTTTCTTCAAGCGCCAGCGCGTAAATGCCAAGAGAAAACAGGTAGCCGAATGTATAAGGGAAATTGTAAAACGGCACCCTCGTGATGTGAAAATGAAGCTTTGATGCCCAAAAAAGCGGATGATATTCTTCTAACGCATTGCAGTATGCCTCTCTTTGCGCCTCTTCCATCAGCTCATTCAAGCGGCTGGCCGGTACCACTCCCCGCTTTCGTTCCTCGTAGAATCTCGTTTCGAATAGAAATCTTGCGTGAATGTTCATGAAGAACGCAACGCTTCTTTGCACTTTATCCTCCAGAAGAACAAGCTTTTCTTCCCTGGTCTCGGCCTGCTGGACAGTCGCGTCCGCGACTATCATCTCTGCAAACGTTGAAGCTGTTTCTGCAACATTCATGGCGTAGGAGCGGTTTAACGGCCTGACGTTGAGCATTGCTTCCTGATGGAACGCGTGCCCGAGTTCATGCGCAAGGGTAGAGACATTTGAGGCGCTTCCCGAAAATGTCATGAAAATCCGGGATTCCCCGCTGTCCGGAAAACTGGTGCAAAAGCCGCCGACTCTTTTTCCGCTCCTGTCTTCCGCCTCAATCCAGCCGTCCCGAAACGCTTTTTCAGTGAATGAGGACAGTTTTTTGCCAAACGTTGAAAACTGGCTGGTAATGATATTTGCGGCTTCATCATACGAATAGACCTTTCCGTCAGAACCGATCGGTGCCTCGACATCGTACCAGCTGAGTTTTTCAAGGCCGAGCATGGATGCTTTCCGGTTCAAAAACTGAACGAACGGCTTCTTGTTTTCAGTGATGACCTGCCACATCGTATCAAGTGTTTCTTTTTTCATCCTGTTGATTTGCAGCGGTTCCTTCAGGACATTCTCCCAGCCACGCGCTTTATAGGTTTCAAGCCGGAATCCCGCCAAATGATTCAGCGTGCTGCTGAAAAGATCCTGCTTGCTCTCCCAAGCTTGGCGGAAACGTTCATATACTGTTTTTCTGACAGCACGGTCTTGATGGTCCATCATATTCTCCGCCTGACCGACAGACAATTGCTTGTTTTCACCGTTTTCCTCATACGGGATCGTCATTTTCCCGACAATCATATTGTATAAGTCACTCCAAGCGTGATATCCGTCCACCGCAAGGTTCCCGATCAGTTTTTCTTTACCGGGGCTAAGCTTTTCGGCAACCCTCTGTCTTCTTTCATTTAATATGTAAGATATATCTCTTAATCCCGGTTTTGTTAACAATTCATTCCACACGTCTTGATTAATGTCCACAAGTTTATGATCTAATGTAACGAGCGACGATTGAAAATCTGCGGAAAGCCGATTCATGAGCGCCTGATGCTCTATAGCCTTTGGACATTGATATTCTGGGCCTGGAGGCAAGCAACAAAAGCGCCGGCCTGCTGAAGCTTGACGGATGTCTGTTCGAATAAATCAAGCAACGCGGTCAGCCCTTCAGCCTCTTCAGGCGATTCAGGCACCTGAAACGCATCAGTCCTGTCTTGAAATGCACGCAGACTTTGTGACAGCTTCTCAATATAACCTTTGAATTCTTCCGATTGGCTCCCGCCCTTAAAAAATGAATCAAGATCCCATCTTTGGCCTACCCCTTGCAGCGCCATATCACAAAACCCCTTTCCTTCTTTCGTTCTATTATAGAACAATTCTGAATTGTTGTATAAAAATTTCTTTTTACAGGCGTCATCTCCTGTTCAGGATAGTACAATAGCTGTAGCAGTTTAATAGGAGGGATAGGATGAATAAAAAAATAGCAATCGTAACGGGAGCGTCCAGCGGCTTCGGTCTGCTGGCAGCTGTAAAGCTTGCCCGATCATTTTTCGTGATAGCCACATCAAGACAGCCTGAAAAAGCGGAACAGCTTCGGGAATTGGCTGCAGCACACAATGTGTCTGATTCTATTCACATTACAGCTCTCGATGTCACCGATGAACAATCTATAGTCTCATTCGGAAAAGCTGTTAGTGCTTACGCCCCGATCGACTTACTCGTTAACAACGCCGGAACGGCTTATGGAGGATTTATCGAGGATGTGCCGATGGAACATTTCAGACAACAATTTGAAACGAATGTCTTCGGTGTGATCCATGTGACAAAAACCGTTCTCCCTTACATAAGAAAGCATGGCGGCGCAAAGATTATAAACGTGAGCAGCATCAGCGGACTGACCGGATTCCCAGCGCTGTCACCATATGTTTCTTCTAAGCATGCATTGGAAGGTTTTTCTGAAAGCCTGCGTATCGAGCTGCTTCCGTTCGGTATCGAAACCGCTTTGATCGAGCCGGGCTCATACAAGACATCGATCTGGTCAACGTCATTATCAAATTTTATGTCGGTGCCTGCTGACGATTCAGCCTATCATCAATACTATAAAAAGATCCTTTCCTACGTTGAAAAAAACGGAGAAGAAAGCGGAGATCCCCAAGAGGTTGCCGACCTCATTTATCAATTGGCAACAAAACAGCACATCAAGAAATTGCGATACCCGATCGGAAAGGGCATCAAGCTCACCCTGCTATTCCGATCGCTTTTTCCTTGGTCTGCGTGGGAGTCTATCCTGAAGAAAAAGCTATTCAAATAACCTAAATTATAATTATTATAATTTAGTATTGATTTTTATTTAGTATATGGTATAATTAAAACAACAGATCACAAGGAGGACGTTATCTTATGAAAACTGAAAATGCAAAAACAAATCAAACATTAGTTGAGAATTCAATGAACACACAATTATCAAACTGGTTTCTTTTATACTCTAAGCTCCACCGTTTTCATTGGTATGTGAAAGGGCCTCATTTCTTTACATTGCACGAGAAATTTGAAGAACTTTATGACCATGCGGCTGAAACAGTGGATACCATCGCTGAGCGCCTGCTGGCGATTGGCGGACAGCCTGTTGCCACAGTGAAAGAATACACTGAGCATGCATCTATCACAGACGGCGGAAACGAAACATCAGCTTCAGAAATGGTACAAGCATTGGTAAACGACTACAAACAAATCTGCAGCGAATCTAAATTCGTGATCGGCCTGGCTGAAGAAAATCAAGACAATGCGACAGCGGACTTGTTTGTCGGATTAATTGAAGAAGTTGAAAAACAAGTGTGGATGCTTTCCTCTTACTTAGGATAAAAAAAGCTGAACCCTATTTTGGGTTCAGCTTTTTGTTTTTTTCTTAGCTTGAACTGCTTTCTGTCTGCTTGGTCAGTGTCGCGTTCAACGTTTTCGTTTTTCCCTTTCGCAGCACTTGGATTGTTGTTTTATCTCCGACTTTTAAGTCTTTGTAAAGGATCTGACGGATATCCGCACTGCTTTCCACGTCTTTACCGTTTAGTTTGACAATGACATCCTCAGATTTAATACCTGCTTTTTCTGCCGGTGAATTTGCTTGAACTTCTTTTACATAAACACCTTTGCCCAATTGATCTCCAAACAGGCCGAGCGTATTTTCCTGATAGGTTTCAGGAACTTGTGACATGTCAATCATCTGCACGCCTAAAAACGGACGGTCCACCTTCCCGTTTTGCAGCAGCTGGTCAACAATCGGCTCGACATCATTGCTTGGGATCGCAAATCCAAGTGATTCCACGCCGCTTTCGCTCACCTTCAAGCTGTTTATGCCGATGACCTGGCCGCTTGCATTGATTAATGGGCCTCCGCTGTTCCCCGGATTGATCGCTGCATCGGTTTGCAGCACGTTCATTTCCACCGTCCCTTGTGTTGTATCCACATCAATTGTCCGGTTCAGTCCGCTAATGATGCCTTGTGTCACCGTACCGGAAAACTGCTGTCCGAGCGGGTTACCGATAGCGATTACCTTTTCGCCAGTGCGCAGCTGTGAAGAATCACCAAAGCTCGCCACTTTTTTGACGTTCTTGCTGCTGATTTCCAAAACTGCCAAATCAGTAATGGTATCGCTGCCGACAAGCTTGGCAGTTTCCGTTTCTCCGTTGTATAGCGTAACAGTCAGCTTGTTCGCGCCTTCAACGACATGGTTGTTTGTAATGATATACGCTTTATCGCTGTCTTTTTTGAAAATAACACCTGACCCGGTTCCGCTTTCACTTTCTGAGCTGGAGCCTCCTCCCGTGCCGAATGTGTTATTTTGAGAGGTTTGGATATTTGAGATTCCGACAATCGTAGGCTCTAAATCCTCTACCATATCAGCGATGTTTGATGCGTTCGTTATCGGCGCCGTTGTAAAATTATCAGACTGCACCTGTTTATTTGCGGAAGCGGTTTCGGTCGCCTGATTTTGGTCTGACGGCAGATAAGGCGCGATGCCAAGCATGAGGCCCCCGCCGATAATACCGCCTAAAATCGGGCTCAGCCATGCGGCTCTCCGTTTCTTTTCTTTTTTCACAGCCGTTTCTTGCTTTTCCATTTCTAAAGCAGAAGCCGTTTCCTGCCGTCCCGCTTCATACGACACAGGCGCGTCAAGCAATTCTTGTTCAGAATGTCCAATCAGCTTCTGGTTTTCTGTATTCTGCTGTTCTGTATGTGAAGGTTCAGTTTGATGTTGATCGTTTTGGCCATCACGTCGATAATCCATGTTCTTACACTCCTTTAACGGTTATTCATTTATCGTTACATATTCATCGCATGTACAAGTTCAATTGTCCCAATAATGAGGAGAAAAGCAAAGCACCAAAATAGAATATGTTTGATCATCCTACATCTTCCTCGCTCTTTTTCTCTTCCTTTCTTCCCTTATACATATCATAAACAAACATTGTGGGATAAAAATGAAAAGAATATGTGAAATTATGAAAATTGCCTGCCGTATGTTAAAACTAGTTTATAATGACGTTGAAAGGATGTGAAGAGCCTTGTCATACACCATTTATCTAGTTGAAGATGAGGATAACCTGAATGAACTGCTGACGAAGTATTTAGAGAATGAGGGCTGGAACATTACATCTTTTACGAAAGGTGAAGACGCCAGAAAGAAAATGACACCGTCTCCCCACCTATGGATTCTCGATATCATGCTGCCGGATACCGACGGCTATACATTAATAAAAGAAATCAAGGCGAAAGATCCTGACGTGCCGGTCATTTTTATTTCCGCCCGAGATGCGGATATTGACAGAGTGCTTGGCTTAGAGCTTGGCAGCAATGACTACATTTCCAAGCCGTTTCTGCCGCGGGAGCTGATTATCCGTGTGCAAAAGCTGCTGCAGCTCGTATATAAGGAAGCTCCTCCTGTCCAAAAAAATGAAATTGCCGTCTCCTCGTATCGGGTTGCTGAAGACGCCCGCGAGGTTTATGACGAAAACGGGAATATCATCAATTTGACGTCAAAGGAATTTGATCTGCTGCTATTATTTATCCATCATAAAGGGCATCCATACTCTCGTGAGGATATCCTCCTAAAAGTGTGGGGACATGACTACTTCGGAACAGATCGGGTCGTTGATGATCTCGTCCGGAGACTGCGCAGAAAGATGCCTGAATTGAAGGTGGAGACGATTTACGGTTTCGGCTACAGGATGATGTCATCATGAAAAACAAGCCGCTCGCGTTTCAGATATGGGTTGTCATATCCGGCATCCTGTTAGCGATATCGATTTTACTGCTTGTGTTATTTTCAAACACGCTGCGAGATTTTTTCACTAATGAAACGTATACGACGATTGAAAATGAGCAGCATGTGCTGACAGAGTACCGCCTGCCAGGTTCGATTGAAAGGCGCTATTACAGCGAGGAAGCGACGGCGCCGACAACTGTCCGCTCCGTACAGCACGTGCTCCTTCCTGAAAATGAAGAGGCTTCTTCAGACAAGGATTTAAGCATTCTGTCATCTTCATTTATCCACAAGGTGTACAAGCTGGCTGATAAGCAGGAAGCTAAAAAGAAACGTTACAGCGCCGACGTCAATGGAGAGAAAGTGTTTTTTGTCATTAAAAAGGGACTTTCCGTCAATGGACAATCAGCGATGATGCTCTCTTACGCGCTTGATTCTTATCGGGACGATTTGGCCTATACCTTGTTCAAACAGCTTCTGTTTATTATAGCTGTCGTCATTTTATTAAGCTGGATTCCGGCTATTTGGCTTGCAAAGTATTTATCAAGGCCTCTTGTATCATTTGAAAAACACGTCAAACGGATTTCTGAACAGGATTGGGATGACCCAGTAAAAGTGGATCGGAAAGATGAAATCGGCAAATTGGGCCATACCATCGAAGAGATGCGCCAAAAGCTTGTGCAAAAGGATGAAACAGAAAGAACTCTATTGCAAAATATCTCTCATGATTTAAAAACGCCGGTCATGGTCATCAGAGGCTATACACAATCAATTAAAGACGGGATTTTTCCTAAAGGAGACCTTGAAAACACTGTAGATGTTATTGAATGCGAAGCCCTTAAGCTGGAGAAAAAAATAAAGGATTTATTATATTTAACGAAGCTGGATTATTTAGCGAAGCAAAAAGTGCAGCACGACATGTTCAGTATTGTGGAAGTGACAGAAGAAGTCATCGAACGATTGAAGTGGGCGCGGAAAGAACTATCGTGGGAAATTGATGTAGAAGAGGATATTTTGATGCCGGGCGATCCGGAGCAATGGAACAAACTCCTCGAAAACATTTTGGAAAATCAAATCCGCTATGCTGAGACAAAAATAGAAATCAGCATGAAACAAGATGATCGAAATATCGTGATCACCATTAAAAATGACGGTCCGCATATTGAAGATGAGATGCTCTCCAGCCTCTATGAGCCTTTTAATAAAGGGAAGAAAGGCGAATTCGGCATTGGTCTAAGCATCGTAAAACGAATTTTAACTCTTCATAAGGCATCTATCTCAATTGAAAATGACAAAACGGGTGTAACATACCGCATAGCAGTGCCAAAATAGACTGTAGATGTTTTGCAGTCTATTTTTTTATGTGAAAGAATAGCCGTTAAAATCTCTGTAATTTGTTTTGAGCGGCTGTTTGCATTGATGAACCCATTTTTTCTCTGACAAGGTCTGCTTCGGATATTTGACTTTCTCCACTTTGATTCCTCTGTTTCGCAAGCGGCTGATCATTTCGTCCAATTCTCTCATTCTAGATTCACCCTTTCACTTGAGCTTTGACCATTCGGTCATCTCAATTTATAATATAAATAATACATGATAAAAAAACAAGTTACAATAAGGTTAATTTTATAACAGACGGTGTGACTATATGGTCATATCCTAGCAGGCCTCCGGGCTCCGAAAGGGTGGAACCATTGAAGGAAAAAGAAAAACTGATTATTGAAACAGCCTTAAAACTATTTGCCCAAAAAGGATACAACTCAACATCAGTCCAGGAAATCGCAAAAGAATGCAAAATATCTAAAGGCGCTTTTTATATTTATTTTCCTTCGAAAGAAGCGCTTCTTCTCTCTATGCTGAACTACTATTATGATAAAACGTTTACCCGAATTTTAAATATTAAAACGAAGGGCGACAGCCCCAGAACGGCTTACCGTAAACAGCTGACCGTCCTCTATGAAAACATTCTTGAACACAAAGATTTTATCAGCATGCAGTTGAAGGAGGGTTCTCTGCCTTACACAGAAGAAGTGGAGCAATGCGCAAAAAAAATCCGCCAGTCCTCACTTCAATTTCATATCGACAGCCTGCTGAACATCTATGGAAAAAAAGCGGAACCCTACACTGCTGAGCTTTGTTTTTTAATAGAGGGCATCAGCCAGATTTACCTGGAATGCATGATTTTGCTCGGGTACACTGTGAAGCCGTCTCAATTAGCTAATATCATTATGAATCGAATTGATGATATGGTAAAAGGCATGTCTGAACGAAACGATAAGCCTTTCATCACATTGGAAGACGCTAGCTCTTTATTCGGGCCTCTTACGCACGGACGGCCTGACCCGCTGACTGAATCAATTGTGAAAAGCCTACGTGACAAAATTAACAGCTTAAACACAAACTCCTCTCTTGAATTATCGGAGAGCTTAGACATACTTGAAGCAGAAATGAAGAAAAAAACACCGAAGCTGGCGATCATAAAAGGAATGATTCATAATCTGACGGAGTCTGAAGCTCTCGCCAAAGATGCGGAACAGCTTAAATATTTATTAAAACAGCAACATATTTAGAAGAACGGCTGCTTAAAAAGCAGCCGTTCTTTCTTCCTATTACGCCTTTGGTTTTACCATGTCTTCCGGCTTAACCATTTCGTTAAATTGCTCCTCTGTCAGCAATTCAAGCTTCAAAGCTGCTTCTTTGAGCGTCAATCCCTCTTTATGGGCAAGCTTGGCGATTTTCGCCGCGTTTTCATAACCGATATGCGGGTTCAGCGCCGTAACAAGCATTAATGAATTTGACAGGTTTTCCTGAATGGTTTCTTTATTAGGCTCAATACCGACAGCACATTTATCATGGAATGAATTCATGCCGTCACTGAGCAGCTGCACAGATTGCAGGAAGTTGTAAATAATAACAGGCTTAAACACGTTCAGTTCAAAGTTCCCCTGACTCGCCGCAAAGCCGATTGTCGCATCGTTCCCCATGATTTGCGCTGCGATCATTGTTAACGCTTCGCTTTGTGTCGGGTTGACTTTACCAGGCATAATAGAGCTTCCCGGCTCATTTTCAGGAATGACGATCTCCCCGATGCCGCAGCGGGGTCCGCTTGCGAGCCATCTGACATCGTTCGCGATTTTCATTAAGTCAGCCGCAAGCGCTTTTAATGCGCCATGCGCATAAGTGATTTCGTCATGGCTTGTCAGCGCGTGGAATTTATTCGGCGAGCTGCTGAACGTTTGGCCGGTCAGCTTAGTGATCTCTTCTGAGACAAGCTCTCCAAACTCTGGGTGAGCGTTGATACCCGTTCCGACAGCCGTTCCACCAATTGCAAGCGCACGCATTTTATCTGTCGCTTCCAAAATCATTTCCTTCGAACGGTCCAGCATGTGAACCCATCCGCTGATTTCCTGTCCGAGGGTCAGTGGCGTAGCATCCTGAAGATGCGTGCGTCCGATTTTGACAATATCATTGTATGCTTTTGCTTTTTCATCCAGTGTATTGCGAAGCTGATCAAGCGCCGGCACAAGCTGCTCGTAAACAGCCAAAACAGCGGCAACATGCATCGCAGTCGGGAATGTGTCGTTTGAGCTTTGGCTTCGGTTCACGTCATCATTTGGATGAATCGTTTGATCAGAGTTCTTCTCTTTTAATAAAGCAGTCGCACGGTTGGCTACCACTTCGTTCATGTTCATATTGCTTTGTGTGCCGCTTCCGGTCTGCCATACGACAAGCGGGAAGTTGTCATCGTACTTGCCTTTGAGCACATCATCACAAACCGCTGCAATCGCTTCTGCTTTTTCAGCGTCCAGATTGCCGAGGCGTTTATTAGCTAGAGCAGTGCTTCGTTTTAAAATTGCAAACGCCTTCACAACACGCATCGGCATTTTTTCAGAACCGATCTTAAAGTTCTCCTTGCTTCGCTGTGTTTGGGCGCCCCAAAATTTATCAGCAGGAACTTTTACTTCTCCCATGGTGTCTCGTTCAATTCTGTATTCCATTTATGTATCCCTCCATAAAGGTTGCTTCAATAGATCATAATTCGCCAATGACACAAAAAATCCTTTTTATTTTTCGATCTTGGCAGATTTTAATTTTAATTCAAGATATACGCGGGAATCCTTTGAATATTTGTATTTTGGATTTGTCCTGCCGTACTCCTTTGATGTATAAGAGACATCATAATGCTGTTCAAATGATCTAATGAGCTGTTCAATTTCTTCTTGTTTTCCAGCTAGCCTTACCTGTGCCACTTCGTATCCTCCGCTTTCATAAAAAAACTTACTCCATGAAATACTCTAACACAGTATATCATTTTTTTAACAGGAAAAGATAACCTCTACTAAGGTTTTGGATAAGAGGTGACCTCATTGGAACAAACAGAGTTTAAGGAATATATACACGATAATTTAGCATTGGTGCTGCCAAAATTAAAAGAAAACGATGATCTGGTGAAAAACAAAAAAATGCTTGCGAACGGACTGGTTTTTTACTATCTCTATTTCAGTGAAATGACTGATGAGAATAAGGTGTCAGAAGCCATTAAAACTTTGATTAAAGATGAGGAGACCTTAACGCTTGACCAGGTCAAAAAACGCCTTGACCAGCTTGACGCAAGACCTGTTGAAACTGCAAAAAAAACGATTGAATCGATTCTCAACGGCAATTGTGCTGTGTTTATCAACGGATTGGATAAAGCCTATATTCTGACCACAGGAAAGAAAAAAACAAGAAGCCTGACAGAGCCGACAACTGAAAAAGTGGTTCGCGGCCCAAAAGTAGCGTTTGTAGAGGATATTGATACAAATCTCGCTCTGATCAGACAAAGAACCTCTCATCCGAAATTGATCACCAAAAAAATCATGATCGGCGAAAACAAGCTGAAGCCTGCAGCCATTATGTACATTGAAGGCAAAGCAAAAAAGTCCGTCATAAAAGAAGTGAAGGCGCGGCTTAAAAATATCCAGCTGGAAGATATCCAGGACAGCGGAACGCTCGAGGAGCTCATTGAAGATAATAAATATTCACCATTTCCGCAGATACAAAATACGGAAAGACCTGACAAAGTATCTTCAGCCCTGTTTAACGGCCGTGTGGCAATTTTGGTCGACAGTTCACCATTTGTGCTGCTGGTGCCGGTTTCTCTCGGCATCCTGATGCAATCCCCGGATGACTACTATGAACGCTGGATTTCAGCATCTCTTATCCGGTCGCTGCGCTTTGCTTCTATCTTTATCACCTTGTTTTTGTCATCGATTTATATAGCACTTGTTTCCTTCCATCAGGGGCTGCTGCCGACCGCACTCGCCGTCACGATTTCGGCGAACAGGGAAAACGTGCCGTTCCCTCCGATATTTGAAGCCCTGCTGATGGAAGTAACCATCGAGCTGCTAAGGGAAGCCGGACTGCGACTCCCCAATCCGCTCGGACAGACGATCGGCCTCGTTGGGGGCGTAGTCATCGGACAGGCTGCTGTAGAAGCGAATCTCGTCAGTTCGATTATGGTCATTGTCGTCAGTGTCATTGCCCTGGCATCCTTTACCGTTCCTCAATACGGAATGGGTCTGTCTTTCCGGGTGCTGCGTTTTATTTCGATGTTTTCCGCCGCTATTTTAGGGCTATACGGCATTATTTTATTTATGCTTGTCGTTTATACGCACTTAACGAGACAAACGAGCTTTGGGTCTCCGTATTTTTCGCCAAACGGATTCTTTAGCCTGAAAAATACGGATGACTCCATTATCCGTCTCCCAATTAAAAACAAACCAAAAGAGGTGAATAATCCAAATGAGCCAAAAACAGACTCCACTGAAACTTAATACCTTTCAAGGTATTTCTATTGTTGCAAATACAATGCTTGGGGCCGGACTTTTAACATTGCCGCGAGCGCTGACCACTAAGGCTAATACGCCTGACGGCTGGATCACGCTGATATTAGAAGGTTTCATTTTTATTTTCTTCATTTATTTAAACACGCTCATTCAGAAAAAACATCAATACCCTTCACTCTTTGAATATTTGAAGGAAGGGCTTGGGAAATGGATCGGCAGCATCATCGGCCTTTTGATCTGCGGCTATTTCCTCGGCGTAGCCAGCTTCGAGACACGGGCAATGGCTGAAATGGTGAAGTTTTTCCTGCTGGAGAGAACCCCAATTCAAGTCATTATTTTAACGTTTATTTGCTGCGGCATTTATTTAATGGTTGGGGGCTTAAGCGATGTGTCGCGGCTGTTTCCCTTTTATTTAACGGTAACCATTATTATTTTGCTGATTGTGTTCGGGATCAGTTTTAAAATTTTTGATATCAATAATTTGCGTCCTGTTTTAGGCGAAGGCCTTGGACCCATTGCAAACTCCCTTACCGTCGTTTCCATCTCTTTTTTAGGAATGGAAGTGATGCTGTTTCTTCCTGAACATATGAAGAAAAAGAAATACACGTTCAGATATGCGTCTCTAGGATTTCTGATTCCGATTATCTTATATATCCTTACGTATATTATCGTTGTCGGAGCTTTGACCGCTCCCGAGGTGAAAACGCTGATTTGGCCGACTATTTCTCTCTTTCAGTCCTTTGAGCTTAAAGGCATATTTATTGAACGGTTTGAATCCTTTTTACTGGTGGTCTGGATTATCCAGTTTTTCACCACATTTGTCATTTACGGATACTTTGCCGCTAACGGGCTAAAGAAGACATTTGGATTATCGACTAAAACAAGCATGGTGATTATCGGCATAACGGTCTTTTATTTTTCTCTCTGGCCGGATGACGCCAATCAAGTCATGATGTATAGCGATTATCTTGGCTATATTTTTGTCTCCCTGTTTCTGCTTCCGTTCATTCTCTTTTTCATTGTAGCTCTCAAGAGGAGGATTACAACAAAATGAAAATCCGGATTTTATGTATGTTTATATGCACCCTATTGCTGTCCGGATGCTGGGACAGTGAGAATATCGAGGAATTAAGCTTAGTGATCGGAGTAGGGCTAGACAAGCCTGACGATGAAAATTTAGAGCTGACACAGCAAATTCTCGTGCCGAAAATAATCAGCGCCAAGGAGGGCTCTTCATCTGATCCGACACAGCTTTCTATCACAAAGGGTAAAACTGTCCATCAAATGATGAGAACCTCTGCATTAAAGCATAAGCCTACGTTTTCACAGCATTTGCGTCTCATTCTGCTTTCCAAAAGCGTGATTGCGGATCAAATTGGAATGGACGCCATTATTAACCAGTTTGTCAGAGACAACGGAACAAGGAGGAGTTCCTACGTCTTTATCACCAACGGCCGAACTAAGGATATATTTAACATGAATGATGAAGGCGAACCCGCATCCAACGTGATATATGATCTGACAGAGAATAATAAGGTGACGATCAGAACGATGGAGCCAGTTACATTGGGGGAGATCTCAGAACACTTAACCTCTGACGATTCATTCCTCATCCCTCATGTCGGTAAGGAAAACGGCAAGCTCGCGATAAACGGAGCCTCTATCATAAAAAATAAATTATGGCACCGGGACCTCACCCCGATTGAGGTTCAAAATATCAGCTTATTTTCAGGCACTGTCGAGGGAGGCGTCATTGACTTGAAGCGCGATGGCCATCTCTTTTCTTATGAAGTATATTCAAGCAATCGGAAGATCAAGACGGCATACAAGGACGGAAAGTTCAAATTCACCGTTACCCGCAATATTGAAGGTCGTCTATCTGAGGACTGGAATCCCAATGAAGACTCGTTTAAGGATTCATATATTAAAAGTATTGAAAAGACAGTCGAAAAACGAGTACACGAAACAGTAACGTCATTTATTACAGAGAAGCTGCAGAAAGAGATCAAAGCGGACGTAACCGGGCTGGGAAACGAGGTCAGAATTCATTATCCTCAAAAATGGAAAAAGATTTCAAGAAAATGGGATGATGATTATTTCAGCAATGCGGAAATAGACTACCGGGTCAATGTGATTGTCAGAGACTTCGGAACGAAAGGCGCAAACAAATAGCAGCCGCCTAATTCACGAGATGATTTCGGTGTGCGTACACCGCCGCCTGCGTCCGGTCACTGACATCCAGCTTTGATAAAATATTCGTAATATGTGTTTTGACTGTTTTAATCGTAATAAACAGTTCCTCGCCTATTTCTTTGTTTGTCTTTCCTTCTGCGATCAGGCAGAGTATTTCGAGCTCCCGTTTTGTAAGCGATTCATGCGGGAGCGCGTTTTCACCTGAGTGGCGCAGCCTGGATAATACTTTTCCCGCCACTTTTGACTCCAGCTTCGGCTCTCCCTTGCTTGCGGCGCGGATGGCATCGGCGATTTCTGCCGCTTTTGAGGTTTTCAACAGATAGCTGAGCGCGCCAGCTTCAATAACCGGGTACACTTTGTCATCATCAATGAAGCTAGTGAGCACAATAATTTTCGGGTCGGAAAGCTCCCGGCAAATTTGCTTTGTAGCTTCAATGCCATCCATGCCCTCCATGACAAGGTCCATTAAAATGACATCAGGCGACAGTTCCACAGCAAGCCGAACACCTTCGCTGCCGTCCGATGCTTCGCCGATGACTTCAATATCGGGCTGCGCCTCCAAAAAAGCCGCGAGCCCCATTCTGACCATTTCATGATCATCAATCAATAATACTCGAATCACGTTCGTTCTCTCCTTTTTCTTCCGGAAAAATCGGGACCTTCACTTCGATTTGAGTGCCTTTTCCTTCTACTGAAATCACTTCGGCGACACCGCCGATTTCACTTGCACGTTCTTTCATAGAATTCAAGCCGTATGAGGAGGCTTTCACCTGGTCCATTTTAAAGCCTTTTCCATTATCAATCACCTTCAGACGGAGCTGGCTGTTCTTTATGCCCAGAATCACGGTTACTTTTGACGCTTTTGAATGTCTAAATACGTTTGAAAGGGCCTCCTGCACGATTCTGAACAAGTGGTCTTCAACACCCTTGGATATCGCTGTGTCCTGTATATCCCACTCAATATCAATCGGCTGCTTTTTTCGGAACTCGTCCAAAAGCTCCGTAAGGCCCTCCTTCAGCCCTTTTCCTTCAAGGGTAACAGGCCGTAAATGGAGCAGCAGCGCCCTCATCTCATTTTGGGCTTCGCCTGCCATATGCTCTACCATCCTGATCCGCTTGACTGTTTTGTCATCAGCATCCTTGACATGTTCCAGCACGGCTGATGTCATCATCGATATGGCAAAGAGCTGCTGGCTGACCGCATCATGAAGATCTCTAGCCAATCGCTGGCGTTCTTCTGAGATAACCGACTTCTTCATTTGAGCCTGCCATTCCGCACGTTCATTGGAAAGTTTCTGGAGGGATGCGACTTGAAGCTCCACGCGCTTCGCCATTTCGTTCAGCTGATCAGCGGCCAGGCCGATTTCATCATCACCGAGCGGCGGTATCCGATAAGCGAAATTGCCGTTTTCAAAGGTTAAAATGGATTCAATTAATGTATCAATCCTTGTCTTCAACCGGTTGCCGTACATATACCCTGAGGCGAAACCGACGGTCACGCTGATCAGAAGCAAAATCAGGATAAACGGAATTCCGAACCAGCTAGATGACAGCAAAACAAGCGGATCGAGCCGATAGTAAAACATCATAAAGGAAATCAGGCAAACAAAAAGGAGCAGGCTGATTCCCGTTGTCATGCGGATGGCGCGCCATTGGAGGCTGGCAAGCATTTTTTTTCTCATACGTACTTCACATCCACATCACCGATAAATAAGGAAACGGACACTTTGACACGGCGCTTTGACTCGCTGAAATCGGTTGACGCGGCATATACCTTCGTGCTTAATCCGCTTTTCTTCGAGCCGATCAGATTGATGTCACCTATAAAAACAGCTGAGCTGACAGCCACTTCAAGGTCCGATGGTACATAAATATCAACGTTTCCAATGACTCCGCTAATGACGATTGTACTTTCTCCCTCAGGAATCATCGCTTTAGATAAATCGATTTTGATATCACCGATAAAACCAGAGACATTTAAATCATTCAGGTCAAACGGCTGCTTCATCATTTGCAGCTCACCGATAAAAAAGCTGCGCATGTCGGGATGTTTTACATCTTTTGGCGGATCATGATGTTCTTTTTTATTGAGGTTGACCTGTTTCTCATTCGGTTCGAATATCGGCTTCCCTTTGACAAGCCTGTAGCCGGCGTAAATCAGAAATGCGGCAAACGCATAGCCGAATAAATTAAAGGTGATGCTGAAGAGGTTTTTCAAAAATAGAAACGCGGCAAAGATATACATGACGGAGCCAAGCCAATCACGGGAATATTTTTTAAGGAAATAGCCGGCAATCAGAAAAAAGAGCGGCCAAAACAGCAGATCGCCTATTCCGATAATTTGCAAAAACATACTGATGCCGAATAAAGCAATGATCAATCCGAGAAGCTGTTTTTTTGTCATTCCTGGTGTCCGCCTCCTTTCTTCTGCCTAGTGCTACCGTATCGCTAGATCCCCGCTGTCCGTTTTGATGTCGATTGGATGCTGGCCGCTTCCTTGCGTGCCTGTGATGTGATGCTGTTCTTTATGTGCTTTATCAGCAAATGAATACGGCGAACTGACGTCACCGCTTGCTGATAAAGCATTGACTGCAAAGCTGCCGTTTTGGGGAAGGCTTACATTAGCATCACCGCTTGTCAGCGTGACAGATACGGGACCGGTTACCTTTTTCAATACAGCATTAAAATCTCCTGAAGTCATTTTCACATCAAGAGAGCCTGATACATGAACCAGATTTGCGTCCCCTGAAGCTAAATCAATGCCGGCTGTTTTGGAGACGGTATTTGAAATGGAAACATCCCCCGATGATGCCTTCACTTTCAGATCTTGAATGCGGACGTCCGTCACGCTCGTATTTCCGCTCGCAGATACTGCGTTCAGCCCGGAAAGCGCAAGATGGTCATTCCCGGCCACAGACACGTCACCGCTTGAGGTTCGTACTGCCAGATCACCTTTATAATCATACGGAAGCCTGACGATAAGAGTTGAACGGTTAAATCCATTCAAAAATTGAAATTCTTTTTCCTTTACGGTCAGCTCCAGTTTTCTTCTGTTTTCAGTAACAAATAACTTTCCTGAGTCTCCTGAAATGCCTGCCGATATGTCACTTCGTTCTTCCGCTATAATCCGGACATCCTTGCTATCCGACTCAATGACCATGCTGTCAATGTCCCGCGGCGATGCGCTGGCTGAATCAGCTTCTGTGCCATTTATGAAACCTAGGCCTGCAGCAAACACATCTTTTACGACAACAGCGAAAAAAACCAGAATACCGGCAGTGATCAACAGTTTGCCAAGCATTTTTTTCATTCGGTTTCATCCTTCTCATTCATTCTATTATAAAGGAAAAGCTTGCGAATTGATACGTGCGGAAGGGGAAGGACTTGACCGCAAATCCTTCCCCGTTCCGCTTATTCATTTGCCGCTTGTGTCTGGTCTGATTTTTGCAGTGAAAGTGTCCGCATTTTTTCAATCTCCGCTTCTACATCGTCTGCGAATTCTTTACGTGTAAGTTCTGTGCCGGCTTCCGCTGACTTTGAATAATTCGCGCGGATTTCCATTTCTTCAATACGATTTTCAATACGCAAAAATTCACGATACGCGCTTTCACTGTCAATTTTGTCAAATGTGGTATTCATATGCTCTTTAGCTTTCGCCGCATTTGCCCGCGCAATCAGCGCCTGTTTTTTATCCTTTACGTCCTGAAGCTTTGTTTCAAGTGCAGCCAGTTGCTCTTTCAGATCGGCCAGCTGACTGTTTGCCTGTTCATAGGAAGCTTTATGCTCAGCCGCCTTTCCTTCTAAATACTTCATTTCAGTCAGCGCCTTTTTCGCCAGTTCTTCTTCACCTGCGTCAAATGCGAGCTGTGCCTGATTTTTCCGTTTTCCAGCCACTTCAGCGGCTTCTTCATATTTTTTCTTAAATTGATAGGCAATCGTGTGCTGTTTCACAATTGTTTGCTTTGCTTTTGCGATGTCGCTTTCCATATCGCGTACATATTGATTCAGCATCACCTTTGGATTCTCCATTTTATCAAGTCCTTCATGAACTGACGCAACAAACATATCTCTGATTCTTTTTAATACCATACCTAATTCCTCCTAATATATTGATATTATTTTTTCTTCAAAAATTCTTCCCATTCATCATCAAAGTGAGATTGGTAGGCAGCAGAAGCCGGTTCAGGATCAAAAGATGATACACCGTTATCAGCTGATCCGTTTTTCATCAGCTTCCAGCCGTAATACACCATAGCGGCCGCCAATGCGATTCCGACGACAAACGGAAGTGAGCAGATGAGCATAATGGCTCCGATACCGCCCACGATGATTCCCGTGATGGTTTTTCCCGCGGCAAACCTTTTGATTCCTGCGTATGTCATCAAGCTCCCGATGGCGAGCGGGATGATAAAGCCGAAGCTTCCTCCTCCAAAAAAGACAGAGATCCCAAATACAATTAATAAGAATCCGCCTATTGTTTTCTTGTTTATCTTCATGCAGATCCTCCTTTCGTTTTCCTTGTCTTCATCTTATACAAGTTGGAAGATATGCAAAACGAATCAGAGATTGATTTTTATATAAGACCGGAGTCGTATCTCGCACCGGACCCATTGGCACAAAAAAACGCCATGCACGAGGCATGGCGTTTTAAAACCCTTTACAGATGAACACTTGCTTCCCTTTCTTTAATCAGGTCGGACCTTTCTGCTTTGGCCAGTTTTGTAAACAGCAAAATTCCGATACCCGCAATAATTTCGACAATCCCGCCGGCAGCGATCACTTTACCTGAGCCGAAAGCATTAGCGGCATACCCGCAAATGACAGCTCCGGCTGGGATCGAAATATTGGAGATCATATGTATAACGGCGTAAACCTGCGGCTGATCCTCACTATCCACAGACGTCTGGATAATCGTGTACTCAGGAACATTAACAGCACTGACTGCGGCGCCAAAGGTAAAAGCAGCGAAAAAGACGAGCGGCAAAAAGGTATTCATCCCGGTAATAAAGAAAGCAAATCCTTCAATAATACCGGCAGTGACGAATAACAAGCCGTACCTGTTTACCTTGACTTTCGCCAGCACAAACCCTAATAAAAACGCGCCCGCGGCGGTGGTGGCCTTTAAAAGCGAGTATACGATCGGCTGGCCGTTTAAATCTTCCGCAACGTATACGGCAGAGAGCGCTTCCCATGGGGCAGCCGCGAAATTCATAAAGATACAGTAAATGGCGAGCGGATATAAAATCTGGTGTTTTCTGACGAGCCTAAAGCCGCGTTTCAGTCTTCCGATATATGTGCCTCTCTGTGTAACAACCGCAGACTCTGATTGAGATTCAACCGCAGTGTACTTAATAAAAAGAACGAGAAAACCTGACACCAAATAGAGCACAAGTGCGATAAGCATGGTATAAGAAGGACTGATAAATGTGAGAAAAGCGCCACATAATGTGACAGCCCCGAGCCTGACAATTTGAGCGGAGGACTGCAGCACAGCATTTGCTTTTTGAATGCCCTGTTCATTTACGATTTGAGGAATCAAAGCGATAGAGGCGGGATTGTAGGCAGCTCCAGTAGCTGAATGCACAATCATAAGCGTCATGACAAACCACAGCGGAGAGAAGCCCGCAAAATGACATAGAGGGATAATCAAAACAATCGCCGCCCTTGTCAGATCTGAAAAGTACATCCAAAATTTCAGCGTGGTCTGTTTCATAAAAGGCCCCGTCACAGGCGCCAGAACGGCTTCCGGCAAAAACGTGACAGCAATCAATAAAGCAGTGCCGATCGCACCTTTGCCGTCATAAATTAAAAACCATAATATTGAATTAAATGCGAACATATCGCCGGATATCTTGACTATTCTTGAGAAAAACAGATAATTGAAATTTCTCTTCCAGATGCTATCACTTTCAATTAAATTCACCATCCATCAGAGCCCCCCGTTGCCTATTTTTTACATCTATTTATTACAATATCTCATTTTTCCATTTTTCAGTCAATAATTCATAAGGTTCATTTTTTGTCGTAAAATGGGAAATTGACAGAGTGAAAAACAAAAAAAGCCGGCATGTATTTGAACACGTCGGCTTTCGTTTTCACTTTTTATGATTCACTGCTGTTTCGGTCCCGAAACACAATGGCACTTCTTTCATATTCTACATCGCCAATACCGCTTCTTGCATTCACAACCCGTGCGGCGGCAAAGAAATAATCGGACAGACGATTGAGATAACGCAGCACTGTTTCATGAATCTCCTCCGATTTCATCAGCGCCACCACTCTTCGTTCTGCCCTCCTTGTAATGGTGCGTGCGATATGGAGAAGCGAAGCACACTCTGATCCGCCTGGAAGAATAAATTTCTTCAGTTCCGGCGCTTCTGCTGTATAGGCATCAATGCGCGTTTCTAAAAAGGAAACAGATTCTTCCGTTAGTTTGTAGTCTTTTCTTTCTGTGACGATTGCCAGATCGCCTCCGCAGTCAAACAGCTCATGCTGGATGGTCAGCAGCTCGGCTGTCAGATCTTCAAAGCCGGGCTGCCCGGAAAGCTCTGCCAAAGCAAGCCCGATAAAGCTGTTAAGCTCGTCAATCGTGCCGTAGCTTTCGACGCGTAGGCTGTCCTTGTCCGTTCTGCCCCCGACTAAGCCCGTTTGTCCCTTATCGCCTGTTTTTGTATATAGTTTCATACCCTGAATCTCCTTTACAGACTTATTCAAACAACTCAGCAGCCTCTTTTACACATTCAGCTGTCCCTTTCTTTATCAATTGGTTCAGCCGCTGTTCTATGTTTTCGGATTGCTGAGTTTGAGTCGCGGCGATGAGAATATCACCTGTGCCTCCTCCGTCTCCCAGCACTTTCGTCCGTTCTGCTTCGGCAGCCATAAGAGCTTTGATGAAGAATTGATCTGCCGCATAGCCGTTAATCAAAATCCAAATCGAAAAGCCGGTCTGAACGCATATGAAAACGGATAACTCTCCGTCTTCATAAGTTCGATACACGAAACGGTCAAGTCTTTCTGAAGAAGCCATCGCACACGTCTCCTGCAGTTGAAAACCGCTTTCTGAAAGACAGGCCGTAAGTCCTTCTATCGGATCTGGCTGATCTGGCAGCCGTTTATGGATCAGCGTCCTGCTCCACGAAAACCCTGCACCGATAGGCGTCGAGGACAATGTTCGAAGCGGGATTTCCGTTTGCAGAAGAATGTTATCACGCCCCGCTTGGAGCAATGCTTCAAATGGGATAGACTGCCGCTTCACGCTATCTTTTTCAGGCTGAATCACAATCATCGGTTTAGGTGAGCTTTGATGAACCAAGGCGGTGACATCTGTATCGTACACCGCCTTTATGCTTTGTTCTGTAACAGCATATTCCGGTTTTTGCTTTGGCCCAGCGGTACCGTTTTTCATAAACATGAGCTCATCACAGTACAGGCTTGCGGTGTTCAGATCATGAAAAACACTGACAGCTGCCAATCCGCTTTCTCTCGTCAGGCGTTTGATCAGATCAAGCAGGTCTTTTTGATAAGCCAGATCGAGAAAACTAGTCGGCTCGTCCAAAAATAAAATACGCGGCTGCTGCGCCAAAGCTTGTGCCAAATACACCCGCTGCTGTTCCCCTCCGCTTAGTTCGCGAATCGGCTTTTGCGCAAAAGCGGCCACTCCTGTTTGCTCCATTGCTTCCTGTACAATGGCTTCATCCTTTTCAGTCTGCTGTCTGAACAGCCCCGTTTGGAATGGATATCTGCCAAAGGCTACAGTTTCTTCGACGGTAAAGGTGAAGGCTTGTTCCGTTTTTTGTGGCAGGACGGCCATGATTTGCGCCAGTTCCTTCGGTTTATAGTCCGCCAGCAGTTTTCCGGCCAGATAAACGCTGCCTTCCTTGGCCGGCAGCGTGCCTGTCAGCAAGTGCAAAAGCGTGGTTTTTCCGCTTCCATTGGGGCCGAGAATTCCGAGAAAATCTCCCTTCTCCACTGTTAAGCTGACATTGTTGATTAGGCGGCGGTCCCCGTATCCTCCCGACAGCCCTTCTGCCTTCATCATAAGCTTCTCCCCCCGCGGTGCTGCCGAATTAAAATAAGAGCGAACACAGGCGCTCCCGCCAAGGACGTAATGATCCCGATCGGCAGTTCAATCGGCTCAATGATGGTTCTGGAAAGCAGATCGGCTAAAACGAGAAACCCTGCCCCGAGCAAGGCGGACAGCGGCAGTAAATGCCGATGGTCCGTTCCCCACAAAAGCCTTGTGATATGCGGAATCACAAGGCCGACAAAGCCAATCGTACCCGATACTGCCACAGCGCTTCCCGTCAAAAGAGATCCTGCTATTAATATCATCATCTTCCTCTGCTGAACGCTGACTCCAAGAAGCTTTGCTTTATCTTCTCCATATGTCATCACGTTCAATTCCCTACCGTTTAAAATCAATAAAATGGTTCCCAAAAGAAAAAACGGGAGAAACAAAATAACATAGCTCCAGCCCCTCATTGAGACGCTGCCAAGCAGCCAATGCACAATCGGAAGCAGGTTGTCTCCTGTCAAGGCGATGATAAGAGAAATAAATGCGCCCAAAAAAGAGTTAGTGATTACACCGGTCAAAATGAGGGTGGAAACAGACATCGAAGCATGAACGAGGCGGCTGAAGAAAAGGACCGCCGCCATCGTGGCAAGTGCCGCGGCAACACTCACAACCGGGAGTGTAAACTCTCCGATGACAGGAAGGTGCAGACCTAAGAACAGAGTCACAACAGCTCCGACTGAAGCACCGGATGACACACCTAGCGTATAGGGATCAGCAAGTGGATTTTTCAATAATCCTTGAAAAGCGGCCCCTGCAATAGAAAGAGCCGCCCCCACAAGGGCGGCCAGCACAACTCTCGGCAGTCTGATATTCATCATAATATTAGTGTACATCGGATCATCAGAACCGATAGAGCCGCCGAAACCTTGATGCCAAAAGACACGAAAAACAGCGGGAATAGGAATATGCAGGCTGCCGCAAGAAATTCCTAAGATGATGCTCACGGCTAAAAATGAGAAACCAATGATATATGCGGCATAACGATTATTCCTTAAACGTATCCGGGTAAATGCTTTCCGCAAGTTCTTCGACCCCTTCGATCAGACGGGGACCGGAACGTGTCACAAGATCAGGGTCCACATCATATACACGATGATGTTTCACAGCATTGATTTCGCTCCAGCCATCGCGTTTTTCCACAGCTTTCGCTTTCACACCGTCCGTTGTAACAATTGCATCAGGATTGAGTTTTACGATCGCCTCGTCTGTCATTTGCACCCATCCTGTCTGATCCGCAGCTGCGTTTTTAGCATGGATGACATTCAGCATTTCATTCATAAACGTATCTTTTCCGGTTGTATAAATGTCAGGATCAGGAGAAACCTCGATAAATACGCTTTTCTCCTCGTCTTTTGAAATGGTTTTCGCTTTTTCTTGAATATCCTTTAGATCTGATTTCATGCTTTTCACGAGCTGATCGGCTTTTTTCTCCGCCCCGCCAGCTTCTCCGATCATTTCGATTGATTTGTACACCTCGGAGAATGATTGTGCATCATTGACAGTCAGCACTGTAATGCCCGCGTCCTTCAGCTGTTTGATGGCATCCGCTGATGCTGACATGGAAGACTCATGGGCCAGAACGAGATCTGGTTTTAGAGAAATGACTTTTTCAACGTTTACATTCATATCTCCGACTTTCTCAACCTTTTTGACTTCCTTTGGATAGGTATCGTTTGTGGTGACACCGACCACTTTGTCACCAAGGCCAAGTGCGTATGTAATTTCTGTGTTGCTCGGCATTAATGAAACAATCTTTTTTGGCTCTTTTTTGATGGTTACATCTTGGTTTGACGCATCATCAATGGTGACAGGAAACGCTTCTGTTTTTTGTTTTGTCTTTGAATCCTTCTGATCCGCAGGATTGCCGCAGCCTGCCAGCATAACAGCAGCCAGCAGGAGCGCAGTCCATATCCCGGCTCGTTTTTTCATAATATTTTCCTCCTAAACGAACTAAAAAAGCATCTCTACGACGGTAAAGATGCTGTAAACAACACAAAAAAGCCTATTGTTTACACATCATCTGTCCTCGCAGAATTCGTGCTGATCAAACAGGCAGGTATCCTGGCTCTTGGCGCTTGGCCAATTACAGTGGCGGGACCGCACCGGCTTTTACCGGTTTCCCTTTTAAGCCGGCTGTTGTTCACGGACCGGCACCTATTTGACATTCGTATCCTTTTTTCGGAGTAATTATACTATATGACTGACAGGCTTGTATATGCGTCCTGAATGACTTTTCCCCGTATTGTGTATGGGAGCAAAATCCTCGTAAACACTAAATTTGATCTTGTATACTTAATACCATCATCAATCAAAAGGAATGATTCTTATGGATTTACAGCTAAAAGACAAACTCGTCTTAATCACCGGCTCGACGTCCGGCATCGGGAAAGCCGCCGCAAAAAGCTTTCTGCAAGAGGGTGCGGCAGTCATTGTCAACGGACGCAAACAGGAGACTGTCGATCGCACGATTGAAGAGCTTTCTGGCTATGGAACAGTGCACGGTGCTGCTGCCGATTTGTCAAAAACAGATGAAGCAGCGGCTTTTATCGAAAAAGTAAATGAAATCGGTGATATCGATATCCTTGTCAACAACCTTGGTTTCTTCGAGGTAAAAGACTTTGCCGATGTGACAGATGAAGAGTGGAATCAATATTTCGAAGTGAACGTGATGAGCGCCGTTCGGACAAGCCGTCACTTCCTTCCAAAAATGCTTGCCAAAAACAGCGGCCGCATTTTAAATATTGCAAGTGAAGCAGGCGTCAAACCGCTGCCAACGATGATTCCATACTCAATGACAAAAACGGCGCTGATCAGCCTTTCAAGAGGAATGGCTGAAATGACAAAAGGCACAAATGTGACGGTTAACTCAGTGCTCCCGGGACCTACTTGGACAGAGGGCGTGGCATCCTATATGGAAGGTGCCGCACAAGCAGCCGGCCAGGATACAGATTCATTTATCAAAGACTATTTCAAGGTCAATGAGCCAACCTCACTTATTCAGCGATACGCGACAGCAGAAGAAGTCGCTAACACAATCGTATTCCTCGCGTCTGACGCCGCATCCGCCATTAACGGCACGGCACAGCGTGTGGAAGGCGGCATTATCCGTTCTCTGTAGTATAAAAAAACGCATCCGTGTTTCGGATGCGTTTTTTTTATACGTCTCCAGCAAATGGTACCGGCTGATATCCGCCTGTTTCCAGTTGTGCTGAAAACAACCCTCCAGCGTGAGGCTGCTCGTATCTCTCTTTTTCTGTCATTTGTTCTGTTGCCGTTGTAATGTAAAGAGTTTTTAAGTCTCTGCCGCCGAACGCGCAGCACGTGACATATTTAGCCGGCACGCTGATTGAATTGATTTCTTTTTTCTGAAACGGGTCAATGTGAACAACGCGGCTGCCGCCAAACAGCGCCACCCACAGCATGCCATTTTGGTCAATTGTCATGCCGTCCGGCAATCCGTCTGACTGATCAAAACGATAGACAGGTTCTGGATTCGAAACATCTCCGCTTTGAGGATCATAGCTGTAACGCACAATCTCCTGCGTCGGCGTGTCGATGTAATACATCAAATTCCGCTCGCGGTCCCAATCCAAACCGTTTGAGGTGGAGACTTGATCCTTGATTTTGACAAGACTGCCGTCTAGATTCAAACGGTACAGCGACGCCTGTTTTTGCTCGCCTTCCATGCTCGTCGTCCCCGCCCAAAGCCTTCCGTACGGGTCACATTTAGCATCATTAAATCTCAGGCTCTCATGCATGTCCTTCGGCTGTTTAATTTTTTCCAAGCTGTCATCCCGAAGATGATACAGGTAAAACCCGTCCTTCATCGTCATAATCAGTTCATCCTTTGAATATTTCGCAAGCGCCGTCACAAAGGATTTGAATTTGATTGATCGGTTGATTTTTTCTTCAGGGTCAAAGATGTGGAGCTCGCTCCCCAGGATATCAACCCAATATAAGCGGCCGTTCTCTTCATCCCATAACGGGCCTTCACCAATCACTGCCCGAGTGTCTGCTTCCAATACTGCATCCATGTGTTACACCTCTTTAGCTTCAGTCTATATATTGTTATTCCCGGCAAAGAGGTGTCCAAACCACTTGATGTTTAATGTTTTTTAAAAAGGATGGTAATGACCGTTCCAATGTTCATTCTGCTGTTCACATGGATCGTTCCGTTATGCAGATGGACAAGCTCCTTGGCAATCGCGAGCCCGAGACCCGTTCCGGCAGTTGAATCTTTTGTGTTCGTCCCTCTGTAGTAACGGTTAAACAAATGGGTAATCGTTTCTTCATCCATTCCTTTCCCATTGTCCTTCACCTTTAAAGATATATGATTTTTTGTTTGCTCCAGAATGACTTGAATCTCTGTTCCTTTGTCGTTGTGCTTCACGGCATTCCCAAGGAGGTTTTCTAATATGCGCCTGAACCACGCTTCATCAAGGGCAAATTCAATATGCTCTTCTTTGGATACAAACGAGATATCATAGCCTTCAGAAAACGGATTTTTCTTAAAATCCTCAATGACATTTTTAAAAAACGGGATAAGGCTAGTGAGATTTCTCTCAATAGGAAGAGCATCATTTTTCAGGCGATACGTTAAATTTAAGTCTTCAATCAGCTTGGACATGTATTCAGATTTTTCTCTGACAACCTGCCCCATTTCTTTCACTTCTTCCGGCGACCAGTCATACTGCTTCGACTCGAGCATCATGCTGTAGCCGTAAATGCTGCTGAGCGGTGTTTTTAAGTCATGTGACAAACCGGCAATCCATTCTTCCCTTGTCGCCTGGATTTTTTCTCTGTTTCTTTTATCCCTTCTCAGCGTTTCAGTCAGCTGATCCATTGATTCAAATATCTCACCGAAGAAGCGGTACGGCTGTTTGATTTTTCCCTTTTTATTTTTGCTGACAGGACGGCCGTCCCGGTTTCTGGGTTCCTCAAGCTTCCCTTTTGACAGATTGACCAGCCATCTAATCGTGTGAAAAATCGGCAGCCCGAATCGGAACATATACCAAACGGTCATCCAAATGATATACATGAACAAAACGGCCATCACGAGAAACATCGCTTTTAATACAACCTTCAGGAATGATTTGTTAAACTCCTGATCGGTTACATAGACTGGGTTCGGCACCGTAGCGACCATCCATCTGTCTTTATTGAGGATCTTAACGGAAATTTCCCGTTTATAGTTCCAAGGCTTAGAGCTGTATTTAAGCAGCTCCAGCTGGTTCATCGTTTTTCTTTCGCTTTTTGTGCTGTTGATGCTGTCGAGAATCTTTCCATTGCTGTCTAACAGGTAAATGGCGCCTTTTTTCCGTTTAATATAGTCGATGGTACTAGACTTATAGTGCGCTAGTGAGTCTATCTTTTGTTCGCGCTTTTCAACGGAAGTCAGGAGCTGTTCACTTTTTGATTTCCAGCCGGACAATAGAAGATACGACTTATCTTCAATATTGATGGCCCAATAATTCAGTTTATAGTTATGAAGCTTTTTGGTTTTATAAATAGACAAAAGCTCTTTCTTGGTATAGGTGCCCGGCACGTCTTTTGGCACGCCGTAGGAATAATCAGTGTTTCCTTCCGAATCAATGATTTGCATCCAGCCGTGCTGTTTATCAACAGATTTCTTCAGGAAATTATCCACTTCCCATGTCCCGTCTTCGTTTACATCGAGATATGCCTCAAGTGTGTCGGTCGTTGCCTTCGTCAGCCCTGAATTGGATTCCGCATCGCTAAAACGAGCGTCTAAATAGAAAAACGACGCAACAAGCATAACCGTAAGCAGCAGGATCACAATCAGCATCTGGCCGAAAAAGTGAAACAAAAACTTCCATCTTAACCTCATGACCGCTTGCCTTCAGGATTTGGGATAAAACGATAGCCGAGACCTCGAACGGTTACAATATACTCCGGATTGCTCGGATCGCGCTCAATCTTCTCCCTAAGCTTGCGAATATGAACCATGACGGTGTTGTTGTCACCGTAGGAAGGATAGCCCCATACTTTTTCATATATTTGATCTTTGGAAAGCACCACGTTAGGGTGTTCACAAAAATACTGCAAAAGCTGCAGAAGCTGGGCTGAACAGGCAACGGCTTCCCCGCCTACGATCAACTCGGCATTTTGCGGAGAAAAAGTAAAGTAATCATATGTGTAGGTTTGATTTGAACTCGTTTCTTTCGATTGATATGTACGCTTGAGATGCGCTCTGATCCGCGCCGCTAATTCCAGCGGATTAAATGGTTTTGTGATATAGTCATCAGCTCCAACCGCAAAGCCCGATAATTTGTCCGCGTCGGATGATCTTGCCGTCAGGAAAAAAATCGGAGCGTCTGAATACTCTCTGATCAATGTGCAGGCTTCAAAACCGGACATTCCGCCCATCATGACATCCAGCACAATCAAGTCAACCTTATTGGCCTTCACAACGGGAATCGCTTCTTCTGCGCTTGCCGCATCCAGTATATTTCGATAACCTTCTTTTTCGAGAACGCGTTTGATCATGTCCACAATCGCTTTCTCATCGTCTACGATTAAAATTGACGCATTTTCCACTTTTATGTTCCTTTCTGTCACTGTTTTTTTCATCTTATCATTATATCGTTTATTTATGGTACATTTTTGAATACATTGGAGCTTGGCAAATCAAAACAGCAAAAAAGGAGCAAACAAGCGCTCCCTTTTGATGTTTTTTCATATGAAAATATTATGAGTTCTCATCTACCATGTACAAAATAAACTCCCAAAACCCCGGTACATCCTGACACAAAAGCATATCAGCCTTTTCAAACATTTTGATCTTCAGCTCTTGCTCTAAATCTTCTCTTTCTTGATAGGACGTATTGCTGAGTTTTTTTCTGATCATCGGTGAAAAGCATGCAATCAGGTGCTCAATGTCATAAGTCTCGTCTTTTTGTTTCTTTTTTTGTTCAAACTGGCCGTCCACAGCTTACTTTTCCCCCTTTTTTTGCGCCGCTAGCTGCTTTCTGATATTCTCCAGCCCCTTTTTATGAATGTTGGAGATGTTTTGTCGGGACTCCCCTAATGAATCTGCAATCTCCTGCATCGTGGCACCGTGAAGATAGACTTTCGTCAGCACACTTTTTTGTTTGTCAGTCAGCTTCTGGATCGCTTGGTAGAGCTGGTAATCCTGGACATGCTGGCTCAAATCATCCTGCCTGTCTAAAAATTCTTCAAATGCATCGCTTCCTGTTTCGGAAGGAAGCCGATCTCCTGCCTCCGGATGATCAACCGTCAGCGGATACCGTTTTTGATTTTTGCGAACCCGCTTATCAAAATCAATAGAAAAGATGCGAATCATTGAATTCATATACTTGACGATGCGGATTTCTTTATAAAACTGCTTAAATAGCTCGTCCAATGATTTTGCATCTTTTTCGTTAGGGCTTTCCATTACGTTTTTGAACAAACGGTAATGCTGAGGATTGCTCAAAAAATGCTTCACGATGGGATGCTTCATTATCTCCTTACATTTTGACCGTAAAAGACTTTGATAGTCCATCAAACCGCCTCCCTACTAAATTAAATGAAGGAAAGCAAAAAAAAGTAAACTACTACTTTCCGACTAGTGTCTTCCAAAATACTTTGCAGCAGTTTACGTTTTATCGGATTTCCTTCACTTACATACATGACTGCAGAAAAAGAAGGGAGGTATTTTCCAATGGATCAGGTTTTTATAGAGGAAGTCGTAAAACAGATCGGCAATTTGGGGTTTCCCGCGCTGATTGCAATGTATCTGCTGACCCGATTCGAAAAGAAGTTTGATCAACTAATAGAACTAATGACAGAACTGAAAGATCATGCAAAAAAATAATTTTTCAATCGAAGTTGACTTTTCACTGTTTTTTTTCACTTAACAAAACAGAAGGGGAAACGAAAGGCCTTTCACCTTCTCTTTCTGCTATCACATTTAAATGTAAGGAGGAAACATTTCATGAAAAAACAAAATGACATTCCGCAGCCAATTAGAGGAGACAAAGGAGCAACGGTAAAAATCCCGCGCAATATTGAAAGAGACCGGCAAAACCCTGATATGCTCGTTCCGCCTGAAACCGATCATGGCACCGTCAGCAATATGAAGTTTTCGTTCTCTGATACACATAACCGATTAGAAAAAGGCGGATATGCCCGTGAAGTGACAGTACGTGAATTGCCGATTTCAGAAAACCTTGCATCCGTAAATATGCGGCTGAAGCCAGGCGCCATTCGCGAGCTTCACTGGCATAAAGAAGCAGAATGGGCTTATATGATTTACGGAAGTGCAAGAGTCACAATTGTAGATGAAAAAGGGCGCAGCTTTATTGACGATGTAGGTGAAGGAGACCTTTGGTACTTCCCGTCAGGCCTGCCGCACTCCATCCAAGCGCTGGATGAGGGAGCTGAGTTCCTGCTCGTGTTTGACGATGGATCATTCTCTGAAAACAGCACGTTCCAGCTGACAGATTGGCTTGCCCACACTCCAAAAGAAGTCATTGCTGCGAACTTCGGCGTGACAAAAGAAGAGATTGCCAATTTACCTGGCAAAGAAAAATATATATTTGAAAACCAACTTCCTGGCAGTTTAAAAGATGATATTGTGGAAGGGCCAAATGGCGAAGTGCCTTATCCATTTACTTACCGCCTTCTTGAACAAGAGCCGATCGAATCTGAGGGAGGAAAAGTATACATTGCAGATTCGACAAACTTCAAAGTGTCTAAAACCATCGCATCAGCGCTCGTAACAGTAGAACCCGGCGCCATGAGAGAACTGCACTGGCATCCGAATACCCACGAATGGCAATACTACATCTCCGGTAAAGCTAGAATGACCGTTTTTGCATCTGACGGCCATGCCAGAACATTTAATTACCAAGCTGGTGATGTCGGGTATGTACCATTTGCAATGGGTCATTACGTTGAAAACATCGGGGATGAACCGCTTGTCTTTTTAGAAATCTTCAAAGACGACCATTATGCTGATGTATCTTTAAACCAATGGCTTGCCATGCTTCCTGAAACATTTGTTCAAGCGCACCTTGACTTGGGCAAAGACTTTACTGATGTGCTTTCAAAAGAAAAGCACCCAGTAGTGAAAAAGAAATGCAGTAAATAAAAGACTTGCGGCTTGCAGAGAGCACTTGTTCTCTGCAAGCCTTCATAAGGAGCTGAACCAGTGAAACATCAAAACCCTTCAAAACGCTTATTGCGGCTCTCCATAAAGTACTTGCTGGCCGCAGCAGCAGTGGTGTTGACCTATTTTGCTGTCATCTATATATTGTTTTCTTTAGCGGGAACGAGCTACCGCTCAGCAGCTCATGTCCTGCTTTTTGCCGTGGTATTTCTTGTTCTCGGATTATGCTTTGAACCATTTGAAAGGCTGATGATACATAGCTTTACATTTTTCAAGACAGGAAAACGTCTATTCATTCTCCTTGCCGGCATCGTACAGCTGCTGTTTTTGTGGATGACTGCTCATACAACAGACCAATTGATCAGCGACATCTGGCTGTCCACCACAGAAGAAATGATTGTCGCAGCCGTTTTTTTGATTTTAGACAAATGCAACTCGGCTCTTCCCAGCTAAAAAAAGAACGCATTCCAATTGGATGCGTTCTTTTTATTCATAGCGAAGCGCGTCTACAGGCTGAAGCTTCGAAGCCTTGATAGACGGAAGCAAGCCGAAGATAATGCCGACTGCCATTGAAAAGATGAGTGCTCCGACAACAGCTGGAATGGAGACGATAAAAGGCATCGGAAAAATGACCGTCAGCAGCTTGGCGATGCCGAAGCCCGCCAGCACACCGAGTATTCCGCCAATGCTTGTCAGCACGACAGCCTCGGTTAAAAATTGAAATAAAATCACACGCCGCTTAGCACCGAGCGCTTTCTTAATTCCGATTTCCCTCGTGCGCTCCGTTACGGAAACGAGCATAATGTTCATGACGCCGATACCGCCCACCAAAAGTGAAATACTGGCGATTCCGCCAAGCAGCAATGCAAATGACTGATTAAAGGACTCCACTTCCTGCGCGATCTCCTGAAGATCCATTACACTGTACTCTGCTTTTTCTAGCTCAGCTTCTGACAGTCCCTGATTTAAAAGATCTGCAGCCATTACACCCGCTTCTTGGATATGCTGAGAAGAATCAGCCTGCACGGCAATCTGCGTTGGCGCGTCAAACCCTTCAATAAGCGGCCACACTTTTTTTGGCACGTACAAAACCGGGTTCGCATAGTCGCCTTCAAACATGCTTTCCTGTTGATTTTTTTCTTTAAAAACACCGACGACCTTAAACGGCACACCATTCATCTCAATGTTTTTATGCAGAGCTTCTCCGTCTGGAAACAGTTCATCTCTGACAGCTTCATTGATCATCACTACTTGGTGTGTGCTGTTTAAATCGTTTTCCGTCAGCTTTCTCCCTTCGGTTATTCGGATTGGAAACATGTCGAAGTAATCATCGTCCACTCCATACACTTGGGGATACGAAACGTTAGTTAAATGAAAAACGCTCGCGCCTTCTGATAAGTAATATAAGGATAATCCTTTGACCATCGGATCTGATTTGATCGCCTTTACTGTTTCTTCCGCTACAGGCGGCGCGGACGCATACGACACCTGAGGGCCGCCGCTCTCCTCTTCTCCGCCAGACGGCTGGTAGACAACATTGATGGCGTTGTTTCCCATGCCGATCATACTTTGCTTTAATTGCTCACTTTGGCCCTTCAGCATTGAAACAATCGCGATGATTGCCGCTATGCCGATAATCACGCCGAGCATTGTCAGAATCGATCTTAATTTATGAGAGAAAATGGATTGAAAGGAGATTCGAATATGTTCAAGCATGGCTGATTTCCCCTCTCTCATCTAATACCAGCTCTCCGTCTCTGATAAAAACGGTTCTGTCAGCTTTTTTGGCAACGTCCGGGTCGTGGGTTATCATAATAATGGTTTTGCCTTCCCGATGCAGTTCGGAAAACAGTGACAAAATTTGTTCACTTGATTTGGTATCAAGCGCCCCGGTCGGTTCATCAGCTAAAATAAACCTCGGCTGATTGACAAGGGCCCTCGCTATCGCCACCCGCTGCTTTTGGCCGCCGGACAGCTTAGGCGGTTTGTAGGAGACCCTGTCTTTTAATCCGACCTTTTCCAGCGCTTCATATGCCCGTTGTCTTCTCTCTTTTTTCTTCACTTTATTGTAGATCATCGGCAGCTCGACATTTTGCAGCGCGGTGAGACGCGGCAGCAAATGAAAAGTTTGAAACACAAACCCGATTGATTCATTGCGAATTTCGGCTAAAGCCCCGTCTTTCCCTTTCAATATATCGATCTGGTCAAGCATATAGGTTCCTGAGGTTGGCCTGTCCAAACAGCCGATAATATTCATTAACGTTGACTTTCCAGAACCTGAAGGCCCCATAATAGCTAAAAACTCCCCCGCCTGAACAGTCAGATTGATATGTTTCAAGATTGGAACTTCTTCTTTTCCCAGCTTGTATGACTTCGAAATATTATTCAGTGTCAGCATTGACTGTAACCTGCTTTCCTTCCTTGACCGCGGGATCAGGATAGATCACATAATCTTCCGGCGTCAGGCCGCTCTTAATTTCCACCATGTCATTTTCATCAGTCTCTCCGATTTCAACAGGCTGCTTAACCGCTTTGTGATTCTCATCAGCTTTCCACACATACGGTTCGCCGTCATCCTGAATGACCATGTCGGACGGCAGCTTGATCGTATCCGCATCAGCATTATCACTCATCACTTCGATGTTGACATGATAGCCGACTTCAAGACCTTTATGGCTGTCTAATAAAATGGTGAAAGGATAGTTAGAGGACTGGGGGTTCATTTCTTCATCAGCAAAGCTTTCTGATTCTTCACCCTCGCCTGCTCCCGCTGGAAGCTTGCCGATCGAGGTGACCTTTCCTTTCCACTCGCCCTCACCGCCTGTTTTCAGCGTGACCCTGACTTTGCTGCCTTTTTTGATCGTGTCCATTAACAGCTCATTGATTTGGCTTTTGACCAGATATTTGCCCGTCGAAACAATCTGGATATACGGGCCCGTTGCCTGGTCACCTGTTGCACCGTCAGCGATATCCTGATTGACGCTTTGAACGATTCCGTCATGCTTGCTTGTAATGACATTGGAACCTTTGTTTTTCGTCAGGCCAGCCAGTTCTTTTTGATGCTGCTTCAGTTCAAGCTGGCTTGTTTTCAAATCGAAATTGGCTTGGTCAAGTTCATCTTGAAGCTGGGTTTTCTCTTCTTTTCCTGCAACTTTCAGCTTCTTTTCCGTTTCCGTTATTGATTTTTGCAAACGGTTGATTTGCAGATTTGTCATTTCAATTTGCAAATTGGCTTGCTCCACTTCATCAGAATGATCCTCGCCCTCATACTCAAAAAGCTTATCGCCCTTTTTAACCTGATCGCCTTCTTTGACGTATGTTTTTTTAATGCTGCCTTTTTCTGAATCTATGTATACTTTCTGCTGTTTCTCAGGTTCAACCTTTCCAGAAAACGTTTGGCCTGATTCTGAATCTCCTCCCATGTATACCGCGACCGATTCAGCATAGGGCTCCGATGATACAGCAACTTGGTTCATTTGGGTAAAAAAGTAAAAACCGCCAGTGCCGATCCCAGCCAATACAAGCACACCGGCACATATCGCACCGCCAATAAGCCATTTTTTCTTCTTGGACACAACGATCTCCTCTTTCTGTAAACTATGTAATATTTTCGAAACATTCTAACCAATATTATCTATTAATTCAAAAAGACTTGCAATCCTTTTATTGAAATGACGGAATCAAATAGAAAAATTGTATTTTCAAAGCCGAATAAAAAAATCCCGGCTTCAAACCGGGATTTTTTCATACAGTAACTAGCTCTTTTTCATTTTTAATCAAGTCATATGTCAAGCATACAGGTTTATTTGTACGGGGATCAGTCACGATTTCGGCATCAATCTGAAATACCTGCTTCAAAATGTCTGGTGTCATGACCTCCAGAGCAGTTCCTTCCTTGATGACCGTGCCTTTTTTGAGCGCGATCATATAATGAGAAAAACGAGCTGCATGGTTAAGATCATGAATGACCATTAAAATCGTCCGCCCTTGCTGTTTGTTGAGTCTGTCAAGCAGCTGCAGAATTTCAAGCTGATGTGCAAGATCAAGATACGTTGTAGGTTCATCCAGCAGAAGAAGTTCCGTCCCTTGCGCAAGCGCCATGGCAATCCACACGCGTTGACGCTGTCCGCCTGACAATGCCTCAATCGGCCGTTCAGCATATTCAGCCATGCCTGTTTCTTCAAGCGCCCATTTGATAATCCGGCGGTCTTCGTCATTTAATCTGCCGAATCCTGATTGATGCGGAAACCTGCCGTACGACACCAATTCGTGCACTGTTAGGCCGCTCGGCGCTTCAGGTGTCTGTGGAAGAATCGCCATATCTTTCGCAATGTCCTTTGTAGACATTTTATGAATCGCTTTGCCGTTTAAATAGACGGCACCTGCATGTGAACGCATAATTCTGGACATTGTTTTTAAAATCGTTGATTTCCCGCAGCCGTTCGGGCCAATTAAGGTGGTAATTTTCCCTTTAGGAATCGATATATTTAAATCCTCTACAATCACCCTGTCGCCATAACCGATTCCAAGCTGTTCCGTTGATAATGAATTCATATTCGGCCCCCTCCTCTAATTCGCTTTCATCAATAAATAAATAAAGTAAGGCGCACCTAGCACGGAAATGACAAGTCCGACCGGAATTTCTGATGGTGCCAATACATTTCTCGCCAGCGTATCAGCAAGCAAAAACAGGAATGAGCCGATGAAAGCGGAGACCGGTATCAGCGTCTGGTGACGTGGACCGGTCAGCCTTCTAGCCACATGCGGCGCGATCAATCCGAGAAACGCGATGCCCCCAGCAGCTGCCACGCATGAAGCGGCAAGAGTGACCGCTGCCAGAAGAAGAATCCGTCTTTCCCTTTCAACAGCGGTGCCCAGCCCAGTCGCCAATTGGTCTCCGAGCTGCATAATGTTCAAATAGCGTGCCTTATATAAAGTAAACAGAAGCAAGATCACAATCCAAGGGAGAATCGCCCAGATCATATTCCAGTTCGCCCCCCATATTGAGCCGGATATCCAAACCGCGGCTTGCATAAAATCGTGAGGGTCCATCTTAAGCTGAAAAATCAGCAACAGGGCATTGAATCCGGCATTCACCCCTATGCCGACTAAAATCAGCCGAATCGGTGTCACGCCTTTTTTCCATGCCAGAATATAAATGAGAAACGCAGCGAGGATTGCTCCTGCCAAAGCACTGAACGGCAGCATAAATGTTCCGAAAAAGCTGAGATCTGAAGCTGACCCTTGAAAAAAGTATATAAAAAGCACTACAGCAAGTGAACCGCCGGCGTTAATTCCGAGAATACCAGGCTCGGCAAGTTCATTTTGAGACACGCTTTGCAAAATGGCTCCAGCTACGGAGATCCCTGCTCCAACAAGCAAAGAAAGGATGATCCGAGGCAGCCTGAACTCAAATAAGACAAGTTCATCACGCGCCGTTCCTTGGCCGAAAAAGACCTGAAGCGTTTTAAGCGGTGCAATTTTGATAACGCCCAAATTGAGACTGATAAAAAAGACCACCACGATAAGCAAAAAGGTCACAGCCATTACAATAAGCGGTTTGTTTGTTTTTGTTTTCATTACAGCCCTCTCCTTTCACGACGTGCCAAATAAAAGAAAAAGGGAACGCCGATCAGAGAAGTCAGCGCGCCGACAGGCGTTTCAAAGGGCGCATTTACGAGTCTGGCCGCTATGTCAGCAAAAACAAGCAAAACAGCACCGAGCACCGCCGAGCAAGGAATGATCCACCGATAATCCACACCGACCAAAAAACGGGTAATATGCGGAATGATCAGCCCGATAAATGCAATGGTGCCGGCAATGGAAACCGCAGCTCCGGTCAGAATTACTACAATAAGCATGCCAACCAGTTTCACCGCTGATGTATATTGTCCAAGCCCTTTCGCCAGATCGTCACCGAGACTTAACACTGTCACAGACCGGGCGATGAAAAACGCGAGCGTTAAACCGACAGCCCCTGCAATAAGCAAAAGCTGGACCCCCGACCATTTCACACCCGCTACCCCGCCTGCGTACCAAAAGCTGATATCCTGAGCGACATCAAAGCGAATTGCAATGGCAGTTGAAATGCCGGTAAAGAAATAAGTAACTGCCGTACCCGCCAGAGCAAGCTTTACAGGCGTAAGTCCGCCCCTTGAAAACATGCCTATGCCAATTACCGTCGATGCCCCCAGCCCCGCTCCCGCAAAGGACCATAGCACAAGCCCCATTGCAGAAAGTCCGGGAAAAAAGGCAAACGCAATCGAAACTGCAAACGCAGAGCCAGATGTCACACCCATAATCGAAGGCTCTGCCAAAGGGTTTCTCGTCATCCCCTGCATGATTGCTCCCGACACTGCCAACAATGCGCCTACAAGCGCGGCAGCCGCCGTTCTCGGCAGTCGAAGATCATGTATAATTTGGTGAGATGTCTTTGTCGGCTGATAATGAAAAATGGCGTCCCATACAGTGCGCAAATGAATATCCGCTGCACCGAGGGATATGGATAAAAATGCGCCAAGGCAAAGCAGGCATAGACCTGCAATAAGGACGATAATCGCGCCATATGTCCTTGACGTCCATTGGATTTTTTCTGATGCAGTCCGTATATTTTTATGTTGACTCAACTGCCGTACTTCCTTTCTGTTACTGATAATGATTATCAATTGCTGTTTCAGTATATCACTTTTTTCAGCTGATTTAATAGAGTGTTTTGAACAAAAATGAAAATGCATTTGCAAAAATATCGTGTCAACCGGCACTTGCAGTGGTATAATCACAGATGATAATGATTCTCTTTTTCATCTATTTTTTTAGAAAGAAGGTATGAGATATGACCCATATATACAAGAAACTCGGAGCCGCGTTTTTTGCCCTGTTATTGATTGCAGCGCTGGCAGCCTGCGGGAATAACTCAGAAAGCAAAGGTTCTGCCTCTGATTCAAAAGGCGCAGAAACCTTTACATACAAGGCTGAAAACGGAAATGTAAAAATCCCGAAGCATCCTAAACGGGTGGTTGTCATGGCAGACGGCTATTACGGCTACTTCAAAACACTCGGCATCAACGTTGTCGGTGCGCCTGAGAATGTATTTAAAAACCCTTACTACAAAGGAAAAACCGACGGCGTTGAAAACATCGGAGACGGCACTTCGGTTGAAAAGGTCATTGATTTGAACCCTGACCTGATTATCGTCTGGACAACACAGGGCGCTGATATTAAAAAGCTTGAAAAAATTGCGCCGACTGTCGCAGTAAAATACGATAAGCTCGACAACATCGAACAGCTGAAAGAATTTGCAAAAATGACGGGAACTGAAGATAAAGCTGAAAAATGGCTGGCCGAGTGGGATAAAAAAGTTGCGGCCGCTAAAACAAAAATCAAAAAAGCGGTCGGTGACAAAACCATTTCCATTATGCAAACGAACGGAAAAGACATTTACGTATTTGGTAAAGACTTTGGAAGAGGCGGAAGCATCATTTACAAAGACCTCGGCCTGCAGGCTACAAAGCTGACAAAAGAAAAAGCCATTGACCAGGGGCCAGGTTATACAAGTATTTCATTAGAGAAGCTCCCTGATTTCGCCGGAGATTACATTTTCGCGGGCCCATGGCAATCAGGCGGTGATGATGGCGGCGTATTTGACAGCTCCATTTGGAAGAACCTGAATGCCGTTAAAAATGGCCATGTCTACAAGATGGATCCGATTGGCTTCTATTTCACAGACCCGATTTCATTAGAAGGACAACTGGAGTATATTACGGAAAGCTTGACTAAATAAACAAAAGAGCCGCCTGCCCGCGGCTCTTTTGCTTATTTATAAGGGACAGCTCAATTTGAATCATATCGGATATTTTCTTTGAGCCATTCATATTAAGCTGCATCCTTATCACGATCAGTTTTTTTATGCTGGAGAGACTGAAAAACGTTTTTTGCATATTTAACGAACGGATTCCTAACAGGAGAAATTGTGATTTTATAAAAAAGACACCTGAGCAAATCAGGTGTCTTTTCATTATGCATGTTTTTCTTTCTGGAACTTTTTACTCACAAATGGATAAACGATTAAGCCGACAAAGAATAAACCGATGCCGAGGATAAATGTCGTTAAATCTGCTGTGCCTGTTACGATAACAAACACGGAGTATGCACACGCCAGTATTGCGATCAATCCGTCTCTTACACGGGAGCCTTTCAGCTGGTCATACGTTTCACCTTTGATGACTACCTTCAAGCTGTAGATTGCAGATACAAGATACGGAATTAAATATGCAAGTGTAGCCGCTGTCGTTAAAAATGTAAATGCGTCACTTATTGTCCGGGAAATAACCGAGAAAATGAAGACCTGTGACATGACGTTTGTAATAATGAGTGCAATAACCGGACTTCCCTTTTTATTCGTTTTTGCAAAAAATGCCGGGAAATCTCCTGCTTTAGCTGCTTGGTATGGCACCTCAGAGCCAAGCAAAATCCAGCCGAGCATCGTTCCGAATAAACAAAGGATAGCCAAAAGCGCCATAATCACGCTTCCCGCGTTTCCAACAATCGCATAGAGTACATCAACAAATGGTTTTTCAGAGCCGACAAGCTTATCATGCGGCAGAACACCCATCGTAATTAAAGTCACAATAATATATATGCTCAAGGCAATCAGCAAGCCGGTAATTGTCGCACGTTTCACATCACGCTGAGAGCGCGCACGGCCGGACAGGATCACCGCGGATTCAATTCCGACAAACGCCCACAGTGTAGAAATCGCGGCGTTATGAACCTGGCCGCCAATTCCAATGCTTGTGCCGTTTTCTCCTTGAACCGGGAAATAAAAATGACCGAATAATGCCGTTTGAAACACAAACAAACCGGCAACGATAAAGAAGACAAAACCTAATACTTTAGAAAGCGTTGTGACAAAGTTTAGTTTACTTGCGCCGTTAATGCTGGCAACAAGAATCGCGTGCGTTCCCCATAACAAGATCGTACATACGGCAAACGTCAGTAATTGGCCGAGTGTCACCTCTTGCCCGCCGATCGAAAACATCTCACGTTTATCAACCAAGATCGGGAAGAACGAAGTCAAGTAACCGGCGAGACTTGTGATGATCGCCACGTTACTGATCCAGCTCGCCACCCAGTAGCCCCACACCATTGTGAAACCGGCAGCGTTGCCTTTTTTCGGGTCAGAAAACAGCGCTCTTGCATAACTTTGCGGTCCCGCTGTCAGTTCAGGCTTGCGAATGGACAAGTGTCCGAACACAAGTGCAATCATCAGCACGCCGGCACCTGTCAAAAGCCAGGCGGACGTAGCTCCAAACGGACTCGCAATTGAAGCAAGCGAGCTCGGCAAGGAGAAAATTCCTGATCCAACCATATTTCCAACGACAAACGCCGTTAATAACCAAAAACCCCATTTTTTTGTCTGTTCCATTCCAGTACCTCCATGATTCTTTGTACGGACCAGACCCCGAGATCATATAAACGCAAAAAAAGCCTGAACAAAAGTCCATGCTTAAAGAAACACACACCCTTGATCTCCGGATAGCCCTCCGCGAAAAAGCACGCGGCAGTCCTGCACTTATTCAGATACAGTCCCAGCATAGAGAAGGATCGGCTTTCTCCACACTTCGGCGCTGATGCCTTTTACACATGTTTAACAGCTCCTGTCAGCCTGGCATGTGTGACTTATCATCCGCGCAACCTCTACCTCACTGAGAAAGAGTGAGGATTTAATTATTCAGTTACTCCCAGAAGGTTATCAAAGAAAGGATGATCTGTCAAAGGGAACAGATGGAAAATACGGATAGAGCCAAGCTCTATCCGCATGTGGTTATCGATTATTTTTCTTTTTTTGCACAGCTTCTTGAAGCGGATCATCTTTTAGAGCTGAACCAGCATCTTCAAGAGCTCCTTGGATTACGTTTTTTTCTTTTTCGGAACGTTTTCCTTTATCTTTATTAAAGAAACCCATTCGTATCACCTCTTTTAAAAAATAGGTACATGTTTAAGATGCCTCTTTCCTGAAAAATTATGCGGGATATTTTTTATCGTCCAAAGTCCTGTTGATCAAACATACATTCTCTTGATATATTTGTAATTCAGAGATTTTTTGCAAAAGATAAAAGGAGAAGCGGCAAATGACAGGAAAAACACACATCATGGGAGGCATCGCTTCTTGTACGGCAGCGGCTTATTATTATGGATTTGATCCAGTGCTTATGGCTGCGTCAGGCGCGGTTGGAGCATTAATACCCGATATCTGCCACACACAAAGCAAAATCGGGAGAAAATTTCCTATTTTATCGAAAGTGGTCAGCTCCGTTTTTGGCCATCGTACATTTACACACAGCTTGCTGTTTATGCTCATCATGTTTTTTATCACTTCTACATACATTCCAGATAAAAACATATCAGCCGGCCTGATGATCGGAATGGCGAGCCACTTGATTCTTGACGCTTGGACGGTGAACGGAATCAAATTATTATTCCCTTCAACGATCCGCGTTCGGCTTCCATTATATATGAAGACAGGCAGTTTTTCTGAGCAGCTCGTGCTAGCCGGCCTGACCCTTGCTTCATGTTACTACTTTTATATGCTGTTTCATGGGCGCATGTTTTAAACACATGAGTGCTGAGACTTGTCTGAACCGGCTGTTTTTAGTAGGTTTTACTTAAGAAGCATTTCATGCAGATGATCAAGAAAACGTGAGGAGTCATATTGATGAAAGGAACCTTTTTTCACAATCAGCGGTTTTTATGTTTTTCGATCTTATTTATGTGGATCAAAACGTATGTGATATATAAACTCGGCTTTGATTTGCAAATCGATACTCTGTTGGAGGAGCTAATGCTGCTGGTCAACCCGCTCAGCTTTATTCTTCCTTTATTCGGTATCGGCCTGCTTTTAAAAGAAAACAAGCAGCGGGTCTTTTTGCTGATTGCCAATTTGGTTCTGACTGTCATCTTGATCTCCAATACGATTTTTTACGGCTTTTATATCGATTTTATTACCATCCCGGTTTTATTTCAGGCCAGCAACATGAGCGATATGGGCAGCAGTGTAAAAGAACTGTTCCATCCTCTGTTTATCGCCCTGTTTGTGGATTTGGTTTTTCTGCTGCTGCTCGCCAGAAAAACCAAACACCCACAGACAAAAGCCGCTCCCCGCACGATCAAACGGTACTATGCAGCTTCCTGCGGCATGCTTTTATGCACACTGGCACTTGCAGAAGTACAGCAGCCGAAGCTTTTGGCACATTCTTTTGACCGAGAAATGCTAGTCAAAAGCATCGGCCTGTTTCAGTTCCATATTTACGATACAATTTCTCAGACTGTTAATATCAGCGCGAAAGCTTTTGCCGATGAAGACAGTATAACTGCCATTAAAAACTACACAGAGGCTGATTACAGTAAGCCTGATCAAAGCAAATTCGGTCTTGCAAAGGGGCGCAATGTCATCTTTGTAACACTTGAGTCGACCCAAAGCTTTGTTCTAAATGAAAAAGTAAATGGAAAAGAAATTACCCCATTTATGAATGATCTCATTAAAAAAAGCTATTCCTTTGATCATTTCTATCAGCAAACAGAACAAGGCAAAACATCAGATTCAGAATTTATCGTCGCTAACTCACTGTATCCTTCCCTTAGCGGCGCCGTCTTTTTCACGAAAAGCGACCATCAATTTCATACGATGTATAAATCGCTGAAGCAGCACGATTATTATTCAGCCGTCTTTCATGCTAACCATAAAACATTTTGGAACAGAGATGTCATGTACGATACATTTGGCATTGACCGCTTTTTTGATGTTGATGATTTTCATGTCACTCCCGGGACATCGACAAGCTGGGGCTTAAAAGACAAAGAATTTTTAGAGCAGTCCGCCGAAAAGCTGAAAAGCCTGCCACAGCCGTTCTACAGCAGTTTTATCACGTTAACGAATCATTTTCCGTTTGAGATTGATGAAAAGGATCAGCTGATAGATGAATTCGATTCAAGCAGTGATCTGTTAAACCGCTATGTGACCACGGTTCGCTATGAGGATGAAGCATTGAAGCATTTTATCAAAAAACTGAAAGACGAAGGCTTATACGAAAATTCGATGATCGTATTTATGGGAGATCATTACGGCATTTCTGAAGCCCATAACGAGGCAATGGCTGAGTTTTTAGGGAAAGACGAAATCACACCGTATGACAACGTTCAGCTCCAGCGGGTGCCGTTTATCATACATATCCCGGGAATCACCGATCAAAAGCCGGAAACCATCCCTGATGCCGGGGGACAGGTCGACGTCAGGCCGACGCTGATGCATTTGCTCGGCGTTGAGACAAAAGGCGATATCCAATTCGGCAATGATTTGCTGTCGGGCGACCGCACCCCATTCGCCGTTCTGCGAAACGGCAGCTTTATTACGAACGATTATATATACACAAAGAACACGTGCTATAGCCAAAAAACAGGTGAAGTGCTGGAAGATCAGGATGCGTGCCTCCCTTATAAGGAGAAAGCAAACGAAGAACTGTCTTTCTCTGATAAAATTTTAAATGGTGACCTGCTCAGGTTTTCCGAATGAAAAAAATCCCTCTATCAAGAGGGATTTTTTACGTTTCCAATATCACCTTGCCAGTCAGCTTCGTTTCATAGCCGTTTAAATGAGACAAATTCGCCTTGTATTCCTCAGAATTCAAAATCTCCTTCACGGCTTTCAGCAGCTGCTCATGTTTTTTCAAAACAACGATATCATATTGTTCGTCGATGAGCGGGATAAAATCAACACTGCCCATATGTGCCGCGTGCTGCGCCCCGATTCCCGCGTCAGCCTGTCCGCTTGAAACTTGTGAAGCGGCAGCGTAATGATCAGTCACGATATCGCCATATCCCACTACATCAGCCGGATTCACACCAAGCAAGCCAAGCTGTTCATCAAGGAGCACCCTTGCGCCAGAACCCTTTTCCCTGTTGATGATCCGGATATCGGCTCTTTTCAAGTCTTTCCAGCCTTGAATGTTTTTCGGATTCCCTTTTTTCACATACAGTCCTGCTTTCCGGAGAACGACATTGATGAGACAAAACGGTTCACCTGTCAAGATCCGTTTCACATAAGGCGCGTTATACTGGCCGGTTTCTGCATCGTACAAATGGAGGCTGACAATGTCACACTTGCCTTGATACATATCAATCAGGCTGTTTAAGCTTCCTTTGTATTTACGGAGCGGCGTCTCCTGAATGGCATTCTCCAAATGCTTGCTGAGAAGATCCATCGAAATGTCCTGTCCGCTGATCATGACATTCGGTCTGCCGTCCGGCTCAGCCTCCTGCACCTGTTTCGGCGCTTCTGTTGCAGCGATGGGCTGAGACATTCTCATATTCGTTTTATATTGCTTTAAATCTTCTTCATCCACACGCATCTGCCTTCCGACACGATAAGCAGGCAGCACGCCTTTTTTAATCAAATCATAAACGGTCAGCTTTGATACCTTCAGCAGACCTGCAACTTCTTCTATCGTATAGGAAGAGGTTTCATTCATCATCATCACTCTCCTATTTTATTATACCTTTTCGCCGAATGTAAAAAAACCCACATAAACCAAACATAATCAGTTATAATTAGTTATATCTAATGATAAGGGGTGCAATCATGTTTAAGAAGTATTCTATTTTCATCGCAGCCTTAACTGCCTTTCTCCTTGCAGCAGGCTGTTCTTCAAACCAGTCTTCAACGGACAGCGAGAAAAAAGTAACGTTAACCATCTCAGCTGCCGCCAGCGCGCAGGATGCACTTGAGGAAATCCAAAAAAATTATGAAAAAGAGCATCAAAATATTACCATCCAAGATAACTATGGCTCTTCCGGCGCCTTGCAAAAACAGATTTCTCAAGGAGCAGGAGCAGATCTGTTCTTCTCAGCTGCTGAGGATAAATTTAAAAAGCTGGTGGATGATGGAGATATCGCAAAAAAAGACAGCACTGATTTAGTCGGTAATGAAATTGTGCTGGTCGTACCGAAAAACGGAGATTCACCTGTGACAAGCTTCAGCAATCTGGCTGAATCAGAAAAAATCGCCCTTGGCACTCCGGAATCCGTACCGGCAGGAGCTTATGGGAAAGAATCACTGACAAAGCTGTCTTTATGGGACAAAGTGAAGGATAAAATTGTGTATGGAAAAGACGTTCGCCAAGTTCTTTCTTATGTTGAAACCGGCAATGTAGACGCAGGTATTGTTTATAAAACAGATGCCCTGGTCTCGAAAAAGGTCAACATTATTGACGAGGCAAAAGCAGATACACACAGCCCAATTGTCTATCCGTTAGGAATCGTAAAAGATACAAAACACCGTAAGGAAGCGAAGGAATTTTACGAATACCTGCAATCTGATGAAGCAATGAAAGTATTTGAGAAATATGGCTTTACTGCCGAGTAGCATAAGCGCTTCAGAATTTTTCACACCCGTTGCGCTTTCCTTTCAGGTGGCGGCAGTTGCCGGAATTGTTGTCATTATTCTCGGAACACTTGCTGGAGCATGGATGTCACGGGCATCATTTTTCGGAAAAACGGCACTCGAAACATTTTTTATGCTTCCGCTCGTTCTTCCGCCTACTGTTGTCGGTTTTATTTTGATCGTCATTTTCGGAAAGCACAGCCTCATCGGACAAGCCATCGAGTGGATTTTCCAGCAGCCTGTCATTTTCACCTGGTGGGCCGCTGTGATCGCCTCGGCTGTTGTAGCCTTTCCGCTTATGTACCAATCAGCCAAAACCGGATTTGCTGACATTGATCCCGATATACAAGGTGCGGCAATGGTAGACGGCGCTAGCAGATGGAAAGTGTTTATCCATATCTCCGTCCCGCTTGCCTATCCTTCGTTACTGACCGGAAGCATCCTCAGCCTTGCGCGGGCGCTCGGAGAATTTGGCGCAACACTCATGTTTGCAGGAAACATCCCCGGTGTTACGCAAACACTGCCGACGGCGATATATGTCGCATTGGATTCCGGCAACAATACCCTTGCTTGGGCGTGGGTCGTCTGTATTGTTGTCATTTCCTTTTTGATGCTGTTTTTCATTCAACAGAAAAAAACGCACTAAAAAAACTCCCCGTAACGGGGAGTTTTTTGATTAAAACAGAAGCTCATCAGGATTTGGACCGACACGCTCATCTTTATTTAATGCGTCAATTTTGTCCATGTCTTCTTGAGACAATTCGAAATCAAAAATATCAGCGTTTTCGATGATACGGTGTTCTTTAATGGATTTTGGAATGGTTACAACTTCATGCTGCAGATCCCAGCGCAAAATCACTTGAGCCACAGATTTATTGTGTTTTTCAGCAATCTGTGTCAGCACTTCGTTATCCAAAAGCTGTCCCTGCATGAGCGGAGACCACGCTTCCAGCTGAATGCCTTGCGCTTTGCAGTAATCTCTTAATTCTTTTTGCGTCAAACGAGGGTGAAATTCAACTTGGTTCACCATCGGTTTGATTTCAGCATCTTTCAACAGCTCTTCTAAATGATGAACTTGGAAGTTGCTGACGCCGATCGCGCGAATTTTGCCATCTTTGTACAGCTTTTCAAGCGCGCGCCATGTATCTTTATATTTATCTTTGCCAGGCCAATGGATCAAATATAAATCTAAGTAATCAAGCTGTAATCTTTCCAGGCTTTTTTCAAAGGCAGCAAGCGTTGTTTCGTAGCCTTGATCTTCATTCCACACTTTTGATGTGATGAAGAGCTCTTCTCTTGCCACACCGGATTCTTTAATCCCGATGCCAACGCCTTCTTCATTTTTGTAGATCGCTGCTGTATCAATACTGCGATAACCATTTTTAATTGCCGCTTTCACTGATTCAGTCGCTTCATTACCATTTTCTACTTTAAAAACACCCAGACCGAACCAAGGCATTTCAACTCCGTTATGTAACTTTACAGTATCTTTTAAACTTGTTGGCACTTGAACATCCACCCTTTCACTGAAATGTAAGCGTCTATATTATCTCACATTCCTCTCAGCCGATACCAATAATACGCTTAAGACCCTCTTTTTGCTTCTTTTTTCACAGCACACGCAAAGTCAAACACTATTTTTTTCCTATTTTAACAATATTGAGATTACAAATACATTGAGCAGGGTATGCGTGTAGTGTAACCAAATGAAAACAAAGGAGGAAACAACTTGAAACGTATTCGTATCCCAATGACACTTGCTCTTGGTGCCGCTTTGACAATTGCCCCTTTGTCCTTTGCTTCCGCTGAAGAAAATCCTGCTCCGAAGATGTCGCAGACAACTACTGCTGGAACAACTGCCGCTGATGTAGGTTTAAACGTCAACCTGGATGTACTTGGAATTGCCAACCAGATCGCTGATGCCATCAAATCCGCACAGAATAGGGATGGCTTTGTGAAAAACCTCATGGAGTCTTCCTTCTACGCGTCCGGCCAAAAATATAACGTCATGGTCTTTAATTTAAGCCAGGAATATGAAGATCATTTGAACGGTGTGCAATTTTACGGCTCAGCCGTTTACGACGGCATTACGTATGGCATTTGGGTATTTGAAGACGGAACCTTTACAAACAAAGGCGATGGCGGCTGGATCAACTGGGCCTTCAGAGGCTGGTTCGACCGGGATGGCAGCACTGTCGCATTTCATCGCCCTTAATATAGAAAAAAGCTGGCGCTCTAACGCCAGCTTTTTTGCTGCATTTATTCGCCGCCTTCAAGCATGGCGGCTTCGACATCATTAATGTATTGGCGAAGCTCATGGGAGATGTCCCGGGAAATTTCTCTTTCCTCGAAAAGTGTTTGAATTTCATTTCTGATCGCCTGTACAGCCTTCAGCTTCACTTCCAGCTTCTGATTTTCAAACTGGGCGCTTGATTTCAGCTCATGATGGCTGTGCTCCAGCCTGAAAATTAACTGCTTATAGAATGTAATGACAGATAAAAACACTTCTTTATGCTCTTCCGTCTTGTGTTTTTCCAGATATTCTATCGCTGCTTTTGCCGTTTTCACTCTTGTTGCCCGTATCAATCCCGCTTCATTTAAAATCGACATCTCCGGCTTTTTATGTTCACCGAAGAAAATCCAATACATCAGCCTCTTGAGCCTTGTTTTTGATAATCCGACTTTAAACGGGTTCGCATACAAAATTTCCAACTCGTTAAATCGTTCTTGCAGCACATTTGCTGTTTCTTCCGGGATGTCTCCCCGCTCCAGCATTTTCATCAGCGCCTCTTGCTCTGCCTTAACCCCTTGGGCACGGACTTTACGCTCGTGCTTTTTGATGCGATTAGACGATGTATATTGCTGAAAACGAAGATTTTTCATTTTCTCATTGTATTCAGCTATCACCGCAAGAGAGGCCGTTTTGTTTGTCTCATTCATGTCCTCTTTAATCGTTTGAAGGGCTGTTTTGATCAATTTGCGTCTCGCCGTCAGCAGCTTCTTGTTTCGTTCCTCGTCCTCTTCTTCTTTTTCAGTCAGAATCGGCAGCACAACGGTAGCAATGACAAGCGTGCATAAAATGACGCCGGCTGCTAAAAAGAGAATCAGATTTCTTTCCGGAAACGGCGTGCCGTCCTCCAGGAAATACGGAATGGAAAAAGAACCTGCAAGCGTTACTGCTCCACGCACACCGGAAATCGAAATTAACAGCGTCGAACGAAGACCCGGTTTATAGATGTTCTGATCTTTATTAAAGAACCATTTGCCGTTCCAGAAGAACAGCACCCACAGGAATCTCAGGAGCATTAACGTAAATGTGATGACTAGGATATAGCCGATCACCTTCATGTTGCTGATGGCAGTGTCGTTAAAGATAACAGAAATAACATCAGGGATTTGCGTGCCGAGAATAACGAAGACCAGGCCGTTCAAAATAAATAAAATAATGTTCCACGTACTTGAGGAGACAATTTGCAGCTTGATCATCGTTGATTCCAGACGATCCTGTTCAACCGCATGGGTAATACCGCCAGCTACAACAGCTAAAATGCCGGAAACGCCGATTTCTTCAGCTGCCAAATAAATCACAAACGGCGTCAGAATTTGAATCAGCATATGCATCGTGACATCCTGCATGCCAAGGCGGCGCAGAAATAGGCGAAAACGAATAATCAAAAATGAAATGACAACCCCGCACAGCAAGCCTCCGAGAGAAATAAAGACAAAGCTAACAGCCGCTTGTGCTAATGAAAATGCACCAGTCACTGCCGCTGCAATCGCAAACTTAAAGGCCACCAGACCTGATGCGTCATTCATCAGCCCCTCACCTTCCAGCAGGCGAAGAATCCCTTTTGGCATTTTCACTCTTCCTGATAATGCGCTGACAGCGACGACATCAGTCGGTGAAAGAATGGCCGCAAGTCCAAAGGCCGCTGCCAGCGGAATAGCAGGAATCATCCAGTGAATCGTGTAGCCGCCTACAATCACAGTCGCAAATACAAGGCCGAGTGCAAGCAATAAAATCGGAGCCCTTAAATTCCAAAGCTCTGCCCGCGGTGTCCTCTTTCCATCATTAAATAGCAGAGGCGCGATAAACAGAACAAAAAACAATTCGGTATTTAATTCAAAATGAAGACCCTGTGGAAATGAGGCGGCAAGAATCCCAAGAGCCACTTGAATCAGCGGCACCGGAATAAACGGAATAAACCGGTTCACGATATTAGAAATCGCAATAATCGTTAATAATACGAGCACAACTAAAAATATGTCCAAATGCATGACCTCCTTCGTCTGTTGTGTGTCGGCATGATGAGCCAAAAAATCTGTTTGTCTAAAAGCCCTTGAGCTAGGGTGGCCTTGCATACGCTATGTGGTTTCGCAGGAGTTCTCTCCACACTTGTCTTCTTTTATAGTACCCTTTTTAGGGTATTTTTTCTCATAATATGCTCACAGTGAACTTTTTTGCAGCAGAGCAAATTACAGAAAAAAGAGACAGGAAGCTACTCCCTGTCTCTCATCTTTCTTTCTCAATCATGAAAATTCGTACCGTCAGTTGTTGCTTTGATAATGCCCGCGCGGATGACAAAGTCACCGAAGTGCTCGCCTTCCTCACGTTCTTTCGCATAGCGGGAAAGAAGGATGCGCAGCTCGCTTAAAATGTCTGCTTCACCGATGTTTTCACGGTACATTTTGCTTAAACGGCTTCCGTCAAACGCAGCGCCAAGATACATATTATATTTGCCCGGCGCCTTTCCGATAAATCCGATCTCACCGAGTGCATGACGTGCACAGCCGTTCGGACACCCTGTCATGCGAATGGTGATTTCCTGATCACGAAGGCCGTTTTCGTCAATAATCTCTTCAATCTTATCTAACAGGGTCGGCAAATAACGTTCTGCTTCGGCCATTGCCAATCCGCAGGTCGGAAGAGCGACGCATGCCATCGAGCTGCGGCGAAGTGCTGAATAGTGCTTGCCGTCAGTTAGTCCGTACTGTTCAATTAAAGCACTGATTTCTTCTTTTTTATCGCTTGAAACGTTCGCAATCATTAAGTTCTGATTGGCTGTCAGCCGGAACTCACCTGTATGAACTTTGGCGATTTCCCGCAAGCCAGTCATCAGCTTATAATCACCGTAATCCGTTATACGGCCGCCTTCGACAAACAGCGTGAAATGCCATTTATCCTCGATGCCTTCCACCCAGCCATAGCGGTCGCCGTTATGATCGAAATGATACGGCTTCGCTTCTTCCAGGCTCCAGCCGAGACGGTTTTCCAATTCTTCTTTTACGTTTTCTAAACCGAGGCGGTCAACTGTGTATTTGAACCGCGCATTTTTACGGACAGAACGGTTGCCGTAATCACGCTGAATCGTAATCGTTTTTTCAGCAACGTCATACATTTGCTCAGGCCGGCAGAAACCGATCACCTTGGCTAATTGCGGATATGTCGCAGTATCGCCATGCGTCATTCCCATACCGCCGCCGATTGCCACGTTAAAACCGATCAGCTTGCCATCCTCGACAATCGCAATGAATCCCAGATCTTGTGAAAAGACGTCAATATCATTAGACGGCGGAACGGCAATACCGATTTTAAACTTCCGCGGCAGATAGAGCGGTCCGTACATTGGCTCGACTTCTTCCTCCGGCGTGCCGGCAACTCTTTCCTCATCAAGCCAAATTTCATGATATGCTCTCGTCCGCGGCAGCAGATCATCACTTAATTTTTTAGACCACTCGTATACCTCTGAGTGGATTTCAGATTGATAAGGGTTTGATGCACACATGACGTTACGGTTTACGTCTCCGCAGGCTGCGATCGTATCCAAAAGTGCTGAGTGGATCGTCTGAATGGTTTTCTTCATGTTCCATTTCAGAATTCCGTGCATTTGGAATGTTTCACGTGTCGTCAATTTTAATGTGCCGTTCCCGTATTTCTGGGACAGGTCATCCATGACAAGCCATTGTTCAGGCGTCGAGACGCCCCCTGGCATACGCACGCGCAGCATGAACTGATATGCGGGCTCAAGCTTCTGCTTTTGGCGTTCATTTCGGAGGTCGCGGTCATCCTGCAAATAACTGCCGTGGTGTTTCATCAGGCGGTTATCATCATCCGGAATTCCCGCACTGATTCGATCGAGCATCACTTCTTTCAGCGTGCCGCGCAAATAATCACTTTCTTTTTTAATGCGTTCAACATCACTTGGAGAGCCGTCCGGTGCTTTTAGAATTTTGGTCACCATGTTGAAAAACTCCTTTCAAGTCAAATCAATATACATCACGCTGATAGCGTTTTTGCTGCTGCATATCGGCAAGATAAGCCTCCGCCTCTTCGCGGCTCATATTGCCTTCTTTTTCGATAATTTCAAGCAATGTGTGATGGACGTCATGCGCCATGTGCTTTTCATCTCCGCAAATGTAAACAGCCGCTCCTTCTTGAAGCCATTCAAACAATTCTGCGCTATGTTCAAGCATGCGGTGCTGCACATATACTTTTTCTTCCGTATCACGTGAGAACGCCACATCCATTTTTGTCAGCACACCGTCTTTGAGCCAATTCTGCCACTCTGTCTGGTAAAGGAAATCCGTGACAAAGTGCTGATCGCCAAAGAACATCCATGCCTTTCCTTCCGCTCCCGTCTCCTCACGCTCCTGCATAAAGGAACGGAAAGGTGCGACGCCTGTCCCAGGGCCCACCATGATAATCGGTGTTTCAGGGTCTTTCGGAAGCTTAAAGTTTTGATTGTGCTGTACATAAACCGGCAGTGTGTCTCCTGGCTGCAGACGTTCCGCGCACAAAATCGAGCAGACGCCTTTTCGTTCACGGCCGTGCGCATCGTAGCGGACTGCGCCGATTGTTAAATGCACTTCATCCGGATTTGCGGATAAACTGCTTGCAATCGAATAAAGGCGGGCAGGCATTTTTCGCAAAATCGAGACAAACTCCTGCGCAGATACACTAAATGGGCCATAGTCACGGACGAGATCAAGCAAATCGCGCCCTTCAATATAGGCTTTTACATTCTCCTCATTTCCCGGGGCTAAAAGCTCTCTAAGCTCATCGTTCCCTGTCAGCTGGGCTGCCTGTTCAAGAAGCGGTTTTGTGAGAACGGTAATCTCATAGTGAGAAATCAGCGCTTCTTTCAGCGGTCGGACATCACCTTGCTTATTAAGCGTCACAATTTCTTCCGGGTCCCAATTCATTTCCTTAAGGAGCAGCTCGACAAGTTCCGGATCGTTTTCCGGATAGACGCCGAGGCTGTCACCAGGCTCGTAAGTCAGGCCAGATCCTTCAAGAGACAGCTCCACATGGCGTGTTTCTTTATTTGATCCTCTGCCGTTTAAATTTAAATTTTCTAACACTTCAGCCCGAAACGGGTTTGTTCTGGAATACGAAGACTCACCGGTTTGTGACGCAGCCGCCGGCGCAGGCGCGGCGCTTCCGCCCCCAGCTTCATTTAATCCTTTCAATACACCCTCAAGCCATTCGGCTGCCGGTTCATCATAGTCAAGATCGCAATCAACGCGCGGAGAAATCCGTTTTCCGCCGAGTTCTTCTAAGCGTTGATCAAATTCTTTCCCTGTCTGGCAGAAAAATTCGTACGAACTGTCACCAAGCGCCAAAACGGAAAAGCGCAGGTCTTCAAGCTTAGGCGCCCGTCTTCCGTGCAGAAATTCATGAAACGACAGCGCGTTATCAGGCGGCTCACCTTCTCCATGCGTACTGACGACGATTAAAAGATTGGTTACCTTCTTCAGCTGATTCGGCTTAAAATCGCTCATGGATGAGACGGTCACTTGAAAACCGCTCTGTTCAAGCTGCTTGCCGGCATTTTCTGCAAGCCCCTGTGCGTTTCCCGTCTGTGAACCATAAAGAACGGTCACTTCTTTTGAAACGGCCGGTGCCGCCGCTTCCGCAGACACAGCTGCCGCCGGCGCACCCGCAGTTTCTTGGGCGGAAACAGATTGAGCGGATAAATATCCGCTCAGCCAGATTTTCTGGGATTCGGTCAAGGTCGGCAGAAGGCGGTTAAGGAGCTCTGCCTGCTCCTGATTAAACGGACTGTTCATTACCTGAAGTTGCAACGTATCCACCTCACAAAGTTATAAACTGATCGAAAATTGCATCTAATTGAACTTTACCGGAATACTAGGCTTAAGTAAAATATATTTACATGATGATAACTATTAAGAATCCTAATGATAAAACGGCTATGCTTCATGTAAATAGAAAAAAGAGAAGGACTCCCTTCTCTTCATTCAGCAATCTGATATAAGTGAGGCGGCACAGCGGTTACAAACGGACTGGCTTCACCTGTATAAAATACCGCCAGCATGTGCATCGCACGGGTGCACGCAGTATATAAAAGCCTGCGGTCGTGCTCTGTATGATAGTGTTCTTCAGATGCATCATAGACAAGCACTGCGTCAAATTCAATTCCCTTCGCTAAATACACCGGAATCACGCAAACACCCTTTTGGAATGGTTGATTTTCTTTATGAATCAGGCGAACATCTGTATATTCACTCATGTAGGCGTGCGCCTGTATGCATTGCTGCGCAGTCTTGCAGATGACGGCTATTGTTTCGTGCCCTTTTTTCTTGAGCCGGCCAATTTCTTGCGCGAGCTTTTGGCAAAGGCTCTCATGTCCTTCAGTTTTGACAACGAGCGGCATTTCCCCGCTTCTATTAAACGGCTCAATATCCGCTCCATCTTGAAGCATCGCTTTGGTAAACTCGACAATCTGCCTTGTTGATCTGTATGTTCTCTTTAAACGAACATACTCAGCAGGCTCATCCTCAAAGCACGCATCCATACGCTGATCCCCGTGTATGGTATGCGCGTAGATGGACTGATTGATATCACCGAGCACTGTCATGCTGGCAGCCGGAAAAATGCTTCTCATGTAAGCCATCTGAAACGGTGAATAGTCCTGGGCTTCGTCAATAAATAGATGTTTGATCTTCGTATTTTTCTTTCTGCCCTCAATCAGATCCTGCATATAAAGAAACGGTGCCGCGTCCTCATAGAGCAATTTATTATCCGTAAATGCCGAACGGGTCAGCTCACCTATCACGGCCATCTTCTCATGCTGAAATTTCCCTCCCCAGCCAGAAAACAATTGCAAATACAGCTGTGAAACATCAAGAAATGCAAGGAGCCTGACTGCCTGCTTGAGCGGTTTGAAAGCTTTTTTCACAATGATGGCGGCAAGCAGCTGCTGCTCTCTTTGATAATCGTTAAACGTACTCTCGCTGAACCGTTTCCTTTCTTGCAGTTTTTTGTACACGTCCAGGTAGTCCTCTTTATCAAGCAGCTCAGCTTCATGAACGACCCAATCCTTTCGCCGTTCCTTTTTCTCAAGCTTGTTAAGCTCACTCAGCAGCCACTTCGCGGTTTGCTCCATCCGATTCGGAATGGAGTGATTTTGATCCAATGAGTAAAAATAGGATTGAATTTGCTCCTTTGTGATCAGCTTTTGTCCGCGGAATATAATATTTTTAAAAATCATCCCTTCAGAGGAAAGCCGTGTGACGTATTCATCAATGAATTGCTGAAAGGATAAACCCGCCTTCCATGTGATTCCCGCAAGCCTTGTTGGAAAATCGCCTTCCTTTGTTTCGGTCAGGCAATATTCGAGCTGATCAAAGGGGCTTTCACATTTGAACTTGCGGCCAAGACGATGCTCGATATATTCCTGAAACGTCGCCTGCTCCATATTCTCTTCTCCTAACTCCGGCAAAACAGAGGAGACATAGCTGTTAAATAAGAAGTTAGGAGAAAACAAAACGATTTGTCCGGCATCAATGACACCGCGGTGCCTGTATAACAAATAAGCGACACGCTGAAGCGCAGCCGATGTTTTCCCGCTGCCAGCCGCTCCCTGCACGATCAGGATCTTGCTTTTTTCATTACGGATAATCTGATTTTGTTCTTTCTGAATCGTAGACACGATGTTTTTCATTTGGGTATCGGAGTGATGGCTTAATACCTCTTGCAGCATTTCATCGCCAATCGTCATATCGGTATTAAACATCGCCTTGAGAGTGCCGTTTTTGATCATAAACTGGCGTTTCAGCACCATTTCCCCTTCTATCGTTTCACCGGGCACCTCGTACTCCGCTTTTCCTGGAGAATAATTGTAGTACAAACTTGATATCGGCGCCCTCCAGTCATAGATCAGAAAGTGTTCCTCCTTCTCATCCAAACAGGAAGCTAAACCGATATAAATTCGCTCTGCCTGCTCCTCGCCGTTTTCAATAAAATCAATCCGGCCGAAATAAGGCGATTTTTTCAATTGATGAATTCGTTTGAGCTGCTGATCCATGCGCCGATGATTGTGTTCCCGATCAGACAGCAGCTCTGCCTGCTGCTTAATGCTTGCCATCGTTTCAATCGCTTCATGGGCATCATCAAAATTAACCTTAACATCCTCCCAAAAGCTTTTTCTTAATCCGATGATATCATGCTTCAACCCGCCCGCAGACGTTTCCAGAAACCGCTCTTTTTTTTTGAGCACCTGCAGCACCTCATCTATTCTCGACTGCTCTTCCTTCCATTCCTTATCCTGCTGATTCATGAACGGCACCTCCAGAAAATAGTTGACAAACATAGATGAAATACTGTATAATATAATCGGATACATATATTAAATATATGATGTAAACTGGCAAATACAATTTATAATAGCACATTCACCCAACATCGTTCAAGGTTTGGGTTATTTATATTATGCAGAAAAAAACCGATTTCACTTCGAAATCGGTTTTTTGCTATTAATTATCTAAGCGAAAAGAACGGTTTGGCAGCTTCCAATTAAACATATAGGAACAAACCCGGCAAACAACGAGCACGAAAAACAGAACGTATAAGCCGAACGAGTTCCCCAGCCAGCCCAAGCCGACGATTAAACCGCCGAGAGCCGCCCAGACTGCATAAATTTCTGCCTTCAGCACAAGCGGTTTGCGCCCGGCAAGAAGGTCGCGGATGATTCCGCCCCCGCTTCCCGTCAGCACCGCAGCCACGATCACGGCACTAAGCGGATGGCCCATTTTGACAGCATACAGTGCGCCTTGGATAGCAAAGGCAGCGAGGCCGATCGCATCTGATAAATTGCCCCACTTATTCCAATGCTTCAGCAGCAGCTTCGGAAACAGAAACACAATTGTAATAGATAAAAGCGCGATTTGAAAGTACGCTCCCTGCTCCCATAGCGCTGACACCGGAACACCGATCAGCAAATTGCGGATCGCTCCTCCTCCAAAAGCGGTGACAATCCCTAATATATAAACTCCTAAAATATCATATTCCTCTTCCATCGCAACAATTGCGCCGCTGACTGCAAACGCAATGATGCCAATCACACTGAGCAGCTCCCAAGCCATTCTGATGACTCCCTTTTATGTTTGTTAAATTTTCTGACGACCTCTAGATTTTATAATCGCTCAAGCGTAAAATCAATAACATTTTTATGAGAAAAAAAGATAAATTTAGAGGGAATACGGCTATTGCTGATGGACATGAGTTTGCGAAATTAAAAAAGCGTCCGGCATACGCGGGCGCTTTTTTTGTTATTCAGATTTTTCGCCTTTCAGCAGGCACATAAAAATGATAATCAGGATAAAAGCAATCAGGGCCAAGAATGGAATCGTAATAAAACCAAACCAGTTAATATATTGGCCCGAGCACGGCACGCCGCTGACACATGGCTTAATGCCGCTAAAGCCGGGCACTTTTTGCTCTAAGTAATGCATGATCGAAATGAATGCCCCTATCATCGCCATCGGGAGCACATATTTTTTCACTCGTGTGTCCCCTTGAAAGGTGGCGATGCCTAAAATCAGGACGAGCGGATACATGAGGATACGCTGGTACCAGCACAGTTCACATGGAATAAACTTTCTGATTTCACTGAAATACAGGCTGCCCAGCATAGCGATAAGAGCCACAACCCAGGAAGCATATAAAAATACGATTCTATTTTTCATATCGTTACTTCCCTTTCAGCTCTTTTTCTATTGTCTCTTTGATTTCATCATAATCCGCAAAATTTTTGATCACTTTATCATTGACGTAAATCGTCGGTGTTGCCTGTATGTTCATTTTTTGATTAAGGTCAGAATCCTTTTCCACTTGAGAAGCGAATGTTTCCTTATCAAGATTTTCCTTGAGCGTCTCAGGTTTTATCTTTGTGGTGCTTTTTGCAAGATCACCAAGGAGGCCTGGGGTTACCCATTCCTGTTCCGTATCCGGCTGTTTTTCGAACAGCTTTTCATGGAAATCCCAGAAAGAGTCAGGGTCTTCCTTCCATACTTCTTCAGATGCAAGAGCCGCTAACCTTGAACCTTTTCCATGGAACATGACGTTCACGAAAGAAAATTTCACATCGCCCTTATCAATAAAGTCTTTTTGTATTTTTGGAAAGATGTCACTGTTAAACACCTTGCAAGACGGACATTTGTAATCTCCGAATTCTACTACAGTTACCGGTGCATCGTCCTTGCCAAGCACAGGCTGCCCTTTGATAGACGGCTGTCCGGACACCGCATCATTGCCTTGTTCCGTTTTGTTATTAATGATGACAATGGCTGCTAGCAATACAACAACCACAACCGTAAGGATGACCGCGAATTTTGCAGAAGACTGCTGTTTCTTTTTCACTCCGACACCTCATCGTTTTAAAATTAAAAAAGAAGCGGATCGCAATTGACCCACTTCTTTATTTTAACAAGACAAGCGCTGATAAGAAAACCCCGAAAAAATGAATTCTCTCCGACAATTTATTTGTTTTTGAGACGCATGACGCGCATGGCGTTCGCCACAGCAAGCAGTGTAACGCCGACATCTGAGAAAACCGCTTCCCACATGGTCGCAATTCCAAATGCACCAAGAATGAGAAAGATCGCTTTCACACCTAAAGCAAAGCCGATGTTTTGCCACACGATTCGCCGTGTCCGTTTCGCAATCCGAATCGCTTCCGCTATTTTTGACGGCTGATCTGTCATCAGCACGATGTCTGCGGCTTCTACTGCGGCGTCTGAGCCAAGGCCTCCCATCGCGATCCCTATATCTGCGCGGGCAAGCACCGGCGTATCATTGATACCGTCACCGACAAAAATGAGTTTTTCATTAGGTGAAAGCTTAGCTTCCAATGCTTCGACCTGCGCGACTTTATCTTGCGGCAGCAGCTCTGCATATACCTCACCAATCCCAAGCTGTTTTCCGACGGCTTCTCCCGTTTGTTTCGAATCACCCGTCAGCATAGCTGTCTGTTTGATCCCAAGCGACTTCAGATCAGCAACCGCTTGTGCTGCGTCTTCCTTTATCTCATCCGCTATGATGATTGCTCCGGCATAGCGTTGATCAACAGCAACGTGTACGATTGTTCCAGCATTTTCATCCGGGACATCCTCAATTTGTTCTCTTTCCATGAGCTTTTTATTCCCAGCAAGGATCTCAGTTCCATTTACCTTTGCAAAAATGCCGTGGCCAGAGATTTCTTCGTATGACTCAATCTCATCGGAGGAAAGCATTTTCCCGTAAGCTTTACGCACAGATTCAGCAATCGGATGCTGTGAATGAAGCTCAGCATATGCCGCCGCTTCAAGTAAACTTTCCTTTGTAAATCCTTCAGCAGGTTTGATTTCTGTCACTTCAAAGCTGCCTTTTGTTAATGTTCCTGTTTTATCAAACACAGCGTATTTGACTTGATTCAAGGCTTCTAAATAATTGCTTCCCTTTACAAGCACTCCGGCCTTTGAGGCCGCTCCGATTCCGCCGAAGAAACCGAGCGGAATGGAGACAACAAGCGCACAAGGACAAGAAATCACTAAAAAGATAAGCGCGCGGTACACCCAATCGGAAAGCGCGGCGCCAGAAAGAACAAGCGGCGGAACAAAGGCCAGCAATACCGCGATGATCACAACAGCAGGTGTATAATACTTGGCAAACTTCGTGATAAAGTTTTCTGTCCGGGCTTTACGGCTGCTCGCATTCTGAACCAAGTCTAATATTTTTGATACTGCTGATTCCTGATAGCCCTTTGTGACTTCAATATGCAGAACGCCGTTTTGATTGATAAAGCCTGACATTACATCTTGTCCTTCCGCAGCTTTTCTCGGAACGGACTCACCTGTTAAAGCAGATGTATCAACCATCGCTGACCCTTGCACGACCTTACCGTCCAGAGGTATGCTTTCTCCCGGATTAACCACAATGATGTCTCCTGTCTGAACGTCCTCCGGGGAAACCTGTTCGATGCCGTTCTTTGTTTTGAGATTGGCGTAATCAGGCCGTATGTCCATTAACGCACTAATTGATTTTCTGGAACGGCTGACCGCGGCTCCTTGAAAAAGCTCACCGATTTGATAAAACAGCATAACGGCGACGCCCTCAGGGTATTGCTGAATCAGAAAGGCGCCGATTGTAGCAAGAGTCATTAAGAAATGCTCATCAAACACCTGACCGCGGATGATGTTTTTGACTGCGCGGATCATAATGTCACCGCCGATGATCAAATAAGCAGCGAGGAAAAGGAAAAGTTCAATGGTTCCCGAATGAACCAAATATGCCGCTGCGCCGAGAATGACAGCCGCCGCCATTCTGATCAGCATATTGACCATTCGATTACGATAGCCATCATCAGCTGATTTCTTTATATGCTTTTGGCGAACCGTTACATGCGGATCAATTGATTTCACTTTTTTCTCTACTTTATTCGTGACCCATTGCTCTTCTTTCCCATCGGCTGAGACAGTTAAGGTGCTTGCCGCAAAATTTACCGCGCATCCGTCAATGCCTTTTATGCCTTTGACTCCATTTTCGATTTTTTGGGCACAATTGCTGCAATCCAAACCGTCCAGAACGTATTCCTGTTTCACTAGTCTCACCTTACCTTCCGATTTAGGGTTCCCTCTTCAAAGCGTATCAATGAGTATTGCATTCATTTTAATATATATGAGCATATACTCATATATAAGTTACACCTATTATATGTTGTTTTCCAAGAAAGTGTCAATGAAAAACAAAAACCGGCATATAGCCGGTTTTTCATTTTACTTTTTGCAGACGAAGAGCATTCAGAACAACGGAAACGGAGCTGAATGCCATTGCTGCTCCTGCTATCCACGGTGCTAAAAATCCAAGTGCTGCGATTGGGATGCCGAGGCTGTTATAGCCAAGCGCCCAGAATAAGTTTTGTTTAATGTTTTTCATTGTCAATCTGCTCATGCGGATTGCGTCGGCAATGCTGTTCAGATCGCCGCGAATCAGTGTAATGTCTGCTGTTTCCATGGCAATGTCCGTGCCGGTTCCAATCGCCATGCCGATGTCAGCTGTGGCAAGCGCCGGCGCATCGTTAATTCCGTCGCCTACCATTGCCGTCTGGCGGCCTTCTTTTTGCAAGCGGGCGATTTCCGCCGCCTTTTGTTCAGGAAGGACTTCCGCAATGATATTCGCAATTCCCGCTTCCTTCGCAATGGCTTCTGCGGTTCTGCGATTGTCTCCTGTCATCATGATGACATCAAGACCCAACTCTTTCAGACGGGCAACAGCCTTCCGCGACGTGTCCTTAATCGTATCTGCAACCGCTACTAGCCCAGCTGCTTCTCCATCAATGGATACAAGCATAACTGTTTTCCCTTCTGCCTCTAGCTTTTCCATTTTGGCGAGAAGAGCCCCATGCTCAACCTGTTCGCTCTCCATTAATTTTCTTGTGCCGACGAGAATGCTTTTTCCTCCGGCTTCAGCCAAAATGCCTGCGCCGACTTTTGCTTCAAAGCGGGTAAGCTTCGGTATCTCAAGCCCTTTATCTTTCACGCCAGCAATAATCGCTTCGCCAAGCGGATGCTCTGATCCCGTTTCCGCTGCCGCTGCAAATTGAAGCAAATCTTTTTCTTCAAAATGGCCGAATGGAATGGCATCTGTCAGACGCGGCTTCCCGTTTGTCACGGTTCCGGTTTTATCAAGAACAATTGTATCGAGACGATGTGTTTTTTCTAAATGCTCGCCGCCTTTAAATAAAATCCCGAATTCAGCAGCGCGTCCAGATCCAGCCATTATGCTCGTCGGAGTGGCAAGACCGAGGGCGCAAGGACAGGCAATGACAAGAACCGCAATGAACTTGCTGATCGCTTCGGCAAAATCGCCAGGAGCCGCCCAAAGATACCAAATGAGAAAAGTGAGAACGGCAATCCCCAATACAATGGGCACAAAAATACCTGAAATCTGGTCAGCGAGACGCTGGATCGGCGCTTTTGACCCTTGTGCTTCCTCAACAATTTTGATGATATGAGAAAGCGCAGTATCCTTTCCGACGTTGACAGCTTTCATTTTCAGAAAGCCGTTTGCGTTAACGGTTGAACCTGTCACGCTGTCACCAGGATTTTTGTCAACAGGAAGACTTTCTCCTGTAATCATCGATTCGTCAACCGCTGAGCGGCCTTCAACCACTTCTCCGTCGACAGGAATTCGTTCGCCAGGTTTGACGTAAACAATGTCATTAACAAGCACTTCGTCGATCGGGATGATTTGCTCCTGTCCGTCTCTTACAACAGTCGCTGTTTTCGCTTGAAGCTTCATCAGCTTTTTAATCGCATCCGAGGAACGGCCTTTTGCTTTTGTTTCAAACAACTTGCCTAATAAAATCAGCGTCAGCAAAATCGCGCTTGTTTCATAGTAAAGGCCGTCTGTATGCCCGTGAGAGCCAAGGCTTTGAAAAGTAAGATAAAGACTATAAGCGTAAGCAGCCGTCGTACCGAGGGCGACCAATACATCCATATTGGCGCTTTTATTTCTGAGTGCCTTATAAGCACCCACATAAAACGGCCAGCCGATCAGAAATTGGACTGGTGTCGCCAGCGCAAATTGCATCCACGGATTGAGAAATATATCCGGTACCCAAATGAATGATGTAAATGTAAAATGGCTCACCATCGCCCAAAGCAATGGAAATGACAGGACAGCTGAAAAAATCAGTCTCGCCGTTTGCTTCCGTTCTTCTTTCTTTTTAGCAGCAGCAGCCTCACTGTCCTGTTCACCCTTCAACTTTAGCTTATATCCAAGCTTATCTACCGCTTCTTTTAAATCGCCGACAGACGCTTCTTTCGGATTGTACTCGACCGTAACCGTTTCTAAAGCGAAGTTTACTGGAGCGTTTGCGACGCCTTCTATTTTGTTAAGCCGTTTTTCAATCCGATTGGCGCAAGCCGCACAGGTCATGCCTTCAATATCGAATTCAGCTTTTTCTGTAACGACGTGATAGCCCAGCTTCTCTATTTTTTCCTGAATCGCTGCAGTCCCTGTTTCAGCAGGATCGTAGATTACATTTGATGTTTCCGTTGCCAGATTAACATTTGCATCCGTGACACCGGGCATCCGCTTCAGGCCTTTTTCAATTCTGGCAGCACATGCCGCACAGGTCATACCAGAGACCTGCATCGCGATTTCCTTTTGTTCACTCAACATACTCACTCCTTTATATACACCTGGGGGGTATATAAAAATGAAAGAAATATCGCGCCTCCCTAAAGGCGCGATACCTTGAATCACTCAGCTACGTCATAGCCCTGATCTTCTATCGCATCCGCAATATCTTTGACTGATACTTTGTCAGCATCAAACGAAACATCGACTTTACCCGCTTCCAGATTGACATGAACGGCACTGACGCCGTCCAGTTCTCCTACGCTTGTTTCTACTGCTTTGACGCAGTGCTGACAAGACATTCCTTCAACTTGCAATGTTTTTTGTTCCATAATCAATTCCTCCTGTTTATTCTTTCTATTTTCATCCTACCATACCCCCGTAGGGTATTACAATAAAAAAACGCTTTATGATTTTGTGAACTTTTTAAATACGTCCAAAAGCTCAGAAATGGCCTGTTCCCCGTCTCCGCTTTTGATGGCATCTGCTACACAATGATGGGCATGATCCTCAAGCAAATGAAGCGCCACATTTTTCATTGCCGCCTGAACAGCTGAAATTTGCACAAGAATATCTACACAATATCTGTCGTTTTCCACCATGTTTTGAATGCCTCGGACTTGACCCTCAATCCGCTTAAGCCGGTTTGTAATCTGATCCTTTTCTTTCGAGCTTTTATGGTTTAATGTTTTATGTTCGTTATGCTTTTCCATGCGTACACCTCTGTTTAATGATATTAATTCCCATTATACTGATTGTCCAAACGGTTGTCTAAGCATGCCGATGCAAAAAATGAATCAGTTAGGTTTTACCATTTGATCAGGAGGGTATATACTTCTGTTGATAACGCTTTTAAAGGGGAGAAGAAAAGTGGATGCGATCAAGGTTGGAATATTAGGATACGGATTGTCCGGTTCTGTTTTTCACGGGCCGCTGCTGGATGTTCTGGATGAATATCAAATCAGCAAAATCATGACATCTCGGACAGAAGAAGTGAAACGGGATTTTCCAGATGCTGAGGTTGTACATGAGCTTGAGGAAATCACAAATGACCCTGCCATTGAGCTTGTCATTGTCACCACCCCGAGCGGCCTTCATTACGAGCATGCTATGGCATGCATACAGGCCGGAAAACATGTTGTGATGGAAAAACCAATGACAGCAACGGCCGAAGAGGGGGAAACATTAAAAAGGGCTGCCGATGAAAAAGGCGTATTATTAAGCGTATATCATAACCGACGCTGGGATAACGACTTTTTAACGATTAAAAAGCTGATCTCTGAGGGATCTCTTGAAGATATCAATACATATCAAGTTTCCTATGACCGCTACAGACCTGAAGTTCAAGCGCGGTGGCGGGAAAAAGAAGGCATTGCCACTGGTACGCTGTATGATCTCGGCTCCCACATCATAGACCAAACCCTGCATTTGTTTGGGATGCCTAAAGCCGTGACTGCAAACGTGATGGCCCAGCGGGAAAATGCCGAAACGGTTGACTATTTTCATTTAACCCTGGATTATGGCAAGCTTCAAGCCATTCTATACGGAGGATCAATCGTTCCGGCAAACGGACCTCGTTATCAAATCCATGGAAAAGATTCCAGCTTTATCAAATATGGAATTGACGGACAGGAAGACGCACTCAGAGCGGGAAGAAAACCAGAGGATGACAGCTGGGGTGCGGATGATCCGGAGTTTTACGGAAAGCTTACAACCATTCGTGGCTCCGACAAAAAAACAGAAACGATTCCATCAGTAAATGGCTCCTACCTTACTTATTACCGTAAAATAGCGGAAAGCATACGAGAAGGTGCTGCGCTGCCAGTCACTGCTGAGGAAGGTATTAATGTCATCCGCATCATTGAAGCCGCGATGGAAAGCAGTAAAGAGAAACGAACCATTATGCTGGAGCACTAAAACAAAAGCCTCCCCAAATAAGGGGAGGCTTTTTCATTAGAATGTTTTTCCTGCTTCTTTCGCACGCGCAATCGCGTCTTCTTTGATTTGCTGTGCTTTATCAGGCTCCGCATTATGTCCCTCTACGAAAATGCCATCGAATGATGGTACGCCGAAGAAGTTCATCATGATGCCGATGTAGCGGTGCCCCATTTCCATCTCAGCCGCAGGGCCTTCTGAATAGTAGCCGCCGCGCGCTTGGATATGAATTGCTTTTTTATCAGTTAACAAGCCGACAGGACCTTGTTCTGTGTATTTGAATGATTTTCCTGCAACAGCAACAGAATCGAGATACGCTTTCATCACTGGCGGGAATGAGAAGTTCCATAAAGGAGTAACAAATACGTACTTATCAGCTGATGCAAATTGATCGCTAAGCTCTCCCAAACGGCCTACTTTCGCTTTTTCGCTTTCAGAAAGCTCTTCAAAGCCTGTACCTGACTGAAGCTTTCCCCATCCGCTGAATACATCTGCGTCAATATGCGGGATGTTTTCTTTGTACAAATCGATATGTACAACTTCATCATTTGGATTCGCTTCTTTGTAAGATTCGATAAATGCTTTACCTGTTGCCATACTGTACGAAGTTGCTTCGTCATGCGGATGAGCAGTGATATATAATACTTTTGCCATTTTTACCAGCCCTTTCGTTTTTAAAAATCACACATCAATTATTATCATACAGATGCATAATGATTATTCTGTCTCTCTTAGACTTTATTATAGAGACAAAGAAATTTACTTTCAAGTAAAACATCTCGAATTAAAGATTATTTAACTTTCCCAAACAGCTTACTTTTCAAAAGCTGTTCTCAAGCCGGAATACAGCGCGGACAATTCTTTACTGATCCGAGGATAATGAGGGACATGCGGCACTTGAATATCCGCAGGCATCCTTTTCATGATAAAGGATTGCTCAGCCTGTTCAAAAAACGCCCGCAGCTGGTTGATCTCTTCATCAGAAAACGGAGCAGACGGACGGCGGTGAGCTTGCGCCGAGAGCAAATAGTACCCTAAGTGCTGAGCACCGGAAATGGCAGGCCAGAGCGCCTCCGCATTCGCATGAGGAAACTCTCCAAGGGCCTTGTCATACGCATCCCGAAGCCTGACAAGGCTCACCCTTAACTTGTGTTCGTCGGCATTCTGCCCGGTTAACAGTTTCTCCATAAACTGCCCTTCCAACCGGATGACATTCCGCACAAGTTCTGGAAGCCGCTTGGTTGAAAACCGCCGCCACAAAAGCATTGTTCCCAACAGCCCGATCACGCTGCCGACAGCTACATCAGTCAGCCTCGCTATCATAAAATAACCGGCGCCCGCGCCGCCATGCATACTTTCTGTGATAACAAGCGCATTTGCGGTTAAAAAGGGAACAGCCAGCGCATAATTGCGGACGATCAGCATCTCAAGAAGACATTGCAGCGCTGCAATACATAACGCAAGATAAACACCGCCCGGCTTAAAAAATAAGATTGCGCCTGCCAGCATAACACCGATCACCGTTCCGGCCGAACGCTGAATAGCCCTGTGAAGCGTAAAAACAACAGTAGTGCCAAGCATGACCGCTGCTGCCGAAAGCGGAATCCAATAGGAGCGTGCAAAGCCGAATGCGAGGGCAAACATATCGGCGGCAAACAGAACAATTCCGTACTTTAACGCTCTAATCAAAACCGGAGACTTCCAGTCAAAAGCATTTCTCAAAAAGTAAAAAGAGGATGGCAAGCGGCTCGGTTCCCCGTCAAGCTGCTTTTCCAAACGTCCTGAAGCGATTTGCAAAACCTCGTTGATTTCTTCAAAAAGCTTTCGCCTTGGCTCAGATTCATTTTCATTAATCTGAAACGTATTGAAAACCCGTGCATTCGCAAGCATATCTCCGGTTTGGCGAAGCGCCTTTTCAATCTGCGCGGTCTCTCTGTCCGGCGTTTCAGCTGAAAAATGAATAATGGCAATAAATATGTCGTCAGCTTTTTCAAGGAGGCGGAAAAACCGTTCATCATGCCGCGATTTTTTCCGTTTATTCCCTTTCCCAAGAACCGTTTGGCGGGCTGTTCTAAGCATGAGCACGGTCTGATGCTGTGCGTTATGAAAACCTGGCGTTCCGACGGCTGAAAGACATGCAGCCAGCTGATGATATGTTTTTTGCAGCACCGCTCCCTCCGGTCCATGTTTGTTCCATAACGAGCCGATTATAGCGATACCCATGGCGAAGATGCCGCCGAGAAACGTCAGTCCCGCTCTGAACAGCGCTTGTGAAGGATCGGCCGGCAGCCCGGAACTGACTAAAAAGGCAAGGACAAAAAACATCGGCGCAGGGCCTTGAATGCCGAGCGCGCTAAAAATAAACATCGCCGCTGCACCGATCAGCCCCAAAACAGCCGCCATCATCCAAAGCATCCCGGACAAAAGCGTCCCTAAACCAAATGAGAGGGCGATCCCAATAGAAACCAAGAGCAGCTTCAAGGCGCGCTTTTTGTACGATTCACCGCCCGCATATAAATAAACAAAGCCTCCGATACTTGCAGTTAATCCGTAATCCGTGTGACCTGCCAATGCACCGACCAGCACAGGAACCCCTGAAGCGAAACCTGATCCGATAGCCTTCTTCCAAGGAAATGGATTTGCATAAATGCGAAAGGCATCCTTCACGATAGGCATGATTCTTTGATTGTTCGCAGCAGTTTTGTTCATTTGACAAAATCCTTTTCAATGAATGTGTAGAACTTTTCCCGTTTCTTCGCTTTAGTATGCCCAAAAACGCGGTTAGCTTCTCAATTGGTGCGCCCGATAAAAAAACAGAGACTTATACCGTCTCTGCTTCATTACATCAGTTTATTATCATAAAAGCGGCACCTGTCAGGACTGTTTTGTCCTTCTGCCTTCCTTTAAGAGCAGGTGAATAAAAAATAAAGGATAAATCAATAGATACCCATTAAACAGCCACCACACAAGATCAAAGTCCCTGCTGAATGTCCAGAATGATAGCGCCTGCAGACCTGAACAACAGGTCAGCACAAGAGAAATCAGCGCCATCAACTTCCAGTCAGCACGATTCACCCGCTGTAGGTACAAGCTGTACAACCCTGTGACAGAAATCAGGATATCCAGCGGAAAAAAAGACCAGTTCCAAGCGATCATAAACGGATGGTCATGATGTTTAAAAGCCCAGCTTTCCGGTATGAGCGAAAATCCGGCTGACAGCCAGTACAAGATAAAACCGATATCAGTCACGAGAAAAAACAGCTTCATATATCTCATTTGTACTGCCCGCTTTTATGTACCGGCTCAGACACCGCAGCATGCTCGATCAGGTTTAAAGACACAACACCGGCAATAATCAATCCAATTGAAATGACTTTCATGACACTAAAATGTTCTTGAAAAAACAAAAAACCAACGACTGTAATCAGGACAATTCCCATCCCTGACCATACAGCATAAGCAACTGATACATCAATGGATTTAAGCGTAAGCGTCAGAAAGAAAAGACTCCCTCCATAAAAGAAAATCAACAGCAAACTGGGAATAAGCTTTGTAAAACCAGACGATAGCTTCATGCTGACAGTTCCCGCAACCTCAAACAAAATCGCCAAGCATAGAAACACCCAATTCACGTCGCATCAGCCTCCTCATCAGCTGTTATACCGTTAAACAAAACATCTACAATTGATTCAAGCACCTCTCCTGTCGTGAACTGATGTTTCAGCGGATATTCAGGGTCATACACTTGATTGATGCTCCCTATATACATGTGAATAAACAGGTCCGGATTGATGTTTCTGATTCTCTTTTGCTGCTTGCACTCGTTTAATAATGCTAGGACAATGGCCCATTCTGCCTTAATAAACGTGTCTAATGTAAGCCACGCATCGTAATGGTATTTCTTTAGTTCATTTAATAATCCCATGTTCAGCAGATCCATCCCCTGCGGAAGGCTGATCAGCATTTTTTTCACCTTTTCAAGCACATTTAAACTTTCATTTTCATAGATGTCTCTTTCCATTTGCTTCATTTCGGCTAAAAATTGTTCGACAACCGCCTCAACAAGCTGATCTTTAGATGAATAATATGCATAGAGCGTCCGTTTGCTCGTTCCCAGCGCTGCAGCCAAATCATTCATCGTAAATGAAAATCCTTTTTGCTTGATCAGCCGGAAAGTTTCCGCCAGAATTCTTTTATCCATATTAATCCCCCGCTTTCGGTACCAAGAAAACTATTTCGGTACCAATATTATACGGCAGAAATTTATGGAAATCAACAATATATAAAAAACCTCTCCTGTTGGGAGAGGTTTAAAAGACACTGCGGACCAAACCGCCGTCCGCCCGAAGTGCCGCGCCATTGATCGCAGAGGAAAGCGGGCTGCTTAAAAATGTAACGAAGTGGGCGATTTCTTCCGGACGGATCAGTCTTTGAATAATAGATGTCGGCCGGTTTTCTTTCATAAAACGTGCCTCAGCTTCTTGAACAGTCAGGTTTTCACCAGGATACAGCGAGTTCAGCATGGTTTCCACACCCTCTGTTAAGGTAGAGCCCGGCATGACGGTGTTGACTGTGACATTCGTGCCGGTTGCCAGCTCCGCCAAACTGCGGGAAATGGACAGCTGCATCGTTTTTGTCGCACTGTAATGGGCCATTTCCTGTGACGGCATAATCGCCGCTTCACTGGCAATGAAAATCACACGCCCTTCTTTTTTCTCTATCATGTTATGCAAATACCTGCGTGTCAGCCTTACACCGCTCATAATATTCACTTCAAAAAAACGAAACCATTCATCGTCGGGAATATCAAAGTACTCCGCCGGTTCAAAAATCCCTAAATTGTTGACCAAAATATCAACCTCTGGATATGCCTGAAACAGCTCATTGCAGCCTTCTTCAGTTCCCAAATCAAATGCGGCCGGATAAAACCGCTTCAGCATGTTGTGTTTTCAGTTCATCTATCGTCTGATTCACTTTCTCTTCCCGGCGTCCGTTAATGATCACTGCCGCACCTTCTTCAGCTAACGAAGAGGCAATAGCTTTTCCGATCCCAGATGTCGAACCGGTCACCAGTGCGGTTTTTCCTTGTAAATTCAGCTTCATTATTCATCCCTCCGTTTTTGATTCCTCTTATTTATTGACAGAAATCTGATTGGTGAAACATCTGCTCTGCAATCAGTATGAAACAGCTGGGATTGAAATGGAAGTACGCACTTTTTGGTGCCTGTGGTTTGGAGAAAAAATAAAGCAGAACCTCTTAAGAGGTTCTGCTTTATTGTCAGTATGTATGGAGACGGTGGGAGTCGAACCCACGTCCAGAAACATCGATTACTTAAGCGTCTACGAGCGTAGCCTGCATATTTATGGTTTCACTCATCTTCTTGCCTGCGGGCGGGCCTTCCGAGAGCTAGTCTGTTCATCTCTTCTTACGTTCTCAGACAGGAACGCAAGCGTAGCCTACTTGGATGTGCTCTTCACAGACACATAGGCAATGTCAGGAAGAGCTCGCTGCGCTTATTAGGCAGCTAATGCTACGTTTTGGTTAAAACTGTTAGTTTTGCCAGTTATATTTAAGTGCGTGTTTACGAGATCGCCTCTCGGCTCGCAGCTCAAGCTCGATCCATCCCTGTCGAATCCGTAACGTCCCCTTGGTATAAGGGAAATACGGGAGAAAATATCAAGCTCTCACTCAAACTGGCTATAGTCTTATTATAACATGATCACGGCTCTTTCCAATTGTCAAATCCTTCAAATGAATGGCGTCGTGATCTGATCGTGAACACAGTATAGCACAGGCCTGATTTTCGAATCAAGCACTATGCCTTTAGAAGCCTTTTTGACTGTCTCTGAACGCTCTTTCGATTTCCCGCTTCGCGTCCTTGCGCTTCAGGTCTTCCCGTTTGTCATAGTTCTTCTTCCCTTTTCCAAGGCCGAGAAGCACTTTGGCAAAGCCGTTTTTTAAATACAGCTTCAGCGGAACGAGAGAATAGCCTTTTTCCTTTGTTAACCCGATCAGCTTATTAATCTCCTTGCGGTGCATTAACAGCTTTCTTGTCCGGAGCGGATCGTGGTTATAGCGGTTTCCCTGCTCATATGGGCTGACGTGCATATTGTGGAGAAACACTTCTCCCCGTTCGATTTTGGCGAAGGAATCTTTAAGGTTTACGCGGCCGGCGCGAATCGATTTGATTTCGGTTCCTTGCAGAACGATGCCTGTTTCATAGGTTTCTTCTATAAAATAATCGTGGTTGGCTTTCTTATTTTGAGATAATACTTTTCCTGACCCTTTTGGCATGCCAGAACCTCCTCTCTCTAAGGAAAAACTGTCCACCTTTTGCGATACGCTCTATTTTACCAAATGTCACGTACCGCTACAATGAAAAGCTGTTTCCGAAAGAAAGCAAATAGAGCGCTGCGACCCTATTTGCTGGTTGAGCTGCTATTTCTTCTTTTTCCGTTTCTGTTTCGGAGCATTCTGGAAGCCGCGTTTTTTCTTTTTCTTCTTCGGCTTAGTGAACCACTCCCCTTTTTCCTCAGACGGAGCTGGAGAAACAGGTGTATTGGTGCTTTGAACACGTTTTCTGGCAGGCTTTCCGCGTTTTCTGCTCCGGCTGCTGTCCAATTCTCTCGGACGCCGCGGAGTGCCCTTCATGCCGACAATTTCAAAGTCGATATTGCGCTCATCTTTATTGACATCGACAACCTTGACTGTGATTTCATCCCCGATGCGGAAGACGTTGCCTGTCCGCTCGCCAATCATTGCGAAATGCTGTTCGTCAAAGCGGTAGTAGTCATCTGTCATAAAGCTGACATGGACGAGTCCTTCAATTGTATTCGGCAGCTCGACGAACATTCCGAAGTTTGTCACAGAGCTGATCATGCCGTCAAACTCTTCACCGATTTTATCAAGCATGTATTCCGCTTTTTTCAGATCATCCGTCTCACGCTCGGCGTCAACTGCACGGCGCTCCATTGATGATGTATGTTCGGCGATATCCGGCAGGCGTTCAGCCCACTTTTCCTGTGTCGCTTCATCGACTTTGCCGTTGATCAAATACGTTCGGATCAGACGGTGAACGATTAAGTCCGGGTAACGGCGGATCGGCGATGTGAAATGCGTATAGAATTCCGTTGACAGACCGAAGTGCCCCAAGCTTTGCGGGTCGTATTTCGCCTGTTTCATCGAACGGAGCATAACAGTAGATATAACCGTTTCCTCTGGTCTGTCACGTACAGCGTCCAGAATGCTTTGCAGCGCGCGCGGATGAATATTTCCCGCCGTTCCTTTCACCACATAGCCAAATGTCGTCACAAACTCTAAAAACTTTTGCAGCTTTTCAGCATTCGGCTCTTCGTGAATCCGGTATATAAACGGGACGTTCATCCAATGGAAATGCTCTGCCACTGTTTCGTTTGCCACAAGCATAAATTCTTCAATCAGCTTCTCGGCGACAGAGCGTTCTCTGATCACAACGTCTTTAACCGCTCCTTCGTCATCAACAAGCACCTTTGCTTCTTTGAAATCAAAGTCAACGGCGCCGCGGTCCATCCGCTTATCGCGAAGAATTTGGGCCAGGCGCTCCATGTCTTTGAACATCGGAACAAGAGGCTCGTATTTTTGCTTCAGCTCTTCATCATCGTCAACAAGAATTTTATTCACATCTGAATATGTCATTCTTTCCGTTGTTTTGATGACACTTTGGAAGATCTCGTGCTCTGTCACCTGTCCTTGACTGTTAATTGTCATTTCACAAGAAAGCGTCAGGCGGTCAACCTTTGGATTTAAGGAGCAGATGCCGTTTGACAATCTGTGCGGAATCATCGGGATGACACGGTCAACCAGATACACACTTGTCCCTCTTTCAAGCGCTTCTTTGTCAATCGGCGAGTTTTCGGTTACGTAATGGCTGACATCAGCTATGTGAACGCCAAGCTTGTAGCTTCCATCATCAAGTTTCGTCACGGTAACTGCATCATCCAAATCCTTCGCATCCGCACCATCAATGGTGACAATCACCTGGTCACGGAGATCACGGCGGTCTTTCAGATCTTTTTCATCAATCGTGTCAGGCGTACTTGATGCCTGTTCCATCGCGTCAGCTGGAAATTCTCCCGGCAGGCCGTGCTTATGAATGACCGATAAAATATCAATGCCCGGGTCGTTTTTGTGGCCGAGAATGGTTTCAACCTCACCCTCTGCGTTCATGCGGCCTTCAGGATAGCTCGTCAGCTTGACAACAACCTTATGCCCTTCCGCAGCTCCATTTTTCCCATTTTTCGGAATGAAGATGTCACTCGTGATTTTTTTGTCGTCCGGAATGACAAAGCCGAAGTTTCTCGTTTCTGTATACGTGCCGACAACCCGCTGAATCGCTCTTTCTAAAATCCGTATGACGGTTCCTTCCTGCCTGGAGCCGCTTGACTGTGAATTCAGACGCACCATGACGATATCGCCGTTCATTGCCGTATTTAGCTCATTAGGCGGAATAAACACATCACTTAACGACGTATCCTCAGGCAGCAAAAAGGCGAATCCTTTCGCATGGGCTGAAATCTTTCCTTTTATTAAATTCATCTTCTCCGGAATGCCGTAACGGTCGCTTCTCGTCCGTACGATAAGGCCTTTTTCTTCCAAGGCGACTAACGCTTTGACGAGCTCTTTAAACTCCTCGGCTTCCGTAATATTTAACATCTCCTCAAGTTCCTGAACGGTCAGAGGTTTGTACGCCTCTTCCTTCATAAACGAGAGAAGCTTTTCCATAAATGCTTCTTTTTCCATTATCCGACCTCCTGTTGATTACCAATCGAGCTTCTCTAAAAATTCATACACATCCTGATGGACGAGGTCACGTTCTTTGTCGAGTGTAATGACATGCCCTGATTCCTCGTACCATTTCAGCTGTTTATCATCAGTTTCCACTTCGTTGTAAATAATATTGGCGCTTTCGGTATTAATCATGTGGTCATGACGGGCCTGCACCACAAATGTCGGTGAATAAATCATATCGACATTATTCCGCACATCAGCAATTAAGTCTTGCAGCGCCTTGAGGGTATTCATCGGCGTTTTTTCGAATTCTTTCATTTCCTCTTCAATTTGCTCAGGGCTTTTCCCCTCAAACTTTTTGTAATTGCGAGCGTATGAAAGAACGCCTTGATACATGACCTCTTCACTCTTAATATGCATCGGTGCGCACATTGGGACAATTCCCTTTATGGGTACAGTGTAACCCAATTTCAGCGAAAAAACCCCGCCAAGCGACAGTCCGCAGGCAGCAATGCTCTCATAGCCTTCAGATTTTAAGTATTCATAGCCATCCATTACGTTTTTCCACCAGTCTTCGGGCCCCGTATGTACAAGTTCTTCAGGCGGGACGCCATGTCCTGCATATTGAGGCGCGTGGCACGTATAGCCGCGTTCATTCAAATATCGTCCCAGCATCCTTACATCCGCTGTATTGCCTGTAAAGCCGTGCAGCAAAAGCACCGCTTTGTCTCCGCCTTTAAATGTAAATGGTTTTGGTGTCACAACTTTCATGCTCATGTCTCCCTTTCTATCTGCACGATCATTTTAGTTTTCCACAGTTTAATCAGAAAAAAACGTTTTGAATATCATCCAGAAACGTGAAAAAGGCCTGACTTCACATCAGACCTTATACAAACATTGCCCTATAGGATATAAGCAAGCGCAATCGTTAACACGAAAAACAAGACTGCCAGCACTACCGTAATGCGGTGCAAAATTAAATCAAGACCTCTTGCTTTTTGTTTCCCGAAGAGCTGCTCCGCTCCGCCTGAAATCGCACCAGATAATCCGGCGCTTTTACTGGATTGAAGCAAAACGACAATAATAAGTGCAATGCTGACGATAACCAATAAGGTAATCAAAACTGCGTGCATCCCATACACCTCCAGACTCACTGGCTACATTACTTCTATTTTACATGAAAAGGGTTGGCATGTCACGCTGTATCAGACGCCAAAAGGCCGGATAAGACGTTTTATCTTGGTTACCCTATTCATATGAAAAGGTCAAAGGAGAAAAGCGATGCCGCTTATCAGCATAGACAGCAGGAAACATCTTTTTTATGAAGAATATGGACAGGGAATCCCTATCATTTTTATCCACCCGCCGGGCATGGGACGCAAGGTTTTTTATTATCAGCGCCTTCTATCCAAGCATTTCAGGGTGATTTTTCCCGATTTAAGCTGCCACGGTGATAGTGATCACATCGATCAGCCAGCGTCTATTTCCTATTACGCAAACGAGATCGCGCAATTCATGGACGCTTTGGACATTGATAAAGCTGTGTTATTCGGGTATTCTGCCGGAGGCTTAATCGCGCAGCATATCGGCTTCACCCACCCGGACAAAGTGTCACACCTTATTCTGTCCGGCGCCTACCCCGCTGTTCATAACGTAATCGGCCAGAAGCTGCACAAACTGGGAATGTATCTGCTTGAAAAAAACCCCGGTTTGCTCATGAAAATCCTCGCTGGCAGCCACACAAAAGACAGACAGCTTCGCAGCATATTAACAGACCATATGAAAAAAGCAGACCTGGCCCATTGGCATCAGTATTATCTGGATTCGCTTGGCTACAACTGCATTGAACAGCTGCCCCGCCTAGACATGCCAATGCTGTTTATGTATGGCGGCCTGCGGGACTGGACCTTTACAAACGCAGGCTATTACCGAAGATCGTGCAGACATGCCGAATTTTTCAGATTGGAATATCAGGGACATCAATTGCCGACAAAACAATGGAAAACGTGCAATGAGCTGGTGACAGGGTTTGTGCTGACACATCATTCATAGGAATAGAAAACGCTTGGCTTCCTTGCGTTTTTTGTTACTTTATTGACTTTTGTCAACAAAATCATAGTAAAAAAGATCCTCAAATTTCAAATTAAAATAGTGAAGCATTTTACCGATCACAAGCTGCCCCGGCCGTCTTTCTCCATTCAGCACGCGGCTCAGTGTGGCGGGTGAGACTCCGATTTCCAGCGCAAGCTGATTAAGGGAATAATCGTTATTAACCATATACTGCAAGACATAATCACGTCTAATCTGTATCTTTTCTACTGGCACTTTCCTCACCTTCCATTCCTGAAAAACTTTTTTCTATACTTTTACATTACGGCTTATGTTAACTTTTGTCAATACATTTCCAGTCTACCTATTCCCTTTAGTCAATAAACATACTAAAATATGAGTAACAGTGAGGGACGGGGTGAGATATATGGAAAGCTTTGGCGAACAATTACGGGCATTGCGTGAAGAGAGAAAGTTAACAGTCAACCAGCTGGCGACTTATTCAGGCGTAAGCGCGGCCGGCATCTCCAGAATCGAAAACGGAAAACGGGGCGTTCCCAAACCTGCCACCATCAAAAAACTGGCAGAGGCCTTAAAAATTCCTTATGAGGGGCTTATGTACAAGGCTGGTTACATCGAAGAAGTGCATGAAGCCAGGGCCCCTTACGAAACGAAGTGCAAGCTGCTTGAAAAAGCGGAGGCCTATGACCTGAAAAACCTTGCGCTTCTTGAGAACGAAAAGTGGCAATATCTCAATAAAGAAGATTTGCTCATGCTGGATCATTATTTTTCGTTTATTTCAGACGAAGCCAAAAAACGGTCTGCTGATGACTGACTCTTGATAGAAATGTGAGGCGATAGACCATGTCACCGTTCGGACAGCAATTACGGGAGCTGCGCCGCGCCCGCAAACTGACAGTGAATCAGCTTGCGGTGTACTCAGGCATCAGCTCGGCCACCATTTCAAAAATTGAAAACGGCAAACGCGGGACGCCAAAACCCGCCACGATTAAAAAACTGGCAGCCGTCCTGAAAGTGCCGTACGAAAACCTAATGGCCGCCGCAGGCCATATTCAGGCCTTTCCTGAAGAAATCCGCGAAGCATCAGAAAGCTATCAATCCATTTATGAAATTTACCAGACGGCTGTCACGCGCGGAGCGGAGCACCTCCCGATTTTCAATAGTCAAAAATGGGAACATCTCTCAAAGCAGGATATTGAAAATCTCAGCAAATACTTCGATTTTTTGTCTTCAGAAGCAAAAAAACGCGCCTCTTCCTCTTAATCCCCTGTTTCTCTTTCTATATTTTATCAATCACGCTTGCATACCCTCCCTCGTTATTTGCGTTATAATAGTGACAGACGAGGTGAAAAGTATGAACCAATCAGAAATGTGTCCTAGATTTGAAAAAGCAGTCGACATCTTAAGTAAACGCTGGGTCGCTTTAATCGTATTTCAGCTCTTGAACGGGTCTCAGCGATTTAGCGAAATTGAAGCAGCACTTCCAAATCTAAGCGGCAGAGTTCTGTCAGAACGGCTGAAAGAACTTGAGCTTGAAGGAGTAGTGAAGCGGGATGTCATCCCTGAAACTCCGGTTCGCATCGAATATTCATTGACTGATAAAGGAAAGGCACTGGCACCCATTTTAGGTGAGATTTCTAAATGGGCGACTGAATGGATTGACCCTTCCTTTCTTGACTAATTGCTAAAACGGTTCTGATCTCAAAGACGAGAAAAGAGCCGTTTTTTATTTTTTCCCAGGTAAAAAAACGATTTCTCAGCCGATATATAGTACATCCACACATTACGTTTTTAAAGGAGACCACTATATGCGACTGACGATTTCCCGCAAATTCAGCCTGGTATTTTTGACACTGATCCTGATCAATTTACTTGTAGGCGGAATAGGCGTTCTTAATATGCAGCATATCATTCAAAAAACAGATGAAATCAACACAAAATGGATTGACGGCATCAAAGGAATCACTTCAATTAATTATGTAACCGAGCACCTGTCTTCTAAAGAAAAGGACTTTCTGATTTATACAGACAAAAGCAAAATGGATACACTTGATCAAGAAATGAATCAAATCATGGAAGACATTAACCAAAAGCTCGATAACTACGAAAAAACGATCTCCACTGATAAAGAGCAGAAACTGTTCGAGCAGCTTCAAACTGAAGTGAATACCTATATGGATATTCATTCGCAAATTATCGAAAGCGGCCGCACGAATGACATGGACAAAGCAAGAGGTTTATTGGTTCAGACTGAGGCCAGCTTTGAGGATATGAAAAAAACAATCACTCAGCTTGTTGACTTAAATCAAGAAGGCAGCAACACAGCGGTAAAAGAAACGAAGGCCGTCTATCATAAAGGGCTCATTTACACTGCTTTGCTTGCGACAGCATCGATCCTCATCAGCATTTTCATCTGGCTTTATATCACGCGAAACATTGTAAAGCCTATCATTCGCATGAAGGAATCTGCCAATCATATTTCCGAAGGCGATCTGTCGAACGATATGGAGCTGCTCAACTCAAAAGACGAGCTGGGTGATCTGAATGAAGCGCTGCAAAAAATGGTAGGGAATCTGAGAGATATTGTCGGATATTCTAAAGACATATCAAGCCGGGTTCTTTCTTCTTCACAGGTGCTTGCAACCGCAACGAATGAAACAAGATCCGGCAGCAAACATATTACTGAAACGATGAACGAAATGGCTGAGGGCTCTGAACAGCAGGCCCAAGACGCGGTGACGATTGCCGAATCGATGAATGAGTTCACTGAAAACATTGATAAAGCCTATAATCACGGCATCACAATCAGCGATACGTCTCAAAACGTTCTCGAACTCGCAGTAAGCGGAAACGAAAATATGGCTACGTCATTACAGCAAATGAAAACCATCCATCATATTGTTCAAGAAGCCGTGCATAAAGTGAGATCACTGGAACAGCATTCTCAGGATATCAACAAGCTCGTTCAAGTCATCAACGGAATTGCCGAGCAAACGAATTTGCTGTCCCTTAACGCCGCGATTGAAGCTGCCCGCGCAGGAGAAAGCGGCAAAGGCTTCGCCGTTGTGGCAGAGGAGGTCAGAAAGCTGGCTGACGGCGTTTCTGATTCCGTGCAGGATATTACCCGGATTGTAGGCGGGACACAGCAGGAGATCCACACTGTCATTACGTACTTGGAAAGCAGCTTTACAGAAGTCGAAAAAGGAACGGAAAACCTGACAGACACCGGGCAGGCTATGCGGCATATCAAGCAATCCGTCACTCACGTTGCAGACAGCATTAAGGAAGTAACGGATGGCTTGAAGCAGTTAACAAACCAATCGATTACGATCAATCAATCGATTGAAAATATCGCTTCTGTATCCGAAGAGTCGGCCGCCGGCATTGAAGAAACATTTTCAATAACCGAGCAATCCGCCCATTCGATGGATCAAGTGCTTCAAAATGCTGAAGAGCTTGAGCAGCTGGCCAATGAGCTTAATGAGAAGATGGGTCAGTTTACGATTTAAATAGAAAAAGAGGCTGGACTCCAGCCTCTTTTTCTATTCTATGCAGCTGATTGAACGTGTTTCGCCCAAGTTCTTTTTTTCTTCACCGGACTTAATTCCCGCTCCAGCCAGGCCATGAGCAAATCCGCCCCTACCGCCATCACCGCAGTTGGTATCGCTCCGGCTAGAATAATTGCAGTTCCGTTTGTCGCGTTTGAGCCGCGGACGATCATGTCCCCGAGTCCTCCGGCACCGACAAATGTGCCGATCGCTGTAATTCCGATGGCAATGACGAGAGCCGTGCGAAGGCCCGCCATAATGACAGAAAGTGCGAGCGGGAGCTCAACCATTCTGAGTACTTGGAATTTCGTCATGCCCATTGCTTTTCCCGATTCTAAGTAGGCATGCTCAATACTGATAATGCCTGTGTACGTGTTTCGAATAATCGGCAGCAGGGAATACAGAAATAATGATAGAATCACGGTATTTGCGCCGAGCCCCATAACAAGCATTAAGACGGCCAGCATAGCGAGCGCCGGGATTGTTTGAATAACGTTTGTTACTGCAAACACCCAGGCTGACAAACGGCGAAAATGCGCGATGAGGATTCCGGCCGGAACCCCGACGACAGCGGCAAATAAAACGCCGTAAGCCGACATGAGAAAGTGGCGGCCGAATTCATCCATGACGTAACTGCCATTCTGCGCGTAATACGTCATTAACTGTTCAAGCACGTTCATTGACCTCTTCCCCCTTTCACGATTCGAAGTAGTGATGTTTTTCTAAATATTCCTTGGCAACGACAGACGGTTCTTTGAGATTGCCGTCGACTTCATAGTTAAGCTCCTGCATCGTGGCTGTGTCGATTTTTCCGAGCATTTTCTTGATGATGCCTTCAAGCTCAGGATGTTCTTTGAGCACCTTTTCCGGAACAACCGGAGAACAGTCGTACGGCGGGAAAAATTGTTTATCATCCTTTAGCATTTTGAGACCATAGGACTTGATTCTTCCATCGGTTGAATACGCAAGCACAATGTCCATTTTTCCGCTTTTCACCGCGTCGTACACAAGGCCGATCTGCATCGGATACGTGCCGCCGAATGTCATGCCGTAGGTTTTCGTAAAATCCTGATAGCCGTTTCCTTTGAGCTTCATCCAATAGTTATCAACGCCCAGCTTTAATTGCGGCGCCCATTTTTTAACGTCTGATACGGTCTCTAAATGGTATTGGTCGGCCAGCTCCTTGCTGACTGTAAAGGCATATGTATTATCAAACCCGTAGGAGTCATACCACTTTAAATCATATCTTTTTTTAAACTCCCGCTGAGTAAGCGCCAGCGCTTTGTCCGGATCTTTTTCAGGTTCCATTCTCAGCGTGCCTGTCAGCGCGTCTCCCGTATATCTTGTGGCGGCAATGTCGATTTCCCCGTTCATTAAAGCCTGCTGCTGCACCGCGTTGGAGCCAAGATTTTTAATCGTTGTTGTTTTGAGATCTGTATGGTGTTCGATCAACTGACCAAGCATGCTGGCGATGATTTCTGATTCGCTCATGCTTTGCGCGCCGATTTTAATGGTCTGGTCTGCAGCAGCGCTGAGACCAGGAAGCGAACATCCGCTCATCGTCAGCGTTGCCACAAGTGCTAAACCTATCATTAATTTGAGATATTTTCTTTTCATGAGCCGCCTCCTTATGACAATTCCTTCAATCTCTGCATGCCGGCAGGTGTCAGTTTTCGTTCAGCAACTGCCAGCACATAATCAATCACAATTGCCAATATCGTGACAGGTACCGCGCCCCCGATGATATATTCCGGCTGATATAAATTCAGTCCGATAAAAATGTAATCACCCAATCCGCCGCCTCCGATAAAGGAAGCAAGCGTGGCCCAGCCGATTAAGTAAATCGTCGATGTTCTGATTCCCGCCATGATCACTGGCGCGGCAAGCGGCAGCTCCACCAAGCGGACTTGTTCAGCCGGCGTCATTCCGATGCCTTTGCCAGACTCGAGCAGATTTTTGTTGACGCCGCGAATGCCGGTATACGTGTTGCGAAGAATCGGCAATACGGAATAGAAAAACAAAGCCACAATGGCCGGAACCTTTCCTACACCAAGGAGCGGGATAAAAAAAGCGAGGATGGCCAGACTCGGCAGCGTCTGAATGATATTGACAATGCCGATAATGGTGCCGGCTCCTTTTTTCATTCTGGTAAGCACAACCCCGAGGGGGACGGCAACCAGCACACCTAAGATCACAGCAATGAGCGATATCGTAATATGCTCGTATGTTTTATAAAGAAGCTCGCCCCCATTGGTTTGCAAAAATTGAACAATATGATGCATGACTTATCGCCCCTCCCTATGACAATGCTGCGAGCTGCTTTTCTTCTCCCCAGAGGGAGTCATACACGATGTCGACCAGACTTGCCCTCGTCACAATTCCGATCAGGCGTCGATCTTCATCCACAACGGGAACATATTTGACACCCCGTTTTAAAATTTTGCGGACCGTGTCGCGCAGCAGTGTGCCGCCCAGTACTGTGTATATATCTTCATGTAAAACTTCACTGACGAGATTGGCCTTTTTCCGGCATTGATCAATGATTTCAACATCGACATAGCCTTGCAGAACGTGCTCGTCATCGACGACCAGCAATGAATCGACCCGTTCCTGCCTCATCAGCTGAATGGCCTCAGAAAGCGTTTTATCCGCGGTGATCGTTACAGGCTGTGTGTTCATAATCTGGTCAACCCGTTCAACATCCGGGCTGGATGACTGAATCAGCCGCTCCTTGCCGATAAATTCCTCAACAAATTCGTCTGCCGGATTTCTTAAAATGTCATCGGGCGTTCCTACTTGAACGATTTCTCCCGCTTTTAAAATCACAATCCGGTCTGCCAGCTTAATCGCTTCATCCATATCGTGGGTAACAAATACGATGGTTTTATGTAAGGTTTTTTGCAGTTTTTTAAATTCTTCCTGGAGGGAATCCCTCGTAATCGGGTCGAGTGCCCCAAACGGTTCATCCATTAAGATAAGCGGCGGCTCCGCGGCAAGTGCCCGTAATACACCAATACGCTGCTGCTGCCCCCCGCTTAATTCATGAGGGTAACGGTCTAAATATTCAGGCCCCATATCGACCAATTTTAAAAGCTCACGCGCCCGTTCTTTCCGCTGCTGCTCCGGCCATTTCAGCAGTTTTGGGACGAGTGAGATATTCTGCTGAATGGTCATATGGGGAAACAGGCCGATCTGCTGAATCACATAGCCAATTTTGCGCCTGAGCTCTACAGGATCCTGGTCCATGATGTTTTCGCCGTCAATGAAAATCTTTCCGGCGGAAGGCTCAATTAATCGGTTAATCATTTTCATTGTTGTCGTTTTTCCGCAGCCGCTCGGCCCGATAAAGCAGATAAATTCGCCTTTTGCAATCTTAAGATTTACGTTGTTCACAGCTTTTTTGCCGCCCTTGTATGTTTTCGAGACATTTTCTAATGTCAGCAAACATCGCACCTCCAAAATTAAGTTTATTCAATTTGTTCAGTTTAAATTTAATTTTTCAGACAATTGAATGCTTCCCATTATAGAATAAAGTTTATAAAATAAAAAGTTTACAATTTGTTCATATTATTTATAAAGTATGTGTAAACGCTGATTTACCCGCATTGACGTGTGTTGATCTCCTTATTGCTCCAATTTCCTGCCAAATTCTCTTTTGACAGCATTTTCGCCGTATCAAAAATGTGGTATATTGACATCGGAATTGTTAGCTGAAAGGATGAAACCGTTGGAGAAAGATCCGTTAACGATCATTGAACAAGCCGAGGACCATTTTATAGAAAAAATCGCGGAAAACATGCATGCATTTGGAATGCCCTCTACCGTCGGACGTGTGCTGGGCATTATTTATATGAATCGAAAACCGATGAGTCTTACGGAATTATCTGAGGCCACCGGCATGAGCAAAACACGCATGAGCCAGGTAGTGCGGGAAATGCTTGATGCCAACATTGCCGAGAAGGTATTCGAAAAAGGCGTGCGAAAAGATTTATATGAGGTTGAGCAGGACTACTATCAAACATTTATCACGCTGTTTTCAGCCACCTGGAGCAAAGTCGTCAGCAAAAACAAAATGATGCATAAAAAACTCAATCGGGAGCTGCTTAGCGTGTTGGATGAAGAGCTTACTCCTGAAGCGGAAGAAAAAGTGAATGAGCTGCTGAAGGAATTAAAGGAATGGCTCGATTATTATAATTGGCTCAGCCGTTTGATTGAGTTTTTTGAGAGCGAAGACATTTTTAAATATGTGCCGAAGCCGTAAAAAACGCCCTGTCATTACAAGGCGTTTTTTCTTATGCGGCACCTGCCAGATTTTTCTTCTTTCTCTTTTTAATCGGGCTTAATGCTCGTTCAAGCCAGCCCATGACCAAATCGGCAATCACCGCCATCAGAGCCGTGGGGATCGCTCCCGCTAATATAATCGCGGTTCCGTTTGTGGCGTTTGATCCTCTAACGATGATGTCCCCGAGACCGCCAGCACCGACAAATGTCCCGATGGCCGTAATGCCGATGGCAATGACAAGCGCGGTGCGCAGGCCGGCCATTATGACAGAAAGCGCAAGCGGAAGCTCGACCATCCGCAGCACTTGAAATTTTGTCATCCCCATTGCTTTTCCCGATTCAAGATAGGCGTGCTCAATACTGATAATCCCTGTATACGTATTTCTGATAATCGGCAGAAGAGAATACAGAAATAATGACAATATCACCGTATTAGCGCCCAGCCCCATGACAAGCATCAGCACGGCGAGCATGGCGAGAGCCGGGATGGTCTGAATGACGTTCGTGACCGCAAAAACCCATCCGCTTAATCTTCTGTATCTGGCTATCAGGATGCCGAGCGGAATTCCAACAATGGCTGCAAATAAAACGCCGTACACCGACATCAGAAAATGGCGGTAAAATTCCTGCATCACGTAACCGCCGTTTTGCGAATAGTATGTGCCAAGCTGCTGTAGTACTTCCATATGATTCACCTCTTTTCTTAGTCAAAATAATGATGTTTCTCTAAAAATTCCTTTGCTACAACAGACGGCTCCTTCAGCTTGCCATCCACCTCATAGTTAAGTTCCTGCATCGTTTCTGTGTCGATTTGCCCAATCAGCTTATTGATCACACCTTCAAGTTCCGGATGCGCCTTAAGCACCTTTTCCGGAATCACCGGTGAACAGTCATACGGAGGAAAGAAACGCTTATCGTCTTTTAAGATTTTCAAGTCATAGGCTTTAATCCGTCCATCCGTTGAATAAGCCAGAACGGCGTCCATTTTCCCGTTTTTGACTGCGTCATAGACAAGCCCGATCTGCATTGGATAAGTTGTGCCGAATTCAAAGCCATATGTGCTGACAAAGCCTTTATACCCGTCGCCTTTTCGTTTCAGCCAAGCATTGTCGACGCCTAATTTATATTGGGAAGCATTTTTTTTTAGGTCGGACACGGTGTTAATATGCTCCTTTTCCGCAAACTTTTTTGTTACGGTGAAGGCATATGTGTTATCAAAGCCGTAGGAATCAAACCATTTATAGGAAAAGCGCTTTTGAAACTCGTTCTGCACAATGTTCAGCGCTTTTTTCGGATCTTTCTCCGCTTCCTTGCCGAGGGTGCTTGTTAAATCTGTTCCGGAATAGCGCGTGGCTGAAATATCAATGTCACCGCCCAGCATCGCTTGGTGCTGAACATAGTTTGAGCCGAGGTTTTTCACTAAAGCAGTATTCAAATCTGTATCATGTTCAATAAGCTGCGCGATCATATTCGCTACAATTTCTGATTCTGTCATGCTCTGCGCCCCGATTTTGATCGTATCGTCAGAAGCGCCGCCTAGACCCGGCAGAGAGCAGCCGCCTAGCAGCATGACAAAGACGAAAGCAAACGCGCCCAGCCATTTGATTTTTGTCATTTTCAACAGTGCCAACTCCTTACGAAACTTCCTTCATCCCTTGCAAGCCTTTCGGCGTCACCTTTCGTTCTGTCACGGCCAGCACATAATCAATAATAATTGCCAGAATTGTGACAGGCACGGCACCGCCAATGATATATTCAGGCTGGTATAGGTTCAGGCCGATAAAAATATAGTCCCCGAGGCCGCCTCCTCCGATAAACGACGCAAGTGTCGCCCAGCCAATTAGGTAGATCGTTGATGTGCGGATTCCCGCCATGATGATGGGAATCGCCAGCGGAATTTCAACGAGCCGAATCTGCTCCCAGCCGGTCATGCCAATCCCTTTCCCCGATTCCAGGAGGTTTTTATTTACACCTTTAATGCCGGTATACGTATTGCGCAAGATCGGCAGTACCGAATAGAAAAATAAAGCGACAATCGCAGGCACTTTTCCTACGCCGAGAAGCGGAATAAAAAAGGCTAAAATCGCCAGACTCGGCAGGGTTTGCACAATGTTTACGAAACCGATAACCGCACCTGCGCCTTTTTTCATTCTGGTAAGAGCAACGCCGAGCGGCACTGCAACGATAATGCCCAATACAACGGCTATGAGTGAAATATATAAATGCTCTCCTGTTTTATACAACAGCTCTCCGCCGTTCGTTTGCAAAAAAGTCATCATTTGATTCATCTTAAAAGAGCTCCTCCCCTGGTCAGATCGTCATGAGCTGGTTTTCCTCGTCGCCCCAAATGGAATCGTACACGATATCAACAAGGCTCGCTCTTGTCACAATCCCTGCTAAATGGTTCTGTTCATCGACCACCGGAACATACTTGATCCCCTGCTTCAAAATTTTTCGGACTGTATCGCGAAGAAGCGCCCCTTTTTGAACGGTATATATATCTGAGCGGTATACATCGCCAACGATGCTCGCTTTTTTGCGGTTTTGATCAATCATTTCCACATCAACATAGCCCTTCAGCACATTTTGCCGGTCCACAACGAGCAGCGAGTCAACACGTTTTTCTCTCATCAGCTGAATCGCCTGAGAAAGCGTTTTGTCCGCAGATACCGTCACCGGCGTTCTGTTCATCATTTGCTCTACCCGCTCGATATCCGGTCTTGACTGAATCAGGCGCTCTTTCCCGATAAATTCTTCAACAAACTCATTTGCCGGGTTTCGAAGAATCTCATCAGGTGTGCCGACTTGAACGATTTCTCCCGCTTTTAATATCACAATCCTGTCAGCAAGCTTAATCGCTTCATCCATATCGTGGGTTACAAACACAATCGTTTTGTTTAAGGTTCTCTGCAGTTTTTTGAATTCTTCCTGAAGGGAATCACGCGTAATCGGATCAAGCGCTCCGAACGGTTCATCCATTAAAATGAGAGGGGGTTCCGCTGCCAGGGCGCGCAGCACGCCGATTCTCTGCTGCTGTCCGCCGCTGAGCTCATGCGGATAACGGTCTAAATACTCCGGGCCCATATCCACAAGCTTTAACAGCTCGCGTGCCCGTTCTTTCCGTTTTTCCTCAGGCCATTTCAGCAGCTTTGGTACGAGTGAGATGTTCTGCTGGATGGTCATATGGGGGAACAAACCAATCTGCTGTATCACATAGCCGATTTTTCTCCTCAGCTCAACCGGGTCCTGTTCCATAATATTTTCTCCGTCGATAAAGATCCTTCCAGACGATGGTTCTATCAGTCTGTTGATCATCTTCATCGTTGTCGTTTTTCCGCAGCCGCTCGGGCCGATAAAACAGATAAATTCACCTTTTGCAATATCTAAATCAATGCTGTTCACAGCTTTTTTGCCGCCTTTATATACTTTTGACACTTGTTCCAATTTCAGCAATCCGTGCACCTCCGCAGGTTTCCTTTAAATTTTCTGAAAAGTATAATCCTTATTATAGTTTGAACTTTGTAAAATAAAAAGTTTACAATGTGTTGAAATTATATGTTATTTATAGATTATTTATTGTTATGACCGAGACGGAAAGGGTGTTCTTACAATTACGCCGGATACCTCCCACTTCCTCTGCATTCAGCTATTTTCAACACCAGGAAGAAATATGATATATTGACACCATCAATTGCCATTTGAAGGGATGATCAGCTGTGAAAAAAACCGCTCTCGACATCATTGAACATGCTGAAGAGCATCTCATTGAAAAGATTGCCGAAAATATGCATACGTTTGGAATGCCTTCAACTGTCGGACGTGTGCTCGGAATTATTTATATGAATCGAAAACCAATGACCTTAAGCGAGCTCTCTGAGGCAACGGGCATGAGCAAAACACGGATGAGCCAGGTTGTCCGGGAAATGATCGATGCCAATATCGCCGAAAAGGTGTTTGAAAAAGGCGTACGAAAAGACCTTTATGACGTCGAGCAGGATTATTATCAAACCTTCATTTCTTTATTTGCGGCGAATTGGACAAAGGTCGTGAGCAAAAACAAAGTGCTGTATAAAAAATTAAACCGGGAGCTGAGTGATCTTTTACAAAGGGACGGGCTTACCCCGGAAGCGGAAGAGAAAGTCAATCAGCTGCTGAATGAATTAAAAGAATGGCTTCATTACTATGATTGGCTGAGCAGGTTGATTGAATTTTTTGAGAGTGAGGAAGTCTTTCGGTACGTGCCAAAAACAAAAGAAAGCAGCTCTCTAAAATAAGGGAGCTGCTTTTTGCATCATGAGGTTAAGATCGGAAACATGCCTTTCAGCCCCGCACCAATCATCCCGACCGCAACCACGGCTAAGATTAATCCCATCAGTCTGGTAATCACATTCATCTCGGTTTTTCCGAGTTTGCTGCTGATAAAAGCAGAATAGTGGAAAAAGAGAAAGGTCAGGGCAATAACGGCGGCTATGCCGATCGTGACAGCCGCATAATGACCAATGCCGCTATGACCGGCGGAAAGGCTCATCACTGTTGCAATCGTTCCGGGCCCAGCAATGATCGGAATGGATAAAGGTGTGACTGATATATCCGCTTTTTCCTTGCTTTCCTTATGTTCATCATGGTGAAGAGATTGCACGTGTGATTCTTTCGCATTCAATAGATTATAGGCAATGCCGAAAATGAATATGCCGCCCGCCACTCGGAGCGCGTAAATGTTGATATCAAACAGTTTAAAGATAAGATGACCGAAAACCAAAAAAGCTGCGAGAATAAAAAAGGATAAAATAGCTGCCTTCCGGGCAATCGCTTTTCTTTCCGCTGCAGTATAGCCTTCTGTCAGCGTCAGAAATATCGGTACGTTTCCGATCGGATTCGATACTGCGAATAAAAAATGAAGACGTGAACGATAAATGAGAACATCATATACCTCCTTGTTGATAGTCTCTGCACAGGAAATAGAATTATTCTCCACCCTTTTACCCGGAGGCGATTTCCCGGTAAACCTTTATAGCATGTCAGAAACGCGCCATGCTACAATGAAGTGACAAATTGAATAGGAAGGACGTATACAGATGTTCAAAAAAATTGCGGCAGATGCCTTGGGCTTATCTGATATCGGAAAAATTATCGAACCTCAGGACTATGACAAAACAGACGCAGATGACTATGTCATGCATGAAGATAATGAGAAAATTTATTTCTTGATTAAAACAAAAGCAGACGAGTATTGCTTTACGAACCTGGCCCTGATCCATGTGGACGGCGAACGCGCCACTTCCTCAAAACGAACGTTGAAACGCTATCCTTATTCGCAATATAAAATCTCTGACGTTTTTCTTGAAACTGCCGGAAAAGTGGATTTGGATGTTGAAATTAAGTTCAAGCTGGGCGGTGAACAATTCGACATTGATGTCCACAAAGACCAGATTGAAAAGTTAAAAGACCTTTATAAAGCACTGCTTCGCATCGCTGAAACAACCTATGAAAATGACATTTTAATCAATCAAGCGGAGCAAAGCTTAGATAAAGCAGTGACGATTCTTCACCATACCCGCCCTGAGCACGTCAATATTGAAACGCAATACAAAGAGCTGACCGAATTCGGATTTACTTGGCTGACATCCGTTCGCTCGCAGTATCATATTAAGGATTTTGGAGATGTATTTGAGAAATATATGAATAACTAGCATAAAAAAAGACACAGCTGCTATCGGGCACGTGTCTTTTTTTGTATGAATATTGATTACTTTACAACTTTTTTCTTTTATAATAAAACTATTAGTCTATTTTCCCTATATTACAGGTAAAGGAGTTATTTTATGTATTGTCCTCAATGCGGCCATCAAACAGATGGCGGAAATTTTTGTGAGAAATGCGGATCACCGCTCTCCGGTCAATCAGGCCACCAGCATGCAGCTCAAACTGGAACCGCTGCAAAGCAAGCAGCAAAACAGTTCGGTTCATTTGTCTTATCCGTCCTGAAACGCCCTTATCAGGAATGTAAAGCAACAGGCGGAGAACAGCTGATCAGCGCAATCATTACGATGGTTCTTTTCAGTTTGCTGACCCCTTTGATGTTTTATATTCTTTTTTCAGACGGTCCCGGAAGCGTAAGCTTTACAGCAATCTTCTTAGAGCCAACCATTTATTTTATTTTATTTCTATTTGGCCTGCATGCATGCATCTTTTTCGCCCTGAAAATCGCGGGAAACCAAGTATCTTTCAAGGATTCATTCTCAAGATTCGGAGCGTTTCTCATACCGTTTACGGCTATTTTGATTCTTGCCCTTTTCTTCTTTTTATTACATACAGACATTTGCTTTACCATATTAGCCGTTGGTTTAATCGGTGCATTCTTCGCCATTCCTCCTGCGATGCTGGGCAGTTACCAGCATTCATATAAAGGGAAAATTGATGTCATTTACTCAACGATTGTGATTTATCTGATCATCTGCGTTACATTTCAGCTTATTATCGAACACTATGTCAAAGAAATTTTCCGTTATATGCTCTTTTAAAAACAACCCCATCACCTGCTGGTGATGGGGTTGTTTTATTGAATAGACGTTAAGTAAATTCTTCCGTTCTTCACTACGCCGGTATAAGTCCAGTTATATGTTCTGAGCTTTGGACTGCCGCCTGATTTTGTGATATAGAATTCTTCATACGTCTTAATCGTGATAGCCGACCCATTTTGGCTCCAGCTTTTCACTTCATAGTTATTAAAGTCTTCTGTTGTCCCCTCTTTATTTAATTTCGACACGAGATGCTGCTGGTCGGAATAAAGGGAACTGCCTTTTTCAAGGCTGTCTTCCATCAGTGAGAAATTATTTTGATTCACGGCATCTGCCTGACTTTGCAGATAACTGCCCATAAATAATGTCACTTGTTCATCTGTAACATCGCCGCTTGCAGAGCTTTCACTGCCTTTGTTTTTCGAGCCAGCCCAGGCGGAAGTGTATGTCTCTGGTTTATCATTTTTGATTTTCTTTATATTTGTGCCTGCAGATTGGAATGTTGATTCTGCATCTTCGAAAATCCACTTTTTCTGTTTTTTATCATATAAAAGAAGATATTCATAACTCGGACTTTCGTCAGTCATTTCAGATTTTGTATAGTCGTTATACGAAGAAGACTGGTGAAGTTCTTTTCCTGTTACCGATACCTGCCACGTTCCGTCGTTTTTCTGAGAGAGGGCAAATGTGTCCAGGTCAAAATCAGTTTCCAAGTATCTATCTTTTAAGTATGAATCCGCGCTTTTCATAGAATCGACGGTGTCCTTCGTCTCCGCCTTCCAATTGGCACTTGCCTCTGTCATCTGGGCTGTATTCCCATCAGATAGAGCTTTGGAGTATTGTTTTGTTGTTTTGACAATTGTGTTCATAATCTGTTCCTGTGTATCTTGATCAGGAATTAACGTTAACTCCATTTCTTTATCATCGATCGGAACGCCGGCAGTTTTTGTTTTTCCCCACGGAAATTCTGCCTCGACTGAAGCTGTCATTGATCCATCTGTCAGCAGCGGACCGTATGTTACGGATTTGAATGGGTCTTTATGAATCGACTTGCCGTTAATCAGCAAATCTCCCTTCCCGCTCTTGATGTCATCCGCTAAGCTGAATGTCACATCGTCTGCTTCCAATGAGAGATCAACACGAAAGCTGTTATCGCCAACCGCCTGAATGTCTTCCTTTTTCACAAGGTCAACGACATCGTTTTTCAGTTTGGCTGAGACTGTATATTCGCCGGGAATGTACGGACCGAGGGTTTGTGCTTGATCTGCTTTCTTTACAGATCCGGCTTCCTCTTTATTGACATATAGATCGGTATTTTTATAATTGCTGCTCACTTCAAAATAAACAGGTGCTACCTTTAAGTCATAATGATCAAATACCAGCAGGCTTTTCCCGTCTTTTTCTGCATATACGATATCCTTCTGGGCTGTTTCATCCCGCAGCGATGCAAAAAGTTCATCTTTTTTGTCTGGATGATCCTTCAAATATGTAAGAAACGGTTTTACATTATTTTTAGTGAGTTTAAGATTGTCATTTACCGGTGTAAGCAGAGTCGCGATTTGGTCCTGATCCCCATCATTTACGGCCTGTTCAAACTTGTCGACTAACCTATCCTTTGAAGTAAAATACGCTCCGGTTTTATATGCGGCGAATAATATAACGCACGCCGCGGCAATGCTGCTCCATAAAATGATGGTTTTCTTAGGGATCGGTTTTCGCGGAGCCTGCCTCGTTTCTGCAGTGCTAGCTGTTTCTTGATTTGCCTGTTTGCTGCCCCCTCCGACCGGGGTGCCGCATTGTTTACAAAACTTGGCTCCTTCATTATTCTGGGAGCCGCAATTCTTACAAAAAAACATGACTTTCCTCCTATTCTACTAATTTGATAACATTTACTGCTTTTCATATTTTATAATAAAACAGAATGAAATTGGGAACGAATGAAAAAATTAAATGTCTATCAGACTAAAAAGGTGGTACGAATATGCAAAAGCTCAGGATTGAATTAGGAGAAGAAACAAATGACGAACTATATGATCTATTGCTGCTCGCTGATCCATCGAAAGACATTGTAGATGAATATCTTGAGAGGGGAGAATGTTACACAGCTTGGGCCGGTGATGAGCTTGCAGGTGTTTATGTATTGCTAAAAACAAGGCCGCAAACAGTTGAAATTGTAAATATTGCGGTAAAAGAATCTCTTCAGAAGAAGGGCTTTGGCAAACAGCTTGTACTTGACGCCATTGAAAAAGCGAAGGAGCTGGGGGCGGACACGATTGAAATCGGAACGGGGAATTCGAGCATTCATCAGCTTTCCCTCTATCAAAAATGCGGATTCCGCATTCAGGCGATCGACCACGATTTCTTTCTCAGACATTATGATGAGGACATTTTTGAAAACGGGATTCAATGCCGCGATATGGTAAGGCTTTATTTGGATCTCTGAAAGCATAAAAAAGCCGCCGAGAGAAAATCCCGGCGGTCTTTTTATTACTTGTTTAAGTTGTAGAAAGAGTTGATACCGTGGTATTGAGCAGTTTCAGCCAACTGATCTTCGATGCGAAGAAGCTGGTTGTATTTCGCAACACGGTCCGTACGAGACGGAGCACCTGTTTTGATTTGTCCTGCGTTTGTTGCCACAGCGATGTCAGCGATTGTGCTGTCTTCAGTTTCACCAGAACGGTGAGAGATAACAGCTGTATAGCCTGCGCGTTTCGCCATTTCGATCGCATCGAATGTTTCAGTCAATGTACCGATTTGGTTTACTTTGATCAGGATAGAGTTGCCTACGCCGTTTTTAATACCTTCAGAAAGTTTTTTCGTGTTTGTAACGAAGAGGTCGTCACCAACAAGCTGAACTTTTTTGCCAAGACGCTCAGTAAGAAGCTTGTGGCCTTCCCAGTCGTTTTCGTCAAGTCCGTCTTCGATAGAGATGATTGGGTATTTAGAAACAAGCTCTTCATACCAGTCAACCATTTCAGCAGATGTTTTCACAACGCCTTCGCCAGACAGATGGTATTTGCCGTCTTCTTTGTTGTAGAACTCAGAAGATGCAGCATCCATAGCAAGTTTAACTTCTTCGCCAGGTTTGAAGCCGGCTTTTTCGATTGCTTCAACGATTGTTTGAAGCGCTTCTTCGTTAGAACCAAGGTTTGGAGCGAATCCGCCTTCGTCACCTACAGCAGTGTTTAAGCCTTTTGCGCTTAATACTGATTTCAGGCTGTGGAAGATTTGAGCGCCCATGCGAAGTGCTTCACGGAAGTTAGGAGCACCTACAGGCATGATCATGAATTCTTGAATATCCACGTTGTTATCAGCATGCTCTCCGCCGTTTACGATGTTCATCATCGGTACAGGAAGCGTTTTTGAGTTGAATCCTCCAAGGTATTGGTAAAGAGGAATCTGTAAGAAATCAGCAGCAGCACGCGCACAAGCCATAGATACGCCAAGGATTGCGTTCGCACCAAGTTTGCCTTTGTTTTCAGTACCGTCAAGCTCGATTAAAAGCTGATCGATTGCGTTTTGTTCAGTTACATCAAAGCCAAGAAGCTCTGGAGCAATGATTTCGTTTACGTTGTTAACAGCTGTTAACACGCCTTTTCCAAGGTAACGGTCTTTGTCGCCGTCACGAAGCTCAACCGCTTCGTATTCACCTGTAGAAGCTCCGCTTGGCACTAATGCGCGGCCGAAAGCTCCTGTTTCTGTATATACTTCAACTTCAACTGTTGGGTTGCCGCGGGAGTCTAATACTTCGCGTGCATAAACATCAACAATGTATGGCATGAGTTTTGTCTCTCCTTTTGATTTTCAAATTATTTTTGAATTAAAGATGTTCCTGTCATTTCTTTCGGTTTTTCAACACCAAGAAGGTCTAATAACGTTGGTGCAAGGTCGCCTAGGATTCCGCCTTCACGCAGCGTAATGCCTTCTTTCGTTACAATCACAGGGACTGGGTTTGTTGTATGCGCAGTGTGCGGTTCGCCTGATTCTGTAATCAGAATGTCAGCATTACCGTGATCAGCGGTAATGATAGCGTGTCCGCCTTTAGCAAGGATCGCGTCAACGACTTCGCCCAAGCATTCGTCCACTGCTTCAATTGCTTTAATTGTTGGTTCAACCATTCCGGAGTGGCCGACCATATCAGGGTTTGCGAAGTTAAGAATGATCGCGTCATGCTTGTCAGCTTCAATTTCTTTGACAAGCGCGTCCTTCACTTCATACGCACTCATCTCAGGCTTCAAGTCATACGTTGCAACTTTAGGCGAGTTGATGAGAATACGCTCTTCACCCGGGAATTCAGCTTCACGGCCGCCGCTCATAAAGAACGTGACGTGCGGATACTTTTCAGTTTCTGCAATTCGAAGCTGTTTTAACCCGTGCTGAGATAATACTTCTCCGACTGTGTTATCAAGATTTATCGGTTTAAACGCTACATAGCCGTCAACTGTTTCACTGAAGTGAGTCAGGCAGACGAAATACAGGTTCTTTGGATAATTCTCGCCGCGGTCGAAGTCACGGAAGTCTTTGTTTGTGAACGTGTTGGAAATCTGGATGGCGCGGTCCGGTCTGAAATTATAGAAAATCACAGAATCGCCGTCTTGGATTTTCGCAACAGGCTCACCGTTTTCTTTTGTGATGACAGATGGAATCACGAATTCATCGTAGATACCATTTGCATATGAATCATCAACAACATCCAGGGCGCTGCGGTAAGATGGGCCTTCGCCGTACGCCATTGCGCGGTACGCTTTTTCTACACGGTCCCAGCGTTTGTCGCGGTCCATAGAGTAGTAACGTCCGGAAATGCTGGCGATTTCACCTACACCGATTTCCTTGATTTGATCGTTCAACTGGTTGATGTACGTTTTCGCTGTCTGCGGACCTACATCACGGCCGTCAAGGAAGCCATGGATATAAACCTTTGTCAGCCCTTCTTTTTTCGCAAGCTTTAACAGTGCGAATAAATGGTTGATATGGCTGTGCACGCCTCCGTCAGATAAAAGACCGAACAGGTGCAAGGCTTTGTTGTTTTCTTTCGCGTTGCTGATCGCGTCAAGGAATGTTTGATTGCGTTCGAACTCTCCTTCGCGAATGGCAACATTTACGCGTGTTAAGCTTTGGTACACAATACGTCCCGCACCGATATTTAAGTGACCTACTTCGGAGTTCCCCATTTGCCCTTCAGGAAGACCTACAGCCTCGCCTGAAGCAGTCAATGTTTGATGAGGATACTGGTTCCAATAGCGGTCAAAATTCGGTTTTTTCGCTAAAGCGACTGCGTTCCCTACTGTTTCGTTACGTAATCCGAACCCATCAAGAATGATGAGTGCAGCTGGTTTTTTACTCATATTGACCTTCCTCCAATAATTGAACGAATGACTGTGGCTCAAGGCTCGCGCCGCCGACCAAAGCACCGTCAATATCGGACTCTGCCATATATTCTTTAATGTTTGCAGGCTTTACGCTTCCGCCATATTGGATGCGAAGCTTGTCTGCAGCTTCTTGGCTGAAGCTTTCAGCGACGGTTTTACGGATATGCGCACACACGTCATTCGCATCTTTCGCTGTAGAAGATTTGCCTGTTCCGATTGCCCAGATTGGCTCATATGCAATAACAGAAGCAGCAACTTGTTCTTCAGAAAGACCAGCAAGGCCTTTTTTCACTTGGTCAGCAACAAGATCATTTGTTTTGCCGGCTTCACGCTCTTCAAGCGTTTCACCTACACAGATGATCGGCACAATGCCGTGTTTGAAAGCTGCGTGTGCTTTTTTGTTAACTGTTTCATCAGTTTCAGCGAACATTTCACGGCGCTCAGAGTGGCCGATGACGCAGTAGTCAACGCCAAGGTCTTTCAGAGCAACCGGGCTGATTTCGCCTGTGAACGCGCCGCTTTCTTCGAAGTGCATGTTTTGAGCGCCGACTTTAAGGTCAGTGCCTTTCACAGCAGAAGCAAGCTTTTCTAAGAAAAGCGCTGGCGCGCAAACAACAGCTTCAGCTTTGTCTGCTGCTGGAATGGAAGATTTCACTTCTTCAACGAAGCTGACAGCTTCGCCGAGTGTTTTGTTCATTTTCCAGTTACCGGCGATAATTGGTTTTCTCATCTGTTCCACTTCCTTATAGCAGTTTTGAGATTATTTATCGTTCAGTGCAGCTACCCCTGGAAGCTCTTTGCCTTCCATAAACTCAAGGGATGCGCCGCCGCCTGTTGAGATGTGGCTCATTTTGTCAGCAAGGCCGAATTTTTCAACCGCTGCCGCAGAGTCTCCTCCGCCGATGACAGAGTATGTATCTTTCGCCTCTGCCAATGCTTCCGCAACCGCTTTTGTTCCTTGGGCGAACAAGTCGATTTCGAATACGCCCATTGGTCCGTTCCACACGACAAGTTTGCTGTTTTTGATGACGTCAGCATACGTTTCGCGTGTTTTCGTACCAATGTCGATTGCTTCTAAATCACTAGGGATTTCAGAGATCGGCACAATTTTCACGTTTGCATCGTTAGAGAAATCATCTGCAACGAGTACATCTTCAGGCATGTAGAAGTTAACGCCTTTTTCTTTAGCGCGGTCCATAAATGATTTCGCAAGCTCGATTTTATCCTCTTCAAGAAGACTTTTACCGACTTCATAGCCAAGCGCTTTTACGAAAGTATAAGCAAGACCTCCGCCGATGATCAGGTTGTCTACTTTATCAAGAAGACTTTCGATTACACCGATTTTGTCTTTTACTTTCGCTCCGCCGATGATCGCTGTGAACGGGCGGTCAGGATTGGAAACCGCTTTTCCAAGTACATCAAGCTCTTTTTCCATTAAGAAACCTGCAACTGCTGGCAGATGCTCGGCAATTCCAGCTGTAGATGCGTGAGCACGGTGGGCAGCACCGAATGCGTCATTTACATATACATCTGCAAGCTCAGCAAATGCTTTTGCAAGCTCAGGGTCATTTTTCTCTTCACCAGGATAGAAACGTACGTTTTCCAATACAAGAACGTCTCCGTCCTTCATCTCGGAAATTTGTGCTTTTACAGCATCGCCGTATGCTTCATCCGCTTTTTTCACTTCTTTGCCAAGCAGTTCGCCGAGACGTGCAGCGACAGGAGTTAAACGAAGCTCCTCAACCACTTCGCCTTTCGGGCGGCCTAAGTGGCTCGCAAGAAGGACTTTTGCGCCTTGGTCTGCAAGGTGTTTGATTGTTGGAAGCGCAGCACGGATACGTGTATCGTCTGTTACTTCCCCGTCTTTCATTGGAACGTTAAAGTCAACGCGGCAGAATACAACTTTGCCTTTTACGTCGATGTCTTTGAGAGTTTTCTTATTCATGCCTAGGAGATCCTCCTTCAAAATGGTTTGCATACAGCACGAAAAACGTGAAACCGTCTGTTCAAGCGATAACTCCGCTAGGGCAGATCGCAGTCTTTTTCGGCACAGGGCAGTTCGTCTAAAAGCCAGGGCAGCGGCCTTAGGCGAAAGCGCCGGCAAAGCTGCTTAAAACGCGGTCGTTTCTCTATCACAGAGCGTTTTCTGAAAGCCGGTCTTCATGGAAAAAGGGAAAGGGAGTCCGTCCCCTTCCCTTGTCCGCTTTCATTATAGCGCTTCTATTCGAAAGAACCAAGTCAGGTCCTTTTTCAGCTATAAATTAAAGACCTTTTTTTGCGATGTAAGCTGCAAGGTCAACAACGCGGTTAGAGTAGCCGCTTTCGTTATCGTACCAAGAGATTACTTTTACCATGCTGCCTTCCATAACCATTGTAGAAAGAGCATCGATTGTAGAAGAGTTTTTGTTTCCGTTGTAGTCGCCAGAAACTAATGGCTCTTCGCTGTAGCCAAGGATTCCTTTAAGGTCGCCTTCAGCCGCTTCTTTAAGAGCTGCGTTTACTTCTTCAGCTGTTACTTCTTGGTTCAGTTCAGCAACCAAGTCAACTAGAGAAACGTTTGGAGTTGGAACACGCATTGCTCCACCGTTCAGTTTGCCTTTTAGTTCAGGAAGAACTAGAGAAACTGCTTTAGCAGCACCAGTTGATGTTGGGATGATGTTTTCAGCTGCTGCACGCGCACGACGGTAGTCTTTGTGCGGAAGATCAAGGATTTGCTGATCGTTTGTGTAAGAGTGAACAGTTGTCATCATACCGCGTTTGATGCCGAATTTATCGTTAAGTACTTTTGCAAACGGCGCAAGGCAGTTTGTTGTGCAAGATGCGTTAGAGATAACATCGTGGTTAGCCGCATCGTATTTATCTTCGTTAACACCCATAACGATTGTGATATCTTCTTCGTTAGCAGGAGCAGAGATGATTACTTTTTTCGCGCCAGCTTCTAAGTGTTTCGCAGCGTCTGCGCGTTTTGTGAAGAAACCAGTAGATTCAACTACGATTTCAACGCCTTGTTTGCCCCAGCTAAGTTTAGCAGGATCGCGTTCTGCAGAAACTTCAATTGTTTTGCCGTTAACAACAAGGTTGTTACCGTCAACTGAAACTTCAGCGTCTAATTTTCCGTGTACAGAATCATATTGTAAAAGGTGAGCCAGCATGTTAGCATCTGTTAAATCGTTAACCGCTACTACCTCAACTTCAGGATTGTTTAATGCTGCGCGGAATACGTTACGTCCAATACGACCAAAACCGTTAATACCGACTTTTACTGCCATGATTGTTTCCTCCTTTAAATAAGTGAGAGATATTTATATTGAGGGATTATTCATCCCTTAATAACTTCTTTGCGGCTCCTTCGTCTGTGACGAGAACCGTGTTGCGTGGCTTTTTAAAGTAAGCCTCGATCGCCTCGGCTTTTGATGATCCGCCCGCTACCGCAATAATATCGGGGATGGCGTCTATGTCATCCAGCTGCATTCCGACAGAATGCACTTTGTGAACCACTTCGCCGTCCGCGTTAAAATAGTAGCCGAACGCTTCCGTCACCGCGTCGTTATCATCTATTTTCTTTAAGTCTTCTAAAGGCGTGTTTCTGCGCTGAGCCATAGTTTTAGCTTCGCCGATTCCATGAACCAGCATACTCGCTGATTTAATGGTGTTCAGCACCTCTTTGACAGAAGGCTCTTCAATAATAGATGAATAGGCGCCTTGTGACAGCTGTCCCGGAACAAACAAAAGCCGGTAAGTGCCTGAAGCCTTCTCCGCCATATGCGCGCATATGGTGTTCGCCTGGTTTTTCACGTCTTCGCCTAAACCGCCTCTTGCAGGCACAAACAAAAGCTCGCGGTTTTTAGAATCCGGCGTCATCATTTCGGCGACAGCTTCAATTGTCGTACCGCCAGTTACAGCGACGATATTTTTGCCTGAAAATCTTTTTTTCATACATGCGACAGCCGCTCTTCCCATTTCTTTTTTGACCCATGGGGATTGATCGCTGTCTCCGGATACGATAATGGCATCCTTTAGATTTAAACGTTCTTTTAATGTCTTTTCCAAAAGAGTCAAACCTAAAACATCTTTCATCGTATCTTCCAAAACAGAAAGCAGTTCATAGCCCTCTTCTGTCAATGTCATGCCGTTTGTCTTAATATCGACCAGGTTCTGTTCCTTTAAAAACTGAACCTCGCCCCTCAGCACACGCTCGCTGATTCCGAGACTGGCAGACAGGCTTCTTCGCCCGATGGGTTCTGTCAGCCTGATATACTGCAAGATTTCAAACCTCTTTTGCATAACGAGCAGAAGATCAGGCAATAATTTTTTTTGAGCTTGTATTAACTGGTTCATGACTCAAACGTTCCTTCCTTTTTTGCTGGACATTATATGTCCCGCTATGACAAAAAACGTCCCATCATAGCCAAAAAAAATCATTTCTGCTTTCTTTAATTATTTTAACAGGGTGGAATTGTTTATTCAACTGTTAAGAGCCAATTCATCGACAATATTCGCAGAGTTTTCATGCCGCGTCGTTTTATCCAGCAATATTTTCTCCTATATATCTTTATCTTATACAGAAAGCGCCAAATGGTGCATCCCAATATAAACAGCCCTTCCCGTAGAAAGGGCTGTTTCATTAAAGCGTTTTCATTTTATCCAAAGCTTTTCAATTTCCTCGAGCGATTTGTTCTTCGTTTCTGGACAGATCGTAACGACAAACAGGAAACAAAGGATGTTAATCACCGCAAAGATCCAAAATGTATAGGCGAGCCCGAAAGAATCGATCATCATTGGCACAAACTGTCCAATCGCCCAGTTTGCTCCCCATAAAAAGATGGTCGCAATGCCCGCGGCCCGCGCACGCAGATGGTTCGGAAAGATTTCAGAAATCATAATCCATGTGATCGGTCCGACCGAGACACAGAAAGCAGCGACAAAACCTAATATAAGGACGATCATCATGATCCCGCTTGTTAACTCAAAGTAAAACGACGTCCCGATTAAAATCATAAAAATAGCCATAAAAGCAGAACCGATGGACATCAGTTTTTTTCGTCCGACTTTATCAATCAGCAACACCGCAATAACGGTAAAGATGACTTCTACAACACCGACGATACAAGTTGTCACAAATCCGGCGTTTTGCCCGAATCCCATCATTTTAAAGATTTCCGGCCCGTAGTAAGTAATGGCGTTCATGCCGATGACTTGGTTAAAGAGCGCCAGCAGGATTCCAATGACAAGCGCCTTTCTTAGCCCCGGCTTAAACAGCTGGGAGAGCGACCCCATTTGTTCTATTTTTAAAGAGTTCTCAATGCTCTTTAATTCTTCTTTTGCAACAGTTTCTCCATTAATACGTGTCAGTATCTTTAAAGCTTCATTTGTTTTGCCCGCTTTCGCCAGCCATCTCGGGCTTTCCGGGACGACGAGCAGGACAAGGAAAAAGATGACGGACGGCACCATTCCGTAAGCAAGCATCCATCTCCAGCCGGTGTGCACGCCCCATTCGTATGTTCCGGACCGCTGCACAGCTAGATTAATAAAGTAGGTAGCGGAAATACCCAGTATCGTAAAGAGCTGATATAAGGAAGATAAACTTCCGCGTATGGCGGGCGGTGACGCTTCTGTAATATACGTAACAGAGAGCGATGAGCCCATCCCGATTCCCAGCCCCCCGATAATCCTTGCAATGATTAAGGTGGACACGTCTTGAGAAAGCGCTGAAACGATTGCTGATATCGCAAATAACAAAGCGGCTGTCATTAAAATTTTTCTCCGGCCGAATCTGTCACTTAAAAATCCGGATATCCCGACGCCCACAACTCCTCCAATCATAATGCTTGAAATGACAAGTCCCTCCATAAACGGACTCAGGCTGTATAAATCTTTCAGAAAACCGATGGCGCCAGAAATCACTGCCGTGTCATAGCCATACAATAAGCCGCCAAGCCCCGCCGCACATGAGATCAAAATGACAAATCCCATTGAATGGCTTCGTGTTACAGGAACATTTGGTTCTAATTGAGTTGGAGTATTCTTCATTTCAATGCCCTCCCGAATGTTGAGTAAAGCGTTTTCATTCAAAACTTCAATTGTACGTACTTATATTAAAATTTAACGAAAATTACATTTAATTAGTACGTACAAATATAGAATAATCTTGTTTGCATTTTCTGTCAATGTTTTCTTACAAAGAACGCTGTGATATACTGAAATTTGTCCGTATACATTTTGGAGGAATGGATATGTTACCAAAATACGCGCAAGTAAAAGAAGAAATCAGTTCTTGGATTAATCAGGGCAAAATACTGCCCGATCAAAAAATCCCTACCGAAAACGAATTAATGCAGCAATTCGGCGTCAGCCGGCATACCATCCGCAAAGCGATCGGAGACCTCGTATCACAAGGTCTGCTGTACAGCGTGCAAGGCGGAGGCACCTTTGTCGCTTCACGCTCTGCTAAGTCAGCGCTGCATTCCAATAAAACGATCGGTGTTTTGACAACCTACATATCAGACTATATTTTCCCGAGCATCATCAGAGGAATCGAGTCCTATTTAAGCGAGCAGGGGTATTCTATGCTTTTGACAAGCACAAACAACAACCCGGACAACGAAAGAAGAGGCTTAGAAAACCTGCTGTCCCAGCATATTGACGGACTCATCGTAGAACCGACAAAAAGCGCCCTTCAAACACCAAACATCGGCTATTATCTGAACTTGGAGAAAAACGGCATTCCTTTTGCGATGATTAACGCGTCATATGCCGAGCTTGCCGCGCCAAGTTTTACCTTGGATGATGTGAAAGGCGGGATGATGGCGGCGGAGCATTTGCTTTCTCTCGGCCACACGCATATGATGGGTATTTTTAAAGCTGATGACACACAAGGCGTGAAACGGATGAACGGATTTATACAGGCGCACCGGGAGCGTGAGTTGTTTCCTTCTCCGGATATGATCGTGACATTTACAACGGAAGAAAAAGAATCAAAACTTCTGGAGAAAGTAAAAGCCACACTGGAGAAAAACAGCAAGCACATGCCGACAGCCATTCTTTGTTATAACGATGAAATTGCGCTGAAGGTGATTGATATGCTGAGGGAGATGGATCTTAAAGTGCCGGAAGATATGTCTATCGTCGGGTATGATGATTCACATTTCGCCCAAATCTCAGAAGTGAAACTAACCTCTGTCAAACATCCGAAATCAGTGCTTGGAAAAGCAGCCGCCAAATATGTCATTGACTGCTTAGAGCATAAAAAACCGAAGCAAGAGGATGTCATATTTGAGCCTGAGTTGATCATTCGCCAGTCCGCACGAAAACTGAATGAATAAAAAAAGCAATGTATGGGTCTCCCCGCTACATTGCTTTTTTTTATAGCTGTTATCTGTTTTTCCAAACGTCAGCGATGATTTCAAACGAACGCATTCTGTCTGCGTGTTCAAAGGTTTCTGAGTTAACCATAATTTCGTCAGCCTGTGTCGTTTTGACGAAATCTTCAAGCTTCGCCTTCACTTCTTCCGGACCTCCGACAATCGTGGAGCTCAGCTGCTCATTGACCATCGCTTTTTCATACGGGCTCCAGATTTGGTCCATATCCTCAACAGGCGGTTTAAGCTGGTTCGGCGTACCGCGGACAAGATCAAGAAACCTTTGATAATGCGAAGTCGCAAGGTGCTGCGCTTTCTCGTTTGTATCTGCCGCGATAATGGTGACACCGACCATCGCATACGGTTCGTCGAGCACGTCTGACGGCGTGAAGGAATTGCGGTACAGCTCCAATGCAGGAACCGTATTCGCTGGTGAGAAATGAGCGGCAAAGGCAAACGGAAGACCTAGTTCACCTGCCAGACGGGCGCTGAAGCCGCTTGAGCCCAGCAGCCAAATCGGCACATCTATGCCCTCTCCGGGAATGGCGCGAACTTGATTACGCACATTTCCTGACGGTTTAAAATAATTGCGCAGTTCCTCTAATTGTTCTGGAAAATCCTCCCCGCTGTTGATGTTTCTGCGGAGCGCTCTGGCTGTCAATTGGTCTGTTCCCGGCGCACGTCCAAGCCCCAGATCAATCCGCCCGGGATACAGTGTTTCCAGTGTGCCGAATTGTTCAGCAATGACTAATGAAGAGTGGTTCGGGAGCATAATGCCGCCGGAACCGACGCGGATTTTCTTCGTGCCTCCGGCAATATGGCCAATCAAAACTGCGGTGGCAGAGCTTGCAACACCTTCTATATTATGATGTTCAGCAAGCCAGTAACGGTGATAGCCCCATTCCTCTGCCCGGCGCGCCAAGTCCATGCTGTTTCGGAATGATTCTGCAATCGTTCCTCCCTGAACAACCGGAGATAAATTCAAGACAGAAAGCAAGGTATCTTTGCGTTGGTTGTTAGACATATTGTTCTCCTTTGCAAATGTGTTATCAGTAAACAGCCCAAAGCTGTCAGGTCATGATTGAAAGAACTTCTATCACACCATAACACAACTGCATTCAGGAATAAAAGAATTTGATTCGATGAAATTCGAACAATATAAAACGAACGGTTTGGAACATTATTCTGCTCCAAACAGATCCTTAGCCATCTCAATAAAGAGCTTAGCCGCTAGAGAAGCCTCCTTTAGCGACGGAACAGCAAGCTGCACATCACGGTATACCTGCGGGTCCAATTCCCGGGTCACCACATGCTCCGGCAGCGGCATCCCCGACATGGACATTTCTGATAAAATGGCCAGGCCCAGTCCTTCTCTGATCATACTGATCGAGGTGTTGATGTTATAGACCGTGAAAGCTGGGTGCAGCGTAGCGCCCGCCTGCCTGAACATATCGACAAATGGTGATTCATAGCCTCCGTCACAGACGATCATCGGTTCATGGTCAAGATCTTTCAGCGTAATGGCCGAATGACTGGCAAGCGGGTGATCGTCCCTGAGCACGACAGCCATTTTGTCTTTTTTCAAATGAATGTACTCCATCTCCTCTGTTGGATACAGAAGAATCCCGACATCTATCATCCGCGTATGAAGCCACTCCTTGACTTCATTTACAGTTCCCTCGTGCAGCACGAGCTCAAGTTTCGGATATTTTTGTTTAAATTCACTGATCAGCTTTGGCATAAAATAAGCCGAGGCAGTTGAGAATGTGCCGATATGAATCGTTCCCAGTTCAAGCCCTTTTTCCGCTGCTGCTACCTGCTCAACTTTTTCAATGCCTTTTAAGACTTCTCTAATGTGTACTAAGATCTGTTTTCCCGTATCCGTCAGCATCAGGCCATTGCGGCGGTCACGAATGATCAGCTTTACATCAAGCTCAGCTTCGATCGCAGAAATCGCATGGCTGACAGCCGGCTGTGTCATGTTCAGCGCCTGACCCGCTTTTGTAAAGCTTCCCGTTTCAGCTATTTTCACAAAAACCTTTAATTGTGTAATGGTCATAACAATTTACTTATGCTCCTTATAAAAAAGATTCATTTTATTTATCTTATGTTCTACCGTATCATATGATGGAAAAGTTCTACAAGGAGTGAATGAACAATGAAGCAGCTCTCAAAAACGCGGACAGCTCTCCTGCTCGCATTTCTCGTCATCATGTGGGGCGTCAATTGGCCGCTGTCCAAAGCCGCGCTCGCCTATTCTCCGCCATTATTGTTCGCGGGCATCCGAACACTGATCGGCGGGCTTTTATTAGTCATTGTCGCACTGCCGCGTATTCATAAATTACGCTTAAAAGAAACGTGGCCGATTTATCTTGTTTCTGCTCTTTTAAATATTACGTTATTCTACGGCCTGCAAACGATCGGGCTGAATTATCTTCCGGCCGGCCTGTTTTCTGCAATCGTCTTCTTCCAGCCTGTTCTGATGGGTGTATTTTCTTGGCTGTGGCTCGGCGAATCCATGTTTGTAATGAAAGTGATTGGCCTCATCCTCGGTTTTGCGGGAGTAGCCGTCATTAGTGCTGCGGGCTTTAGCGGGCATATTTCTGTCATGGGGGTTCTGCTGGCTCTCGGCTCCGCAGTCAGCTGGGCGCTCGGGACGGTATATATGAAAAAAACAGGCAGCCGCGTCGATTCCATCTGGATGGTCGCTCTGCAGCTGACGATCGGAAGCGTGTTTCTGCTTATATCCGGCTTTTGGACAGAAAGCTTTTCGGCGATTCAATGGACAGCTCCGTTTATTACGAGCCTGCTGTTCATCTCCGTATTCGTTATCGCGCTCGGCTGGCTTGTCTTTTTTACGCTTGTCGGTTCAGGAGAAGCAAGCAAGGTCGCATCTTATACTTTTTTGATTCCGCTCATATCAATCGTGGCCAGCTCCATTTTCCTGCATGAACCGCTCACCCTTAGCCTCTTGGCAGGGCTGCTGCTGATTGTCACGAGCATCTGTCTCGTGAATACAAAATCAAAAGCGCAGAAAGCTGCGGCGATTGGTATAAACGAGAAAGCTGCACAATAATAAAAACCCTCTTGCCGGATGCGGCAAGAGGGTTTCTTATTTACTGATGCTTGCGTCCTTTGACCAAATATGCAACTGTAATCAAAAGGTAGATCGCCGCAGTAATGCCGGTAATGACAATTGATGTTGTCATGATGACCCCGATCAGAATGGCGAGTAATGCCACAATCGCAAACCATGTCGTGTACGGGAACCATTTTACATAATAGGCCGGTGTTTCCGTTTGCTGTTTTCTCGATTTTAAATGAGCGAATCCGATGATCAGCCAAATGAATAAAACGGTATATCCCAATGATCCCATTAAATAATTAAATGTTTGGCTTCCTGCGAACAGAGAAATCAATACGCCAATATAGAGAGAAGAAGTGCACATCAGAATCGCAAACATCGGTACGTTTTTCGATGAAAGCTTCGAGAAGACCTTTGGAAGCCTTCCGTCACTTGCCTGTGTATACAAAATGCGTGATGATCCGTATAAACCTGAATTCATAGAAGAAATGATCGCCAGCAGGATGACTGCATTCATGATATGATCCGCGCCCGGAATGCCTACCATTTTAAAGACCATCACGAAAGGACTTTCCGGAACGGAATTGACTTGGTTCCATGGAATCAGGCTGACGATGATGAAAAACGGCAGCAGGTAAAACGCGACAATCCGTGTCAGTGTGCTGCGGACAGCTTTCGGGACAACCTTTTCCGGATTTTTTGTCTCTGCAAGCGTTACACCGATAATTTCTGTACCGCCGTAAGAGTAGATGACGACAAGCATCGCCGTGATCAGCCCTGTGCCGCCGTGCGGGAAAAATCCGCCGTGGTCTGTCAGGTTGGAAAATCCGGATGCTGTATGATCACCGAATGATACAAATAAGAGCAGCAATCCCAGAATAATAAAGATAATAATAACGGTAATCTTGATCATTGCCAGCCAATATTCAGTTTCGGCGAAGATTTTAACAGAAAGCAAGTTTACAATCGTGACGATAAGAGAAATTCCTAATGCCAACACCCAGATCGGGCAGCCCGGCAGCCAATATTGAATGAAAATCGCAGCTACTACAGCTTCAGCCGCAATGTTGAGCACCCACATTTTCCAGTAGATCCAGTCCAAAAAGTAAGCGGCGTAATTTCCCAATACCTGCTGGACAAGATCACGGAAGGTTCTGGCGTTACGGTTTCGAACAGCCATTTCCGCCAGCCCCTGCATAATAAACAGCAAAATAATCCCGCCGAGCAGGTATGCGATAATGACAGATGGCCCTGCCACATCGATCGCTGAGCTGCTCCCCTTAAATAAACCTGCGCCGATTGCTCCGCCCAGCGCCATCATCATAATATGGCGGGACGTCATCGTGCGTTTTAACGTTTGATTGTCGTTTTTCATCCTCTTCTACCTCTCCTTCTCGTTTTCAAAAACAAAAAAGCCCGCCGTCTCCTACCTAATCTAATAGATAAAGAGACGACGAGCCTTCGGCTGACCGCGGTACCACTCTTGTTGATTCTTCATGAAGAATCCTGCTTTTGACCTGTAACGAAGGTTAGCCGTTAAAACATAGGGAATATTCAATCTATTCCGTTCCGTCTTACCACTCCCGGGCGAGTTCAAAGAAGAATCAGGCTGCGTCGCACCACCCCGCAGCTCTCTGTTCTGATCACTTTCTTTTACTGCTCCCAATCTATGTGTTTTAGTTTTCTGAAAAACTCAAATTTTATGATCTGAATATATTAACATAATATACGTGCTTCTCTTTTAACTGTCAATAACTTCAGAGAAAAAAGAAACTGTTATTTTGTCCCTTTTCGAATGGCTTTCCAAAAGGATTCTGATTCGTTTCCTAATGCGTAAACTGAAACACCTGCTATTTTATATTGCTTTGCCAGATGGCTTTTCGTTTGAACGGTTTTTTCGTTTTCATACCACACGACATGTTTATGCTTCTTTTTGTCAACATAAGAAAACGTCATCGAGCCTGATTTTTTGTTGAATGCCGGCTTTGCTTTTTGTTTTTGGATGAGGGATTTGAGCTCATTCCATTCCCTTATTGTGCTGGTACTTCCGTCTTTTACATCCCAGTCATAGCCGTACGCAGGGATTCCCATGATGACTTTATTGGCTTTGATCTTTTTGACTGAAAACTGCAGAGAGCTTTTGATCCAGTTTGTGCTTGCCACTGACCCCGGCTCACCCCAAATGCCGTGTTCATCGTAGGTCATGACTTGTACGAAGTCGGCATATTTGCCGATTTTCGCATAATCATACGGCCAGCTCCAGTCATCATTTTTATCATCGGCGCTTTTGGCCGGAACGGATACCATTGTTTTAATATGTTTCTTATTCAAAGCCTGTGAGACATATTGAATGAAGGTCGAGTATGCAGCGCGGTCTTCTGGATTTACTGCTTCAAAATCGATATTGATTCCGTAATATGAGTGCTTTTTGGCCAGTGTAATTAACTGATCTGTGAATCGTTTTTTCGCTGTTTTATTACTCATGACTCGACTCGCTAAATCTCCGTCAAAGTCATAAATGGCATCATTATAGTTTGAAATGACAGCCCATGTCTTGATTTTTTTCTTTTTCGCATATGTCAGCTGCTTAGTTGGGGCATCGCCAATCACATGTCCGTTTTTTTCAAACGCAAACGTATCGGTTGCGATGGCATTCATGTATGTATGATATTTCGTGAGAGAATTGTATGAAGCCGTATCCCCAGTCGTGTAGCCTAGTGTCATTCCGACTGCCTTCGCTTCTGTTTTTGTATACATAAACAGAACAATCGCAATCGCCAGTGAAACCGCTATGATCAGCCACTTTTTCATCGCATTTCCTCCTATTTCAAGTCATACTCTTCTCATCGGCCAAAAAATTGGAAGTTGAAGTTTTTTCAAGCAAAAAGCCCGGCATATGCCTGCCGGGCTTCCTGAGTTCAGCGGTCAGAGATGAGAATATATGCTGCCTTTACTGGTCCGTGCACCCCCACAACTAAATCCATTTCAATGTCGGCTGAGTTACTCGGTCCGGTAATGTAGTTGATACATGAAGGAACAGTGACACCGTTCGCAATGTTTTGGCGGATGATATCACTGGCTTGTGTCATTCTCGGTACAATGCTTGATTTCGGCACGATCGCAATATAAGTCGTCGGCAAAAGGCTGACAGAGCGGCCGATGTCTTTTGAGGAGAAGAGGACAACCGTCCCCGACTCAGCCAATGTAATTTCGCTGAATGTAATCCCTACATTGGCTTGCTCCGCTTTTTTGATATTTTCCTCGCCTTTGTCAGCATCCCACTCCCAGACCGGCGTTCCTTCACTCGGCCAGTCCTTGGTGAGCAGGCTTTTCAGTCCGTATTCTTCAAAGCGGGGGTCCTTCGGAATGATGACAGGGCCTCCGGAAAAGCGGCTGACTTGCTCGCGCAGGGCATCATAAAGGCCGGTTGAATCCGTTTCAATCAGCTCTGTATGGATTTTGACACAATGGTTTTTGAGCACTGTGACTAAGTCATCCGCTGAATAACCTTCAAGTGTTTTATATTGCGGCTGATGCGCCCATTCAGGGACTGCCACGCCTCCTGTTCTTCTTTCACGGCCCAGGCTGGATGCGATTCGATTTAAAAAGCTCTCTTGATTCTGAATGGTTCCCTTCGTCATCACTGCTCCTCCTTCGTGCGTTCACTTGTTTCTCTGTCCGCAAACCAGTCTCTGAATCTCGATTTATGCGGTGCCGGGAAGTCACGGATCTGTGTCCAATTTTTAAGCGGGCCGGGCCCTTTCGAAATTTTTTCGTCCTCTGTAAAAGGCGTCATGGCGGCCGGCGCCCATTTTGAGCCCATTTTGTAAAGCGATAAAGAGGATGCGCCAAGTCCGAATGCTTTCATTGCAAGCTTTTCACTGATCGGCGCTCTGCCTTCTTTTTCGACGATATTCTGACGATGCTTGAGTAGCAGCTCATGAAGCGGGATTTTGACCGGGCAGGCTTCTGAACAAGCAGCGCACAGTGAAGATGCGTACGGCAGCTCCTTATAATCGTCATAACCGCCGAGCAACGGTGATAAAACCGCTCCGATCGGCCCCGAGTAGATTGAGCCGTATGAATGTCCGCCGACATGGCGGTACACAGGACAGACATTGATACAGGCTGCACAGCGGATACATTGCAGCACAGACTGGAATTCCGTTCCAAGGATATTGGATCGTCCATTGTCAACGATGACAAGATGAAATTCTTCCGGACCGTCCACTTCACCTTCCAGCTTCGGACCCGTCAAAGCTGTAATATAGCTTGTCAGCCGCTGTCCGACAGCACTTCTTGTCAGCATACTGACTAGCACTTCAAATTCAGAAAATGACGGGACAATCCGCTCCATTCCCATGACGGTAATTTGTGTTTTCGGCAAGGTGCTCACAAGCCGTCCATTTCCTTCATTGGTCACAAGGCTGACGGAACCCGTGTCAGCGATGGCGAAGTTACAGCCGGTAATGCCGATATCCGCTTCCAGAAACTTTTTCCGGAGAATGGCGCGCGCATGCATCACCAGCTCTTCCGGTTTTTCTGTATGTTGATAGTCCAGCCTTTCTTTAAACACATCGCGTATCTGCTCTTTATTTTTATGAAGGGCGGGCGCAACGATATGTGACGGCGGATCGTGATCATCGATCTGCAAAATATACTCGCCGAGATCGGTTTCTACGACTTCACAGCCTTCCTTCTCCAGCACCTCATTCAGATTGATTTCCTCTGTGACCATTGATTTAGATTTCACAATTTTCTTCCCGTTCTTCTTTTGAATGACATCACGAATATAAGAAGACGCCTCTTCCGCTGTTTCCGCGAAATAGACATGTCCGCCTCTTTTCGCCACATTTTCGGCAAGCTGTCCAAGATAGAAATCAAGGTTTTCAAGGACATGCTGCCTGATTTCCTCTGATAATGAGCGCCACTCCTCCCAGTTTCCCAGTTCTTCTGCTGCCTCTAGGCGCCGCGTCCGCAGACGCTCCTGTGCACCCGAAACAGCGCCTCTCATAAATTCATTATCAATCCCCTGTGATACCCGCTCTTTAAAAGCGTCAGTACCGATTTTCATCGCCATGATCCTTTCCCCCTCTGAATCCAGTTTTATCTGCTGTTGAGCACTTCGGCGATGTGCATCACTTTGACATTCTTATCTTTTCGGCCAAGCCGTCCCCCGATATTCATCAAACAGCCGCAGTCAGCACCGATCAGCACCTCTGCTCCCGTTTCCTCCACACATTCGACTTTTTCATCGACCATCTGCTCAGAAATCTGCGCCATCTTGACGGAGAACGTTCCTCCGAATCCGCAGCAGTTATGTTTGCCCGGAAGCTCTGTAAACTGCAGGCCCTTCACATGGCTCAACAGCTTCATCGGCTCCTCCCGAACACCCAGCAGCCTAGTCATATGGCACGACGTATGTAAGGTCGCTTTTGTATGAAGGGTCGCGCCGACATCCTCTACTCCAAGTACGTTCACAATAAAATCTGTCAGTTCATACGTTTTATCCGCCAGCTTTTTCGCTTTATCGGCCCATTTCGGATCATCCTGAAACAGGTGCGGATACTCCCGGAACATCGTTGTGCAGGAACCGGAAGGACTGACAACATATTCGGAATCCTGAAACGTTTCGATCATCCGTTTCATTGCTTTTTTGGCGTCATGTACATAGCCGCTGTTGTAAGCCGGCTGCCCGCAGCAAATCTGCCCTTCCGGAAAATCAACCTCACACCCAAGCCGCTCCAGCAGCTCAACCGTTGCTTTTCCGACATTTGTTTGAAACATATCAACAAGACAAGTGACAAAAAGTGAGACTTTCATGATGAACCCCTCTCTCATCCCCAATATATGATCAGGTCATCTGATGACCTGAGTTAAAATAACTATATGAATATCGTACACTATTCTGACAATGGAAGGAAAGGGTTTTCTAAACATCTCGGCAATAAAAAACGCCTGTTCCACTGGACAGACGTTCATAGCACTACACACTTTTTAATGACCATACAAGCACTTTCTGTATCTTTTAAATGTTTTTACAAATGAATAAAAGAAGCTAAGAGCGCTAAGGAGAACAATCCAGCCCGCTCCCCCTCTCATCAGTGCAAAAGGTGTTTCAAACAAAAAGGCTCCGATAAAAGCTGCTCCCGTCTTATCCCACAGGCCCGGCGTATAATACAAACTCTGGGGACGGATAAATAAATCAGTAGTCAAACCATTGGTAGTAAAGAGGATCAGGATGAAGGATAAGAATATAAAAGAAAGTGCAAAGTACGATTGCAATAGGCGTTTATATCTTCCGGCTCTGGATTCTGTATCCGAAAAAATATCGTCTGATGCACTGGCTTTCTCTTTTCTAAAATAATGCAGGCCTTGTGAACTGAAAAGATGCTTCCATCCGCTGTCTTCAAAGAGAGTTCGATAATCAGTAAAATCTCCCGGATGTTTAAAGGTGCGATAGTCTATTTTGACGGTAGAATTGTCAGTCGATGTTTCATCTGAAAAACAATAGGATAAAAAAACTTTCCCTTTTAATTCGCACCCCTTATCTGCCATCTTATTCAGCCATTGTTCCTCACTGTCTATGTCCATAAAATATCTGTATTTATTCATATGGTCTCCCCCTTTTTATTTACTTCCTGCCTCGTTATGTCAACCAGCCGCTCCATTCTCTCCATATCCTTCCACAACACATTTCTTCCGAGTTCAGTGATGATATATGTTTTTCTGCGGCGATCTTCACTTGGATAAGGCTCTATCAATTGATGCTTCAATAAGTTTTCGATTGCGCCATAAAGAGTTCCAGGCGCCATTTTAACTCTTCCGCCGCTAAGCTCTTCAATATTTTTCATAATGATGTAGCCGTGAGCAGGATGTAACAAAGATAAAAGAACATAATAAACAGTCTCAGTCAGCGGCAAATGCTTATTTTCATTCATATAACAGCCTCCAATATTCAGTATAACTGTATAATCCCATCATATACAGTTATACTGAATATTTCAACCATAAATGACCAGCTAAACACAAAAAACCCTGGCTATAAATAACCAGGTTTCCATTAAATCCAGCCCTTTTCCTCAGCAATGCTGGCGGCTTCTGTCCGATTTTTCGCATTAAGCTTTTGGATGATTTCTGAGATATAGTTTCGAACTGTGCCTTGAGATAAATAGAGCTCCAGCGTAATGTCTTTTGTTGTCTTGCCTAAAGCCGCAAGCCTCAGAATTTCTTGCTCTCTAACGGTTAGCGGATTTTCGTCTCGCATCATATTAAACGTCAGCTCGGGGCTGAAGACACGTTTTCCCTTTACACATTTTCGAATGGCATCGGCCAGATCGTCAATTTCGCCGTCTTTCAGCAGATAGCCATGTGCACCGGCTTTTACGGCACGTTCAAAATATCCGGGTCGGGCAAAGGTGGTTAAAATAATGACCTTGCTGACGCAGCCTTTTTTCATTAATTCCTCTGCCACATCCAGCCCGCTTCGAACCGGCATTTCAATGTCCATAATGCATACATCCGGCTCCAGCTTCAAAATAGCATGTAGCGCCTCTTCCCCGTTCAATGCTTGTCCGATGACTGTCATATCCTCTTCTAAATCAAGCAAGGATCCCAAAGCGCCTAAAAGCATGCGCTGGTCCTCAGCAATAAACAGACGAATCATTCTTTTCGTCCTCCAATCATTCTGCTTTTTTAATAAGCGGAATCGTCAGTGCCACAACCGTTCCGTTATGATCTGAAACCGTTAATCCCCCTTCAATGAGCATGAGCCGTTCTTCCATTCCCCACAGGCCATTCCCAAACATTTTCTCCTTCGCCGCTCCCTTTCCGTCATCCCGTATTACGATCTTCATTTTGTCAGCAAACTGAGAAATGGTAATGGCACAGTGGGTTGCTTTGCTGTGCTTGATAATGTTAGTCACGGCTTCCCGCATACACATACTGATAATATTTTGAGTGACGGGAGATATCACTGAAAAGTCGTCGGCTCCTTCGTATTGAAAGGTAATGTTCCCCGCTCTTAATATGTGCTGAATGTTTACGAGCTCCTCTGTTATCGTGACCGTTCTCATATCAGAAACCAGCTCTCGAACTTGCTTGAGTGCGGAGCGTGAACTGGTTTCCATTTCTTTTGCCTCAAGCTTGGTCCGTTCTGGATCAGATGCAGCCAGCCGCTGAATGAGCTGGCTTTTTAATGTAAGCAGCGACAGGGTGTGGCCAAGAGTATCGTGAAGATCACGGGCGATTCGAACACGCTCCTCTCTTTTAGAGAGTTCTTTTATCTGTTCGTTGGCTTGTGCAAGCTTATTTTCAAGCTCAATTCTCCGAAACATAGAACGAATGCCGAATGGAGAAATGAGCATAATGACGAGAAACGGGAGAACAGAAAAAAGCTCCCGGAGCGAGACCGAATTCGCGATAAATTGGTATAGGCATGGAAAAAGCAGTATAAAGATTAAAGCGCAGAACGCACGGTTAAAATTCGTTTTCTCTTTGAAATAGCCAACAAAGTTTGCCGGGAAAAAACCTAAGTATATATAGGTGATATTGTAAAACACACTATACATCAAAATAACCGCCATTTGCACGATAAGCCAATATGTAAACGAAGCTTTGCCCACGCTGCAGAATAACTGGCGATATGCCGCTACAAAAAGGAGCAGCATGCCATATCCGATCCCCTGTTTGACACCTGATTCTTTTAATAAAGAGAGGAACGGCATAATCGTATACACCAGAAAGATATAAGGGAAAAACCCGAATTCCTTCGGGAAAATAGATATTGCCTTTTTCATGTATTACACCGCTTCTTGTTTTCTTCTTATGTATTTAGATAGTAGCATGAAGAGCATCATATAAGCGATTAATATCAGAATATTTTTCCAAGTCGGACTCCCACCCTGGACAAGTTCCCACGCTCCGCTCCCGAAATGATAAGACGGAAGCCACTGGCCAATGCTCTGCATCATGTCAGGCATGACCTCAAACGGCATCCACATCCCTCCGCCTAAAGCCAGCAGCATATAAAGCACATTACTGATTCCGGCCGCTGTTTCTACTTTTCTCATGAGGCCGATTAGTGTACCTAATGCTAAAAAAGGCAATGCGCCAAACAAAATCCACAGTCCGCTCATCAACCATTCAAACGGTGACAAGGCAATATCATTGATGATTGCGCCGAACAGAAATATGACGGTAATTGATAAAACGTGAATGACACTTTGGCCGATCATCTGAGCTGATAAATAGATATGATCCGGAAGAGGCGTAAGGCGGATAAAGGCGGCCCAGCCTTGTGACCGTTCTTGTACCATTCGGATGCCAAGCGTCATGATAGAGGAACCCATCACGCTGAAGACTGTCATCGACATCAGGTAATGGGCTTCCCATGCACGTTGATCAGGGACGTTGGTATTCACTACATTTGTAAAGAAATAATAAAAGGCAATCGGCATGATCAGAGACCAAAGCACAAAGTACTTGTTCCTAAGCACCCTTTTCATTTCAGCGATGCTTTGCTTTTGCAGCATGTTCACTCACATCGCCTCCCTGTTGCCGTCAGCCAGCTGGCGAAATGCCTCATCGAGCGTCGCTTGCTCAATTTGAATATCCCGGGCTGGGATGTTTTCTTGAAAGATCAGCGCCAACACTTTGTCTGTATTTGATGTCTGGATGATGGTTCTCTCATGCTCGTGGATCACTCTCTCGACTTCCGGGTGACAAGACAGCCTTTCCAATGATTCACTTGAATGAAGCGTAAAGGAAACAGACTGTTTTTGAATTCTTGAGCGGATTTGCATTGGTGAGCCGTCTGCAACAAGCTGTCCTTCAGTAAAAAATAGGATTCGCTGTGCGGCATCATCTGCTTCCTGTAAATAATGAGTTGAAAAAATAATCGTTTTTCCTTGGTCCGACAGTCCGTGAATGGTCTGCCAGAATCGGTGTCTTGATGAAGTGTCCATGCCGACTGTCGGTTCATCAAGTATAAGCAGCTCCGGGTTCCCGGCAAGAGCCAAAGCAAAGCTCAAACGGCGTTTTTGTCCGCCGGATAATTTTTCTGCTCTTGTTTTCAAATCTTCTTTGGTGAGTGCTGTTAACGAAACGAGTTCTTTCATGGACAATGGATTCGGATAATAGCTCCGGAAGAGTTCAAGGATTTCATCCACCTTAAGGCCCGGCATGACACTTACTTCCTGAAGCATTACACCTATTTTTTCACGAACCTGTTGATCATCGGGAACCCGGTTAAATAGTTTGATTTCTCCCTCACTCGGTTTCAGCAATCCTAATATCATCGAGACGACGGTCGTCTTCCCTGCCCCATTTGGCCCGAGAATGGCTGCAATTTCTCCTTTTTCAATACTGAAGCTGATGTGGTTTACAGCGGTTTTTCGCTGGAAATGTTTTGTCACGTTGCTTACTGTTACTGCTTCTTTCATCACATGAGCACCTCCTGATCGTTTACATTGATTGTAAAATGACGGAGAAGACGATGTTAGTATGGGGTGTCATGATGATGGAGTGACAAATGTCATTTTTTTCTCACCCCGGTGTCTAGGCAATCCTCCTCCTGCATCTTCCAATTCATCCATCTTTTCTATCTCCCATGTCCTCTTTCTTTTAAACTGCTGTGACATTCATAGAAAGATACACTCTTCAAACCATCCGAGTGTTATGATAGAAATATTGAACTTTATATTACTTTCCGGCTGAAAGGAGCCAATCATGAACGAAGCGATTTTGTCTAGAAATCATGTGAAGGTGAAAGGCAGCGGCAAAGCATCTATCATGTTCGCACCTGGTTTTGGATGCGATCAAAGCGTGTGGAATGCCGTGGCACCTGCCTTTGAAGAAGATCATCGGGTGATTTTATTTGATTACGTCGGTTCGGGACATTCAGATTTGCGCGCATATGACCTGAATCGTTACCAGACACTTGACGGCTATGCCCAGGATGTTCTTGATGTTTGTGAAGCTTTAGATCTGAAGGAAACCGTGTTTGTGGGTCACTCCGTCGGGGCCTTGATTGGGATGCTTGCATCCATCCGCCGCCCGGAGCTTTTTTCCCACCTGGTGATGGTGGGGCCTTCTCCTTGCTATTTGAATGATCCGCCTGAGTATTACGGAGGATTTGAAGAGGAGCAGCTCCTTGGCTTGCTGGAGATGATGGAGAAAAATTATATCGGCTGGGCGACTGTATTTGCGGCAACCGTTCTGAATCAGCCAGATCGGCCTGAAATTAAGGAAGAGCTTGAAAGCCGTTTTTGTTCTACTGATCCTGTCATTGCCCGCCAATTCGCGAAAGCGGCGTTTTTTTCTGATCACCGAGAGGATCTTTCGAAGGTAACGGTTCCCTCTCTTATTCTCCAATGTGCAGATGATATCATCGCACCTGCAACAGTAGGTAAGTATATGCATCAGCATCTGCCTTATAGCAGTCTGAAACAAATGGAGGCTCGCGGACATTGCCCTCATATGAGCCATCCAGATGAGACGATACAGCTGATCGGCGATTATTTAAAAGCACACGTGTGATATAGGAACGAAAGGGATAGAGGTGACCCTCTTAGATGGACAAACAATTGAATGATGCACCATGCGGTTTCCTCGCTTTGTCAGAAGAGGGGTCGATCATAGCTGCCAACCGCACCCTTATCAAGATTCTGGATTATGAACCGGAGCAGGTTATCGGCCAGCACATGAATATGATGTTGACCATTCCCGCACAGCTTTTCTGCCAGCTTTATTTTTTTCCGCTTTTGAAATTGGAGCATCACATCGAAGAAATATACATTTCCTTGAAAGCAAGAGATGGAGAAGAAATTCCCGTCCTTATCAATGCTATTGCGAGACACGATAGCGAGGCTTCTGTCTTTGATTGTGTTCTTATTCCAATGCGAAAGCGAAATGAATATGAAAATGAGCTGCTGATAGCCAGAAATGAGGCTCAGGAAGCTTTGCTTGCCAAACAGAAAGCCAATGCGGAGTTAGAAATTGCCTTGGAAACGCTGAAAGCAAAGCAAGAAGAACTTCTTGAGATCAACAAACAAAATCAACAATTTAAATTAAACACCAAAAGAGAGCTTGAACTCGCCAGAAAGATCCAGAAAAACTCGTTGACTGAACCGATTGTAAACGATCAGGTTCAGATTGACTCTTATTACAACGCATCGAGTGAATTGTCAGGTGATCTTTACGGATATTATCAAATCGATGAACACCGTTACGGCATTATTATCCTTGATGTGATGGGGCACGGAATTTCATCTGCATTGATTACGATGTCTCTTCATCCTTTGTTCCAGCGCCAGATCACGCAAGGTCTCAGCCCCGTTAAAGTTATGAAGGAATTGGACCGGCACCTTCACAGCTTGTTTCAAAATGATGAGGAAGCAAGACATTATTGCACTGCTATTTATCTCGAGATTGATATAGCACGGCAAAGAATTGATTATGTCAACGCAGGACATTCGCCGGCACTTTGGCAGGACGATAGCGGAACTCAACATCTGCTTCACGCGACTTCGCCTCCGATCGGAATGTTTGAAGACTTAGTATTTCAGTCAAGCAGCCTTTCATACACGGAGGGCGGAAGATTGCTTCTGTATACAGATGGCGTGATGGATCCTACGGCTTCATGTTATTTATATGATTTACTAAAGGATCATCCTGCTTCGCCGATCGCTGACCTGAAGGAGAACATCCTTACATCACTGCAGCATCAAAAGGAAGCTCATCATAAGAGTGATGACGAATGTTTTATATTAGTTGATGTAAAATAAAATGATCCATGAGACATAACAATGATTTGTTACATCTCATGGATTTTTTGTTTCAGCGTTTCTTTGGAATATGTCCTGACTCCGCATATTGAAACACCTGCAAGGAAGGCAGCGGGTGTCCATTAAAATCAAATAAAGCTTGATTATCTACAGCACTTCCCCCATACCACTTCCCGGCGTCTTCAGGGTCGTATTCAGCAGCGTAGCTGGAAGCCCACCCTGACCCGTATGTTTCCCATAACACTTTGTTTTTCTCTATCTGTGTTTTCGGCCCGACTGGAATCCACGCCGGCTCCCAGTAGAAAACACCAAGTCCTGCTTTGCCCGTATTCGCCACTGCCTCCATTACATCTCTTACTGCAGTTGCCTGGCCTTGAACAGAAATTGGATATGGCAGCGTCTGCCCGCTTTTTGGTGCTGTATTTCCATGCCCATCGCCATCCTCGGCGGTATAGGTGTACGATGTCTCCGCCACCATGACTTTTTTGCCGTACGTGTTGGCAACAGCCTTCAGCACGGAGGTCAAATTTTGTAATGTGCCATGCCAGAAAGGATAATAGGAGCTCGCAAACACATCATAATCCACTTTGTTTTTGCTGAGTGTTTCCGCAATAAATGAATACCTTCCAGCCGTTTCAGGATTGGTAAAATGCAGGGCGACCAAAATATTTGAATTTGTCTCCCTGACCGCTCGGCTTCCTTCATTAAATAATTGGCACATCTTCGTCCAATCAGTCTCACCGGCAAATCCTCCTGTTGTTTCATTTCCGACCTGAACCATGCCGATGTCAACGCCTTCCTTGATCATCTTTTGCAGGCTTTGTTTCGTATACTCATAGAGCTTTGCTTTTTTTGCTTCAAAGCTGAGATTCACCCAGGCTTTGGGCACCTTTTGTTTCGCTGGATCGGCCCAGAAATCAGAGTAGTGAAAGTCGGCCAGCACCTTCATTCCGTTCGCTGTCGCTCTTTTTCCGATTTCGATGGCTTTTTGAACATCATTGTTTCCCCCGCCATACCCATTGCCATTTGAATCATACGGGTGATTCCAGATGCGGACGCGAACATAGTTGACCCCAGCCTGTTTTAAGGTTGTAAAGATGTCCTGGCGTTTTCCGCTTGTATTGTAAAAGGTGACACCGCTGTTTTCCAAAGCAATAACGCTGGACACATCTGCCCCTTTGATAAAATCCTTGTTCATCCCCTCTACTTTTTTAACAAAAAGATCCTCTGCCCGAAGCTTTGACACGTGCTTCTCCTTCTCAATGGCAGCGGCATATCCTGTTGAACTACATGCACTCCACACGATGGCAGCCGCAAAGAACATTTTCACTTTGCTTTTCATGATTTCATCCCCCCAAGACTTAGTAAGCGGTTTCATTCTATAGAAAAAAGAATCCGCCCATATCGAGCGGAGCATCAGCCTAATGTGTGTTTACGACAATTCTCACTTCATACTTTTCCATCGTCAGGTCGCCTGACAATATGTCTCCTGTCATTATGTCCTTCACACTCTGATCAAACGTGACCAGCTGTTTTTCTTCCGTGAAATTCATGATAAAAATATAATCATTGTCCTGATCCTGCCTCGCTTGTACGGAGACGCCTTTTCCGTGCCGAACCGGAAAAACTGGAGAAAGAGACAGGTCTTTGATCAGACCCTCATAGAAATCACGCTGAAATTGATCCTCCAAACGCGCGCCGATAAAATACGCCTTGCCTTGCTGATACTCATGGCTTGTGACCGCTGGCGTGCGCGCATAAAAATCTTCTTGATACACCGCTTCCACTGAAGCAGTCTTTACATCAATCACGGTTGCATAATCCTTCATTTCATATATTTGGCTGCGGTAGCTGACAGCGTTTCGATCCTTCGGATACAGGGTGTCCGTTTCAAGAGGCTCAACTCCAAATATAGCTTGAAGATCCGGATGCCATCCGCCTGTGTATGTTAAGTCATGCTCATTCACAATCCCGCTGATATACGTCATGACTAAGGTGCCGCCGTCAGCCGTAAACGCTTTTAAACGGGAAATGGTGTCCTCGCTGATTAAATACAGCATCGGGACGATCAGCAGTTTATATGGTGAAAAGTCTTGTTCTTTCGTGATGACGTCGACAGGGATATCGTGTTCCCAGAATGTGCGGTAATGCTGCTGAAGCGTTTGCGGATAACGTTTTGTCACCTTCGCAAACCCCTGAGCATCCTCGAGCGCCCAATGATTTTCCCAGTCATATAAAATCGCGGTTTGAGCCGGCCTCTTTGTTCCGACAACTTCCGACAGCCGTTCCAATGTCTCGCCTACCTTGGCCACTTCTTGAAAGACGCGGTTCTTCGGGCTATTGTCATGATCCACAACCGCTCCGTGTAATTTTTCTGATGACCCGCGTGATTTGCGGTATTGGAAATAGAGAACGCTGTCCGAGCCGTGGGCTATCATTTGCATAGATGACAGCAGATTCATGCCCGGGCGCTTCGCCTTGTTGACGTTATGCCAATTGACCGCGCTTGGCGTACACTCCATTAATAAGAAAGGCTGCTGCTTCAAGCTTCGGTACAGGTCGTTGATAAAACCGACCTTCATCGCCAAATCAGCTGTGCTTTCCCAGTCATTGTGCCAGACAGGATAAGCGTCCCAGCTGATGACATCGACATGCTTTGCAAATTTGCTGTAGTCGAGGCCCTGATACGGGATCAAATCCGCTGTGTCAGCCATAAAATTCGTTGTGATAGGGATATCAGGCGTCAATTCTTTCAGCGGAATGATTTCATTTTTATAAAACGAAATCGTTTGATCGGTGACGAACCGGCGCCAATCTAAATTCAGGCCATGCAAGCCATTTTCACCGATCGGCGAAGGGCTTTCAATTTGTGACCAGTCATTGAACGTATGGCTCCAAAAAGAAGTCCACCACGCATGGTTCAATGTCTTGAGGCTGTTGTCATATTTCGATTTCAGCCACTCCCGGAAAGCATGCTGGCATAGATCACAGTGGCAATCTCCCCCGTATTCGTTTGAAATGTGCCACATTAACAGCGCCGGGTGATGTCCGTATCGTTCTGCTAATAAGCGGTTGATGTGCCGTGTTTTTTCTCGGTAGACTTTAGATGTGAGGCAGTGGTTGTGCCTTCCGCCGTGCAACTGTTTGACGCGGGAGGCATTGACGCGCAAAACTTCCGGATAGGTTTGCGACAGCCAGGCCGGACGGGCTCCGCTCGGCGTTGCTAATATGACCCGGCCGCCTATACTGTGAATCCGCTCAAAAATATCATCCAGCCATTCAAATTGATATATGCCCTCCTCCGGCTCAAGTGCGCTCCATGCAAAAATGCCGACAGAAAACGTATTCGTATGAGAAAGCTTCATCAGTTTGATATCGTCAGCTAAAATATCGGGCCGATCCAGCCACTGATCGGGGTTGTAGTCTCCCCCATGGAGCATAAATTTCGCTTCTGTTACGTGCGTTTTTTCAAGCTTTGACATCACATTCTCCTCCTTGTTCTCTTAGCCCTTCGTTCCGCCTGCGGTTAATCCGGATACAAAATTCTTTTGCAGCATGATAAAGATAACGGCAACCGGTATGCTGATAAGCAGGGCTCCGGCCGCAAATGTCGTATAGCTGGCCCCCATGACATCATTCACTAAATTGAATAGACCGACGGGCAATGTATATGATTCAGGCGTTCTCAATATGGTTGAGGACAGCACAAAATCTCCGAGCGGACCGGTAAAGCCGTTCATGGCCACGACTGCCGCCATCGGTTTTGATAATGGCAGAATGATCTGGAAGAAGATTCTGGTGCTGCTGGCTCCGTCAATCTTGGCGCTTTCGTCTAAATCCATCGGAATGGAATCCATGTACCCTTTCATCAAATACGTATTCATCGGGATCAGGCCGCCGATATAAAGCAAGATTAGCAGCCAGTGGCTATTGATCATTCCCAAGATTTGCGCCAGCACAAACAAGGCAATTAAAGCTGAAAACTGAGGAATCATCTGCAGCAATAAAAAGAGCGTTAAAGCGTATTTCCTGCCTTTGAAGCGAAAGCGCGAAAACGCATAGGCTGTAAACGTCACACAGAGCAAAGACCCTGCCATTGTAAACAGGCTGATCTTCATTGAGTTGACATACCACTGCACATATTGAAGGCTTTCTTTGCCCGCAAATAATTCCTTGTAATGGTCGAATGTTGGATGCTTCGGAATGATGGATGTACTGATTAAGCTGTTGCCAGGATTAAAGCTTGCGCCTGCCGTCCAAAGGAGAGGATAAACAATGATGACCGCCATAAAGGCTAGCAACAAGTAAGAGAAAAGGAGACGGATATATTTTCTGACCTTCATATCTGCCAGCATGCCTTATGCCTCCTCTTTAAAAGACTTTGTCTGTCTGAACTGCCACAATGCGATGGAGATAACAAATACAGATAATAAAATGGTTAAAGCCGCAGCAAGTGAATATTGGCTTGACTGCATTGTCAATTTATAAATCCATGAAACGAGGATATCTGTCCCGCCAGCTGTTGATCCGGTTACAGCCGGACCTCCGCCATTGAATAGATAGATAATATTAAAGTTATTAAAGTTAAACGTAAACTGGGTAATGATAATCGGAGCCATTGCAATGAACACCATCGGAAGCGTGATGTATCTCAGCTTTGAAAAGACAGAAGCGCCATCAATCGTAGCTGCTTCATACAGATCGTCCGGGATGGATTGCAATACGCCTGTTGAGACGAGAAAGATGTACGGAAATCCGAGCCAGCCCTGCATGAGAATCAACGCAAGCCTCGACCAATTGGCATCTGTCATCCACGGAAGCGGATCTATCCCGAAGAAAGCCAAGATGTCGTGATTCATCGCACCGAAGCTATCATTAAACAGTCCCGCAAAAATTAAAATCGTCACAAAACCGGGAACGGCCCATGGCAAAATCAGAATCGTCCGAAAAAAACGTTTAAACCGAAGGTCTTTCTGGTTAACAATGATCGCGAGAAAAATCCCCAAGCTGACTTGCAGTGTGGATGCAGCAAGTGTCCAAACCACCGTCCAAGCCAGTACATCAAAAAAAGTCGACCTCCAAATATCAACTGTGAAAATATTTGCGAACGTTTGAAAACCGACCCAATCAATTAATTTTGCAGGAGGAGAATGATACAAATCATAGTTTGTAAACGCTAATGCAAAGCTGAATAAGATAGGAAAGATCACGGCGAAAATTAAAATAAACAAAGAGGGGCCGCTGACGACATAAGGATAGCCCTCAGAAATGATATGTTGGTATTGTTCCTTTAAGGAACTTAATGGCTTATTTTCATCACGCTGTTTTCCGCTTTGGAACGCATCGCGAAGATTCACATAATACACCGCAAGGCCAAAGCAGGTCACGATGACAGCGATAATTCCTTCCGCCAGCAGAAAAACGGAATTATCCCGCGGCACTTCTGTTCCCAGTGTAAAGATTCCCCAAAACCCCATATTGAGCAGATCTCCAAAGACCGCAAAAAACGATGCGCCTAAAAAAAGAAAGACAATACCTTTTATCCATTGCTTGTTATAAAATTGCCCGAGCCCCGGGATGATAGAAAGCAACAAAGCGACTTGACGATGCTGCACCGTTTTCACCTCTCTTACAATACAAATCTAGCTTCCTCTTTATTTTCCGCTGTGCTTTGCCTTAATTTGTCCTTTGGCGGTTTCAGCGGCTTGATCCAATGCTTGTTTCGGATCCGCCTTCCCTGTTGCAACCGTCTGTAATGCTGAATCAGCCGGCGTCCATATTTCATTCATTTCCGGAATATTTGGTGTTGGCTCTGAGAAACGGGATTGTTCAGTAACTGCCCGTGCCGCCTCGCTTTTCATAATAGCCGGGTCATTGGCTAGGGATTTCACAGCAGGAACTTCTTTCGTCTCTTCATATCGTGTTTTAGAATTTTTTTCATTTGCCAGGAAAACGGCTAATTCTTGCGCCAGCTCTGCATTCTTTGAAAATGCACTGACGTTGTAGCTTTTGACGCCGATAAAGGAGCTCATGTTTTTCCCATTTTCCAGCTTCGGCAGTTTCGTAATGCCATAATTGATTCCTGCTTTCGAAAAGGCTTCTACATTCCATGGACCAGAAATAATTGCGGCGGCTTTTCCTTCTGTGAACAGCGATTCCAATACGTTAATCCCTTGTTCTCCAATAATGCCAGCCGGGAACAGGCCATCTTTGTAAAACTTCTGAATCAGCGCCGCACCTTTGACAGCTCCTTCATTATTGATTCCAATGTCTGACGGGTTATAGCTCCCATCTTTGGCCTTTCCAAAAATGTATCCGCCATATCCGCTCATCACACTTTCTGCATAATAAATTTGATCGAATAGGGCTAAAAAGCCAAATTTGCTGCCGTCAGCAGTCTTTTTGGAATAGTCGTACCACTCTTCCAGCGTTTTGGGCAATTCCTTTTCTGTGATGAGATCTTTGTTGTAAAAAAGCACAGTCGTTTCGACCGCTTTTGGCAGTCCATAAAGCTTTTGATCTACCATTTGAGACTGAATGGAAGCGTCAGTATAAAGTGATTGAACGTCTTTTTTGACATGTAATTCCTTGAGTAATCCTTCCGTGACAGCGGTTCCGATTTGGTCCCCTGGCATTGTTAACACGTCAGGGCCTGTGCCGGCCGGTCCATCCATTCGCAAATCTTCAATCTGCTTGGCATACGGTTTTTCAACGACTTTGACCTTCACATCATGCTCTTTTTCAAATGCAGCCACAGCGTCTTTAATGCCGTTGCTCTTTTCTTTATCCTCCCATACAACAAGCTCTGACCCTTTTGAACTCGATTTGGCGCTGCTGCTTTCCTTTGGGCCGCAAGCCGCCAAGGATAAACTGACAGCTGCGCAGAGCATGAATACGGAACACTTTTTTGCCATTTTCATTGATTGTCACCCTTTCGGTAGGAATGAAAGCGCTTTAAAGATAATATAGCACGCCTGAGAAAATGTGTAAACAAACTATTTACCTCATAGAGTAAATTTTTTTACTTAAATAAAAAATGACTTAGTGTCCTAAGTCATTCTTAATTCATACTCTTCCTGACGATTAATTCCGCGCCCACATATAATGTTTTTACCGTTCTTCTCTTGTCCTGCACTTGTTCAAGCAGTAATTGAACAGCATTTTTACATAATTCATGTATATCAATATGAAACGTCGTCAGAGGAGGCGAGACATACTTCGCGAAGCTGATGTTGTTGATACTCACAATGCTTACCCTGTTTGGTATGGCAATTCCTTTTTCGTTCAGGGCTTGCAGACAGCCCACTGCAATCGGGTCCGCTGCAATCATAAAAGCAGTCGGAAGCTGATCGCCTAATGTGTCGATCGCTGCTGACATCAGGCGGTAGCCGTTTTCTACAGAGAATCCGCGATGACAGAAAATATAGCGCTCGTCCAGCATGGCTTTTTCCCTCATATAGGATCTGAAGGTTTGTTCACGGATGTCCATTTCATCCTGATTGGTATTCGGATTTTTGTATGTGCCGCCGATAAAACCGATGCTCTTATGCCCCTTCTCAGTCAGGATGTTTACCGTCTTCCTTGTCATTTGTGCTAAGTCAGGCCTTACCGAGTCAAAATGATCGGGATCAGGAGTTGAATCGATAAACACGCCGTTTTCAGTGAGATTTCTAAGGAAAGCCAGCTCTTCATCTGAAAATGTGCCGACGGCAATAAACCCTTCCGTATGTTCAGGAATGCTCTCGATTCCATCCGCTATTTTATAAGTGGTCATATCGACATTGAATGCTTTCGCCAGTTTCTCTACTTCTAATCTCATCGTTTTAAAATAGACATCTTCTAATTCTTCTTTATCTGTCAGCCAATATAAAAACGCAATATGTTTCACCAGCGGCCTTACTGTTTTTTTGCGGTAATTGAGCTTTTCCGCCGCTTCATAGATTTTCTCCCGTGTTTCATCAGGAACAGAAAGGCTTTCATCGTTATTTAAAACGCGGGAAACGGTTGAGATTGAAAATCCCGCTTCCTGCGCGATATCTTTAATTGTCGCCATTGCATCTGCCTCCATTATTCAGCTCGCATTGTTTTAGTAAAATATTTTACTTTCTTTTTCGCAAATGTCAAGTGCACAAAGCCCTCTGGCTGCCTCATGTAAAAAGACTGAACCATTTGCGGCTCAGTCTCAGTTGTTCGTGCCATTCGGAACCGGCGGAATTGCCCGGGAAATGAGTTGGTTATTGCACATTTTCCTCGAAATATCCCGAAAGCACATCTTCCACATTCGTCAAATGCGCCAGCATGGCGGCTTCCGCCTCTGCACCGTTCCCGGCAGCCACAGCATTGTAAATCCGTTCGTGCTCCTCATACAGCCGCTGAACGGAGGTCTTCTTGGAAAACAGCCAGATTTTCCTCGTTTCCCTCATTGTTTCCAGCAGCAATGATGACACGTGATTCATCAAGTGTTTAAGAAGTTCATTTTGAGAAGCGGTCGCAAGCGCAAGATGAAATGCAAAGTCTGCTTTCTCTCCCAGCTCCCCGTCCGCTTCAATGCTGCCCATTTCCTTCAGTGCATCCTGAATTCTTTCGAGATCTGCTTCTGTCCTTTTTTCAGCCGCTAGTGAAGCCACGCCGATTTCAAGCAGTTTTCTGACCTCGAGCAGCTGCTTGACGTCCTCTTTTTTCATCAGAAGGGCGGCTGAGAGCGGCTGAGAAATTTGATTGAGCTCAAATTCCTTCAGGTACGTGCCTTCTCCCTGTTTCATTTCGACAAGCCCCATCGCTTTTAACGCAGAAAGTGCTTCGCGAACCGCTGAACGGCTGACTTGAAAGCTCTCAGCAAGCGCCTGAACAGAGTCCAGTTTATCCCCCGGCTTCAATTCGCCGTTTTTGATCATATCTAATAGGGCATCCGCTACTTCTTCATATATTTTTTGTGTTTTAATCTGTTTATATTTCAATGCAATTCACCCCGTAACTTGTAGGTCTGGCTGTTTACGATCTATTATACTCTGTTTTGTGGGCCGCCAAAAGATTTTGACTATTTTGTCAAAAAGTCTTGTACTTTGATTTTTTTCAAAATATAATGCTAGGTAACTGGTCTTATTACCCAGTCATCAGATGACCATATCATCTATAGAAACCGCTTACATATGGCGCCAGTTTATGTTTCAAGGAGGGGTTTGGGATGCAATGGACACAGGCATATACGCCTATAGGGGGAAATTTGCTATTATCAGCGCTTGCCGCACTTGTACCGATTATTTTCTTTTTTTGGGCACTCGCGATTAAACGGATGAAGGGGTATACAGCTGGCTTGGCCACATTGGGGATCGCCCTTGTCATGGCTGTATTGGTTTATCGGATGCCTGCGGAAAAAGCGCTGATGTCCGCGACACAAGGAGCCGTATACGGAATGTTGCCGATCGGCTGGATCATTGTGACGTCTGTTTTTTTGTATAAAATCACTGTGAAAACGGGACAGTTTGATATCATTCGCAGCTCTGTTCTCTCGATTACTGATGACCGACGGCTTCAAGCTCTCTTGATCGCTTTTTCATTCGGGGCTTTTTTAGAAGGGGCAGCAGGCTTCGGAGCGCCGGTCGCCATTTCTGCCGCGCTGCTGGTCGGTCTCGGCTTTAATCCCCTTTATGCTGCGGGGATCTGTTTGATCGCCAATACGGCGCCGGTTGCCTTTGGGGCGATTGGGATTCCAATTACAGCCGTAGAAGGGCCGACAGGGATTCCGGCGATGGAGATTTCGCAAATGGTCGGGCGGCAGCTGCCGTTTTTATCCGTATTTATTCCTCTTTATTTAATCATCATCATGAGCGGTTTCAGGAAAGCCTTGGAGGTCTGGCCGGCGATTCTCGTATCCGGTGTTTCCTTTGCCGTTGTTCAATATCTCAGTTCCAATTTTTTAGGGCCTGAGCTGCCCGATGTTTTGTCAGCTCTTGTTTCAATGGCTGCACTTGCTGTGTTTTTGAAATGGTGGAAGCCGAAAACAACATTCCGGTTTGCCGGTGAACAAGAGTCGGCCGCCTCAATTGAAACGGCGCGCACAAATCCGGCGGCGCCTGCATACAGCGGCGGACAGATTTTTAAGGCTTGGTCGCCATTTCTGCTGCTGACGGCGATGATTTCCGTATGGGGCATTCCATCTGTCAAATCCGCGCTGACCGGGCATTATGAAGGCTCTGCGGTGTTCTTAAAGTGGCTGAATGCTTTTGGAGAAAAACTGACTTTTTCCCCAGGTGTGCCTTTTTTGAACAATCAGATTGTCAATGCTGACGGTACACCGATTGAAGCGGTTTACAAGTTGGAGGTGCTTGGTTCGGCCGGCACCGCGATATTGATTGCCGCAGTGCTGTCAAAGTTCATCACGGCGATTTCGTGGAAAGACTGGGGAACCGTTTTTAAAGAAACAGTCCAAGAATTGAAGCTTCCGATTTTGACCATTGCTTCTGTCGTTGGTTTTGCCTATGTCACCAACTCCTCGGGAATGAGCACGACACTCGGGATGACACTCGCGCTGACAGGTTCGATGTTTACCTTTTTTTCGCCCGTCCTCGGCTGGCTCGGCGTCTTCATTACCGGCTCGGATACTTCCGCCAACCTGCTGTTCGGCAACCTGCAGAAAGTCACCGCGTTATCGGTCGGTATGGACCCTGTTCTGTCTGTCGCCGCCAACTCTTCAGGCGGTGTCACAGGAAAAATGATTTCGCCGCAGTCGATAGCGGTGGCGTGCGCCGCCGTAGGACTCGCTGGAAAGGAGTCAGATCTTTTCCGCTTTACCATTAAACACAGTCTGTTTTTGCTGCTGCTCGTCTGTATCATCACCTTTTTGCAGCATCACGTATTCAGCTGGATGACTCCTTAAAAAAATCCTCCCGTCTAGGGAGGATTTTATTTATATCGCTTTCTCGCTGCCGATGACGGAATATTCATTTGATCGCGATATTTTGCCACGGTGCGTCTCGAGATTTGGATGCCGTGTTGTTCATACAGCAAATCGACAAGCTTTTGATCTGAAAGCGGTTTTGTTTTGTCCTCTTGATTGATCAGGTCTTCCAGATGCATTTTGACTGCATAATTCGACGCATCTCCCTCTCCTGAAGCCTCGGCTTTTGCTGAGAAAAAGAGTTTCATCTCAAACAGCCCGTAAGGCGTTTGTATTGTTTTCCCTTTAATGGCCCGGCTCACAGTTGATTCATGAAGGCTTAGACAGTCCGCCACCTCTCTGAGAGTCAGCGGCTTCATTGCGCTTCGCCCTTTCAGAAAGAAATCCTTTTGGCGTGTGATCAGTTCATTGATAATTCTCGTGATTGTCTGTTTTCGCTGCCGCAGCGCGCGGCTCAGCCAGCGCCACTCCTGATATTTCGCAGATAAATAGGAGACAGTATCCTGACAGGAGCCGGATGATAAAAGCGTTCTGTACTGCGGATGCAGATCGATCTCGGGAAACGAGCGGGTATTCAGTTCCGCTGCAATGTGCCCGTTTTTTACGGTGATAAAAATGTCAGGCTCAATATACACATCTTGCTCTGGCCGGGCAAACAGAAGGCCAGGTCTAGGATGAAGAGCCGCGATATCATCTGAGATATCTTGAATGGTATGGAGCGGAATTCCCGTCTCTACTGAAAGCGCTTTCCATTTTTTTTGCGCAAAAGCATCAAAATGAGCTGAAATCAGCATTTCCGCTTGTTCATTTCTGTTCGGCAGCCGCTGTAATTGAAGAAGGATGCATTCCTGCAAAGATCTCGCACCGATTCCAGCCGGTTCTAATGACTGGAGTTTTGCCAAAACAGCCTCCGCTTCCTTAGCCGATACAGATAGGCGCCGTGCTGCCTCCTCCACATCTTCTTCCAAGTACCCGTTTGAATCAAGCGAATGAATCAGATAATTAAAAATCTTTTTTTCAGTGTTGGTCAGATTCATATCGAGTGACTGCTGTTTTAACGCATCCTGCAATGTTTTTTGCGGATCACTTAATTGAAGGCCCGCTTCCTGTGCATTCATCCTGTTTTTGTTTGTTTTATGGTAAGATAGTGGCGGTGTGTCTGTTTCCTTTCGTTCAATAAGAGGGTTTTCCAGTGAGAGCTCATCAATGTACTCGGCGAGTTCTGCCGAATGATAGCCAAGCAGCGTGATGGCCTGCCTGAGCTCCTGTGTCAGTTGAGGCTTTAATACTTGTACTTGCTGAAGTTTCATATCCATCTTGCTCACTCCCCTTTCTTCATTGTACATGATTGAGATCACACCGTATACATTTATGAAAAAGGAGCTGCCAAAGAAATGTCTGAACTTTTTTCCGTCCCTTATTTTATTGAGAATTTAAAACAGCATATTGAAATGAATCAGTCTGAGGATAAAATCCACGCGATGAACAGCTACTACCGTTCCGTCGTCTCAACGCTCGTGCAAGACCAGCTGACCAAAAACGCGGTCGTCTTAAAGCGGATTCAGCATTTAGATGAAGCATACAACAAAGTCAAACGTGGAGAATCAAAATAAACCTTCCGCTCACATGTGAGCAGGAAGGTTTTCCTTCTTTGAGGCGTTCTGGATGAGCCGGGTGCTCGGCACTCCTTCCATCCAGGTATGAAAGTAATTGGCGTTTTTCCCATAGGAATTATCAATGACCGTGTTTTCTTTTTGAAGAAGAGAGGACAAGATGTGTCCGTGCAGCCTTGACGTTTCCACCGATTCGTAACGGCTGAAAAACCGAATGGCTTTTTGGACGATATAATCCGAGTATTTTCCCCATATATACGCAATGGGCAAAGGGTTGCCTGCTTTTTTATTCAGGACGTTCAGCGTTTGCAGAAAAGCAATCGTCCGGCGGTCTGAAGCTGACAGCACCGTGCGCCAGTCGTAGCTTTCCGCTTCTGTGTGTTCCTGAAGCGCCTGGTTTGCTTCATGATCTGTTCGGATAAATCTCAGCTTTTGATTGGACGGCTGCTGCGTGGGAATGACGGGAAACAGCTGATGAGCCATATCAGGCAGAAGCTGAATGTGATTTTTTGAAAAATAAGCCTGTGCCGTAGCATAGGAGGCTTTTTCCCTTGTCATGATGTGAAGGTTCGCATGCTTAGAAAATATCTCTGCCGTCCGTTTGAGGTTGTCTTTGTTTTGAAAATAAATCGATTGCGGCAGGATCACAATTTTGTGGTTCGGATAGGTTTGGACGATTTTCTCTCTAAAGCCTTGATAATACGGATACAGATCCCCGAAGTTTCCGCCTCCCTGGCAGACGATGATGAGATTAGGATCCAGCTTTCGCCCGACTGGAAAATTGTCAGGATTCCAGCGTTTTCTGACCCGAATCCCGTGTTCTTTAAAGAAGGCTTCTGTTCCTTTCATAATAAATAAATCCCCTACATTCCCATATAGAGGATAGTCAGCATATATAATCTCTGATTGTTTCGGAATGACGTCGAGCAGCCCGGACAGTTTCTGTTTCAGGCTGATCATCGAATGCTTGCTGTCCATTTCTTCACCTCGGCAGTTTGGAATAAGTGCAGTAGCACTTCAATGACCCGGTCTTGCTCATCTTCTGTCATATTGGACCCCGATGGGAGACAGATTCCTCGCTTGAACAAATCTTCGCATACGCTTCCTGTATCTTCATGAGAATAAAATAAAGCCGGATCGAACAGCGGCTGGGTATGGAGCGGCTTCCACAGCGGACGGGCTTCAATGTTTTCTTCAGCAAGACGTTGAACTACGTCATATGGGCTGAGCCCGTTATCAAGTGTGAGCGTGGTGAGCCAGCGATTGGATACGCCTGCTGCGTACTCCGGCATAAAGCGGACGCCGTCTATGTGACCGAGCGCATTTTTGTATCTCGTGAAAATGGTCCTTCTTTTCTCCACTCGCTCTTCCAGCACATCAAGCTGGGCAATGCCGACGCCGGCTAAGATATTGCTCAGCCTGTAATTATGTCCAATTTGACTGTGTTGATAATGAACAGCCGGCTCTCGTGCCTGCGAAGCGAGAAATCTTGCTTTTTCCATTGCTGCTTCATCATTTGAAACGAGCATCCCTCCCCCTGATGTGGTAATGATTTTGTTCCCGTTAAATGAAAAAATGCCGAAGCGCCCGAAAGTTCCGCTTTGCTTCCCTTTATAGACTGTTCCGAGAGATTCGGCTGCGTCCTCAATGACAGGAACTCCGTATGCATCACACAGGCTTACGATTTCATCCATTTTCGCACTCTGCCCATATAGATTGACGGCAATCACCGCTTTTGGCAGTGTTCCGTTTCTTTTCGCTTCCTCCAATGCTCTTTCAAGGGCTGTCGGCGACATATTCCACGTATCAGGCTCAGAATCAATAAAGACGGGCACCGCTTTTTCATATAGAATCGGATTGGCGGTTGCTACAAATGTGAAGGACTGGCAAAACACGCTGTCACCTTCTTTTACCTCAAGTAAACGCAGCGCGAGATGAATCGCCGCCGTTCCTGAGCTGACCGCAGCAGCTGCTTTTACACCGACTCGTTCTGCCAGCTGTTCTTCAAATGAATTCACGAGCGGCCCAAGCGGCGCAATCCAGTTTGAGCGAAAGGCTTCTGAAATATAGTGCTGCTCCCTGCCGCTCATATGAGGGGGAGATAAGTAGATTTTTTTATGCATAGAATCATCCTTTGTTTGATGTTTGAATGGAAGAAATGATGCGTGCCGGAGCACCGGCCGCCGTTACCCTGTCAGGTATGGGACGGATCACCGCGGAGCCGGCTCCGACAATGCTCCAAGCCCCGATTGTGATCTGCGGTATGACGGATGCACCAGTTCCAACGTGAGCGCCTTCCTGAACGGAAACCGCTCCTGACAGCGTGACACGCGGGGACAGATGAACGTAATCGCTGATTTGATTATCGTGCTCTGCCACTGCACCCGTATTGATGATGCAATGAGCGCCGATGCGCGCATCCGCCTGAATGATCGCGCCCGCCATAATCACTGTCCCTTCCCCAATGACAGCCGACCTGCTGACGATGGCTGACGGGTGAATCAATGTAATAAAATCATCTTTCCTCAGTCCCAGTCGCTCCGCCAGCTGTTTTCTGACACTGTTATTCCCAACAGCAATCAGAAACAGCACATCAGGAATGAGCCTGCGCAGTTCAGTAACGGCTTCCGGCGGTCCTGTGTACCATTCTTTTCCGCCTTCGAACGTTTTGAATTTATCATCCAGCACCGCGGCTAAGCGCGTATCTGAGCGGGCGTTTATCAGCTCTCTGATCACCTTTCCGTGTCCGCCGTCACCCACAATGGCCACGTTTTTCATGAGGACACATCTCCGCTTCCGGTAAACCGTTCCGCGGTCACATGATTGGTTTGCTGAATCCCTTCTGAAACAAGGACCTTTCGCACCGTCAAACATAAAATTTTCAAATCGAGAAAAAATGACCGGTTGTCAACGTACCAAACATCTAATTCAAATTTCTTTTCCCAGGAAATCGCGTTTCTGCCATTGATTTGCGCCCAGCCTGTGATACCCGGCTTCACCTCATGGCGCCGTGCCTGTTTTTCTGTATAAAGAGGCAGATAGTCCATCAAAAGCGGCCGTGGCCCGACAAGGCTAAGATCGCCCTTCAGGACATTCAGGAGCTGCGGAAGCTCATCAATGCTCAGCTTTCTGATCAGCCTGCCCGTTTTCGTCAGCCGGACTTCATCTGGCAGCAGATTTCCCTCACTGTCCCGTTCATCCGTCATTGTCCGGAACTTATATAGGGTGAACGGTTTGCCGTGCAGGCCTGGCCTTACTTGCTTAAAGAAGACAGGTGATCCTATTTTCAGCCTGACAACGGCGATGGTGAACAGAATGATCACACTCGTACAGCACAACAAAAAAATGGCGGCCGTCAGATCAAAAAGTCGTTTCAGGATCAAAGATTCACAGCTCCTTTCGTTTTTCGAAACCGTTTTAATACCAGCTGTCTTTCCTCTTTTGTACAAACGAGCATAAAAGCGAAAACAGCGTAGAAAAAGCTGACTGTCACTCCCGTCGCTATCAGTGACGGCCAGCTGTCAATCTTCACAATGAACTGAATTGCCTTACAGACCGTCCAGGCAAATACAGCGGCTGAAAGAGGCCCGATTATGCCTTTAAAGAACACGTGCTTTTTGTAGCCTGTAATGCGGGATACGTAAAGCGGCGTAAAGATGGCATTTTTTAAAATAAGAGAAATGGCCCCTGCCAATGTTATGCCGTACAGACCGAGATGAGCCGGCCCGCTCAGCGTGACCGCCAGCACCACATTCACCGCACCTAACAGCAGGGTAACAATCGCCGGTGTTTTTTGTTGATTAAAAGCGGTCCATATATAAAACAGCGGCATAAAGGCGAGGCTGACAACCAAGTATCCGGCATGAATAAATAAAAGCGGTGCTATCGTTGAAAAGGACGGTCCGAGCCAGATTGTCAGAAAAGGTCCCGCCAATCCGCCCAATAAGGCAGCAGGAAGTGCAAGCAAAAGACCATTGAGCCTTACTGCCTTATTGGCGTAATTCATCAATCCGTCCATATCGCCTTTTGAATAATATGAAGTCATGATGGGCGCAAACAGGGATGCGACCGTTCCGGCCAAGCTGCGCAAAAGCAGCGGAAACTGGATAATCGCCGCGTATTTCCCGGATGCAGACGCCCCCAGCATCAAATTGGCGGTTAACAGATCAATCTGCAAAAAAAGCAGGACGCCGATTTGATTGACGGAGCTCCATGCGCCCGCTTGAAACAGCTCCTTGCTTGTGCGGAATGAAAGATCCTTCATACGAAACGAAAACCACGGAATCAGCTTTTTGAAGAAATAGAAAGACAGCACAGACGCAATAACAGCACCAGCTAAAGCTGCAAGCTGGATCTGCCAGATTTTCGGCGCAAAGCATGCAAACAGGAGCAGCACAGACAGCACCCGTATAAGCATTTGCACCGCCTGAATGGAACTGGTGATATAAAGGCGGTTGGCATAAAATGGTGCAGCGCCGAAACCCGCCATCAGAAACGTTAAAATAAACAGCAAACTGCCGATTAAAATCGACAAACGCACATCAGCCAAAAGCGCTTGCGGCACATTCATGACGCGGTCAATAAAAAAAGCCGAACCCGCAAGCGGCAGCAAGAGCAGCAATGAAATCAAAACAGAGGCCGCTAAATAATTGCTGATATACGCATTTGCTTTCTCCCGCTCTCCCCTGTGGGCAGCAACAGAAAAGAACCGAACGACAACCGAGCTGAGCGCCACGGTAATAATCGAAAAGTAATTAATCACATTTTGTGTCAAGTGAACAAAGCCAAACGCTTCCACACCGAGCGTTTTGACAATAAAAGGCGTCATCCAAACCGATAGGAAAACGGACAAGAGAAAAGCCGTGAGATTCGCGCTGAAATTTATCGTGAATTTCATGCCTGCTTCGCACTGCCTTTCATTGTCCCCCGCTGCTCGAAAAACAGCTTGATGAGAAAAGTGAGCCGCCATTTACACAGTGCTAATACCAAGCGCTCTCCTCTTAATAATTTCTCATGCTGAAACGGTGTATGTCTGACAGCCTGCCGCACCATGTCATAGGATAAAATCTGTCTGATCTTCTTTTTGATGTCTTTCGGCGAATTCGGAGAAGCACAGGCATTTGCCAAAAGCATCGGAAGCTGGTGCCTGCAAATGTACACATTCAAATCTTCTTTACATGCGCCTGCTAAGCCGTAGTGATTGTAGAATGCGATTTTAGCCTGATATTGTTTTTGAAGATGTTCATCCATCGCCGGCTTATAAGGGATTTCTGTCAGGCTGTTCGGGTTTTCACGATAAATGTACAATCCCTCATCAAGCATTTTCACCCGCTCCGCTTCGCAAAAAGCGGACAAATTGAAGGGAGAGTCTTCAGCAAAACGGATGTCTTCATCAAACATCAGATTCGCCCTATCAAAAAGCTCACGGCGGTAAAGATAACGCCATACATACCAGATAAATCTCGTTTCGTGAGCATGTTTAAGCCGTTCAGTCATTTCTCGTTTTGTCAGCACGCGGTTTGCCTCAAGCTGCGGCGGCACATATGTCCGCCTGTCCGATGACTGTTTGTAAAAACCGCATCCGACGATGTCGAGCCGATTTTCCTCCGCTTCTTCAGCCAGCCTCTGGAACATGGCGGATGATACATAATCGTCTCCGTCTACAAAGCCGATGTAAGTGCCCCGCGCGGCCTTTATTCCCGTATTTCGCGCTGAACTAAGCCCGCCGTTTGCCTGATGAATGACCCGGATTCTCGCATCCCGTTTTGCATAATCCTCTGCAATTTCGCCTGAACGATCCGGTGTTCCGTCATTCACGAGGATGATTTCAATATCAGAAAGCGTTTGACGAAGCAAAGAATCAATGCACTCCCCTATAAATGGTTCAACATTATACATCGGGACAATAATGCTGACGAGCGGGGTCATTGCGCTTCACCGCTGATTTTGTCACGCAGACCTTTAAAATACACATCTCTCGGAAAGCCTGCACGGGATGTTTCTTTTGTTAAAAGCTCATTGACTGCGGCTGTTACGCGCTCTGGCTCCGGATGTTCTATCAGCTTCATGAACGGGATGTCTTTAAGCCATTGATAGCCCTCCATCACCTTATGGTCAAAGGAGCGAATGACAACACACGGCGTTCCTGTCAGCGCGCAAAAAATCATGCCATGAAGCCTGTCAGTGACGACGGCTTCTGCGCTTTGCAGCTTAGACCACAGCGCTTCAAGTTCTTGTTCGCGTGTATCGCGGCTGACCCGGCGGCCGATCGTTGTCGTAAAGGATTGGATCTCGCCGAATTCCTCACATAGCGCAGCCTTGACCCGGTTCCTCTGGTCCTCCTGAAGCACGCTTTCCTGATCCTCGCGCAAACACATATAAACCCCTTCGCGTTCTGCGGGGGTCTTGCTTCTATCTAAATACAGCACCATGTCCGGCTGCTTCAAAATTGTTTTTTCTTGAAAATGCTGTTTCATAAATTGATACGTTGTTTCATCCCGTGCCATGAGCAATAGGCCGGGGTGCGCATTATAAATTTTCTGTGCCCGTTTCAGCTCTTTGCGCCCCTTTTTCGTGTCAGAAAAATGAGCCGTTGCCGGAAGCTGGATAACCCGATAGTCACGGAATGTTTTAATGATGAAGCGGCGCGTCCACTCCTCATAACGGTATAAATCCCCCATGTTTCCGCCGCCGATGATAAAGACCATATCCTCCGGATGGCGCGAGCGGATCAGGCTTTTTGCTGATTTGTAAATGTCCTTCATATCAACCTCGACGATGTCAAAGCCCGGGTATTCTTGCTCAAGAAATGCCTTGCTGGCATAAGCAATTGCGTGATCTCCCAAATTGTCATGGGACGGCAGTAGGGTCAGTATGATTTTTTTCTGATGTGCTGCGGCCTTTACCGGTTGATCTGCCGCTCCCAGCCAATATTGGGACGGATATTTGACCTTTAGCAGCAGCCATTCTGCAAAATTGATTTTCAACGATTGTAACGACATGTCCTCACCCTCTGTTTCTCATTTTGTACTCGATCACCCGCTGATACACAGCCGATGCCATAGCGACGAACGGAATCATTCTGTATTTCGCCATCAGAAGAAGGCATGACCGTTTTGCGTCAAAAGGAGCAGTACCCGTTTTTGAAAGACTTTCTTGAAACACCGGGTCCGCGCATATCACGCCAACATTTCTAAGCTTTTCAAACAGCCGGCGGCTGCCGCTCGTTTTCCATTCATTCAGCATACAGATGCTGCTGTGAAGAACGATAAAGGTATCAAGCTCCTTGCGATACTCCTCCAGTTTGTTGTTCTCCTGTAAAAACGCCGCATTCGCCTCATACAGCGCAAGTCCTGATTCAAACAATTTTTTCTGATAGCGCTGCACAATGGAGGAAAGGTGAATTCGGTAATGATAGAGCGGCGTTTTTACGTAGGATACTGAGCGGGCGAAAAAATGAGCCCTGAAGCTGAAAAACTGATCCTCGACATGCTCCAGCTCGCCTCGGAGCGGAAACGACAGCCGATGGGCTTCAATCATGCTTCTTCTGTACAGTTTGTTCCATGAAAACCCTCTGACCTTCCCTTCGAATAACGCCTTGATATAGTGCTCCTTCGGTTGATCCTGATAGGTTTGGGCAATGTCAGAGTCCATGGTTTTGCCAGTGTCCTCAAACTCTGCGGCGTAATTGCAAATGACCAGATCAGTTTCATCGCCTGCTGCCCGGAGCATCTGCTCGCAATAATCAGGCTCAATCCAATCGTCTGAATCGATAAACGCGATAAATTCGCCGCGTGCTGCCTCAATGCCTTTATTCCGAACCGCACCGAGACCCTGGTTCTCCTGATGAATCACCTTGAACCTGTTGTCCATTTTGGCGTATTCTTCTGCGATATCCGGGCTGGCGTCAGTTGAACCGTCATTGACAATGATGATTTCAATATTGTCCACTGTCTGGTTCCGCAGTGATTCGAGACACGTTCTGATATATGTTTCTGTGTTATAAACAGCGACTAACAGACTAACCGCAGGTGTTTCCATAATGACCGGCTCCTCTTGCATAAATTACCGGGAAAAAATCGTTCTGTAAGGCAGAACGGATGAATCAACCGGCATAAGCAAATAACTGTAAAGAAAATAACAAACAACGATAGCGATATAGATAAGAGCGTTCGATTTTTCATCAAATATCCTGACAAAATAAGGGACTAAGATCATTTGATACAGACCGAAATAAATATTGAATCTGGCAAAAATCACGTCCTTTGTGGCCAAAAGGCCGAACAAAAAACCAAGCAGGCACAAATTAACGACAATATCGATTTGCGGCCACAGACTCCGCAGTCGTTCTTTATAGCAAAATGCAAGGAACAGCGGCAGAACCAACACAGCGATTTTGATCACATTCATTCCATTTGTGTTCGTCATGAGCCATTTTTCATAATGGCTGTATGAGCTGTTTTCAAGTACAACGACAAACACAGAAATAAATTTTTGATATAAAAATGTCATGCCGAGAAATAAAGCGGATAGGCCGAATATCGCCGGAGACCAGGCTTTTCTTCTGACAATAAAGTACACCGGAATCATAATCAGCGCCGACGAATGAAAGAGCGAGCTGACCAGCACAATCAGGAAATATCGCTTCCAGTTCCCGCTGATGATATAACGGATCGCCCAAAACAAAGCAGCTGCCACCATGTATTGCCTGATGCCGTTAAAAGACGCGTAGTAATGAAAGGTTCCCAAAAACAAAAAGACACTCAGCTCAAACGGCCTGCCATAGTCGGCGAGTGTCTTCATAATAAAGCTGTAGGTCACGACCGCCACCGTAAAATACATGATTTGAGGATCTTCCGTGATGAAATTCATCAGCCAAAGGAGTGCGGTAAACCCCGGATCTGTCGCTGTTTTCGCTGTGCCGAAACCGAATATCTGCCACACATTTTGATAATCGCCCGCCAATTCGTACAGCAGCGTGTACGTCTGAAAATCCGTGCCGACTCGATAGCGGAGACCTGACACGAGCACAAGTGAAGCGAGCGGAATCCAGATCAAAAGCTTATTCGGCCGATACCCCGTGGCAAGCGAATCGTCACGGCCGCCGCACATTTTAGCGAACCAAGACCAAATAAATACAATCCCCATATTGACGGCATATACAATCATCGGTTATGGTCCTTTTCCGTGCTGATGTTGTATACATTCAGCAGCGCTCCTACATTTTGCTGTGCATCGTAGCCAAGTTGAGCGAGTGTTTCTTTGATGAACTCACGCTTCGGCCTGCCTGCGGCGGCCGCCCTTGCAATGGTTTCAGCCCAGACGCTGATCGGTTCAGAAAGACTTAATCTTGTGACAAGCCCGAGACCGGCGTCGACTTTTTCTGTAATGCTGTCTGAAATGATGCATGGAAGCCCCGACGCCTGCGCTTCCACAAGCACAACCGGCAAGCCTTCGTACAGAGACGGCATGACAAACACATCAAATGTGCGCATCAATTCATGGATCCGTTCTTCAGTGCCTAAAAAGAGAACATCTGATAGCAGATTCTGCCGGCGCGCCTTCTCCTCTATCTCCCCGCGCAACGGCCCGTCTCCCGCCAGAACGAGCTGAAAGCGAACGCCTCTTTCTTTGAGATGTGCGGCAAGTTTCAGCAGGAACGCGTGGTTTTTCACTTCATGAAACCGGGCCACATGGCCAATGATGAGCCGGTCGGCTGCAATGCCGCGTGCTGCTTTTTCTTCATCAGCCGCCTGCCCATTTGGGGCGAACAACTCAAGGTCAATCCCGTTTGGAAGAAGGTGAACACGCTCCCGCTCCATATTGGACTGTCCAAATAAAAACCTGCCCGCATCCTCTCCGCAGGCACACAGCGCTGTCGCATTCGCCAAGATGAGCCGCCTGAACACCAGCAGCTGCAAGCGATCCTTCCAATTGAAGCCGGTCTTCCAAGACGTATTGTGGGAGTGGCATACCCTGACCGGCACTCCGGCAAGCCTTGCCGCAAGGGCGATAAAACCCGTTTGGAAATCCGTGTGCGCATGAACGGCGCTGAACGGCCCGTTTTCTTTTATCGCGTTTCTCACATTCCTCACAAATGTAAGGGGATTGCTTTGCCCAATGCTCGGGACATAAAAAAGCCGCCCGCCTAAAGATAAAATCTCTTCATCGTAAGCGCACGGATCATTTCGATACGTTAAAAAGTCAAATTGCACTTTGCTTTTGTCCATTTTCCGATATAAATTCATCACCATGGTTTCCGCGCCGCCCCTGTTCATGCCGCTGAGAACATGGAGCACGCGTTTTTGGCTGCTATTCATGCTTGACAAGCCCTTCCTTTTGGTTCATCACTCTTTTTTTGTGGTAGCGATTCATCACGGCTGCAGGCATAAACGCGCGGATTAACGGTTTTGCGATATATATGTAATCAGATAAAGGAAGCTTCAAGCGTCTGCACGCCTGATAGACAAGAATGGCATTGTCAATTGAATACGTAAATGACCGCCGTTTGAATGCATCGCTGTCTTCCCTCACTTTATACAAGGCTTCCTGAAGATTATAGCCCCTGAAGCCCTCTTCAAAAAAGCGAAGCCACAAATCAATATCTTCCATTCGTCTCGTTCGCCGCACCGACCGGTAGCCTTTCAGCGTGCGGTAGGCACTCGCTCTCATCATAATCGTGCCGTGGCAAAATGGGGTCCCTTTTGCCATGATGCCCGGCTCCGGAACAGAAGGCAGAATGCGGGCGCCTCTTACGCCAAATTCATCAAACACAAGCATGCCGGTGCCAACCACCTGATAGTGTCGGTGCTTTTCTAAAAACGCGACCTGCTTTTCCAGGCGGCGCGGGAACGAAAGATCATCTCCGTCCTGACGTGCGATATAATCGCCTGTCGCATGCGAAAGACAATGATTTAATGATGCGGCAAGCCGCTTATTTGTTTTGTTTTGAATCAGTTTGATGCGGTCGCTGTAATGAGCGGCATACTGCTTCGCGATACGGAGCGTGCCGTCTGTTGACGCATCATCGCACAAAATCAGCTCCCAATTTTTATAGGATTGGCTGAGTATGGATTCTATGCTTTCTGCCAAAGTGCGTTCGCAATTATAAATGCCCATAATGACAGAAACTTTCGGTCCTGAGTTCATACGCTTTTCTCCTTTGTATCCATATCCATGTACGCGGAATAAATATCTGCCATTTCTTCCACCGTTCGCGCCTCCGAGAAGCGCAAGGCTGTTTTTCGGCCTTCCTGTCCCAGCTTTCGGCAGAGCTCCGGCTTATGGTAAAGCTGTTCAATCCGGCGGGCAAAAGCAGCACTGTCACCGATTTTGATCAGAAAACCGTTTTCTCCGTCGCGGATGATTTCCCGATGCCCGCGATTATCTGTGGCGATCGCCGGTTGTTCTGCCGCCATTCCCTCAAGCACATTCATACCGAGGCCTTCTCTAATGCTGGATGCGACAGATACATCCGCAAGCTGAATCAACTCATGTATGTCGCTGCAAAAGCCGTAAAAACAGACATGGGCGGAGGCACCAAGCTTTTCAGCTAACGTTTGATACGTATGTTCCATTGCCCCTTCCCCGGCAAACACAAGGCGGAGTGAGGGAATTTTTTCTTTTAGCAAGGCTGCGGCTTCAATTAACTGCTTCTGGTTTTTGTTCAGATTGAGCTCAGCCGGATAAACCAATATAAAATCATCTTCACGGAACCCGTGCTTTTCTCTGAGTCTTTGCTGCTCTATCGGACTGACAGGCCGGAAACGCTCGGTATTGACGCCAATGCCGTGAATTTTCTGCGTCCTTCCGCCCGGCCTTTGAAGTCCTTTCGCCCGTATGTAATCCTCTTCATTAATCGTAATCAGGCAGTCTGTATATGCTGAAAGCCATTTCTCAACCGGATAGTAAAGAAGCCAATTTTTCATCGGTGCCCCTTTGCAGAAGTGAAATCCGTGCGCTGTGTACAGCACCTTTGTTCCGTGCCGCCGTGCCTGCCTCGCCGCCAGTCTGGCGAGAACGCCGCCGACCGGTGTATGGCAATGGACAATGTCGTATTCATAGGTGTCAATCACTTTCTTCAGCTGCCTATAAACGGCCAGGTTCTGAGGGTCAAAAGGTGACCTGCGAATCGGGATGGAGAATTTCTCATCCACATACGGCAGCTTGGTTTGTCCGTTCGCGGCGACATGAACCTCCCAGCCCATTTGCTTGAACCATTTAAAATAAGGGAGGTGAAAGGCCTTAAAATGATAATCAACAGTCGCGCAAAACAATATCTTTTTCGTCATTTTCACTCCCCCTAATGAACGCTGGCAGCCGTCATTTCTTCTGATGTATTGATTGCCGCAAACAGCCTCGCTCTCAGGTCGGCTTCCGGCAGCTCATGAAAATCCTCGATAAAGCGCATCAGCACCGGCCAATCGCCGTCCACCGCTTTACCGATGTGAATTTTCGGAAAGATTTGTTCAGTATGGACTTCATTTTTGTTCAGCAATTCTTCATACATTTTTTCGCCCGGACGAATGCCTGTGAATTCGATTGGAATTTGCTCTGTCGTGTAGCCGGACAAATGAATGAGGTTTTTGGCAAGATCTACAATCTTTACGGGCTCTCCCATATCGAGAACGAAAATTTGACGCCCTTTCGCCAGTGCCCCAGCCTGAATCACAAGCCTTGATGCCTCGGGAATCGTCATGAAATAGCGGGTCATTGCCGGATGTGTTACTGTCACCGGGCCGCCTTTTTCAATCTGTTTTTTGAAAATTGGAATGACGCTGCCGCGGCTCCCGAGTACATTGCCGAAGCGAACAGCAACAAATTTGGTTCTGCTGACTTTTCCAAGATTCATAATAATCATTTCCGCGAACCGTTTTGTCGCCCCCATTACATTGGCTGGGTTCACCGCTTTGTCCGATGAAATCAGCACGAATGTCTCTGTTCCCGACATATCGGCTGCTTCCGCGACATTTTTTGTTCCGATAATATTGTTTTTGACCGCCTCTTCAGGATTGTGTTCCATTAAAGGCACATGCTTATGGGCAGCTGCATGATAGACAACATGAGGCTCGTATTTTTTCATCAAGGTAAACATTTTATCGCGGTCCTGCACATCAGCGATTTCCGTATGAAACACAATGTGTTTGCCGAATCGTCCGTTCAGCTCTGTATAAATCGAATGAATGCTGTTTTCCCCATGGCCGAGCAGAATGATTTCCTTAGGCTGAAACGCACTGATCTGACGGCAGATTTCCGAGCCGATTGATCCGCCCGCTCCCGTGACGAGAACTGTTTTTCCTTTGATGCGGTTCGAAATTTCGCTAGTGTCGAGGGTTACCGGCTTTCTGCCGAGCAAGTCCTCAGCTTTTACATCTCTGATTTGTCCGGCAGTTCGTGTGCCAAGCAGCATTTCATCAAAATGAGGCATAATTTTAATGCTTACTCCTGTTCGCACACATTCTTTATATAACACCTGAAGGTCATGGGTGCGGAGTGAAGGAATGGCAATAATAATATAATTAATTTTGAGCTTTTGCACCGCAGGCATGATACTTTCTTTACCGCCTATTACGGGCAGTCCCATAATTTCTAATTTATGCTTCGTTTGGTCGTCATCAATAAAAGCGACAGGTATGATATCAGGTTCATCTTTCGAAAGCAGCTGCCTGACCATCAGAGTCCCACCTGAGCCCGCCCCGATAATCAGCGCGCGGGACGAGGCGCAGCTTTTTTTCCTGATGCTTTCGTTTAATACTCTAGATAAAATACGGGTTCCTCCAATAGACAAAAGCTGAAGCACCCAGCACGCGGTTAACAGACGGAAGAACATCGTATGATACACAGCATACTGAATGATACCGGTCACAGCGGCGGAAAGCGTAATGCCCTTAAGCAGGACAATCAGCTCGCCGAGTCCGGTGTATGTCCACACCTGTTTATACTGATTGAACAGGAAAGCACACACATGATAGCTGAGGAGCAAGCTGACAGCGGTAAGCAGTAATGCTCCGGAGTCATAAAATTGATAGGAATCTTTTAAAAATTGATATCCTGCAATAACTGAATTTAAAACGAGGTAAGTATCCAGCGCAATAATCATTGACAGTCTTCTCCGGTAACTCAACCTTTTCCCCCCTAATTCTTTTATCGGTTTAGCTGCGGCGGTTTTCGTCTCTCCAAAAAATCGGCAGCAGCTAAACCGACAATACGTCCTATGTATATATGAGATAAGTGGGCATTTAACCCATCCTCACGCCCCGCCAGCGACGACCAGCATCTAAGGCAGCAACTTCAGCTGCCCACAGCAGAGCCGAGTGCCTCCATTGATACAGGTCAGGAGACATCACCTTTACAAAAACTAGTAGGAATAGTGTTCCGATTTTTTCATTTTCTTTTTGTTTAAAAGAGCGCCTAACAGCTTCGCATTGGATTGTTCCAGTGCATCTTTTGCTTTCAGAACGGTATCGGTTTTTGTTTTTCCGCTTAAAACGACGAGCACGCTGCCGTCTGTTTGATTTGCTAGAATCTGAGCATCTGCAACAGCCAAAAGCGGAGGGGAATCAAAGATGACGAGGCTGAATTGTTCATAGATCTCAGATATTAAGTCTCCCATTGCTTTTGAAGACAGCAGTTCTGCCGGATTTGGCGGGGTCGGCCCGCTTGTCAGTACATATAAGTTATCGATCGGCGTCTTTTGCACCGTCTCACTGAATGAAGCATTGCCGACCAGCACATTTGTCAGCCCGGTTACATTATCAACCTGAAACGTTTGATTGATGGTCGGCTTTCTTAAATCGGCATCCACCAGCAGTACTTTCTTTTCCTGCTGCTGCGCAAAGACAGCCGCAAGATTCGCTGCACTGAACGATTTACCTTCACCAGGCACAGAGGAGGTGACGAGGATAGATCGCAAGTTGGTCTGGACAGATGAGAACTCAATGTTTGTCCGAATGGTGCGATATTGTTCCGCAACAACTGATTTATTGTGTAAAACAGATATTTGAGCCAAACCTCGCCTTGCTTTCTTTTTTCTAAAGATCACTCGCTTCACTCCCCGAAATGTTTTATCCCGCGATTCCGCCCTTTGTGGACATCAGGAACGGAGCCTAAGCATGGCAATCCGGTTCTCTCGCTGAGCTGCCGTGCGCTTTTGCAAGTATCATCGAGAAAATGCAGAAAAAATGCCAGTGTAATGCCGCCCATGACAGCAGCGCCAAAAGCCATGACCATATTTCGCAGCCTGGCCGGCTTGATCATCGGGCTTTCAGAAGCCTTCGCCTCTGATAATATATGTACGCCTTGTACATTCATTCTTTCATCTACTTCTTTTTCAAACTTGTTCACTAACGTGTTCGCAATCTCAGCCGCTTTCGCCGGGTCGTGATCCTGGACGGCAACGTTGATAATTTCTGATTCATTTTCACTGCTGGTAACAACTTTTCCTTTCAGCGAGGAAGCCGATTCAGATAGGTGCAATTCCGCCTTTACTTCTTCCATCAAGGCAGTGCTTTTCATAATCGATTGGAACGTGCTGCTATACTGAAGATTTCGCTGGATGTCACTGAGATTCGAGTTTTCTTCACCGTCTGATTCATGAACCAGCACCTGTGTCGACGCCTGGTAGGTCGGTGAAATGACCTTAAATTGCACAAAACCCATAATAAGGGTGACGCCGATTGTGATGAGCAGAATCAGCACGAATCTGTGTCTGACAATCGCATATAATTCTTTGAAACTCATATTCTCATTCATGTATTCATAGCCTTCAGCCTTCCCGCGGCTGGCTTCCCGCGCCCCTTTCTGTTAATGATTGGATTATAAAAGAAAACGTTATTATTTAAAAATTGCAAAATAAGCCAATAAGTTCTCTTTAGAGAACAAAATCATGATTTTCCTCTAATTTACTGCACTTCCCTTATTATTTTAAATTTTATAAAGAACGAAAAATTCCTTATAATGAACGAAATAACGACAGGAATAGAGGAGAATTTCATATTATGATTGGAAGAATTATCCGTTTATACCGTAAAAGAAAAGGCTATTCTATTAATCAGCTGGCTGTTGAGTCTGGCGTATCCAAATCCTATTTAAGCAAGATTGAAAGAGGCGTTCACACGAATCCGTCCGTTCAATTTTTAAAAAAGGTTTCTGCCACACTGGAAGTTGAATTAACAGAATTATTTGACGCAGAAACAATGATGTATGAAAAAATCAGCGGCGGTGAAGAAGAATGGCGCGTCCATTTAGTGCAAGCCGTACAAGCCGGGATGGAAAAAGAAGAATTGTTCACTTTTACGAACAGACTCAAGAAGGAACAGCCTGAAACTGCCTCTTACCGCAACCGCAAACTGACGGAATCCAATATAGAAGAATGGAAAGCGCTGATGGCGGAAGCAAGAGAAATCGGCTTGACTGTCCATGAAGTCAAATCCTTTTTAAAAACAATGGGAAGATGATGATCGGTTAAGGGCTAACGTTCGCATCTATAGGGTAAATCTGTTTATAATGGGGGAAAAAGGGAGAGAACACAATGACTCATCAAATAGTAACGACTCAATACGGCAAAGTAAAAGGCACAACGGAAAACGGCGTACATAAGTGGAAAGGCATCCCCTATGCCAAGCCGCCTGTCGGACAATGGCGTTTTAAAGCACCTGAGCCGCCTGAAGTGTGGGAAGATGTCCTTGATGCCACAGCGTACGGCCCTGTTTGCCCGCAGCCGTCTGATTTGCTGTCACTTTCGTATACTGAGCTGCCCCGCCAGTCCGAGGATTGCTTGTTTGTCAATGTATTTGCGCCTGACACTCCAAGCCAAAACCTGCCTGTCATGGTTTGGATTCACGGAGGCGCTTTTTATCTCGGCGCGGGCAGTGAGCCATTGTATGACGGATCAAAACTTGCGGCGCAGGGAGAGGTCATTGTCGTTACACTGAACTATCGGCTGGGGCCGTTTGGCTTTTTGCACTTGTCTTCGTTTGATGAGGCGTATTCCGATAACCTTGGGCTTTTAGACCAAGTCGCCGCACTGAAATGGGTGCGGGAGAATATTTCAGCGTTTGGCGGTGATCCCGATAACGTAACAGTATTTGGAGAATCCGCCGGCGGGATGAGCATTGCCGCGCTTCTCGCTATGCCTGCGGCAAAAGGCCTGTTCCAGAAAGCAATCATGGAAAGCGGCGCTTCCCGAACAATGACAAAAGAACAAGCGGCAAGCACTGCGGCTGCCTTTTTACAGGTCCTTGGGATTAACGAGGGCCAATTGGATAAATTGCATACGGTTTCTGCGGAAGATTTGCTAAAAGCGGCCGATCAGCTTCGGATCGCAGAAAAAGAAAATATCTTTCAGCTGTTCTTCCAGCCCGCCCTTGATCCGAAAACGCTGCCTGAAGAACCAGAAAAAGCGATCGCAGAAGGGGCTGCTTCCGGCATTCCGCTATTGATTGGAACAACCCGTGATGAAGGATATTTATTTTTCACCCCGGATTCAGACGTTCATTCTCAGGAAACGCTTGATGCAGCACTCGAGTATTTACTAGGGAAGCCGCTGGCAGAGAAAGCTGCCGATTTGTATCCGCGTTCTCTGGAAAGCCAAATTCATATGATGACTGATTTATTATTTTGGCGCCCTGCCGTCGCCTATGCATCCGCACAGTCTCATTACGCCCCTGTCTGGATGTACCGGTTCGATTGGCACCCGGAGAAGCCGCCGTACAATAAAGCGTTTCACGCATTAGAGCTTCCTTTTGTCTTTGGAAATCTGGACGGATTGGAACGAATGGCAAAAGCGGAGATTACGGATGAGGTGAAACAGCTTTCTCACACGATACAATCAGCGTGGATCACGTTCGCTAAAACAGGAAACCCAAGCACCGAAGCTGTGAATTGGCCCGCGTATCATGAAGAAACGAGAGAGACGCTGATTTTAGACTCAGAGATTACGATCGAAAACGATCCCGAATCTGAAAAAAGGCAGAAGCTATTCCCTTCAAAAGGAGAATAAATATGGGGAAAACAGGATACATTGGTGCTGCCATTGTTGTGGCAGCTTGTATCATTATTTTGTCGGCCGTGGTATGTTTACGGGACACAGTCTATTACCAGCCTATGCGCTGGACTGGCATCATACTGTTTTTCGCGGAAATTGTGATGGTTCCCGCATACTCAGCAAAAAGAAAACCCGGAAAAGAGAAGTAATTCTCTTTTCCGGGTTTTTATGTTTATTATAATCTTCCCGCGCGAATATCGTCTGTCATTCCCTCATAAGGAGCCTTCGAAATCACTTCTTCGTTGTCGACTCCTTCATTTTTCAGAAATGTAATTTCCGCAAATTCAGGTACAACGTATTTTGGATACGTTTCATATTTTTCGCGGGATTCTTCCATCAAATCAATGTGGTCATTTTGGTAGCAAACCGTAATTTCAGGATGTTCATGCACCCATTTCGGGAAGAAAATAATGCCATGCATGCGTTTTTCATTTGGCATAAAGTTTAATGAAACATCCGTGCCAGTCGGCTCTGTCCAAGACACTTTATATACGCCTTCTGTCAGTTTGACAATATTCACTTCCTGATCCCGAACCCAGCGTCCGGCAACCATTCCGCTATGAATTCTATAATCAATTGTATGGTCGTTTTTAATATAAATCTCGTATTCCCATCCGTTTTCATACGTATAAATCATGTGGCTTCCGATAAAGTTTTCCATCTTACACACTCTCCTTAGTCTTTTACTGCACTTCATAAATGTCTAGTCGAACGTAATCAGGGGTTCTTTCTGCGGAACCGATAAACAAGCGGTCATGGAGCCATTGATAGACTTCACTGCCTGTTTCAAACGTCGGTACCGTACGAAAATAAACATGCTCCGGTTCAATAATTTCCCCGGCTGCCGCTTGTTTTCGAAACGGCTCGCTGACTTGCCGTATTCCATTGTTTTCAATGTAAATCAGTTCATGATCTGCTGTTTCGATCACATACCTGGCAGATAAATCGGTTCTGCCGTCAGCGCGAATCATTTGCGAATCGGCACCGCCCGGCAAAATACGTCCCTTTACTTCCCCGGTTATTGTTCCCGAACGAATCGGAATGAATCGTCTCAGTCCCAGGCCTGTCTCACCAATCGTGATAGGCGGATCAACCTTGATTTCTAAAGAGGCGAATGGTTTTAAAACCGGCTTCTTCACGAGAACCACCTCACCTTCAGAAAAAATCATGTAACTATTTACATGTTTAATTTAACACTATTGCAGTTAACTGTCAAACAATAGGAACATAAAAAAACAAGGACTGTTTGAAGACAGTCCTTGTCTGAAGCTAGCTTTGATATGCAAGATATGTGCTGACAGTGCTTTTGGCAAGACAGGCAGAGGAATCTATAATCGGAATCTCACTTTGAGTATGATCTAACACCGCATTTAAATCCGTGCAGGCTGAAATAATGATGTCTGCATGCTGACTGATTTCTTCATATAGCGTCTGCCACAATGCTTTTGAATGCTCCATATAATTTGGCTGTTTGATTGCGGCGATAAGCTGGTTCACAGCCTGCTGCCAATGGTCCTTGTGAACAACTTCTTGTCCATTTGCCTTCAGAACTTTTTGGTAGATGGCGGATTGGATGGTTGGCTCTGTTCCTAAAACCACCGCTTTTTTTGCAGGATGCGGAATCTCTTTTATCGTTTCCTCAACGATATGCAACATAGGAACCGACAATGCCTGCTGAATCTCTTCATAGTAGATATGCGCCGTATTACAAGGCAGCGCAATGAAATCCACGCCTGTTTTCTCGAGCTTTACCGCTCCGTCGATAATCGCTTTTTTCATCTCGTCATGGTCAATTGGACGATCTGCATAGAAGGGCGTCGGGCATGAATAGATCATCATGTGCGGGTAGTCAATATCGTTTGAAGCCCCATACAGCTTCTGACAGTAATCAATCACCTTATCAATAAACGGCGAGGTCGATTTCGGCCCCATTCCGGCTAATATTCCGATCATCAAATTCATTCCTTTCTACTTCGTACGGACCGCTTCTTCCTCTGAGCCATCCTCATAGAGGATAAAGCTTTTCGCAGCATCCCCGCCTAACATAAACTCGACTTCAACAGACAATGCTCGCAGAAAAAAACGCGTTTCCGAGGAAGGAAATAACTCCAGTCTCAGCTGTCCGGCGATCTCCAAATAAAGCCGTTCATTCTCGGCTGTCACCTGTGCAGCCGTTCCATCCTGCAACAGGTAGCTGCCAACATAGCGGCTGTATATCGCCGTATCAATTGCTTTTTTCTTTTTATCAGCAGGACGTTCCGGGACCTCATATGGCTGGCCAAATAGAATATGTTCCGCCGCCTTCAGAATCGCTTGTTCATATTCAGTATCCTCTTCCTTATTACTCAAATAGATCAGTGTTTTACGATGATCGATATATCGGATCATCAACGTCGAATAGCCGGGCCATCCTCCGCTGTGGCTGACAATCCGCCCTTTTTCAGGACTGTTTTGCAGTACCCAGCCAAAGCCATAATCAATTGTTTCTCCATTGTTGAGGCGCACTGGAGAAAACGCAGATTCCTTAGAAGCCTTGCTGATGAAATCGTCCTGATATAAAGCCTGATCAAATCGAAACAAATCGCTTGTGACAGAGTTCACCGTCCCATCTCCCTGTATGCCATCGAGATACACAACATAGTTCGTTTCCTCCAGCTCATCAGGGAGGACGTATGTTTCGGAATGTACATCATACACATATCCATATGCATAATGATCAATTCGCTCAGGCGAAAGCCTCCTGTTATACACTCTTGTTTCATTCATGCCTGCCGGTAAAAAAATACTTGTTTTCATAAAATCCGCATAGCTCATGCCAGATACTTTTTCAATGATAACCGCCAGCAGCACATACCCCGTATTGCTGTACATCCAGCCTTCATTCGGTTCAAAATAACCAGATAGCCCCTCATTCATCAGCATATCGACAATATCCTGATTCACCGCAATCTTGTGTGAATCCCAATTGGCAAAAAACCATCCCATATAATCAGGAAGCCCTGACGTATGGTTCAATAAATGCCGAATCGTTACGCCCTGATACGGAAAACCGGGCAGCCAGCGATCCACTTTATCCTCATAGCCAAGAATCCCCTTCTCCTCCAGCAAGATGATTCCCAATGCTGTAAAAGGCTTTGACAAAGACGCTAACTCAAACAAAGAGTTGGTTTTCAACGGGCGTTTTTCCGTCATTTCCGCATAGCCAAAAGAGTGGTGATATAAAATATCGCCACCCTCCGCAGCCAGAACCGTCCCGTTAAACTGATGTTTTTCGCCTAATGTCTCAAATAACGTCTGAAGATGCTTTCTTTTATTCTGCTTCATTCCTCCACCTCCCATATCTCTGTACGTTACTAACCTACTAATGTTTCAAATATTTCGAAAAATACTTCAGTTAGAGATCCTTTTTAACCCATCACATATACCTGCCGTTCACTATTATTTAGTGAAATGAGATATTATGATATTTTCTGAATTATGATTTAAAAGGCAACTTTATGCCCATGCAACAGAAGCTATAAAAAATACAGAGAATGAAAAGAAACAGATAGATTTTTTAGTTCTTTAGTCTCGTATCCCGCAAATCCTTTTATGATTTTCTATCAAACAAAAGAGGAAAATAGACCAGTTGCAATCCAAACGAGAGTCTAATAGAATGAGGTCGAAAAGTAAATCGCGCGGGTTTGTTACTGATAAAGCAGGCAAGACCTAAAATGTGTAAAGGGCAAAGTGTATACTTTGGCGTCACCCCTTACATATTTTAGGTCTTTTTTTATTGTGCGTAACTAACTTGCCATCTTCAAACAGGAGGGCTGGAAGAAGCAGACCGCTAACACAGTACATAAAAAAGGAGACATGAACGATGAACATCAAAAAGTTTGCAAAACAAGCAACAGTATTAACCTTTACTACCGCACTGCTGGCAGGAGGCGCAACTCAAGCGTTTGCGAAAGAAACGAACCAAAAGCCATATAAGGAAACATACGGCATTTCCCATATTACACGCCATGATATGCTGCAAATCCCTGAACAGCAAAAAAATGAAAAATATCAAGTTCCTGAATTCGATTCGTCCACAATTAAAAATATCTCTTCTGCAAAAGGCCTGGACGTTTGGGACAGCTGGCCATTACAAAACGCTGACGGCACTGTCGCAAACTATCACGGCTACCACATCGTCTTTGCATTAGCCGGAGATCCTAAAAATGCGGATGACACATCGATTTACATGTTCTATCAAAAAGTCGGCGAAACTTCTATTGACAGCTGGAAAAACGCTGGCCGCGTCTTTAAAGACAGCGACAAATTCGATGCAAATGATTCTATCCTAAAAGACCAAACGCAAGAATGGTCAGGTTCAGCCACATTTACATCTGACGGAAAAATCCGTTTATTCTACACTGATTTCTCCGGTAAACATTACGGCAAACAAACACTGACAACTGCACAGGTTAACGTATCAGCATCAGACAGCTCTCTGAACATCAACGGTGTAGAGGATTATAAATCAATCTTTGACGGTGACGGCAAAACGTATCAAAATGTACAGCAGTTCATCGATGAAGGCAACTACAGCTCAGGCGACAACCATACGCTGAGAGATCCTCACTACGTAGAAGATAAAGGCCACAAATACTTAGTATTTGAAGCAAACACTGGAACTGAAGATGGCTACCAAGGCGAAGAATCTTTATTTAACAAAGCATACTATGGCAAAAGCACATCATTCTTCCGTCAAGAAAGTCAAAAGCTTCTGCAAAGTGATAAAAAACGCACTGCTGAATTAGCTAACGGCGCTCTCGGCATGATTGAGCTAAACGATGATTACACACTGAAAAAAGTGATGAAACCGCTGATTGCATCTAACACAGTAACAGATGAAATTGAACGCGCGAACGTCTTTAAAATGAACGGCAAATGGTACCTGTTCACTGACTCTCGCGGGTCAAAAATGACGATTGACGGCATCACGTCTAACGATATTTACATGCTTGGCTATGTTTCTAATTCTTTAACTGGCCCATACAAGCCGCTGAACAAAACTGGCCTTGTGTTAAAAATGGATCTTGATCCTAACGATGTAACCTTTACTTACTCACACTTCGCTGTACCTCAAGCGAAAGGAAACAATGTCGTGATTACAAGCTATATGACAAACAGAGGATTCTACGCAGACAAACAATCAACGTTTGCGCCAAGCTTCCTGCTGAACATCAAAGGCAAGAAAACATCTGTTGTCAAAGACAGCATCCTTGAACAAGGACAATTAACAGTTAACAAATAAAAACGCAAAAGAAAATGCCGATATCCTATTGGCATTTTCTTTTATTTCTTATCAACATAAAGGTGAATCCCATATGAACTATATAAAAGCAGGCAAATGGCTAACCGTATTCCTAACCTTTTTAGGAATATTGCTGTTTATCGACTTATTTCCAAAAGAAGAACATGACCAAAAAACAAAATCAAAACAGAAGCCGGACTACCGGGCGGCATATCATTTTACGACGCCGGATAAATGGAAAAATGACCCTCAAAAACCGATCTATTTTGATGGCAAGTATCATTATTTCTATCTATATAACCGGGATTACCCAAAAGGCAACGGCACAGAATGGCGCCATGCCGTCTCAGAGGATTTGGTGCACTGGACCGATGAAGGCGTGGCGATTCCGAAATATACAAACCCGGACGGTGACATTTGGACCGGTTCCGTCGTAGTTGATAAAGAGAACACAGCCGGCTTCGGGAAAAATGTGCTTGTCGCGATTGTGACACAGCCCTCAGCCAAAGACAAAAAACAGGAGCAATATTTGTGGTACAGCACAGATAAAGGAAAATCATTCAAATTCTACAGTGGCAACCCCGTTATGCCTAATCCGGGTACAGACGATTTCAGAGATCCGAAAGTCATATGGGATGACCAAGATAACAAATGGGTCATGGTCATGGCTGAAGGATCAAAAATCGGCTTTTATGAATCCGATAATCTTAAGGACTGGCATTACACAAGCGGATTCTTCCCAGAACAGGCGGGAATGGTGGAATGCCCCGACCTCTACATGATGCGGGCAAGCGACGGAACGAATAAGTGGGTTCTCGGTGCCAGCGCGAATGGCAAACCGTGGGGCAAACCAAATACGTACGCCTACTGGACCGGAAGCTTCGACGGAAAAGAATTCAAAGCGGATCAGACTGAAGCCCAATGGCTTGACTATGGCTTCGACTGGTATGGTGGTGTGACGTTCGAAGACAGCAAAAGCACAGATCCATTAGAAAAGCGGTATGCGCTTGCCTGGATGAACAATTGGGATTATGCCAACAACACCCCGACAATGAAGAACGGCTTTAACGGCACAGATTCTGTCATACGCGAAATCCGGCTGAAGGAGCAGGATGGAACATACAGCCTCGTCTCACAGCCGATTGAAGCTTTGGAGCAGCTGACTGTTTCAACTGACGAAATAGAGGATCAGGATGTGAACGGATCAAAAACATTGTCGATAACAGGTGATACGTACCAGCTTGATACGGATCTTTCTTGGTCAGAGCTAAAGAATGCAGGCGTCAGGCTCAGAGAATCAGAAGACCAAAAACGCCATATTGATGTCGGTATTTTCGCTGAAGGCGGCTATGCTTATGTCAATAGAGCAGCCACAAATCAGCCTGACAAAAGCAATACCTATGTTGAAAGCAAAGCTCCTTATGATGTAAGCAAACGTAAAGTGCATTTGAAAATACTTGTCGATAAAACAACGATAGAAGTATTTGTTGGCGACGGGAAAACCGTTTTTTCAAATGAAGTCTTCCCAAAGCCTGAAGATAAAGGAATTACCCTTTATTCTGACGGCGGCACAGCCTCCTTCAAAAATATAACAGTGAAACACTTTGATTCGATTCATGAATAAAAACAGGGGCGGCGCAGGCTGCCCCTGTTTTTTTATTAGGAGCGGTATTCTCTGTTACATATTGGGCATTGTAAGGAATATAAGGCTGGTTTCAAAGGAGGAAGCGAATGTCTAAACAAGGAAATTTTCAAAAATCAATGTCGCTGTTTGATCTGATTTTGATTGGGATGGGAGCCATCTTTGGATCAGCGTGGCTGTTCGCTGTCAGTAATGTCGCTTCAAAAGCAGGGCCCTCCGGCGCTTTTTCCTGGATCCTCGGAGGAGCCATTATTTTGTTAATCGGGCTTGTATATGCGGAGCTCGGAGCCGCTCTGCCCCGTACCGGAGGCATCATTCGATACCCCGTTTATTCACATGGCCACCTTGTCGGCTACTTAATTTCGTTTGTCACGATTGTCGCTTATACAAGCTTGATTTCAATTGAAGTGACAGCTGTGCGCCAGTATGTGGCCTATTGGTTTCCCGGCCTGACCATTAAAGGGTCTGATTCGCCGACCATTTCCGGCTGGATCTTGCAATTTGCCCTATTATGCTTGTTTTTCCTGCTGAATTATTGGAGCGTCAAAACCTTCGCTAAGGCGAATTTCATCATATCGATATTTAAATATATTGTGCCGATTACCATCATTATTGTGCTGATCTTTCATTTTCAGCCGGAGAATTTATCCGTTCAAGGATTTGCACCGTTTGGATTTACAGGTATTCAGGCTGCCATCTCGACAGGCGGCGTCATGTTTGCGTATCTCGGCCTGCATCCGATTGTATCTGTAGCAGGTGAAGTCCAAAATCCAAAACGCAATATCCCGATCGCTTTAATCATTTGCATCATCGTTTCAACCATCATTTATACTGTTTTGCAGGTCACCTTTATTGGTGCAATCCCGACAGAAACACTGAAACATGGCTGGCCGGCAATTGGCCGGGAGTTCTCATTGCCGTTTAAGGATATTGCGGTCATGCTCGGGTTAGGCTGGCTTGCAACGCTTGTCATTTTAGACGCCATTCTGTCTCCCGGTGGAAACGGGAATATCTTTATGAATACGACATCCCGCCTTGTTTACGCCTGGGCGCGTAACGGCACATTATTTGGCATATTCTCAAAGGTCAATAAAGATACGGGGACACCCCGCGCTTCGCTTTGGCTTTCGTTTGCCCTGTCCATTTTCTGGACACTTCCCTTTCCTTCGTGGAACGCGCTCGTCAATGTCTGTTCAGTCGCGCTCATTCTTTCATATGCGATTGCACCCATTTCTTCAGCTGCGCTGAGGGTCAACGCGAAGGACTTAAACAGGCCGTTTTATTTAAAGGGAATGAGCATTATCGGGCCGCTTTCCTTTATATTTACAGCGTTTATCGTGTACTGGTCAGGATGGAAAACAGTCTCCTGGCTGCTCGGTTCACAACTCGTGATGTTTTTGATCTATCTCTGTTTCAGCAAATATACGCCTAAAGAAGATGTCAGCCTTGCTCAGCAGCTGAAATCAGCCTGGTGGCTTATCGGGTTTTATATTATGATGCTGATCTTTTCCTACATCGGTTCTTTCGGACATGGTTTAGGGATTATCAGCAATCCCGTCGACCTCATTTTAGTCGCGATCGGCTCACTTGCGATTTATTACTGGGCAAAGTATACCGGTCTCCCAAAAGCCGCCATTGATTACGATAAATAAAGAAGCAAGAGGTTTTCTTGCTTCTTTATTCTTTACAAACAAACATACACGCGATAAAATGAATGAGAGTCAGTCATTACTGGAGGTGTTCCTCATGCCAAAACAAACATCGGGCAAATATGAAAAAATTTTGCAGGCTGCCATAGAAGTCATTTCTGAAAAAGGCCTCGACAAGGCTTCTATTTCTGATATTGTCAAAAAGGCCGGCACTGCCCAAGGAACATTCTATTTGTATTTTTCATCTAAAAATGCCCTCATACCGGCCATTGCAGAAAATCTTCTCACCCATACACTTGATCAAATCAAAGGTAGGCTGCATGGGGACGAAGATTTTTGGACCGTTTTAGATATATTAATTGATGAGACATTTCTCATTACAGAACGCCATAAGGATATTATTGTCCTCTGTTATTCCGGGCTTGCGATCGACCACTCCATGGAAAAATGGGAGACGATCTATCAGCCTTATTATTCCTGGCTTGAACAAATCATCAACAAGGCCATTGCAAACCATGAGGTAACGGAAGGAATCAATTCAAAATGGACGGCCAGAACGATTATCAACTTGGTCGAGAATACTGCGGAACGATTCTATATCGGATTTGAACAAGATGAAAATGTTGAAGTGTATAAAAAGGAAATTTTCACTTTCTTAAAACGGAGCTTAGGTACTGCTTAAAAAATGACTGGGTAACACCGCTCATTTTTTAATGCCCTAAAAATGACTGACGTTCATTCATAAAATAGAGAGGTGTTTCATTTGAATTGGGTTCTTGTTTTTATTGCAGGGCTTTTAGAGGTTGTTTGGGCCTCTTCCCTCAAACATGCCGATTCGCTTTTGGATTGGATCATCATTTTTATCTTAATCGCGGTCAGCTTTATCCTGTTGATCCGCTCTTATCAAAAAATCCCGATGGCCGCGGCGTACACTGTGTTTGTGGGAATCGGAACCGTCGGAACATATCTGACTGGAATTGTTCTGGGCGAATCCTTCTCAGCAGCCCAAATGTTCTTTTTAGCTTTATTGCTGGCTGGCATTTTAGGAATGAAATTATTTACGAAAGAAAGCAAATCTCAGCCGGGAGGTGAAAAATAATGGCATGGTTTTTATTAGTGATTGCCGGCATAGAAGAAATTATAGCTGCCATTGCCATGAAATATATAGACGGAACAAGAAAAAAATGGCCGATCATTGTGATGACTGTTGGATTCGGCTTATCCTTTTACTGCCTGTCCCAAGCGATGATCGTCCTGCCTGCCGGAGTCGCATATGCCGTCTGGACTGGCATTGGAAGCATTGGTGTTTCGGCGGTCGGGCTCATCTGGTTTAAGGAGCGGTTTCAGCTTTCACAGGTGATTTCACTTTGCCTTATCCTAGCCGGCGTCATCGGCCTGCGTCTTACGTCATCTTCATAAAATCAAGGCATATACAGCTGTATATGCCTTTGCCATTAAGCTTCGTGATGTTTTTGAAGATGAAGCGGCGGCGGGATGAGCCAGCCTTTGTTTTTTAGCAGCCTTAAGTATTTTGCGCCGGTTGCCGCTTTCGACATATGAAATTGCCCAAACATCATGGCAATATCCTCACGAATCGATTGCCCCATCATTTTGCTGCATGTCACAAGACCTGCAGCATTTTCTGCTGCCGCGGAAGCCGCCACATCCGGATCGAGAAACCGTGCACCAGGCGGAATATCGTTAAGATCTGCTGTCGGCGGTTCAGGAGAAGCCGGCGGCAGCGCCACCCCGTTTTCTTTCAGGATCGTGCTGACCTGTTTGATTTCATCTTGGCATTTCTCAATAGACTCACGAAGCAGCTTCTTCAGGTCGTCATCACCGACATGATTCAATAGCATTTGGTAATTGCCGACCATTTTATTGCCCGCCATCACATAACTCCATAAGCCGAATACCTCACCATAATGCATCGGTTCATCCTGCGGATTTCCGCTTAAAATACCCATGTTCATCCTCCTCGCAAATTCAATATCGCACACATTCCATAACGTGCCCGAGAGAAGGAAAATTTATGTTTCAGCGTGAGAGATTTATGAAACAAAACAAAAAAGACAAGAGCGGCAAATCGCCAAACCCTTGTCTTTCCTGTTGTTCTATTGGACGCGCTCGGAGGGATTCGAACCCCCGACAGACGTGGTACCGGAAACCACCGCTCTATCCAACTGAGCTACGAGCGCAGAATGACTGCGTTATGAGAACGTCAGCACAACTAATTATACGATAATTCCATTCAAATAACAACCCTCTATTTCGAGAGGCCGTTTTTTAAATAGACAAAGCATCTTAATTGGCAATCTGACATACGATGGTTTGAACCCCTGTATTTTTGGGGAAAATGGGAAAAAGAGACGACTTTGCATATCAGGCCAGCTTTTTGTTTGACCTTTATTGACCAAAAATGTATCATGTAACTACATACTTACCTAAAAGGTGAAGGAGGAGCATTATGAATTTAATACCTACAGTCATTGAACAAACGAACCGCGGAGAAAGAGCGTATGACATTTATTCTCGTCTATTAAAGGATCGTATCATCATGCTTGGATCTGCGATTGATGACAACGTTGCGAACTCCATCGTGTCACAGCTGTTATTCTTAGCAGCAGAAGACCCTGAAAAAGAAATTTCTCTTTACATCAACAGCCCGGGCGGCTCTATTACAGCCGGTATGGCGATCTATGATACCATGCAGTTTATTAAGCCGAAGGTATCTACAATTTGTATCGGTATGGCTGCGTCAATGGGCGCGTTCCTGCTTGCAGCCGGGGAAAAAGGCAAACGCTATGCACTTCCAAACAGTGAAGTCATGATTCACCAGCCTCTTGGCGGTGCGCAAGGTCAAGCGACAGAAATTGAAATTGCTGCGAAACGCATTCTCTTGCTTCGCGACAAATTAAACAAAGTCCTAGCTGAACGTACTGGCCAGCCGCTTGAAGTGATCGAACGTGACACAGACCGTGATAACTTCAAGTCTGCTGAAGAAGCGCTTGAATACGGCCTGATTGACAAAATTTTGACTCACACAGAAGACAAAAAGTAATAACACAACCTGCAAGAGCTGCGTCTCTTGCAGGTTTTTTCATTTAAACACTTTTGATTCTAAACTGCTCCCATTCCTCATGTAACAGCTCAAGCGTCAAATCACTCGTCTGCCTCACAACCAGATCAGCACCAAGCATCGGCTGCCTTTGACCGACACCAACCGCAAACATCCCCGCAGATTTGATTGCAGAAATGCCTGCTTCTGCGTCTTCTATTGCCGCGCAATCAGCAGGGGAAACATCGAGCATCGCTGCAGCTGTTAAAAAGATGTCAGGATCAGGCTTCCCCTTCGCAAGAGTCGTCGGATCAACAATGGCATCAAAATCATCGATAATTGCCAAACGTCTTAAAATCTTAGGAGCATTGCGACTTGAAGATGCTAACCCGATTTTTATATTTTCGTTTTTCAATTGACATAGGAGCCTGCCAATCCCCGGTAAAAGATCTTCCGGCGTCAATTTGCCGATCAACGTTTGATAATCGTGATTTTTCCGATGCATAAGTTCTTGTTTCTCCGCATTTGTATACTTTGTTTCCGCACCGCCAGAGATCAATATGCTTTCAAGTGACTCTTCTCTGCTGATTCCTTTTAGCCTTTCATTCATGTCTCTGTCAAAGGGGATATTGATTTGTTCTGCGATGTGCTTCCAAGCGAGAAAATGATATTCAGCAGTATCTGTTATCACTCCGTCTAAATCAAAAATGACCGCTTTCATATACTAATGCCCATCACAGCTTCATAAGGTTTGAGGCTAATACTCTTTAAGTCAGCCCGCTCCTGCGGATAGTTTGAAATCAGCACTTTCCAACGCTCATGAATCAGTTCTGGAGGCGCTACGAACAGAGCCTTTTCTTCCGATAAATTCACAACGACAAGAAGCTTTTCCCCTTGATATTCTCGAAGGTAAGAAAAGACCTGCGGATCATTCTCCTGCAAAAGCTGATAATCGCCATATATCATAATCTTATATTGCTTTCGTAATTGAATGAGCTTCTGATAGTAAAAGAAAATCGAATCTTGATCTTTCAAGGACTCTTTCACATTGATATCTTGATAGCGGGAATTTACCGGTATCCACGGGTCTCCGGCTGTGAATCCCGCATGTTTTCCGGCATCCCACTGCATCGGTGTTCTCGCATGATCCCTTCCTTTTATCATCACGGCTTTGACAAACTCTTTTTCTGACATCGTTTTGTTTTCGACGACTAGTTCACGATATGCATTCTTTATTTCAAGATCATCATACATCTCCAGCGGCATATCGCTGTTGACCATGCCGATTTCTTCTCCCTGGTAAATAAACGGCGTTCCTTTCATGCCGTGCAAAACCGTTGCAAATGCCTTCGCACATTCCTTACGCAGCTTCCCGTCATTGCCCCAGCGGGAAATAACCCTCGGCTGGTCATGGTTCTCAAAATAAAGGGTATTCCAGCCGACATTCATTAACCCGGTCTGCCACCTTGTCATCGTCTTTTTTAAAGCAATCAAATCAAACGGCTTGATCTGCCATTTCCCATTTGGCGAGTTTTGTTCTGTATCAATATCCATATGTTCAAATGTAAAGATCATATTCAGCTCTTGCCTGCTTGCATCTGTGTACTTTTTCGCCTCTTCAATATCAGAGCCGTTTGCCTCTCCGACTGTCATGCAGTCGTAATGAGAAAGCACTTCCCTGTTCATCTCTTGAATAAACTCATGAAGACGTGGGCCGTTAGAGTGATAACGGCCGACAATATAACTGCGGCTGTGATCCGTTTCGTAGTCCGGAAAATCGGTGTATTTAGAAATAGAGCCGATCACATCCATCCGCCAGCCGTCAACGCCTCTATCCATCCAGAATCTCATTACATCATAAACTTCCCGGCGAACGGCTTCGTTTTCCCAATTTAAATCAGGCTGTTTTTTCGAAAAGTAGTGCAAATAATACTGCCCTGTTCCTTCATCGTATGTCCACGCTGAGCCTGAAAAGATCGATCCCCAATTATTCGGCTCTGAGCCGTCCGGTTTAGGATCTTTCCAAAAATAATAATCCCGGTAAGGATTGTCCTTCGACTTGCGGCTTTCAGCAAACCAAGCATGCTCATCTGATGTGTGGTTCACGACCAAATCCATGACGATTTTCATTCCGCGTTTATGGACTTCATCAATCAGCTGAAACATATCTTCATTTGTCCCAAACTTTTCATACATGTTTTTGTAATCGCTGATATCATATCCGTTGTCATCCTGCGGGGAATCAAATACCGGGGAGAGCCAGATGACATCCGCCCCGAGATTTTTGATGTAATCCAGCTTTTGAATCACACCTTGCAAATCCCCGAATCCATCTCCATTGGCATCATAAAAACTGCGCGGGTAAATTTGATAAACGACAGCTTCTTTCCACCATTCACTCATTAGGCGTTCTCCTTTCACATCGTCCCTGTAGGACAACTGGTTCCTCATAAACGTTCATGTGCAGCGGCTCGCCTTTTACAAGCTCAAAAATAACGCGCTTTTCGTCAACCGTCACATTGATTAATCGATTTCGATAATTGATGTTGAATGAATATTCGTCCCATTCTTTCGGCAAAAACGGAGCAAATGACAGCGTCTCATTCGCGGTGCGCATGCCTGCAAAGCCATGAACGATTGCCAGCCAGCTACCCGTCATTGAAGTAATATGCAAGCCTTCTTCCGTATCATGATTGTAATTATCAAGATCAAGCCTTGCTGTGCGCTTATATAATTCGAGCGCTTTCTTTTCCAGCTTGAGTTCGGCTGCGAGAATCGCATGGACAGAGGGCGATAGGCTTGATTCATGAACAGTCATCGACTCATAAAATTCAAAGTTTCGCCGTTTTTCTTCCATTGTAAAACGGTCATTAAAAAGATAAATGCCTTGGAGAACATCTGCCTGCTTAATAAAATTGGAGCGGAGAATCTTGTCCCATGACCATTTCTGATAAAGAGGCCGCTCCGCTGGATCTAATTCGTCAACTGCTTGCAGGTCTTTATCCAAGAACGTGTCATGCTGAACGAAAATTTGCAGTTCTTCACTATACGGATAGTACATGTGCTGGATGATTTCTCTCCAGACTTTCAATTCTACTTCCTGCACATCCAGAAGGCGGCGTTTCTCCGCTGAGATACTTTCGAGATTTTGTAACGTATACTCCAACGTCCAAGCCGCAATGACATTCGTATACCAATTGTTGTTAACGTTGTTTTCGTATTCATTCGGCCCTGTGACGCCATGGATCATATACTTATTTTTTCGTTTCGAGAAGTGAACACGGTCGGCCCAAAATCTGCTGACTGCCACAAGTACGTCTATCCCGTATTCTTCCATATAGTTACGGTCGCCTGTATAATTGATATAATTGTAGATCGCATAACAGATCGCGCCATTGCGGTGAATTTCTTCAAAGGTGATTTCCCATTCGTTGTGGCATTCATCACCTGTGAAAGTCACCATCGGATAAAGTGCCCCCTTCATCCCCAATTTTGCAGCGTTTCGTTTGGCAGCCTCCAACTGATGATAGCGATACAAAAGCAGGTTTTTCGTCACCTCCGGCTCGGCTGTCGCCAAATACATCGGAACGGCGTACGCCTCAGTATCCCAATATGCGGCACCTCCATATTTCTCGCCAGTAAATCCTTTCGGCCCGATATTCAAACGGGCATCGCCCCCGTAATATGTCGAGAATAACTGAAAGATATTGTAGCGGATTCCTTGTTGAAGCTCCTCATCTCCTTTAATCTCAATGTCCGCTTTTGCCCATCTTTCCTTCCATCGATCAGTGTGCCTCCGTTTTGCATCTTCATAGCCGTTCTCTACCACATCCGCCAAAAGCTCCTTGGCTTTCGATAAAAGCTCTTCCTCCCGAAAATCACGGGAAGTCGTGACAATCACAAACTTTTTCAATGATGCCTTCGTTTGATAACTGTAGCGATTCTCGACATACATTTCAGTCGTTTTAAAGCTTTCATGGACAAACCCCTCCGTCTCGTTTGCCATTGCGGCTAATACCGTGAAGCGCGGTGTTCCAAATGGATTTTCGATCGTTTTTGCCGCTAAATGGCCGCTGTGAGAATCAGCACCTTTCGCTTCCTCCTGCCAAAACTGTTCTTGGTAGTTAGAATCTTCATTTGCCACATTTCCATCCAGGTAAGGAACAAGCGTAATGACAGCATCTCCCGTCAAGCACTCCGCTTCATAATGAATCGCACAGAGTTCTTTTACAGCAAGGCTAAGAAACCGCTCTGACCTGATTCTGACGGTTTTATCTTGAATGCGGACAACAGCGCTTCGCCGCAGAATCCCCTCTTTCATATTGAGTTCTACCTCAAATAATTCGATTGGGTTTTGATGGAGATCGATTTTTTCACCGTCAACATATAGGCCTATGCCCATAAAGTTCATCGCATTGATCACTTTTCCGAAATATTCTGGATACCCGTTTTTCCACCAGCCTACTCGCGTTTTGTCGGGGAACCACACGCCTGCAATATATGTGCCTTGGTGACTGTCGCCTGAATAGCCTTCTTCAAAATTCCCTCTGACCCCCATATAGCCATTGGCAAGAGACGTCAGGCTTTCCAGCAGCCGTGTATGCTCCTTATTAAATGTATTTGTTTTGATTTTCCATTCATCAATCTCAAATAACCGCTGATTTATCATCATTTCCTCCCGAATGTAAGTTTCCATTATCACGGCGGGTTTTGGTCAAATATCTAAATGCAAAAGAGATCATCAAAGTAACGCCACACGAATGGATCATCAATACAGTAATCAAATCAAAATGAACCATGCCGATAGCAGCTGCCGCAAATGCCGGCAGTGCTGATGCGCAAATCGCTATAGAGGCCGCTTCCTTGAATGATGCAATAGAGACCATGTTTGATATTTTTGTGATCCAGAGGCCACCTGCAAGAACAAACGTTAACAAAAGCTGGATCATAGAAACCACCGTATATGCCAGCATCATGATCATCGGCTTATACTGTGCCAACCACAATGTATCGATCAAGACCTCTACATCATGGACGTTTGGTTTCTCGAGCTTAACGTCCATTTTCGCATAGCCAACAGAAAACCCCGTTTCGTTTTGATCGGTGATCACCAGTTGATCAGGTTGAAATATGATGGCGTTTTCAAATCCAGTTACTTTCAATCGCCCATTTTCACCGCTTGTCTCATATTCATGCTTCATATCGACTGCCATCACATTCTGCCCATCTTCAATCCTCTCAGAGCTCTTCCCGCCTGTTAGTTTTCCGTTCCTGATTTGAAAACCCTGCAATTGATCAGCAAATTGATCATTAACTCCTTGAATCGCTGACGGCATGAAAGATGAAACGCTGAAGCGATCCATTTTCACAAACGAAACCGCTAACGGCGCCATTAAGCAGGCCGTTAAAAACATAAAGAGAAAAGAGAGCTGCAGCCAGCTGAAGGTATTCCCATAGCTGCAAACACCTGATGGAGATGCAGCCGCTTTCAGGCAGCGGATGATAAAGCTTTTATTCTCCAGATACTTCATTGAATTACCCCTTTGTTCCGCCGGCTGTCAAACCGGACACAAAGTTCTTTTGGAGAAAAAAGAATAGAACGCATATCGGCAGTGCGGCAAGGATGGCACCAGCCGCAAATAGAGCTACTTTTTGCTGCTGCGGATTAGAAATAAAGGATTGTAATCCTACAGCGATGGTCAGCCTTTCCGGTGAGCGAAGCAAAAACTTTGCCAGCAAATAATCGCCAAACGGTGCCATAAACGCCCAAAGCGCTTGTACCGCGAGCATTGGCTTAACAAGCGGCAGAACAATTGAAGCGAAAATCCTCAGATGTCCCGCTCCGTCAATTCGCGCGGCTTCATCAATTTCTCTCGGCACAGTATCAAAATAACCTTTCATCAGCCACGTGTTCATCGGAATTCCGCCGCCGATATAGATCGCTGTTAAAAACCAGTATTGATCGAGTGCGCCTATTAGCATCGCCAAGACATAAAAAGCAGTCAGCGCCGCCATTGTCGGCACCATTTGAATGATTAAAAAGAATATCAGGCTCTTTTTTCTGCCTGCAAACCGATAGCGGCTGTACGAGTACCCGGCAAGTGTCACAATCGTAACCTGCAAAACCATGACCGATAGCGCGATGACAAGTGTATTGCTGTACCAATTGAGATAAAGCGTTTCGTCAAATAGCCGCTTAAAATGATCCAATGTCCAAGAACCCGAAAAATCGAGCTGAAAAGCCGCCGAATTCCCCACACGGAAGGCTGATGATGCCGTAATCAGCAACGGATATATAATGACAATACTTAAAAGCGTCAAAAATAAATACGTACAGATTTTATTAAGCATTCTGGCAGTGCTCGCGTTCACCTACATAACCTCCTCATTGCCAAAAGCATTCGATTTTTTGAAAGCAATCAGTGAAATTCCAATGACAATGAAAGAAATTAACAGTGTCACAGCCGCCGCAACGGAATATTGGGGTGATGTGCCTGTTGTCAGTTTATAAATCCACGAAATTAAGATATCGGTCGATCCGGCCCCGGCTCCCGCACTGCCTGGCCCTCCCTCATTAAATAAATAGATGATCGAGAAATTATTGAAATTAAACGTATACTGAGTAATCATCACGGGTGCTGTCGCAAATAAAATCATCGGGAATGTAATATGCCGAAAACGCTGAATAAAAGTGGCCCCGTCAATCTTTGCCGCTTCATACAGTTCACCTGGAATCGCCTGAAGCACTCCCGTTACCATGACATATATATATGGAAAGCCGAGCCACGTTTGAATCATAATGAGGGCTGTCTTTGTCCAGAAAGGGTCGGTCTTCCACGCGATCGCAGGCAGCTCAACAAACGGCAGGTGATTGAATAGTGGAATCACCTGTGCATTCACCGCTCCTATGCTGTCGTTAAACATGTTGGAAAAACTCATGATTGTAATAAACGCCGGAACAGCCCATGGAAATAAGAAAATCATTCGAAATATCCGCTTGCCTTTTATAAAATCCTGATTGACGAAAAGTGCCGTCACAATACCTAAAATGATTTGCAGCGTTGTTGCACAGATTGTCCAGATAACCGTCCAGCCCAGTACATTCACAAATGTTTCACGATAGGAGCCAAGGAAAAAAATATTCAAGAAATTTTTAAACCCGACCCAGTCAATCAGACGATTAGGCGGAATATGATAAAAATCATAGTTTGTTAATGCAACAAACAGAGTCACCAAAACCGGAAAGATAATCACAAACACCATCATGATATATGCCGGCAGTGTAAATAGATATGGAAACCCTTTATCGCCCGCATGACTGATCATATCCTTGGCTGTTGTATTGACTTCCAAACCCGCCGCTTTCATAGCGGCGGTCTTACGTGAATCATGAATATTAAAGATATAGAACATGAGGAAAATCATTGTCACGATCAATTGCAGCGTGCCTTCAATCAGCATAAACAGCGAGTGATCTTCACCGGGAACACTTCCCAATGTCATCAATCCGGTTAGCGCCTGTATACCGAAAACGCATAATTCAAAAGCAAACAAGCCTGTGATGACAAGAAATAAGAGCCCCTTTGACAATTGCTGATTCGCAATCTGCCCAAGTCCTGGAATGATCGATAAAAGCCCTGCCTTTCGTTTTTGCTTTGCAAGTGTGTGATGTTTATTCATTTTTTCCGCCCTCTATTCTTCCGGACGCTATCCCGCCGTTTTATTTCACATACTTTTCTTTAATATTTTCCTTTATGACGTTTACAGCATCATTCGCTGATGTTTGTGTCGATTTTTTTCCTGAAGCTGCATCAAAAATTAAACTTTCCGCTCCTGTCCATACTTCAGCCATTTCCGGAATATTTGGAGTCGGCGTTGCTGTTTCATATTGTTTAATCACAGCTGACGTCAGTTCATTCTTTTGCTCATCGGCTTTCTTCCTTGCAGCCGTGTTGGCCGGAACTTCGTTTGTATCCTCATAAAAAGCGTAAGCATTGGCATCATTTGCAGCATACTCAAGCCATTTTTCAGCCAGCCCGGGCTCTTTTGTATATTTTGAAGCTACCCAGCCCTTCCCACCCGCAAAAGGGGCATATTCTTCTCCATTGGGCAATGTCGGAATGGGAGCCGCTCCGTAGTTCAATTTAGCCTCTTTATAATTGGCAGCTGACCAAGGACCGCCAATGATCGCAGCCGCTTTGCCTTCTAAAAACATCTGCTGAATAAAGTCGTCTGCGCTTGAATTGTCTTGCATTCCTTTCGGCCAATATGTTTCAAACCATTTCTCCGCATATTTCACCGCTTCTACAGCTCCTTTATTGTTCAGGCCGATGTCCCCGGAATCTGTGCCGTTTTTTCCAAACACATATCCGCCGTATCCAGCCAATAAGCCGTACGACATATAAAAGTCAGTCCATTTTGCTAAAAATCCGGTTGATTTTCCTTTTTCCGAAGCAAACGCGAATCGAGGATCTTCCGTTAACTTTTCAAGGTCTTTAAATGTTTTTGGCGCTGTTTTTAAAAGATCTTTGTTGTAATACAAAATAAGTGTCTCAATGACTAGCGGCATTCCGTACACTTTGCCGTCAACTGTCACCTGCTGCATTTCTTTATCACCAAAGCTTTTTGTATGAGATGGCTTAATGTCAAGCAAATGTCCTTGCTGTCCCAAACCGCCGATCCGGTCATATGCAGCAAGCATAACATCAGGCGCATTACCCGCCGGGCCATCAAGAGGAAGCGCCTCCAACTGTTCGAACATTTGCTTTTCAACAATTTTTACTGTGACATCATTCTCTTTTTCGAACTTTGTTTTTATGCTTTCAATGTATTCTTTATACGTTTCTTCGACAGACACAGTCAGCACCTTTTTGCCATCAGCGCTTGCTGGATTTTTTGAACTTGAGCAGGCGGCAAGGCCGATTGCCAGAAATGATGCCGCCAATATGGCGAACCCCTTTTTAAAAAGAACCATCTCTTTTCCCCCTTCTATTTACGAAACTATAACAATTGTATTGTCCTATAGAAAGCGGTTACAACAACTTTCGATTTGTTACCGATAACAGAATGTTATACAGGGGCGGCAGCACTCAAAATCAAAAATTCTCCCGGCTGAACGGCAATGACATCGTGATGCTGAAGCGGCTGCTCTGTCCATGCATCACAGATTTTCTTATTCCTTTCAATATTCAAATCTCGTAAGCTGACATATTGAACCGCATTCCCTTGATTAAAGAAATAAATCAGTATTTTTTCATCAAGAGTCCGTGAAAAGCTAATAAAATCGTTTTGGTCATCCAGCAGATTCCACTCAAGATTTCCTTCTGTCAATAAAGTGTTTTCCTGCTTGCGTAAAGCAATTAACCGTTTCATAAATTGCAGCATGTCTTGGTTTTGCTTCTCTTTTTCCCAAACCATACATTTCCGGCATAATGGATCATTTTCGCCGTTCAGCCCGATTTCCGTTCCGTAATAAATGCATGGTGAGCCTGTCTGGGCAAACATAAAGGCCAGCAACGCGCGTGCTTTCTTCTCATCATTGCGGCATCTGGTCAAAAGGCGCTTTGTATCATGGCTATCCAGTAAATTAAACATCACCTCATTGGCCTGCTTCATTCCATTCATCAAATGTGCATTGACACGGTAGGCCATACGTGAGGCTGGGATCGTCCGGTCAGCAAAATATTCAATCATAGGCTCTGTAAAAGGGTAATTCATCGCCGCATGAAATTCATCCCCTCTAAGCCAGGGTTCGGCAGAATGCCAGATCTCACCTAAAATATAAACGTCAGGCTTTTCAGTAGATACAGCCTGCCTAAATGTCTTCCAAAACACGTGATCCACTTCATTTGCGACATCCAAACGCCAGCCGTCAATGTCAAATTCGCGAATCCAGTACAAAGCAATATCAAGCAAATATTTCTGCACTTCGGGATTAGCCGTGTTTAGCTTCGGCATATCAGCTGTAAAAGCAAACCTGTCATAATTGTCGCCTGTGACGGGAAAAGAGTGAATATGGAACCAGTCCTTATAGCGGGATTGATCTCCGTTTTTGACGACATCCAGCCATTGCGGAGACGCGCTTCCTATATGGTTAAAAACCGCATCAAGCATAATTCTCATCCCCCGCTGATGCAGCTGGCTGACCAATGTACGAAAAAGCTCAGGATCCCCGAAATGCGGATCAATAGAAAAGTAATCCAGCGTGTCGTATTTATGATTAGAAGGCGCGGAAAAGATCGGCGTCAGATAAATGCCGTTCACCCCTAAATCCTCTAAATAATCAAGCTTGTCAACAATCCCTTGCAAATCTCCTCCAAAAAAATCATTGACGCCCGGGTCCTTGCTCCCCCACGGCAATGCATTCTTCGGTGACAAGTCTTCTCTTCCATTTGCAAAACGCTCCGGAAAAATTTGATACCAAACCGTTGACTTGACCCATTCAGGCGCTTGAAATGTATCAGCCTCGTGAACAAACGGAAATTTAAAGTAATAATGAATCGTTTCCAGTGTTTTTTCGTTATAAGGGCATACACCCGAACTTCCGAAAAAGATGTCTTCATGATCGTCTGTTACAACAAACGCATATTGTAAACGCCTAAATGGCGGCACCACTTCAGCAAACCAATAGTCATGCATTTCTGTTGCAGCAATTTTTCTCATCGGCTGCTCGTTTGCCGACCACTTGCCGTCGTTGTACTCATAGGGATCACCCCAAATGAATCGAATGTGATCTGCATCACCTTTTTTCGTCCGAATCTTGATATGCACAGTCCGCCCATTATAAGAATAAGCATCTGTGCTGAATGGCTGGTGGTGAATCGCTGCATATTCCATCATGTTTCCCCCTTTGATTTCCGTTTTATTGAAGCCGGCTCATAGTTTGAAAGTATCATGATGAAATTGTGGGAACAATCCTTTTCACCCTGTTACCGATAACAGAATACGGCGCTTACAGCGTTGATTCTCGTACAATTAACTCTGGTTCAAAAAATAGACTTCCTTGTGCAGCACCGTCTTCATTCATTTTTTTCAGCAACATTTTCGCACAGGCTTCCCCCATTTCAACAACAGGCTGTCTGACCGTAGTCAAGCGCGGCGAGGAGATGCGATCAAGAAACACACCGTCGTTCCCGGTAACCGCAACGTCTTCTGGAATTCGCTTTCCAAGGGATTGCGCCGCACGAATGACGCCGAGCGCGATTCGATCAGATGCGCAGACAAATGCGGCCTGATTGTCCATGGATTTCAGCAGTTCTCTTGCAAGGCCTTCACTTTTCTTAGAACTGTTGTCGATCCGAAACATATTCGATTTTTTAAAGCTTTTATTCATCGCCCGTATGTACCCCTGTTCTCTTGCACGTTCGAAAGGCTCATCTAAATCAATGCCAAAAAAGACAACTTCCCGCTCCCCCAGCCCCATAACATGGCGGGTTGCCATAAAAGTGCCTTTCTCGTTATTCACATCGATAAAGTCATAGCCCATTTCATTTTGTCCAAATACGACGAGCGGCTTCTCAAAAGCTTTTATTACACCTTCAAAATCGTTCTTTCTCAAGCCGGTGGCAATAATGCCGTCACATTGGCCAATATTAAGAGAATTTCTTGTCACAAGCTGGAGAGCATAGTGATTGCGATCCAGCTCCCTGCTGATTCCTGTCAGCAGGTTCATGTAATATGGTTCTGTCGTATCCATTTCCTCAAGTATCAATAGTTTCACAACCTGTGTTCTGTTTTGCACGAGCGCTCTCGCCGCATAATTAGGGATGTAATTCAGCTCTTTCATCGCAGAATGAACAAGCTTTTTCAATTCATCTGTCACCGTCTCAGGGTGATTGATCACTCGTGATACCGTCATTTTCGAAACATTTGCTTTTTTCGCTACATCTGACAATGTTGCCATTTTCATCCCCTCCTTATCTGTGCTTATTATCCAAACTAGTGATAAAGTCCTCTATTACTGTTAAATATACGATGCAGGCAAAAGAGAAATAAAAAAGAGATTTCCCTTAAGGAAACCTCACTTTGTTAAAAACACTCGATATTTCATGGATCATAACTCATTCTCTCCACTTCCATGAGAAAGTCTCTTTTTTAAATTTCTGTCCACTTTTTTTCTAAAATCGGATAAGAATAAGTTTGCATTTGCTCAATTAACTCATCCGGCCGTGACGAGCTGTGAATCAGTTTTAGGTGCGATTCGTTAGAAAACCCTTCTTGAATGCTGTATTTCACCATTTTCATCATTGGCTCAAAATACCCGTTTACATTATACAGTCCGATTGGCTTTTGGTGGATGCCGATCTGTGCCCAGCACAGCACTTCAAATAATTCTTCATATGTACCGAAGCCGCCCGGCATCGAGATAAAGCCGTCCGCCAGCTCGCTCATTTTAGCCTTTCGTTCATGCATCCCGTTTACTTCAATCAGCTCAGTCAGATTCTGATGGACAACCTCCCCGCTGAACAAACCGCTCGGCATGACCCCGATTGCAGTTCCGCCGTTTTCCATAATCGCGTTAGCAATCGTGCCCATCAAGCCTACGCGGGAGCCCCCATAGACAAGGCCGATTCCCTGCTCAGCCATATACACGCCAAGCTCTGCCGCTTTTCTTTTATACGCTTCATTTCCCCCAGGGTTTGATCCCGCAAATACACAAATGGTTTTCATCTTGTCATCTCCGCATCTATATATCGTGTTAAACATTCAAAAACACACTATATATTGTCCCATCTTCATGTGATAATATCAATATGAAATACATAAAGAATGCAGGAGTGATGAGGTTGCAGCTGGCTGATGCAGAAAAATGGATGAAAGAGTTTTACGAAAAAAGAGGCTGGACAGAATACGGACCTTTTATTCGCGTCGGCTTTTTAATGGAGGAAGCCGGAGAATTGGCCCGGGCTGTCAGGGCGTATGAAATCGGCAGAGACCGGCCGGATGAGAAAGAATCGTCACGCGCTGAGCAAAAACAAGAATTGATTGAAGAAATGGGAGATGTCATCGGAAATATCGCCATTCTTGCTGATATGTATGGTGTCTCTTTAGAAGACGTCATGAAGGCCCACCAAGAAAAACTGACAAAACGATTTGAGCATGCATAAAAAAGCGGCCGCGATGGCCGCTTTTTTTAACCTGTGATTTCATCATGATGATCAAAGAAATGCTGCTTTCCTATTTTGTGAAAAAGGCCTGTTTTATGCAGCAGCTCCTTTGGCTGCGATTGCAATCCTACAATCATCAGCTTTCCATTGTGGCGTTTAATTCGATTCATAATGTTCCCAAGCACCGCTTCAGCTGACGTATCCATATAGTGCACCTTATTCATGAGCAGAATAAGGGTTTTCGGTTTTTTCTGTACATGCTCCAGCAATGACGATTCAAGGGAATCAATTGATCCGAAAAACAGCGGCCCTTCTATGGCATACATGCTGACAGATGGATCTTCTCTCTTCGCCAGAACAGGATGCGATTCCTGATTGTGGATGCGGGTCGCTTCGCTCATTCTTCTGATAAAGAACACAAATGCGAGCAGCAATCCGGTTGCCACACCGATGATTAAGTCAAACAGAACCGTAAGGGCGAAGGTCGCCGCCAAAATAAAGGAATCAGCATTTTTCAGTCTCAGCATGTTTGCGACTTCCTTGCGCTCACTCATATTCCATGCGACCACCATGAGAATCGGTGCCATACTGGCGAGCGGCACATGGGACGCATAAGGCGCAAATACAAGCAGGACAAGGAGAACGACTACGCCGTGAACGACGCCGGAAACTGGGGAAACCGCTCCGTTTTTTATATTGGTCGCCGTTCTCGCAATCGCTCCTGTAGCCGGGATTCCGCCAAACAGGGGCGCTGCCATATTCGCAATTCCCTGGCCGACAAGCTCCTTATTGCTGTCATGCTTTGAGCCCTTCATGTTATCAGCGACCATTGCGGACAAAATCGACTCAAGTCCTCCAAGAAGCGCGATGACAAGCGCAGCCGGAAACAGCATAACCATTTTATCCAAAGTAAGCTCAGGAAACTGAAATTCAGGCAAATGGCGGGGGATTTCTCCATAAGTTGACCCAATCGTTGCCATGCGGTCAGGGAAAAAGACAACCGCGACCACTGTGGAAATAAGAAGCGCCAACAAAGCGCCCGGCACTTTAGGCATCACCTTGGCGGATACAAGCAAAATGACGAGCCCGATCACAGCTGTCAAAATGGCATATACGTTAAAGGTGCCGAGCTGCTGTACAATTTCAAACATGTTGTGGTGAAAGTTCTCATGTTTTTCAACATTTCTCAATCCGAGAAAATTAGCGATTTGTTCCGTAAAGATCAGCACGGCAATTCCGGCTGTAAAACCGACGATAACGGGTTTAGGCACGAATTTCATTATTTTTCCGAGCTTAAACAGCCCAAACAGCACCAGCATTACCCCTGCCATAAACCCTGCGATCAGCAGATTCTCTAATCCGTACTGCATGATAATGCCGAACAGTATCGGGACAAAGGCGCCTGTCGGACCGCCAATTTGATATTTAGATCCCCCGAACAAAGAGATACAAATCCCCGCTATAACAACAGTGTACAGCCCGTATTCGGGCTCGACTCCCGAGGCAATGGCAAACGCCATTCCTAAAGGAATTGCCACGACACCTACTACGATACCTGCAATTAAGTCTTTCTGAAATTTCTGTAAATTGTATCCCTTGAATCTCCCTGAGAATCGCATATTTTGTTATAACCTCCCTTATGAGTGATTGTTTATTAGCTCAGTTTCATAACCGTTAATGACCACATCAAGTTTTCCTGTTTCAGGGTGAATGACAAGCCCGTGAACCGGCACTTTTTTCGGAAGCAGCGGATGGTTCTTAATCATGTTCACACTGTGGGAAACGCTTTCTTCCACGCTGTGAAAACCAGTCAGCCACGTTTTCAAATCGAGTCCGGCACTCGTCAGCAAATTCAGGCAGCTATCCTCCACCCCGCGTTCCTTTGCTTTCTCAAGAATCGAGGACGCATTCAGCCCTGACATTCCGCATTCATGATGGCCGACAATGCATACCTCTTCAGCCTGCAATTCATAAATCGCGACCAGTATGCTTCGCATCACGCTTCCAAATGGGTGAGAAACGATGGCTCCCGCGTTTTTTACAATTTTAGCATCACCGTTTTTAAGCCCCATTGCTTGCGGAAGAAGTTCTGTAAGCCTTGTATCCATACAGGTGACAATGACGAGCTTTTTCGAAGGAAACTTTGTCGTTTTGTACGGTTCATACTTCTTCTCTCTGACAAACCGCTGATTGTGTTCCAAAATTGATGTTAAAGAAACCATTTGATTCATCTCCCATCCATATGATTTTGCAAGCCTTCTTACCCAGCTTACAGTAAGGAATTATAGCATAGGAATAAGCCAAGAAAAGGCTTTCAAAAAAAGACACTATAATTGGACTGTAGAATCAAAACATAAACATTTATATCTTTCAAAGATAATAAAATTTATATTTAATGCATCCTATAATCCGGCTGCAGTTCGCATATCGATGATTTGTCTGACAAAAAATATGGGTGAATTCTGATAATTAAAAAACTTTTTTTAAGCAGATTTAGCTGTTCGATCTCCATTTTAAGTTCAAAAGAACCAGAAAATAAAAAGAACGCAGCTATATTTTTAACATCTATTTATTTCCGATATAATGAAATAGACAACAGCCATAAAGGGGGAGCCTTGTTGAAACCATTTGTATTTATCACAAAACCGATTCCTGAAGAGATTGAAGCATTCATCGGTGAACATTGCCGTTATGAAGTATGGCAGGAGGATACGCTTCCGAGTGACGTGCTATTTGAAAAATTAAAAGATGCGGAAGGGCTTTTAACGTCAGGGACTTCCGGGCCGTCAATCAATCGTGAGTTGCTGGAACACGCGCCTAAGCTCAAAGTGGTCAGCAACCAATCAGTAGGCTACGATAACTTCGATATAGAAGCAATGAAAGAAAGAGGAGTCGTCGGGACTCATACACCTTATACACTGGATGACACAGTTGCAGATCTGGCTTTTTCACTGATTCTGTCTTCCGCCAGACGTGTTGCCGAACTGGACCGTTTTGTCAGAGCAGGAAAATGGGGAACCGTGGAAGAGGAAGCGCTTTTCGGAATTGATGTTCATCATCAAACGTTAGGCATTATCGGCATGGGCAGAATTGGAGAACAAGCAGCGAGACGCGCCAAATTTGGTTTTGATATGGAAGTGCTTTATCATAACCGACATCGCAAACAAGAAACAGAAGACAGCATCGGCGTTAAGTATGCAGAGCTTGATACATTGCTGGAGCAATCTGATTTTATTCTTCTCATTACGCCGCTGACTGATGAAACCTATCACATGATAGGAGAACGCGAATTTAAGTTGATGAAGGATTCAGCAATTTTCGTCAATATTTCCCGGGGAAAGACAGTTGATGAGAAAGCACTGATTCGCGCTCTTCAGGAAGGCTGGATCAGGGGAGCCGGCTTAGATGTATACGAAAAAGAGCCTGTCACCCAAGATAATCCGCTCCTGCAGCTGGATAATGTCACGCTGCTTCCTCATATCGGTTCAGCAACAGCTAAAGTGCGCTTCAACATGTGCAAACAAGCTGCCGAAAATATGCTCGCAGCGATCCAAGGGCAAACACCGAAAAATCTTACAAGAGAATTTCAATAAATCAAAAATCCGGTCTGATAACAGACCGGATTTCATATTACATACGCTGAAGAACAGCACGCTTATAAATATGGCGGGTGACGATATAATAAACAGCCTGGAATACAAAATAAATGAAGATGACAATTACGGCCTCAAGAAATAAATTGGAATTCAGCATATTACTTAACGCTGCATACGCAAAGCCCGCGTGAATCGTACCTGCGATAAATGGGATGAAGAATAAAAATCCTATTTGCTTTCCAAGGATCGAGTGAATCTCTTTGTCCGTAACCCCTATCCTTTTTAAGGCTAACACCTGCACTCTCGTATCTTCTATTTCCGTAAACATCCGCAAATACAGCATGCTTCCTTGCACGATAAAAAACAGCACGCTGACAAACAGACCAATAAACAGCATTAATGCAACTCCCTGCTTCACAATTTGATAACTAGGAGCACGTGTTTGAAAATCAGATGTATGTTCTTTCGGCACCATGTTTTCAAGCTTTTCAGAGACATCCACCGTCTCCTGCCAATGCTCAAGCTCATAACCTACCATTCTCATCTGTTCCTTCAGCGGCACATCCTGTGACAGACTGTCAAAGCTCTTTTCGCTGACAACCAATAAACGGCTGACTCCATCGACAGACATCAATATCCCTTTGTTTTGCTGCTTTTTCATGACGTAGGAAAGAGTTTTTCCTGACTTCATATGAAATGCTGCTGTTTTCCCTTCTCCAAATGTGTCTTTCACCATCATTTGAAAAGAAACATTAATAAATGCTTCATTTTCTTGTAAATGAATAACTGGGAACCCTTTTTCCTTTGCGACTTGATTATAGACTTTTTCTGAAATCAGCAAAGCTTCCGCTTCCATCTTCTTATTTCCATACGACAAGTCTGACTGAAAAGTGACAGGAATCCCTGTGGCATCCACCTTATACTTGATAACAGCATGAGCTTTTTTCAATGTATTCTCAGCCGTCTCAGGCTTCATGACCTGAAAGCGGGAAGCATCCTTTTCCACCCAGGAAACAGACTGAGGAATGCTTTGCTCCTCCTGCCTTTGTAAATCGGAATAAAACATATAGATGACACCTGTAGCTGTTAATATGACCGCTGTAATGACAGAGGTTAAAAACAGCATGCGTGCATGATCCTTCAGCCTGAATATCATGTTGGAACGCACAATGATATTCGTGCCTTTGTAGAAGCTGTGTTTCTTTCGGTACAGCATGCGGAAAAACGCCACACTGCTTTGTGTAAAAAAGAAATACGTGCCAATTAACACTAAAATCAAAATTGGAAATACCCGAAACATCATGTCAATGGCATTGGCTGTTGCAGATAGATAATAACCGCTGCCAAGACATAGCAAAGACAATACAGTGAGCCATTTCGAATAAACCGGCAAACTTTTCGGCTTTTTGGCCGATTTAATCAGTTCAATGATTTCCAGCTTCCGAATCCGTCCCAGTGATAAAATGAGCAGCGTCTGAAACAGGATGAGAAAGCCGGCAATTGTCATCACAAACGCTTTCGGCACAATTGCAAACGAAATCGGCACCTTCACGCTGAGCATCCATGTCATGATCATAAAAAACAGTTTGGAAAATAACAGGCCTGCTCCAATGCCTGCCGCAATCGCCGCAAGAGAAATAAGTGACTGCTCGTAATAAATCATCTTGCGAAGCTGCTGCTTTGATGTGCCAAACAGTGTCAGCAGCCCAAACTCTTTCTTTCTTGCCTGCAAAAACGCTGAATTGGAATATGTGATGAAAAATATACAAAACACAATGATGACGACAAGAGCTGCGCTCAAGCATGTTTTGACAAGGCTTCCTCCATATATATTGTCTTCATTGACATCAGGATGAAAAATAAATGATGTGAAGACAAAAAACACCGAAACGGCAAACACACAGCTTAAAAAGTAGGCCACATACCGTTGCAGATTCCCAAGAATGTTTTTACGGGCGATAGTTCTCAAATTCATGAAAATCGCCTCCCAACACACTCAAGGTATCCAATATACTTTGATAAAACACCTGCCTGTTTGTTCCTCTGTGAATCTCTGAAAAGAAACGTCCGTCTTTAATAAAAACAATTCGTTTACAGAAACTTGCTGCTGTGGCATCATGCGTAACCAACAGAATCGTCGCTTCCTTTTCCTCATTCAGCTGAGCCAGTGTGTTCATCACTTGCTTTGCCGATTTTGAGTCGAGGTTTCCTGTCGGTTCATCGGCAAGGATGAGCGCCGGATTGTGAATAATCGCTCTGGCACAGGCTGCCCGCTGCTGCTGTCCGCCCGAAACCTCATATGTGCGATGATCGAGAATGTGCTTGATTTGCAGCGTATCCGCCAGTTCATCCAATCGGGCTTCCATTTCTCTCAGCTTTACCTTATCCAATGCGAGCGGCAAGAGAATATTTTCACGAATCGTCAGCGTATCAAGCAGATTAAAATCCTGAAAGACGAAGCCGAGTTCTCTTCTGCGAAACAAAGCCAGCTCTTGGTCCTTTAACGTTTTCGGCTGAATGCCGTTGATCATCATCTCGCCCTGGGTCGGCTTATCAATGGTAGCCAGCAAATTCAAAAGCGTGGTTTTTCCGCTTCCCGACGGCCCCATAATCCCGACAAATTCCCCTTTTGACACACTGAGATCAAAGGCGCTGAGCGCTTGGTATGATATTGTTCCTTTATTTGAATAGTATGTTTTCGATAGGTTCGTTGTTTGCAACACGTTCATGTTCTGCTCCTCCTTTTTCTTTATTATAAAAAGGAAGTCAGCATCCTCCCATCGAACTTTCTTGCAATTCCGCTCCCCAACCTTACAATGCTGTCACATTCACGAGGGTGTCACTTGAAAACACGATGGTCATCACAGTGCCAGCCCCTTCTTTTGATTCCGCATACAGCTTATGGCCGAGACGGCTGCACACCTGTTTTGCCAAATAAAGGCCCATTCCAGTTGCCTCTTTCATGGTTCGTCCGTTTTCTCCGGTAAAAAACGCGTCAAAAATCCGCGGCAGATCCTGCGGCGGTATGCCGATTCCTTCGTCGGCAACCGACAAGCGCGTCTCATGTCCCTGTGTTTCAATCCGGATTGTAATAGGGTCTCCCATACCTTGCTTTGAATATTTTAAGGCGTTGAAAAGGATTTGCTCAACAACAAAGGAAAGCCACTTTTGATCACTGGAAATCTGAACGGCATTTGGCGGCACATGTAATGTTGGAAAAAGGCGCCGTTTAATAAACTGACGTTTTTCCTGATTGATCAGTGAACGAACCATTTCTGTCAAATCAAAGGTTTGCGGCTTTACATCAAATGCAAATTCCTCCAGCCGGGCCGTTTGCAGCATCATATCAAGACCGTGGCGAAATCTCTCATTCTCATCCTCCAGCTCCTCTAAAAACGTCGGAAAAGAGGATGAAGTTCCGTTTTTTCCTTCCTGAATCATTAAGGATATGACGGATACCGGTGTTTTCATATGGTGGACCCATTGGTTGGTGAAGGTGTAATGCTGTTTTTGCTGATTGATATATTGTGAGAGCCTGCTTTCGTATTGCTGCCCGAGTGCGTTGATCATTTTCGTCCAAAGCGCTTGCTCTCCTGTTCTTGGCTTTCTGGCTTTCAAAGACTGTCCGATGTCATTCGAAGAAGAGGCTTGTTCTGCAAGCTTTTTAACATATGTGAGAAAGGAAATTTGCCGAACATAATCAACAGCAAAACCTGCGGCTAAAAGAGTACCAGGCAAAATCCATATGTACATCATATTTTCTTTGGAAGGTTCTGCGCCGCTCTCTACAATGCTTAAATACGCAATCAGCATGGCGGACCCTATCCCTAATAATGAAAATAGAATAATGGCTAAGCGGTCGATGAGATAAGTCTTTAACACTCCGCTTCATCCTTCCGATTGACTTGAAATTGATAGCCTTGTCCTCTGATTGTGGAAATGCAATCTGTCAGTCCTGCATTCTCCAGTTTTCTCCGCAGCCGGTTGACATTGACCGTTAACGTATTGTCATCGACAAAATCAACGTCATCCCATAACGCCTCCAATAGTTCATCACGAGAGACAATTTTTTTATGCTCCCTCACAAAAATAGAGAGAAGCTGAAATTCTTTTTGGGAAAACAGAATACGGACGCTGTTCCATTCGGCCTCATTTTGATCAGGATAAATCGTCAGCCCGCCAAGCTCCACTATTCTTGATTCCTGCGGCAAAGAGGGCGAGTATTCACCATATGTGCGGCGCAGGACGCTTTTGATTTTGGCCATCACTACCTCTAGATGGAACGGCTTTGTGATATAATCATCGCCGCCATTTTCAATCGCCATTACCTGATTCAGCTCATCGGTCCGTGCCGATATAAAGATAATCGGCGCATTGGAAATGGTACGGATTTGCCTACACCAATAAAACCCGTCAAAAAAAGGCAGGTTGATATCAAGCAGCACAAGATCAGGCTTCATTTCTGCAAATTCCAATTTTATATCATTCAGCTGTTCAGCAATTTTCACTTCATATCCGTATTTTTGAAGATGACCGCCCAGCAAAGAAGCAATCCGCTCATCATCTTCCACAAGCAAAATCCGATACACGTTGATCCCCCTTATATGTACATCACGATGATTTTTCTAGAAGATTCCAAAATTATTATAGCATGTGCGGAATAGTAAATCGGTCTTTTTCTTTTTGCTATGATAGAATGATAAAGGTAAAATTTTCATAATAGGCAGGTGTCGTGATGAAGAAAATCATGCTGTTTCTGGCAATGACGTCAATTCTTTCAGCATGTCAGCCCAACTATACCGGGAAATACATAGAAATTGGGGATACACTAACTGACTATACCAAAGAGTGTTTTAAAGAGAATGAAATTCCTTATAAATACGAAAAGGGAAAACTGTATATCCCAGAAGATGCATTTGATACAGCGATCTACACTTGTTCATAAGAAAAAGCTTGCAGATAACCTGCAAGCTTTTCACGTTACAAAAAATGAGTATTTAATTTCTCTTCAAATTCTGAAGGACCGATGTCGCTTTTTTGAATGTCACCGCCGTTTTCATAAATCGTAAAATGGCGCTCTGACATGACCATCCTTCCGCTCGGCGTCAGCTTTGAGGCAAGCGGGGATTTGTTAAAAGGAGATTTTTCATGAGAGTGAATGATGTCCTTCATGTTATCTAAATCACCGAGATCACTCTCTTCAAGAGTAAAGGCGTACCCGATTTGCCAGCCTTCTCCCTTGTCCATCAGCAGAACATGGCTGCCCTTTTCTGTCTCTTCTCTTTTGATTCGGAATGACCCGACTGGTGACTGTACCGTTTCTCCGGAAAGCGGTATCGGCTGGAGCGCCAGGTTGATGCCGAAGCCGATATCAACGAGGTAATCGCCGTTTTCGGCAGACAGCCATACAGCAGCATGCGTCCCTTCTAGTGCCCATCCCTCTTGATTGCCTGCATAAACCGTTCCTCGAATGAGCTTCACATGAAACCCGGCCTCATGCAAGACAAAATAAAGGAAACCATTTAGATCGTAGCATAGGCCGCCATGCTGATCTTTGAGCAGACGTCGCCATAGCTCTTCTTTTGTGATCTTATAATTCTCTTTTGCAAGTACGGCACGGTTTTCGAATGGAAAACGGTATGCCATTGCTTTGAGAAAAAGGGGAAGATCGCCGAAGCTGACATGATCTTTCTCCCAGCCAATTTTCTGAAAGCAGTCTTTTAGAAAGTCACTCATTTTTATCACCTAAACTTCTTCTTGAACGTAAGCAGCCAGCTTCTCCAGCGCCTCTTGTTCATCTTCTCCCTGGGCAATCAAGGTAACCTCAGTGCCTGTGCTTACCGCAAGGCTCATCAGCCCCATGATGCTTTTGGCGTTTACTTTTTTCCCATCCTTCTCAAGAAACACATCTGACGTAAACCGGTTTGCTTCTTGTACAAACAAAGCAGCAGGACGTGCTTGCAGTCCTGTCTTTAATCGAACTTCCACTTTCTGTTGAACCATAAGATCTCCCCTTTTCTTTACGGTTATTTTAAAGTGACGGTTTGCCCTGTCCGCAGCTGTTCTGCGATTTCGTCAAGTTTTCTCAGCCTGTGATTGATCCCTGATTTGCTGATTTTCCCGCTTGCTACCATTTCCCCCAGCTCTTTCAGCGTCACTTCCTGATAATCAATCCGAAGCTGCGCAATTTCCCGAAGTTTTTCAGGCAGCGCCTCCAGGCCGATTCTTTCATCGATGTATTTAATATTTTCCACCTGTCTCAGCGATGCGCCAATCGTTTTGTTTAAGTTGGCTGTTTCACAATTGACGAGGCGGTTGACCGAATTTCTCATGTCCCGGACGATTCTGACATCCTCAAATCGCAGAAGCGAATTGTGAGCGCCAATTACGTTTAGAAACTCTGTAATCTTTTCAGCCTCTTTTAAATAGGTAATGTAGCCTTTTTTTCGTTCAAGCGTTTTGCTGTTTAACTGAAACTCATTTAACAGGTCACATAATGAATCGTTATGCTCCTTATAAAGAGAGAAGATTTCTAAATGATACGAGGAGGTTTCCGGGTTATTGACCGAACCTCCTGCCAAAAATGCTCCTCTCATATAAGAACGCTTGCAGCATCTCTTTTTGACCAGCTCTTTCGAAATACTTCGTTCAAACACAAAATTCTCCCCGAGTATTTTTAAATCCTCTAAGATCGCTTTTGCATTTTCTGAAAAACGCACAATATAGACGTTATTCTTTTTCAGCCGCATTTTCTTTCTGACCAGCAGCTCGACCGACACATCATATTGTTTTTTCAGCAATGTATAGATGCGGCGGGCAATCGCCGCGTTTTCGGTTTGAACATCGAGTACGAGATGGCGGTTTGTAAATGATAAAGCTCCATTCATCCGAATGAGTGCAGACAGCTCGGCATTAATGCAGCAGTCCTTCACTTCCAGATTCGTTAATTCTTTTTTTGTTTCTGATGCAAATGACATATAGCCACCTCATTTCAAGGCTTCATTCTTTCAGTAAATCAACAAGAAGAGAGGCCACTTTATGTGTATCGTGACGTATTACGTCATTTTTATACGTTACAATTTGATCTCTGATGACTTCAAGCCCCATCGCTTTCAGCTCTTCGATATCAAAATCAACAGGACGCGCCGATTCCATTTCGTACTTACGTTTTATTTCGTCGGGAATGTCTTCACTGTTCACTAATATCGTATCAATAAAACCACAGCCCATATGCTGATTGAGCGCTTTCACATGATCAGCAGCGGTGTAATGGAGCGTTTCGCCGGGCTGAGTCATCACGTTGCAAATGTATACTTTTTTCGCCGGCGCCTTTATCACTTCTTCCCCGATTTTTGGGACGAGCAAATTGGGAAGAATGCTTGTATAGAGGCTTCCCGGGCCGATAATAATCAAATCCGCTTCCCTGATCACGTCTATTGTTTCCGGCAGCGGATCAATCTGTTCAGGCGTGAGAAAAACACGCTTAATACGCTGTCCGTATTCCGGGATCGTTGACTCGCCTGAGACCACGCGGCCGTCCTCCATCTCAGCATGCAAAACGACACTGGCATTGGCAGCCGGCAAAACCTTTCCTCTTACATTCAGCACCTTGCTCATTTCTGTGACAGCGTGAAAAAAATCACCGGTTATATTTGTCATCGCTGCCAAAATCAAATTCCCGAGAGAATGGCCTGTTAAGTCATTCCCTTTATTGAAGCGGTGCTGAAAAAGATCTTCAACAAGCGGCTCCACATCGGATAAAGCGGCAAGCACATTTCTGATGTCTCCGGGAGGCGGAATTTTCAGTTCATTCCGCAGACGGCCAGAGCTTCCGCCATCATCGGCAACTGTTACAATGGCCGTGATGTCAACAGGTTTATGCTTTAGGCCCCGTAGCAATACAGAAAGACCTGTACCGCCGCCAAAGATTGCGATTTTCGGCTTTTGTCCCATCTTATTTCCGGCTTCTCTTTTCAATGTCCCGGTGAGTAACATGAGTATAGTAATCCTTTTTGAAATAATCAGCTAAATTCTCGGCTAATGTCACAGAGCGGTGCTGGCCCCCTGTGCAGCCGATCGCAATGACAACCTGGCTTTTTCCTTCTCTTTTGTAAGATGGAAGCATAAAGCTCAGCAGATCAATTAATTTCTCATTGAACTTTTGCGTTTCATTCCACTTCATGACGTAAGAGGAAACCTCTTTATCCTTGCCAGTCAGCGGCCGCATGCTTTCGATATAGTACGGATTCGGCAAAAATCTGACATCAAAGACGAGATCTGCATCAATTGGAATACCGTATTTAAAACCAAATGACATGACATTCACGGTAAATGTCTCTCCTTGGTTTGTCGCAAAGTGCTTCACGATTTTTTCACGCAAATCACGCGGCTTCATGTCAGACGTATCGTAAATGATTTGAGAGCGGCCTTTTAATTCCTCAAGCAGCTCTCGTTCCAGCGCGATGCCTTCAAGCGGCAGGCCAGTCGCTGCCAGCGGATGCGAGCGTCTCGTTTCTTTATATCTTGTGACGAGAATGGAATCCTTCGCGTCCAGGAATAAAATTCGCGGTGTGATCCACGGATTTTCGGCCATTTCATCCAGCGCTTCAATCAGCCGGTCAAAAAATTCGCGGCCGCGCAAATCCATCACGAGCGCAACTTTGCTCATTTTCGAATTTGATTCCTTCATCAGCTCTAAAAACTTCGGAAGCAATGAAGGCGGAAGATTATCGACGCAGAAATAGCCGAGATCTTCAAAGCTTTGGATCGCGACAGTTTTCCCCGCTCCCGACATTCCGGTTATAATGACAAGCTGAATATCATGTGATTCACTAACACTCATCTTTCTCCCCCCTGACTTGTCTTTCTATTTGATGTGCTGCGGGTCTAAACGATAACTGAGCAGCTCAAATTCCGGTGTATACGTAAATGTGCCGTGCAGCAGCCCTTGTCCCTTCATCATAAAATCAAGGATATGGCCGTCTCCAGGGGCCATAGGCAGGTTCTGAATGTCATTGACATCATGCCACTTCAGTTTGCCTTCCTCTGATTCTGATACATTTTGTCCTGTATAAGAATCCGCGACAAACGTAAACATCATCCACTCGGAGACAATGTGGTCACCGTCTTTAATAATAAAGGTAAAAACGCCTTTTAATTGAGGATTTATGATATAGATACCAGTCTCTTCTCTGTACTCTCTGATGACGGAGTCTCTGACTGATTCTCCGCTCTCCATCTTGCCTCCCGGCGCGACCCACCATCCGCGTCTCGGCTTTTGAAGCAGAAGAACTTTGTCATCCGTCTGAAGCACACAATTTGTCACTCTTTGCAAGTACGTCACCTAACCTTCGTCCTGTCATCGTCTCTTTATTATACCGCTTCAAGATGCCTCCCACAATGAAGAGACATTGACAATCTTTTCTTCTATTTTACAGCATATTCATTCCTTAATTCAGATGATTTTGCTGTAACTGGCATTCATCTTTTATTTATGGACAAAAAAAGGACACGGATAACTGGAGAATCCGTGCCAAAAAAGTGTATTCATTATAAAAAGGGGGTCAATTACTTTATTAATCATAACCGAAAAGCATTACACATGTGTTACAGCGGAATTAAAACCCAGTAACGTAATGTGAAACTCGTATGACAGCCCTTTTTATTTTAAGGTTTTCAGCGTTTCTTGAAGCTCTTCGACATAATGCTGTACGCTTTGTGCCGCAATGCTTCCGTCTCCTGTAGCTGTTACGATTTGGCGCAGTGATTTTTCGCGAATGTCGCCGGCAGCGAAAATTCCTTCAACCTTTGTCTCCATGCGGTCGTTTGTTTCGATGTAGCCTTCTTCATTCGTAATGCCCAGATTCTCAAACGGTTTAGACAGAGGAAGCATGCCAATGTAAATGAATACGCCGTCTGTTTTGAATTCACTTTCTTCACCGGTTACCGTATCGACAAGCGTTACGTTACCGACTTTGCCGTTTTCCTCATGAATTTCCTTCACGGTTTTGTTCCATAGGAAGTCAACTTTTTCATTATCAAATGCTCTCGCTTGAAGAATACTTTGAGCACGGAGTTTATCACGTCTGTGAACAATCGTTACTTTTGAAGCGAAACGAGTCAGATATACGCCTTCTTCAACCGCGGAATCTCCGCCGCCAACAACGACAAGTTCTTTGCCTTTAAAGAAAGCGCCGTCACATACTGCACAATAAGATACACCGCGTCCGCCCAATTCTTTTTCGCCAGGCACGCCGATTTTTTTATATTCCGCACCTGCAGCAATGATGACAGCACGGGCTTTATATTCCTTTGAACCAGCTTTGACTACTTTGTACTCTTTGCCGTCAATGACCTCTTTAATATCGCCATAAGCGTATTCAGCGCCGAATTTTTTCGCGTGTTCAAACATTTTGTTAGAAAGCTCAGGCCCAAGGATACTTTCGAATCCAGGATAGTTTTCTACATCTTCCGTATTGGCCATTTGTCCGCCAGGAATTCCTCTTTCAATCATTAATGTCGATAAATTCGCTCTTGATGTGTATACAGCGGCCGTCATCCCAGCAGGGCCCGCGCCGATTATAATCACGTCATAAATTTTTTCTTCTGACACACTATTCACTCCTTAAACCATCTTTTCAAGTTTGGGCTCTTTCTTATAAGATAAGAATCCCCATCAAACGTATTCCTTACCCATATCCTATAAAATCTCATGGTGATACGCTATTTTTTTGCTCAACACGATTAAATGTATTCGAAAAGGGTATATGTTAATAAAGAAAGAGCCTTCTGTTTTAGAAGGCCCTTGTCATATTTATTATTGAACAACACGTCTTACAACGCCTTTAAATGCTTTTTTCCAGTAAGGATTGCTCATAGAGTCAACAGATACGCCATGAGATGTATTGTCGTTTAGGAAAGTACCGTTTCCTAAGTAGATTCCTACGTGTCCATTTGTTTTGTAAGTGTCAAAGAACACAAGGTCTCCGCGTTTCATTTCAGACGCGCTGACAGCTTGTCCTCTGCCAACTAACGTATCAGTAGTTGTCCCGCCTACAGGTCCAAGGTTAACACCTGCAGAAGCGTATGCCCAGCGTACGAATGATGAGCAGTCAAAAATACGGTTGTTGATATCAGATTGGCTGCGTCCGCCGCCAAACTTGTACGGAGATTGTCCTACAATGCTTGAACCAACGCTGATCGCGCCTTCAATTCCGCCAGAGTTGCTGATAACAGTGCCGCCTGAATTGCTGTTTGAGCCGCTGCTCTTCTTAGAAGATGAGCCGTTTGACGAACTGTTTGATGAACCGTTAGAAGAATTGTCTGAAGAATCATCAGATGAGCTTGCTTTTGCTGATTCAGTTGTCGCCGTTTGACTGTCATCTGTTTGTGTTTCATCAGATGCTTTTTGTGCTTCTTCCTGCTTTTTGATCAAAGCAGCCGCTGCTTCTTGTTCTTTTTTGATGCGTGCTTGTTCAGCTTCAGTATTTGCTTTTTGATTTGCAAGTTCAGACGCCTCTGATTTTAATTCAGAAATCGCTTTAGCCGTTTTCTTTTGGCTTGCTTTTGCTTCGTCGAAAAGCTTGTCTTTTTCATTAAGCTGTTTATCAAGGTCTTTTTGCATTGTTTCTAATTTAGCCAATGCAGCTTGAACTTCTTTCAGCTTGTCATTCAAATCCGCTTCAGAATCTTCGAGCTTCGCTTTATCCTGCTCTTGCTGTTTGATTAAATCTTTGTCTGCGTCCACAATAGATGAAACCGCAGTCGCACGAGAGATAAAGTCACCAAAGCTTGTTGATCCTAAAAGAACATCTATGTATCCTTGAGATCCGCCGCTTTCCTGTAAAGAACGAACGCGTTTTTTCAGGATTTCATTGCGTTTTTCGATGCGTGCTTCAGTTTCTTTAATCTCTTTTTTCAGTTTTTTGATTTCTTCTTTTGTTTTATCATTTTCTTCTTTTTTATCTTCGATCTTGTTGCTTGTATCAAGCGCCTTAGCGTTAATGTCTTTCAGTTCTTTTTCAATCTTTGATTGATTTTCCTGAAGCTCAGTTAATTCTTTTTCCTTCGCTTCAATGCTGGAAGCAACCTCAGATTGCTTGCTTTCAATTTTTTGTTTCTTTTCATCTAATGTTTCCGCCGATGCAGTTTTACTTGTAAATGGGATCAAAAAACTGCTTGTCCCGATGACGGAAGCCAAACCAAGTGTAATTAAACTCTTTCTCACTTTTTATATCCTCCCTTTTACTGTGAACCTGTCCTCATTTGGAATCGTATTTTGAACATCAAGTTTCGTTCCTCATACTCTACGAGGAATGAAGGTTGTTTATGGTTAATTATTCTGTGCATCTCTTATTCTGGTTGTATAGCGTTTATTTCACATCATATGTAAAAAACACTAATTCCTTATGTACGAGAATCATTATACCATCAAGTTTCGACAAATTAGCGATAAATTTTATTACATTTATGTTTCAAACAGATGTCAAGTCACACATCATTTGTCATTTTTCTTAAGCGTGTAAAAAAACTGTCGATATTATTTTCTCAATATAATCTATCAAACAAAAAAAGAGTCGATTAAATAAATCGACTCTTTAAAATTTACTATTCTAGAATATCATCAATATATTTCATATATTTCGTCAAAGTTGCCGGAGAGATGCCGAATCGGGCCGCTGTGTCTTTTTTCGTGTCTTGCTTGCCATGGGCTTCTTTCCAAATATAACAGATGGCTGCTGCCCAGCCTTTCTCATTCTTCAACGGAGCAGCTGCACGAATTTGCTGGATGACATGGAAAACCCAGCAGCTCATGACTTCTGTTTTCATCTCTTCTTTTTCAGCTTGCTCTAATAATTTGACCGTTTGATAAGCGAAAAGTGCATCCTCTGAAACGTCAGCAGCAGCAGAATCTCCATTCAGAAGCAGCTTTACAAAATGAGTTTCAAAAGGAGCGGTGATTCTCTTTGAGCGTATCACCGCTTCAAGATGCTCTGTTTCTCCCTTTGTGCTGCTGATATAATAGGCTGCGAGACGCTGCTCCACAGATGAAGGAAGAGCTTCCCTCCGCTCAATCCAAGGCGCCGGGCGGTCTTCGCCGGGATATTGCGACTCGACTTTTCTCCAGATCGTCTCGGCAAAGTCGGTATGTCCCGTAAAATAAGCAGAGCAGGAAAGCCAGTAAAAGAAGGTGTCGTCACCTTCAAAGCCGGTTTTATATAATGATTTGAGCCATTTATATCCGATCTCGTAGCGGCCGACAAGCGCCAATGTAGCACCCAATTTATAACGCTGCTCCAATAGCATCGGATAGACATTGGAGAGCTGATCACTCAATTCCGCCACTTTTTCGTCTTCTCTTTCATAATAGTAGAAAACGAGAAGATTGCATAAGGCGTGAAGATTTCCTTCATTATGAGAAAGCACTTCATAAGCGGTTTGCTTCGCTTTTACAACGTTTCCTGAATAGAAATAGGCAAGCGCGAGATTGTTGTATGCTGACCAAAGCTCCGGATATTCAGCTGTGATTTCCTCAAGCGCCGCAACCGCTTCAGCAAGCTGGCCGCTTTCCAGCAATGACTTTGCCCGATCCTGTTTCACCAGCAGTTCATCCTGGTCATACAACGAATCCTCAATGCCGTCGTCTCCTAAATCGAGCAAATCAAGCAGACTATCGTTTTCTTCGGCGAATTCACCATCCGGGTCCGCATCAGAATAAGCGGCCGCTTCTTTATAAGCTTCCTGGAAGAGCCCCAGATGGGCAAAGTTATTCGCTTTAAAGTAATGGCACTCCGGCATTTCGGCCTCCAGATTTGCCATGATATAGTCAAGAAGATCGTTCGACTCTTGATACTGGCCCATTTCCGAATAAATGACCGCAAGCTGTGAAAGCATCTCTGAATCCTCCGGCTCCAAATGAACCGCGCGCTGAATCAGTTTGCTTGCCCGTTTTAGATTGCGCTCTTTATACGCTTTCAAGCCTTTATGAAAAAAATATTGTCCATCTTGAAGCAGCTGGACAATTTGTGCGTGATTTTTATGTTCAGAAGTGTGTTTTCCCACAACTACCCTCCGTTTTATACAATATTACCGTCAGTAGTATACCATAAATCGTAAGCCCCTCAATAGTTCAAAAGGAAGGATTGGGAAAATCCCTCCTCTTTTTTATTGGCTGATTCGACCAAAATTTACCCGGCTTTGTTTTCTAAGTCCGCATTCATTTTCAGCTGCTGTTCAGCAAAATCCCTATAAAGACCATGGGAAGCCATTAACTCATGGTGTGTTCCACGACCGGTAATTTCCCCTTTTTCAACAAACAAAAGCTGGTCCGCATCTACAACGGTAGATAGGCGGTGAGCGATCACAATCGTTGTGCGGCCCTCCATCAGCACCTCAAGCGCCTGCTGAACTGATTTTTCAGATTGGCTGTCGAGACTTGAGGTCGCTTCATCGAGCATAAGAATGCTTGGGTTACGGAGAAGCGCTCTCGCAATTGCGATTCTCTGCCTTTGTCCGCCTGACAGCATAATGCCGCGTTCGCCTACTTCTGTATCAAACTGATTCGGCAGCTCCTTTATAAAATTGAGCGCATATGCCATCTCCGCGGCTTTTTCGATCTCAGCATCCGTCACATCTCGTTCTAACCCGTAGCAAATATTTTCTCTGATTGTCCCGGACATTAACGGGCTTTCCTGCGATACATACCCGATGTGCTCCCTCCACGATTCAAGCGAGTAAGTATCGACCGGCTCGTCCCCCAGTCGAATGGTCCCTGCAGTCGGAGTATAAAAACGTTCAAGCAGCTTAAACAGCGTCGTTTTCCCCCCGCCGCTCGGACCGACAATCGCTGTGACTTTACCTGCTTCAATGACGGCGCTGATTTCTTTTAAAATCAGCTGATCAGGCTTGTATCCAAAAGACACGCGATCAAGCTGAATAGGGAGATGCGCATTTTCAATTTGTTTTCCTGTCACTGTATCTTCTTCTTCCTCTGCTAAAATCTCAATCATTCGTTCTGTTGCACCGATTGATTTTTGCAGCTGTGTGAAAAACGTTGTAATCTGGCCCATCGGCATTATAATTTGAAACAAATATAAAATAAAAGCCACGAGCGCTCCCGCCGTGAGTTCGCCTGAAGATACCTGCATGCCGCCATATCCGATCACTGCGACAAGCGCTGCCATTAGCACGAGTGAGATAAGCGGGCCGACAAGTGATTGAACCTTGGCTTCACGAACGCCAAGCTTAAATAATGAGGAAATCCCCATCTTCCCGCGCCCATATTCGACATCCTCCGCATTTGAAGCTTTGACAAGTCTGATTTCCGGGAGAATTTGATTAAGCAGGCCTGTAAAACGGGCTGTTTCATCTTGCGTTTCTCGTGAAATGGAGAACATTTTCCGTCCAATCGGCACCAAGATAAGAGCGGCCAGCGGAACGACCACTAACACAAGCAGTGTCAGCTTCCAGTTCATAATAAACAAGATTGTCAATGATCCAATGACAGAAATGATGCCTGTAATAAATCCGCTGATATGGGTTGTAATCAATTCTTTGACCACCATCGTATCGTTCGTTACACGGCTGACTGTTTCTCCGGAAGCATTTGTATCGAAATAAGAGACAGGAAGCTTAATTAATTTCTTCCATAGTAACTCCCGCAGCCCGGAAATGATTTTTTGTCCATTATAGTTAAGCGCATAGGTGGCATAAGCGCTTAAACCCGCCTGAACGAAAAACACCAGCGCGATCAAACCGATTTGCGTGCCTGACAGATTTGACATAGAAAAACCATCGACAAGCTGCTTCGTTAATAATGGAATGAGCAGGCTGACCAGCGTGGTTACAACACTGAGGGCAAGCGCAAAGGCAAGCTTTCCATAAGAAGGATTGGTCCGTCTTACTAAGGCAAAAAAGGGTTTCAATTTACTTTTAGATTTTTGTTTCTTGGTTGGCATATATTTTCCTCCTGTTTCAGCGTTCAGAAAGGTGAAAAGTCATAGCAAAAGGATGATTTTTACTCTTTCTCAATCATATCAATGGAGAAAGACTTTTTCAGTATATTTTTACCGTGATCAAAATAAAAATCTCCCACTCATTGTTTGAATAGGAGATTTTTATGTTAGACATCTTTCACAGGCTTCTTTTTTCTATAAGTCAATGTTACATCCTGCTGTCGCAGGTCTTCAATTATCATTTTGTATCGATCAACTTTTGCAGTATGTTCTTCTTTTATCATCTCAAGGGCGGCTTTTCGTTTTTCACTTTTAGACTCAAGCTCTTTTTTTATTTTTTTTACAATCAATCCTTTTTGCCCTTTGATTTCCTCTTTTAATGAAGACTCAAATTTCTTTGTCAGGCTGAGAAAGTCGTTGATCGGTTGATTGAGGGTGCCCGCTTTCCCCTTCATTTCATCTTGGGTAAGAAACATATAGGTCATTGATACAATTTCTGTTTCACTTTCTGAAAATAAGGAAGTCACTCTTCATATTCCTCCTAAGGCTGAAAATCAAATAACTGAGAAATCATTTCTTCTTTTTCAAACAGCTTTTCAATACTCTCGCGGATATTTTTGATAAAATCTCTTTTTTCTGTTGTCTGTTTTTTTAATTCAGCAACAATTCCATCATTAGCAGGAAGCGCACCTGTGTGGAATGATTCATGAACTGAGATTTTCTCCAATTTATCGAATGTGTGGCTGAAACCAGCTGCAAGCCGGAATTGAAGATCGAAGGCATAATTCGAAGGGTTTTCTTCCATATGATGAATAGCCGTGATGATTGCCTGCTTTTTGTCTATGAAGTCTTCATCGATTTCCTGACTGTAAACCTTCTGGTACTTAGAAATCGCATCTTCCATATCTTCAACGATTTTCATACCGTTTTGATAGATTCTGACAGCGGATGAGAGATTGACTTGAATCGTTTCTCCCGAGCCGCTCTTCCCTGTAAAATAAATATCGGAGCCTTTATAGCTGAAGCCTTTTTCCTTTGACAAGGCGTTGAGCATTTGAACGATGCTGTGGCCGTCGACGATAAGTTTTAGTGCGTCTTTTGTTTCTGTGTCGAGTGTTTTCAATGAGGACAGAATTGATTTTACGTAGTCCACTATTTCACCAACGTCTTTTAAAGCTTGCATAAATTGGCCATGCTTTAGATGGTCTATGAAATGTTCGTACCGTAATTCTATGCCTCGCATACTCGCATTAATATTCGTTAATTCTTTTTTGATCACTTTCTTTTGCGTTTCATCAATATACCCATTTTCAGCTAACTGATCTACGACCGGTCCGCTGTTTCTCAACAAGGTATGAAGAAAACCTAAAAACGACGGCAGTTCCTCTTTTATTCGGCCATACATTTGCTTAACATCATCAAAATGCTCATATAGGACACTTACTTTCTTTAAAGCGCCGTCTGTGTTTTTCACTCTTTCAATCAGGTCTATGTCTATCCCGCTGGCTGCCTTTATAAAACCGTTCAAGCCGTCTTTTTCATAGTCATCCTTATATTTTTGAAGGAATTTTTGAATTGACCTCACATCTTCGTCAGGAACCCCATCCATAATGTTGCGGATGCCTTTTACACTTGTATTTGTATCTGCCATCTTCACATCACCGAATGTAATGAAATCGGCCTTGCCGCTGACTCCATACAGCGGGTCATCTTTTGAGATGCGTTGGATGATGTTTGCTGTTACGCCTTTGTCTTCATAATATTTTTGGATTTCTTTTTTTAGCTTATCTGGTGGGATATCATTTATATCTTTTAAGCGTCTAATATGAAATTTATGCATTAGCCTATCTCTCAAATTCAAATCAGTTGCTAGCAGGTGGTCAACGCTTATTTGAGCTCCGTTAACCCCATAAACCTCATCAAATTCTCCGTCAATTAATTGAACCATCACCTGATTATTATTTGCCAGTGAGTGGCCCATAGCAAAGGTCTTTAAATCATGAGAATTCTCTGTTTCTCTTTTGGCATTTCTTACAAACTCTTTTGTCGCTTGGTACTGGCTGTCATCTATCCCTAAAAAGAGACCAAAGAAATTGTATGACCAGTCTTCGTTATCAGCACTCCCCTCTGAAATAATATGAAGTTGATTAACGTGTTGTTTATCATCCTTAATATAAATAGCTGTACCATCATATCCGGACTCTCTTATTGATGTATCTATTTTCGAATTTTTTTTAATAAGTTCATTAGATGTGTATATTTCCAGATTTTTTGGAAGATCTCGATGTGTTTCTTCTTTGTATATTCGACGCACCTCGACTTCAAAATCTGTTTTAGCTCTCTTTATTTCACTTTCAATATTAGAAGCAAATTTTTCTTTATAATCGTACTCCAAGTCAATTAAACGCAGCTTTACATTTTCATTTTCAAATATATTCTTATTTTCCATTTTCTCTATTTCTCCTTTTTAACTTTTAAAAAGGTAATAGAATCAATTATTTTTCGAACTTTTTTTTCTGCTTCTTCTTTCTTTAATGAACAAACCTCTTTACCCTTATAGCAAGAAAAACGAAAAGAATACTCTATTCCTAAATATTCCTCTTTTCTAGATTTAACATAACCAAAAAATCTATAAGAAAAATTATTCTTTTCATCCACATCATCAAAACTGCTTTTCTTTTGAGCAGAATATACAATTTTATCAGATAGCTCTCTTTCTTCGTATTTTCCTTTATAGCTATTTCTGCCGCTTACAATGTCAAGCATTGTATCCTTGTCATTCGCAAAACTTTTTTCTTGATGATAATCTAATTGCCCGTCATATTGAATGTTAGTTTTTTTATTGAAACTATCAAATACTATTGTTTCCTCATTTTCACCTTTACTTGAAAGATCAGGTACATACTCCCCATCCTCCGGAAACAACATCCTAAACCCTTTCAGCTTAGATTCAAGCAAATAATACCCTGGCTCCTCTTCTTTCGTTGACACCATGTACTCTCTCGTTTTTTCATCTTGAAACGCCGGAACTTGCGGCAGGTCTTTTGGATCCATGTCTTTTGGTTTTACGGCTTCTGTTTTATTGTCATTTGTGGTGTTTTTATCATTGTCTTGCATACTGCATCCTCCTGTCAGGGCAAGTAATAAGCTAAAGCAAATACATATGATCTTTTTCATTACGAACCTCCACGGGTTTTGTGAGAATAGAATTCTATTTTCATACCGAAAATAATCCTATTGACCTGGTTAATACGTGATTATTTTATCCTTTTCTATGTTACATCATGGTGGAATTTGGATAAATAGGAAATCCGTCTTGGTTTTGATCTCCTTTCACTAACAAATCAAGCAAAACACCACAAACACATCAAAATACCTATTTCTTTTTTCATAAAATCGTTTATCATACGGCTCTTACTTAACCTCTTCATCTTTATAGTAGGTGAATCGAAACGAATACTCTATTTCCCTTAATTCTCTATAAGAAAAACTATTCTTTCCCTCTATATCATCAAAAGCCTTTTTCTTTGAGCAGATATCTCTCTTTCTTCGTATTTTCCTTTACATATCGCCAAAGGTAGTAGAGTTTATTATTTTTTTAACTTTTTCTTCATTGTCTTTCGGGTTTTGTTTACATGTATTTGCATTGGCGGAGCAGCTAAACATAAAAGAATATTCCATCCCTAAATAATCTTGTTTTTTCGATTTTATATAACCAAGGAAGATATAAGATGGTGTCTCTTCTTTGTCAAAGTTTTCTTGTCTTGAGGCAAAGTAAATATCTTTATCCTTCGTTTCTAATTTCTCAAAATCACCTTTGTATTCATTTTTACCGCTAATAATATCCAACATATTCTCCGGTTCGTTTATAAACGATTCATTTTGATAAAACTTAACTGAAGCATTCATTACTATATTCGTTTTTTTATTAAAACTATCAAAAAATAGTGACTCGTTTGTCTTTGAAGTTTCTGAGTCGGAATACTCCGCATCCTCCGGAAACAACATCCTAAACCCTTGCAGCTTAGATTCAAGCAAATAATACCCCGGCTGCTCTTCTTTCGTTGACACCATGTACTCTCTCGTTTTCTCGTCCTGAAACGCCGGAACCTGCGGCAGGTCTTTTGGATCCATGTCTTTTGGTTTTACGGCTTCTGTTTTATTGTATTTTGTGGTGTATTTATCACTGACGCTCATACTGCATCCGCCTGTCAGGGCAAGTAATAAGCTGAAGCAAAGCAAGATGGTCTTTTTCACGACGAACCTCCAATAGGTTTAACTAATCAATATTACTGATCCAATTGAAAAGTGATTCTGTGTAAACTTTTCTTTATAGTCATACTCTGAGTTAATTATAAAGAGCTTTATATTTTCGTTCATGAAAACATTCTTATTGTCCATCTCTACTCCTCTTCTTATAAAAGATAATAGAATGAATGAGAGTATCAGTTCTTTCTCTTGCTTGATCTCCATTCAAAGCACAGGGTTGATCAACCTTTTTACAACGAACTATAAAAGAATATACTATTCCCAAGTACTCTTCATCACTAGATTTTATATATCCAAAATAACGAAAGGAATAATTGTATTTACGATCACTGTTTTTAAAAGTGCTTTTTTTTGATGCAGTATATACTATTTTCCCGTCAGTTTTTTCTTTCTTAAATTCACCTTTGTAACCATTCTCATTACTAATTTGGCGCAACATTGTCTCTGGATTATTAATAAAAGAAGATTTGTTATAGTAGCTAATTTGTGCATCTAAGAGTATATTTGATTTTTCATTATAGCTTTGAAATCCTATCGATTCGCTATTCTTTCCATTTGATGTGGAATAATTAGGAAGATACTCGCCATCCTCCGGAAACAACATCCTAAACCCTTTCAGCCTAGACTCCAGCAAATAATACCCCGGCTCCTCTTCCTTCGTTGACACCATGTACTCTCTCGTCTTCTCATCTTGAAATGCCAGAACTTGCGGCAGGTCTTTTGGATCCATATCTTTTGGTTTTAAGGCTTCTGTGTTATTGTCTTTTGTGTTGTTTTTTTCATTGGTGTTCATACTGCATCCGCCTGTCAGAGTAAGTAATAAGCAGAAGCAAAGCAAGATGATTTTTTTCATGACAAACCTCCACGCGTTTAACTGATAGATTGTTACAACATGATTATTTAGTTCTATCCGTATTACAATATAGAATCATACTGAAAAAAGACCGCCGCGTTCTATCGGCAGTCTTGACCAGACATGATTGTTACTCTCTTTTCGAATAAAATACTCTGGATATAAACAGGCCAATGACTCCTAACAAGATGAATAAGACCGCTCTCCAAACAATGTCAATCGAAGCAGAATCTATTAAAATTATTTTGGCAAGTGTAATGAATAAAAAGATCAGCCCAATTCGGTTCCATGTCTTGTCTTTGGTTGCGTAATAAACAGCATACATCACAATGACAAATATAAACCATGACAGGGATACTCCTACGTTTACTGATACGCCGTCAATCCTATCCGACATCCATATGGATAATTTGCTGAAGAATACAAGCAGCAGTAATGAAACAGCGGACGAAACAACAGTTGTGACTTGTTTATAATGTATTTTCTTCGAATACAGATAGCCGCCAAAAAGTGAGCTGATCAGCAGCAGCCAAGAGACAATGCTGAGAACGTGTAATGAACGTGCCGGGTATTGTATGAGGCCGCAGGCTGCCTGTAATAATACAATCACTCCGGCAATGCCGATCAACCAGCTTTTTTTGCGGTATGACACGTAACACATCATGATTCCTTGTAAGGTGAATATGATGTACAGCAAGATCACATTTTCAGATAATGCATCCGCTGCCAATACATTAAAATAAATCATAGAAATGAGAAAAAACGTATGTTTGATTTCGGCAAATTCTTTACTTTTCCATAAGCTTAACAACAGGTAAAACACAAATGCAGCAGTATAAAAGACGTATAAGACTGTATCGTTTTTCATGTACAGGACAACCCCTGTGATGAAAACGACAAGAGCTCCGATTGTAACAGCTGTAAGATAGACAGCTTTTTTAAATTGGCTGTTCGATCGTAAGGCTGATAGAATCGTAATCGCCTGCTGTAGGATAAATACAGCAAGTGTCCAACCCGTCACCTGCGCATCTGTAAATGATAAGAAAGCAAAAATCGCTAATATGAAAGCATAGTTAGCTATATTCCATGCTACGCTGTACTTTTGTTTAACTGTCTCATATATTAAGCCTGCGAAAACCAATGACTCATATACATAAAAGATGTATTCATTTCCTTGTTTCCCGCCAAATAAAAAAGGATACAAGTAAACACCTGCGACGATAATCGCAATCAGTGTTTGTGATCGGTATTTCCTTGATATGTACACACCGCCCGCAACGCCTGCAGCAAGAAGGATCATTGTAAGCGGCGTCGGTATAATCTGGTACAGCATGTTACCCGCAAACAAAGAAACAATATAGACAATATTACTGCCCGCCAATAATGAACTGCCCAATACACTGGCATTTTTCTTATGTGACCTGCTACCGAGAACATATAGCACAATAGAGACAATAAGTCCTGCCCCTACCCTCATATATGCGTTGATCCAGCCTTTTTCTGCAGCTGCCACAAATGCCCAAATCATACCAAGAAGAAAAACAAAAATAAAGATCTTCGGAAGCCAATTTCCCGCCATGTTTTCTAAAGTACGGTTCTCTTTTCGCGGAGCCGGCGTCTTTTGTGGAACTTCGGTTTCCTTGTTGATTTTTGGGTGCTCATCCGTTTTGACTACTGTTTGTTCTTTCTTGCCAGCAGCGAGATTTGCGATCTCCCTTTTGACACTTTCCAGTTCTTGTTCTAAACGTCCAACTCTTTTGTTCAGTTCATCAATTTTTTCGTTCACCATTCTCTCCTCATTTTTCGAATAATTAGCAGCCGCTTTTTCATACTATGTCTTTTCCTCACTATCCTGACCGGTTTGTATAAAATAATCCTAAAGACCTGATATCCATTTGAGATTTTCATTCTAAGTCATGTTACATCATGGGAAATTTTTGTTAAATAGGAAATTCGATTGGTTTTTTTATTTCTTCTATTAGGACAAGACAAATGGTTCAGCTGAAACAAATACATAAAAAAGGAGCTGACATATGAGCAGCTCCAATCCTTTTATTTCTCAGAATGGCGTTTTTTCAATACGTCAAGCACATCATCCAGCGGCAAGGCTTGTTCTCTGAGCAGGACAAGCAGGTGATACAGCAGGTCTGCCGCTTCCCATTTGAGTTCCTCATGATCCCGGTTTTTCGCGGCGATGATGACTTCGGATGCTTCTTCTCCGACTTTTTTCAAAATCTTATCGACGCCTTCACGGAAGAGGTACGTGGTGTAAGCTCCTTCAGGCATTTCCGCTTGGCGTTCCGCGATCACCCGCTCCAGTTCGTTCATGATGCCGAATCGGCCCGCGGCCTGTTCTTCTGCTTGTTCCTTTGTAAAACAGCTGTAGCTGCCAGTGTGGCATGCCGGGCCTGACGGTTCTACGAGTACGAGCAGCGCGTCTTGATCGCAGTCATACCGGATACCTTTGACGGCTTGCGTGTTCCCTGAGGTTTCTCCTTTATGCCATAACGCTTGGCGTGAGCGGCTGTAAAACCATGTTTCCTTCGTTTCCAGCGTTTTTTCGTACGATTCCTTGTTCATATACGCAAGGGTCAGCACTTCTTTGCTTGCCGCATCCTGCACGATGGCAGGAATTAATCCGTCCTCGTTAAAACGCAGTTCATCTGCCTGTTTCATCTCACATTCACCCCGTACTCTTTCAAGTATGATTTCACTTCTTTAATCGATGTTTCTTTATAATGAAAAATTGAGGCGGCCAGCGCGGCGTCGGCTTCTCCTTTTGTAAAAGCCTCAAGCATATGCTGTGCGTTTCCCGCGCCTCCCGAGGCGATAACAGGGACGGGGACAGCTTCGGAAACAAGCTTTGTCAGCGTGTGGTCGAAGCCTTTTTTCTCACCGTCGGAGTCCATGCTTGTCAGCAATATTTCTCCTGCCCCGCGTTTGACGCCTTCTTTTGCCCACGCGGTGACCTCCCAATCTGTTTTCTTTCTGCCGCCGTGCGTGTAGACCTTATATGTGTCAGATTCTTTGTCGTACTTGGCATCAATGGCAAGTACGATGCATTGAGAACCGAAAAACTCGGCTCCTTCTGTAATCAGCTCAGGGCGGAGAACAGCTGCCGTGTTCACCGACACTTTGTCCGCTCCGGCACGCAGTATCGTTTTCATATCGCTGAGCTGATTGATGCCGCCGCCGACTGTAAACGGAATGGCAAGCTTCGCGGCAACCTGCTCCACAACGTCAACCATCGTCTTTCGTCCTTCGTGCGAGGCGGAGATATCAAGAAAAACAAGTTCATCCGCACCTTCCCGGTCGTACACTTCGGCGAGTTCAACTGGGTCACCGGCATCCTTCAATTCGAGAAATTGAATTCCTTTGACAACGCGTCCTTCTTTGACATCAAGGCATGGGATAATCCGTTTTGTGATCATTTGCGCTTCACCCTTTCAAGCGCCTCACTCAGCGTAAACTGATTGGTATACAGCGCTTTTCCGATGATCGCTCCAGAGACGCCGTCCGCCTCATTGCGGGCGAGAGCTTCGAGATCCGCGACGGAGCTGACTCCGCCGGAAGCGATCACCGATTTCCCCGTTTCCTTAGCAAGCTCGACCGTGCTTTTAACATTGGGGCCTGACAGCATTCCATCTGTCGCGATGTCAGTAAAAATAAAGACTTCCGCACCTTCATTGGCTAGCTCTTTGCCCAGTTCAGTTGCCTTAAGGGTTGATGTTTCAAGCCATCCCTCTGTTGAAACAAAACCGTTTCTCGCATCCAGTCCGATTGCAATTTTCTCGCCATATTGTTTCAGCATTTTTTTGACAAACGGAGGGTTAGAAACTGCTGAGCTTCCCAGGATCACCCGATCGACTCCTGCTGATAAATATTCATAGACGTCTTTTTCGGAACGGATCCCGCCACCGATTTCGACTTTCAGGTTCAGCTTTTGCGCAATCTCAATCACATGGCGGTCATTCACTCTTTTCCCTTCTTTGGCCCCGTCGAGATCAACGAGATGGATCCATTCGGCACCCTCTTTCGCAAATAACTCAGCCATGTCGTACGGTGAATCGCCATATATCGTTTCCTTATTGTAATCCCCTTGAACAAGGCGGACACATTTGCCGTTTCTCATATCAATTGCCGGATATAATGTAAAAGCACTCATTTTTTCACCTTCTGTTCTGCTGCCATTTTCGTAAATTGAGTTAAAATAGACATTCCGACTGTGCTGCTTTTTTCCGGATGAAATTGGGCGCCGAAGACGTTTCTTTTTCCGACTACAGCAGGCACTCGTACACCATAATCGGCGCTTGCCAGAAGCGCGTTCTCCTCCATCCCGTCAATGTAATAGGAATGAACGAAGTAAGCGTAGCCTTGTTCTGTTTTAGTCAGCAGCGGAGATTCATTATGAAAAGAAAGACGATTCCAGCCCATATGCGGAACCTTCAGCTTGTTTCCTTTTTCATCTTCTGCTTTCAGCCTGACTGCTTTTCCTTTTAACAGCCCGAGTCCTGAAGCGGTGCCGTTTTCTTCGCTTTCTTCAAATAAAAGCTGCATGCCGAGGCAGATCCCTAGAAGCAGTCTTCCCTCTGAGACCATATCGTGAATCAATTGATCAAGCTTCGTGTAGCGCAAATTGTCCATCGCGTCTCCAAATGAACCAACTCCCGGCAAAATGAAGGCATCAGCTTCTTTCAGCTCCTCCGGCTTTTCAGAAACAAAATACGGCACGCCGACACGTTCAAGCGCCTTTGAGACACTGTATAAATTCCCCATTCCGTAATCTATCACGCCGATCATTTACAGCATCCCTTTCGTTGACGGTATTCCTTTAACTCGCGGATCGATCGTTGTCGCTTCATCAAGCGCACGTCCCAGTGCTTTAAAAACGGCTTCAATCATGTGGTGGGTGTTTGTGCCATAATGAACGATGACGTGCAGGTTCATTCGAGCTTCGAGCGCCAGCTTCCACAAAAATTCATGTACAAGCTCCGTATCGAAAGTTCCGACTTTAGCAGCCGGGAAATCAGCGCGCATTTCTAAGTGCGGCCGGTTGCTTAAATCAATCACAACTTGAGCAAGTGCCTCATCCATCGGCACAAACGCCGATCCGTAGCGTTTGATTCCTTTTTTATCGCCCAACGCTTTGAGCAGCGCCTGCCCTAAGCAGATGCCGATATCTTCAGTCGTGTGGTGATCATCTATATCAACATCGCCTTTTGCGTTAATGGAAAGATCGAATTGGCCGTGTTTCGTGAATAAATCCAACATATGTGTCATAAACGGCACATCTGTTTTGATATCCGCTTGTCCCCCGCCGTCTATTGTAAATGCCAGTTCAATATCTGTTTCGTTTGTTTTCCTGACGCGTTCCGCTTTTCTCATTTAGAAATCCTCCGTTCTCTCGCTTCAATTGATCTGGCATGGGCTTCTAACCCTTCCAGTCTGGCAAAAGCCGCGATGCTTTCGGCATGTTCTTCAAAGGCTGATTGACTGTAAGAAATAATGCTCGATTTCTTTTGAAAATCAGTTACGTTTAATGGACTTGAAAATCTGGCTGTTCCGTTTGTCGGAAGCACATGGTTCGGTCCGGCAAAATAATCACCGACAGGCTCAGGGCTGTATCTGCCTAAGAAAATTGCACCCGCATGTTTGATACTGCCAAGCAAAGCTTCCGGAGACTGTGTTATGATTTCTAAATGCTCTGGCGCGAGTGTATTGACAGTATTAATCGCTTCCACCATTGTTTCCGCCACATATATACAACCGTAATCTCTCACTGAAGCTTCCGCTATTTCTCTTCGCGGCAAGGTTTTCAGCTGCTTACTCACCTCGGCTGAAACCGCCTCGGCCAGCGCCATGGAATCTGTGACAAACACACATGAGCTGAGCTTATCGTGTTCCGCCTGTGACAGCAGATCGGCTGCAATTTCGCTCGGAATCGCTGTTTCATCAGCCAGCACGACGATTTCACTAGGTCCGGCAATCATATCGATATCGACATCGCCGAACACTTCTCGTTTGGCAAGCGCGACATAAATGTTGCCCGGACCCGTGATTTTATCCACCGGTTCAATGGTTTCTGTTCCGTATGCTAACGCCGCAATCGCCTGAGCGCCGCCCATTTTGTAAATATCTTTTATGCCCAGCTCGGCTGCAGCAACCAAAACTCCAGGAGACAGCAGACCGTCTTTTTCCGGAGGCGTGACGAGAACGATTCTTTCAACGCCCGCTACGAGCGCCGGAATCACATTCATCAAAACAGATGAAGGGTATGCGGCCGTTCCCCCCGGCACATATACACCGGCGGAATCCAGCGCCGTCACTTTCTGCCCCAGCATTGTGCCGTCCTTTCTGTGATAAAACCAGGAGGATTGCAGCTGTCTTTCGTGATATTCCCTAATATTTTCGATTGCCTGCCTAATCACCTGAAGAAGACGTGAATCCAGTGAGGTGTATGCCTCCTCAAATTCTTCTTTTGTGACCAGCGGACTGTCTATTTCGATGCCGTCAAATTTCGCCGTGTAGCTGCGAACCGCCTGATCACCGTTTGCTTTAACATCTTCTATAATGGACCGGACCGTCTTTCTTTGCTCTTCCGTTCCGGCATCGATGGAACGCTTGAGAGAAAGCCGTTCCGCTCCGCTGATGGTTTTGATCTTCATTTTGCCGTCTCTCCTTCCACAACGAGAGATAGGCGGGATGCCATTTCGTCAATCACATCGTCTTTCATGCGATAGCTTACCGGGTTGACAATAAAGCGAGAGGTAATGTCACAAATGTGCTCCGTTTCAACAAGCCCATTTTCTTTCAGCGTCTGTCCTGTGGAAACAATGTCCACTATCCGATCTGCAAGCCCAATGAGCGGAGCCAGTTCAATTGAACCGTTGAGCTTAATAATCTCGACTTGTTCTCCCTGCTCTCTGAAATAACTGGAAGCCACATTCGGATACTTTGTCGCGATTCTTGGCGCTACTCCGCTCCAGTCTGTATTCGGAAGTCCGGCGACAGCTAAGTGGCACTTGCTGATTTTTAAATCCAGTACCTCATACACGTCGCGTTCCTCCTCCAGCATGACATCCTTGCCCGCAATTCCGACGTCTGCCACGCCATGCTCCACATACGTAGTTACGTCCATCGGCTTCGCTAATATGAAACGAAGATTTTCCTCCGGCACATCGATGATCAGTTTTCTCGAATCTTCAAACTCCTCAGGGAGCCTGTAGCCTGCCTGCCTCAGCAGCCCTGCCGCTTCTTCAAATATCCGGCCCTTTGGCATCGCCATTGTGAGTAACTTACCCATTTTGCTCTTCCTTTCTGGCACCGATAAAATAAGTGACGTTTACAAAAGATTTTGTCATCTGGTCGATATTTTCTATTCCCGATAAATCTTGAAGAACCACTTTGTTCCCTTTCATGCGTTCTTCATTCGCATAAGCGATGGCTTGCGCCCGCTGCTCTTTGCTGAAAATAACAGCGTCTATATCACAAGGTTCTTCTTTCATATGAAGGGCTTCAATCAGCCGGTCGATCCGAAGCCCGAAGCCTGTTGCCGGTGCAGGTGAATCAAAATGGCCCAGCAGCTTGTTGTAACGGCCGCCGCTTCCAATGACAAAACCGACATTCTCGGCGAACACTTCAAATAAAATCCCTGTGTAATAGCTCATGTGGCTGACCATATTCAGATCCAGGCGGACATTTTCCGTACATCCGTAATCCTCAAGAATGCCCCACAGCGCCTTCAGCTCATCAACCACGCTTTTTCCTTGCGCAGAATCGACGATTTCCTCGGCACGTCCGCATACTTCTATGCCGCCCCGCAATTCGAGGAGCTCAAGCAGTCTGCTTTTATCAATGGAGGAAAGCGGGAGAGACTTGACATGCTCTCTGTAGCCGACGTAGTTCTTTTCATATAAGAACCTCCGCAGCACATCAGCTCGTTCAACGTTTCCGAGCACCTCAACAAACAAAGCATCCGCAATGCCGGCATGGCCGATGGCAATTTTAAAGGATGCCAGCCCAGCGTTTTTTAATGCCCCGACGACTAAAGCAATGACCTCCGCATCCGCGCTCGTCGTGCCGTCACCGATTAACTCCACTCCGACCTGCTCGAACTCAGCCGGACGTCCGCCTTCACGCTCCTGAGCCCTGAATACATTTGCCGCATAGCCGACTCTTAGCGGATGACCGTGTTTCAGAAGCTTCGATGCCGCTACCCTTGCAATCGGCCCCGTCATATCCGGGCGAAGCACCAATGTCTTGCCGTCCTGATCAAGTAGCTTAAACAGCTGCTGCTCTTCAATTGCTGACTGGACGCCAACGGTATCGTAAAACTCCAGTGTCGGCGTTTCCATAAATTGATATCCCCATTTATCAATCAAATCGGTTAACGATCGTCTCACCTTTTTTTTCGTTTCGTATAAACCGGGCAGTGTATCTCTCATGCCGTGCGGTTTTTCAAACATAAACATCAACCCGAGCACCTCCGCTGTTATCTTATGAAGGAAAATTCCGAATCCTTTAGTTCGCTAATATGATAATATGTTAGCAGATGAAAGAATGAAAATCAACGCTTAACTTCAGTAAGGATATTTTTAGTTCAAATATCCTTCTCCTCATTATGAAAAAATCATGAATAATGTATTAAAGGTACGTAATATCTCAAATTCTTTATGTTTGGCATGCTATAATACAAATCAAATAGAGAACAAGGAGATAAAGATGAAAACACTGCGAACTCTATGTGTCCTGATGATTCTTTCAGGCGTTATTTTTTTCGGACTTAAAATAGATGCAAAAGATATAGATATTCCTTTTTTGAACAGCCTTAAAAAAGTGGTTTCTGATAGCGATACAGACTCAGCTACGAATAGCAAAAAGGAGCTGAAGGGAAGCGCAAAACCGCTGGATGTCATCCTTTACAATCAAATGGACGCACCCCGGCTCTATAACGGCTGTGAAGTAACAAGCCTTGCAATGGTGCTGAATTACGCGGGATACGACGTGACAAAAAACACCCTGGCAAATCAGGTTGCCACAGTGCCTTTGACATACAGCAGCGGATTAAAGGGTGATCCGAATGACGGATTTGTCGGGGATATGGCGAATGGCCCTGGTCTCGGTGTCTACCATCGACCGATCTATCAGCTGGCGAAAACCTATGCAGGAGACAAAGTGTTTGACCTGACTGGAAAAAGCATTTCTGCTGTTTATGAACAGCTTGAAAAAGGCAATCCAGTTTGGGTTATTACGACAGCCAACTTTACGCCAGTTGACAACATGCAGACATGGAAAACGCCAAACGGAACGATAGAGATTACGTACAGCGAACACAGCGTCGCCGTTACGGGATATGATGATAAATATGTGTATCTCAATGATCCGTATGGCTATAAAAACAGAAAAACCGATAGAACAAGCTTTGAAAAAGCGTGGAAACAAATGGGCAGCCAGGCCGTGGTTATTCAAAAGTAAACACCTGAAAGCCGCACTATGCTCTATCCTGAGCAAATACGACAATATTCATGCTTTTTGTTTCAATCGGTAAGATCGATTCATTTTCCATTTATCATCCAAAATTGTCTTTACTTTCAGGCTGTCTGTTTTTATGATTAAAGCAGATTCAGCCTTGCCCCGATCTATGTGAGAGAAGCCGGTGCAAGTCGCTGACGCTTCTCTTGCAAAAAATGAAAGATATCCGGGGAGGATTTATCATTGAAAAAATTCGTGTCTATCCTATTTATGTTCGGTTTGGTTATGGGGTTCAGCCAGTTTCAATCATCAACCGCTTTTGCAGCAGACAAAGTGGTGCACGAAACAATTATCGTACCAAAAAATACAACATATGACGGGAAAGGACAGCGGTTTGTGGCAGGGAAAGAATTAGGCGACGGAAGCCAGTCAGAAAACCAAGACCCTGTTTTTCGTGTGGAGGATGGTGCAACCCTGAAAAATGTGGTGCTTGGCGCCCCTGCCGCTGATGGCGTACACACTTATGGAAACGTTAACATTCAGAATGTGAAATGGGAAGATGTTGGTGAGGATGCGTTAACGGTGAAGAAGGAAGGAAAAGTGACGATCGACGGCGGTTCTGCTCAAAAAGCGTCAGATAAGATATTCCAAATCAATAAAGCCAGTACATTCACAGTGAAAAACTTCACGGCAGACAATGGCGGAAAGTTCATAAGACAGCTTGGCGGTTCAACCTTCCACGTTGATGTGATCATCGATAAGTGCACCATCACAAACATGAAGGAAGCGATATTCCGGACGGACAGCAAAACAAGCACGGTCAGAATGACAAATACACGCTACTCTAATGTCGGTCAAAAATGGATTGGTGTTCAGCATATTTACGAAAACAACAACACTCAATTTTAACAAAAAAAGTCCGCTGATGTTATTCAGCGGACTTTTTCAATCTTTCTTGCATTTCTTCCTTCGTATAGATGATCCTCATCGGATTTCCGCCGACAAATGCCCCGTCAGGCACATCCTTATGGACAAGCGTTCCGGCGGACACAACTGCGCCATCTCCTATTTTCACCCCGGGCAGAATGGTCGTGTTGGCACCAATCATCACTTCGTCCCCGATCAGAACTGTGCCGATCCGGTATTCGTGAATCAAATACTCATGGGCCAGAATGGTCGTATTGTACCCGATGATTGTATTTGTTCCGACTAAGATCTTTTCCGGAAACATGATATCTGGCATCACCATGAGGGCAAAGGATGTCTGTTTTCCAACCTTCATCCGCAGAAATGTACGGTACAGCCAGTTTTTCATCCCTATAAACGGCGTATATCTCGCAATTTGAATGACAATGAAATTTTTGACGACCTTTAAAAAAGGTACCGTTTGATAGACATGCCACAGTGAGTTGGCCCCCGAGACCGGATGACGATCTGTTTTTCTCACAGATTACTTCACTCCAACGATTTGTAATAGATCACTCATTTTCTCAAGCATAAAATCCGGCTCATGCTTCGCCAGCATTTCCGGCCCTTTAATCGTCCATGCGACTCCTGCCGTTTTTGTACCGGCGTTTTTGCCTGCCAGCACATCGTGGTAATTATCTCCGACCATAATGGCTTCCTCGGACTTGCTTCCTAACTGTTTCAGCGCTAACAGCACAGGCTCGGGATCAGGCTTTGCATTCGTCACATCATCAAGGGTGACAACTGTTTCAAAGAATTCGCCGATTCCCGTGAGCTTGAGGCCCATATTGACAGTATCTCTTAATTTTGTTGTCACAATTCCTAATGTAAAGCCGGCTTTTTTTAATGCATCCAGGGTCTCATATACCGTTTCATATTCAGTCACGAGTGAATCATGCATGTCATGATTGTACGCTCTGTACATAGCGATCATATCCTCGCATTTATCAGGGTCCATCGAAGAGAACGTATCAAAAAGAGACGGCCCGATAAATGCAAGGACATCTTCTCGTTTATACTTGCTCGGATAATAATGCTCCAGTGTATGCAAAAAGGACGCGATAATTAATTCATTCGTATTAATAAGCGTTCCGTCTAAATCAAACAGAATCGTCGTTACTTGTTTGTCACTCATATTGCTTCCTTTCCAACCGCTGAGGGTTTCCACTTTTTCCATGTATGCGCAATAGCCATTGTCAGCAGAACTGCTGTGGTGACACGAATCAAAAGAAGCGGCCAGACCGGTATGCCAAGCGGAATAAAGACAAGTGTATCTTCCACGACCGCGTGGCAGGCAACGAGAAATATAAATGCCAATGTCATGTCCCGCTTGCTCACGCCGTCATCCTCGACAGCTTTGATCATGACACCCGCTCCGTAGGCCAGACCAATTGTCAGTCCCGCCACCATTGTCATAGACGTATTTTTATTCATGCCAAGCAGCTGCGTAAACGGAGACAGCCACCTGGAGAACCGATGCAGCCAGCCTAAATCTCTTAAAAACTGGATGATAATCATCAGCGGGATGACAATTGCCGCCAGCTGCAAAACACCAAGTCCGGCTTTCGTTAATGCTTCTGCCAACATTCCTAGCCAGCTGTCTGGCGCCGCGCTCTTCGCAGCGATAAAACCGTACTGCGCCGTTTCCTTTCCGCCATGCCAAATGAGGTTGATGACGATGGCTGACACAGCGGCCAAACCGATGCGCACGGCCAATATGACGCCAATTCTGATACCAACCTTTGCGGCAACTGTCGATTCGATAATCAAGTTATGACAGAAAGAAAGCATAACAGCTAAAATAAAGACTTCTTTCACAGATAAATCCAATGTTAAAATCCCGGCAATTCCCGCATACAGATTCAGCATATTTCCCAGTACAAGCGGAATGGCCGCTTCACCAGAAAGCCCGAAGAGACCCATTACCGGTGTAATCAGCCGTACAAGCCAATCCATGACAGGGGTATGCTGAAGCAAAGTGACCAATAGCGTTACCGGGAAAATCACTTTACCCAGCGTCCATGTTGTTTGAAAACCTGCTGCAAGACCGGCCAGAAAGATCTTCTTCATCCCTCATCCCCCTTTGTTGACGTCTACTCCGCGTACCGCTCCTTCGAATATCCCTTGACGCGTCTGAAGATGATGGCTGCCACAGCCAAAACAATCAATACGATTGAAATCACCTGAGCGATGCGAAGTGAATCAGTCAGCATTAAGCTGTCAGTCCGCATTCCTTCAATAAAGTATCTTCCGATTGAATACCAAATGATATAGATCAAGAACATCTCGCCTCTACGCAAATTCGCTCTGCGCAGCAGCAGTAAAACAATGACGCCGACAAAGCTCCATAGTGATTCATATAAAAAAGTAGGATGATAATATTGCCCATTGATATACATTTGATTGATGATAAATTCAGGCAGGTGCAGGTTTTCTAAAAAGGCTCTGCTGACAGCCTCGCCGTGCGCTTCCTGATTCATGAAGTTCCCCCAGCGGCCGATCGCCTGGCCGAGCAAAATGCTGGGCGCGGCAATATCCGCAAGCTTCCAGAACGAAAGGTTTTTCACTCTCGAAAACACATAACCCGTTAAAATGGCGCCGATTAATCCGCCATGAATGGCAATGCCGCCCTTCCAAATCTTAATGATTTCTCCCGGATGTGCCGCATAATAGTCCCATTCAAAGGCAACGTAATAAATTCGTGCGCAAATAATCGCAATTGGAATGGCAAACAGGACAAGATCAATAAACGTATCTTTCTGCAGCCCCCGTTTTTCACTTTCCCTCATCGCAATCCACAGCCCGAGCAAAGCACCGAGACCGATAATGATTCCGTACCAATGGACGGCTAACGGCCCCAGCTGAAATGCTATCGGATTGAGTGGTTCTATCGCTTCATTCATTTAACGCCAACTCCTATTCTTCTTGTTCACCGTCTTCAATGACGTCCGCCAGCTTGTTGGTAAATTGTTCAGCGGCATTCAGCCCCATCCGCTTCAATCTGAAGTTCATTGCTGCCACTTCGATGATGACTGCAAGATTTCGGCCTGGGCGGACGGGAATCGTCAGTTTTGTAATTTCTGTATCAATGATTTTCATGGTCTCTTCCTCAAGTCCGAGCCGGTCGTATTGCTTGCCCTGCTCCCAGAGTTCAAGATTCATGACAATCGTGATTCGTTTATTGCTTCTGACCGCGCCAGCGCCAAATAGCGTCATCACATTGATAATGCCAAGGCCCCTGATTTCAAGGAGATGCTCAATTAATTCCGGAGCGTTTCCGACAAGGGTATCCTGATCCTCCTGCCGAATTTCAACGCAATCATCGGCAACAAGGCGATGCCCTCTTTTCACAAGCTCCAGCGCTGTTTCACTTTTCCCGACGCCGCTTTTTCCTGTGATCAGCACGCCGACACCATATATATCGACAAGAACGCCATGAATTGCTGTGGTAGGCGCCAGCCTGCTCTCAAGGAAGTTGGTTAAACGGCTTGACAGTCTTGTCGTTTTCAGCGGCGATCTGAGGACAGGCACCCCATTTTTCTCGGAGGCGTCAATCAGCTCCTGCGGGATGGGCATATCTCTAGAAAGAATAATAGCTGGTGTTACATCAGTGCACAGAGAATCCATTCGCTGTTTTTTATCCTCTTCCGGAAGCTGTTCAAAGAAAGAAAGCTCTGTTTTTCCGAGAAGCTGCACGCGCTCTCTCGGGTAATATGTAAAATATCCGGCAATTTCAATGCCTGGTCTTGATAGGTCACTCATTGTAATCGGGCGGTTAATTCCTTCTTCTCCGCTGATTAATTCCAAATTGAACTGTTCCATTACGTCTTTTGTGCGAACCTTTGCCACGATATGTTCCTCCTGTTCCGGGCTGCCCCGAGCTTGCTCACAATACTTTCATTTTATCACTTTCAGGCTTGAACCTAAAACAGATTTTATAAAAGGCGGGAAAACACCTCAGCTGGTCTAGATCACTAGTCTGAAAAAGAGTAAAATAAAGGTATTCAAATTCCAGAAAGGCGGATCATCTATGGCAGAGAGTCTTCTTATCAAAGACATTGCGATCGTGACAGAAAATGAAGTAATCAAAAACGGCTATGTCGGAATCAATGACGGAAAAATCAGCACAGTCTCAACAGAACGGCCCAAGGAGCCATATTCAAAAGAGATTCAAGCACCTGCGAATTCCGTTTTGCTTCCCGGCATGATTGACATTCATATCCACGGCGGCTATGGCGCAGATACGATGGATGCAAGCTTTTCTGCGCTCGACATCATGTCGTCAAGACTTCCCGAAGAAGGCACGACGAGCTTTTTAGCCACAACGATTACCCAAGAGCATGGGAACATTTCTCAAGCTTTGGTGAACGCAAGAGAGTGGAAAGCGGCTGAAGAGTCCTCTTTATTAGGTGCAGAACTGCTCGGCATTCATTTAGAGGGCCCCTTTGTTTCGCCTAAAAGAGCCGGAGCGCAGCCAAAGGAGTGGATTAGGCCTTCGGATGTTGCGCTTTTCAAAAAGTGGCAGCAGGAGGCGGGCGGACTGATCAAAATTGTTACACTTGCGCCGGAGGAGGATCAGCATTTTGAACTGATCCGCCATTTGAAAGACGAATCGATTATCGCATCCATGGGGCACACGGATGCCGATTCCGCATTGCTGTCGGATGCCGCAAAAGCAGGGGCGAGCCATATGACCCATCTGTACAACGCGATGAGCCCGTTTCATCACCGAGAGCCCGGAGTGATCGGAACGGCGCTGGCCCATGATGGGTTTGTGACAGAGCTTATCGCCGATGGCATTCACTCCCACCCTTTAGCTGCAAAGCTTGCTTTTTTGGCGAAAGGCAGCAGCAAGCTCATTTTAATTACCGATTCCATGAGGGCAAAAGGCCTGAAAGACGGCGTATATGAGTTCGGCGGCCAAAGTGTGACGGTAAGAGGACGAACAGCTCTTCTTTCAGACGGAACCCTTGCCGGTTCGATCCTCAAAATGAACGAAGGCGCACGGCATATGCGTGAGTTTACAAATTGCTCTTGGACGGATATAGCTAATATAACTTCTGCAAACGCGGCCAAACAGCTGGGCATCTTTGACCGAAAAGGCAGTGTGACTGTGGGAAAAGATGCAGATTTGGTGATTGTCAGCAGTGATTGCGAGGTGATTCTCACCATTTGCCGCGGAAACATTGCATTTATATCCAAGGAGGCTGACCAGATATGAAAGTAATGGAATGTCAAACGTATGAAGAGCTAAGCCAAAAAGCAGCCAGAATAACGGCAGATACAATCAAAGAAAAACCTGATGCCGTTCTCGGGTTAGCGACGGGCGGCACACCGGAAGGCACGTATCGCGAGCTGATCCGCCTGCACCAAACTGAGAATCTCTCATTTCAAAACGTCACTACAGTTAATTTGGATGAGTACGCCAGACTTTCAAGCAATGACCCGAACAGCTATCACTTCTATATGAATGACCGTTTATTTCAGCATATCGACAGCAAGCCTAGCCGGCATTTTATTCCGAATGGAAATGCAGACGATTTGGAAGCCGAATGCAGACGGTTTGAACAGCTAGTCGAGTCCCTCGGCGGCACTGACATTCAGCTTCTCGGCATCGGCCGAAACGGACACATCGGCTTTAACGAACCGGGAACCTCTTTCAAGTCGCGAACTCATGTTGTGACATTAAATGAGCAAACCCGCCAAGCGAATGCCAGATATTTTCCTTCTATAGACAGCGTGCCGAAAAAAGCACTGACAATGGGAATTCAAACGATACTCTCAAGCAAGCGCATTCTGCTGCTCATTTCTGGAAAAAGCAAAGCGGAAGCTGTTCGTAAGCTGTTAGAAGGAAATATCAGCGAAGATTTTCCCGCATCTGCTTTGCACCTGCATTCCGATGTTACGGTTTTGATTGATCGTGAAGCCGCGTCATTAAGACCTTGAAAGGAACATGCTGACTTATGAATATCAATAAACAATCGCCTATTCCGATTTACTATCAGATTATGGAGCAATTAAAAACCCAAATTAAGAACGGAGAGCTGCAGCCGGATATGCCTCTTCCTTCTGAGCGCGAATATGCCGAACAATTCGGGATCAGCCGGATGACAGTTCGCCAGGCGCTTTCTAATTTAGTTAATGAAGGCTTGCTCTATCGCCTGAAAGGGCGGGGCACCTTTGTCAGCAAGCCAAAAATGGAACAAGCACTTCAAGGGCTGACAAGCTTTACCGAGGATATGAAAAGCCGCGGGATGACACCGGGCAGCAGGCTCATTGATTATCAGCTTATTGATTCAACTGAGGAACTCGCGGCTATATTAGGCTGCGGGCACCCCTCCTCTATCCATAAAATCACTCGGGTGCGGCTGGCAAATGATATTCCGATGGCGATTGAGTCCTCACATATTCCGTTTGAGCTTGCGGGTGAATTGAACGAATCGCATTTTCAGTCGTCGATCTATGATCATATTGAAAGGTACAATAGCATACCGATTTCCCGTGCAAAACAGGAGCTTGAGCCAAGCGCTGCCACCACGGAAGAAGCGAACATTCTTGGTATTCAAAAGGGAGCGCCAGTCCTATTAATTAAACGAACAACATATCTGCAGAACGGAACTGCTTTTGAGCATGCAAAATCCGTATACAGAGGCGACCGTTATACATTTGTCCACTATATGGATCGTCTTTCATAAAAAAAGCCTCCAACCCTTTTTAAGGATTGGAGACATGGCGAAAATCAAACTGGTCTGGTGCCGGACGATATGTTTCTTTTTTCGTCTTGAACTTCCAGATCGGTGATTTCGTTTTGCCGTTAAAACTGTCTTCCACTATAATGTACCAATAATAAACAGACTGCGGTTCAAGATGATCCCAGCGGAATTCAGCTGTATCCCCGCTCTTCACTTGCTCCCGTTTTCCGAGCTCTTCATTGGTATATACGTTACATTCAAAATAATCGGTTTCCACCTTTTTGATTCTTGGCTTCAAATCAAGCGAAAGGGAAAATTCATCCTTGTTGCCATAGGTATCCGTATCATAGTAATTCTTATCCTTTACATACGGAGAATACGTCGATACGTGCACCATGTCATTTGCCTGGTCAAATTGAAGCAAACGCAAATACCCTTGACCGCCTTCTGGCCCGCCCTGATAATCGGCCAGCATTTGATGCACAAGACGATCCGGCTTCCCATCACCATCATCATCCAGCTCATCTGTTTTTCTCATCGCACTATGATAATGCCCGCTCAATACCATCACGACATTCGGGTTCGGCTTTACGATTTCTTTGAATATTTTCTCTCCGATCGGGCTTCTGTTTCCGCTGACCAGCAAATACTCATGAAAAGCTAAAATTGCTATCCGGTCAGGGTGTTTCTTCAGCACCTGATTCATCCACGCGATGTCTTCATCCGTAATGCCCCATCCCATGTACAGCATGATATAATCATTGCCGTTGCTAGAAATCAGGTCATAATGTCCGCGGTTGTTTTTATAGGAACCGCCATAATGCAATTTTTTATCAAAACGATCGCTGCCAAAATATTTGCCAAACGCCCTGTAGGAGCCGTCCTTATGCCCCACATCGTGGTTGCCGGCCAGCACGCCGTAAGGTATTCCGCTCTTATCCAGAACGGACATTGACCGATCAGCGTTTTTCCACTGTCTGATATCAGCGGAATCATCTACAATATCACCCGTGTGGAACACATATTTGATATTGAGCTGCTTTTGATTATCTTTTATCCATTCTGTCTGTTTATCAAAAATATGCGGATAGCTTTCGGCGTAATACTGTGTATCAGACATCCAGACAAATGTGTACATATCCTTCGCAGGAGGAATTTCATCCTGTACAATCACATTCATTTTCGACTCCCGTACAAAATCGGCGGCAATCACAGACGCTTTCAGCGTAAACGATTTGTCATCCTTCGCGACGAAGCTGTCAACAGGCTGCCATTCGTTTGTCCGATAATTCCAAGCATACATCGTCACCTTTCTCCCCGGCAAAGAACTGCCCTTCCAGACTGCTTCTGCCAGATCATTCTCATCAATTGATGGATCAACCGTCACTTCAAAGCGATGATAAGGGAAAAGCTCTTTGTTTTCTGTCGATACTGTTTTTCCATCAGCAGCTGATACCCGCTCCAATTCTTTATTCGTAAATGGGGTCTCCCTTTCCGGCACAAAGCTTTTCGGCGGTTCAGTCAGTGACGCGTGCTTAAATATTTTCACATGATTGCGCGCTGTATATTGAAATCCCCTATAAAAACCAACATCCATGGCATCATTCGTCGGATCTTTCACCCGTACAGAAAGCTTGGCCTTATGCGTGTCGGCTTCGCTGTCTATAACCTCCGGCTGGTCCGGATGCTCTCGTTCGGTTTTAAATATCCTCTCAATCACTGTTTTATTGCCCGCGAGATCCGTTGCTGTCACTTTTAGAGAATGTTTTCCCGGCAAAAGATCAGAAGAGGACGTATGATATGGGAGTGTAATGCTTTCTCCATCTAAAGACGCTTCCGCTTCCTCAATTTTGCTCCATTTATCATACATATCCGCCTGCAGGATAAGGTTTCCTTTATACGTTTGCCCCTCGGTGATATTCGGCTCAATGTGAGGTCCTGAATTATCTACCCGTACAACCAGGCTGACATTTTCCTTGCCGTCGCTTGCTTGAATATGGTGAGCGCCTTCAGAAAGCTTTGATGTATCCCACTCCAGCAGCTGTGATGTAAATAGTCCGTCAGGCAGATTGAACTGAAATTGCCAGCTTTTATTCGAGCGCTGATTATCGCCAATAAAGAGTTCCTTCTCAGGGGACACCCTCTGATCCCTGATCACCGTTCCATCCGATAACACCAATCGGGCGTTTTTGACTAAGAAGTCATCACGGTTTTCAGCCGTATCAAACGGAGACACCTTCGAACCCGATCGTATTGTAATACGCTGCAGCTGCTTCCCTTTCCGAAGCAGTGTCTCTGGCAACGGAACAGAATAGGTGCGGTATTTATTTGTTGTATCATCGAACACCTTCAGCACTTTGCCTTCCATCGTTACCGCGTTTTTAAAATAAAGGTTCGTTTTCCTCGTATCGAATGCAAAATATACTTCCTTTTCCATTGCGGGCTCTGTCACTTGTTTTTTCCCGTCAATCCACAGCTTAATGCGGTCAGCTCGCCCTTCTGTCGTGGCTTTGAGAAATTGAGTTCCCGACAGCGTGTCTCTGTTTTCAATATTCATCCGCAGACCGTGCGACTTGCTTGTTTGTTTAATATCAATCATTTTGACCGGCGTTCTCGCTTCATTGATCCCGTCCCCGGCCGCCACATAATACTCTAGCTGATCCTTCCCGATCAATTCAGGCGAATACACAATATAATGGTAGAGATTATCGTTGCGGTCTTTTTCAGCAAGAATTCGCTTAAACGGTTTGTTCTCATCCGTCCGGTAGTAAAAGGCCGCTGTTTTCACTAGACTTCGGTCCCGTATGTCAGCCCGCAGCTCAATGCTTTCAGCAGGGCGGACAGGCTTGCGGTCAGTTAAATCCTCAATGACCGGCTTTTCTTTATCGAGCTTGATTTTCCGTTTCTGCTCGGGCACCTGTGCCTGTAATACGGTTCCGGGAGATGGATTCTTTTCCCCGATTGAAATGTTCAGAAGTTCTGCGGTTCCGTTCAGCGGATACTTATAAAGCACTGATGACAGCCGGCGCAGCGCATGTTTCCGATAATGCGCAACCGAAATGTCCTTTCCTGTATTCGTTGATATCACAACGGCCCGCGGCCTCGTATTGGCCATACCCTCTGTCTCGTCTATCACCGCGAGATTTTTTCCTTCTTTTAGTTGTGTCTGATAATAACGATTGAAATCCTCTGACGTCAATTCTGGATGCCCGGCAGGTTTCAGCCAGACGACAAACGTTTCGCCGGATGGTATCAAGATCCTTTCAGCAGGTCTCCAAATCAGATCGGAGTCAGGCCCTTCTTTTGGGTAGCGGTAACGGATATGGTAGTCTTTAAAATCAATCGTTCTGTCAGTCGTATTAAAAATCTCAATAAATTCATAACCGTCTGCACGTCCTATATTCTTCGTATCAACCGCCAGCTCTGTGATCAGAAGCTCCGGAATATGGGCAAGGTCAGCCTGGTATCCTTCAAGCTTCAGTTTCTTCGTCTCCGACTTCACCCGCTGCTTCCCATTCGACATCACAATGTAATACTCAAGCTCGCTGTTCCAAATCAAACGTTTCGGAATTTGTGCCAAAAACTTGCGGACCGCTCCGGGGGTCGGGTCCATCGGCACCATTTTGTAGCCCAGCTCATTACTTTGTTTATAAAAAAGAAAGGCGGAAAATGCTTGATACGAATTATCGCGAACTTGAGCCTCAATCATTAGATTGTTTCTCATTTCAGCTTTCACATCAATTTGAGGAGGATTTTCAAGCAAGGGTATGTAATGAGGCGTCTGAAATGGTTCCTGCTGAACAACAGGAAAAGCTTTCGATTCATGATGGCCGCCAGACAAAACGGAAAGAAAAGACAGTAATATAGAAGCAATAACCGTGTATTTCCTCATCAAAGCACCTCCCTTTTCATGTATTTTGCGTCTGAACAGGGAAGCTTATGAGTTCATTTTTGTGCATAAAGAACAAAAAAACGTCTGCCTCTTGAAAATTCCACTATTCCCCAGTAAACTAAGGATAGTTAACCAGTTAACAATTAAATCAGAGAGGCAAATTGATGAACAACAGCATTCATGATGAATTATTTCAAGCTATACAACAATTCGCATTAAAAAGAGATAAACGCGTCTGGCAAAAGGTGCAGATTCCGTCCTCACAACATCTCGACCACCTCAAAAAAGACTGGACATTGACCCAGCTTCACATTGTTTCCTGTTTACATACCAGCAAAAATGTGAATAACAGCTTCTTAGCATCCCGCTTACATATCTCAAAAGCAGCTGTTTCAAAAGCAATTCAAGCTTTGTTGAAACATAACATCATTACAGTGACAAAAAAGCCGGGCAACAAAAAAGAAATTTTTTATACGTTAACTGAAAGCGGCAAAGAACTGGCGGGGTTACATGAACAGCTTCATCAAAAAGCAAAGGAGCAATACAAACAGCTCTTCAATGAATTTTCAATTGATGAGTTGAAAACAGTGACTGCGTTTATTAACTTGTGGATCAAGCATATGTAAAAAAGCCTCACCCGCACGGGAGAGACCTTTCCATATTATTAAGCCCTGTCAAATACAATATGAAGTGAGACGGGTCCGCGTGTATACAGACCGGACTCAGCATAACAAAAATCTTCCTCTAATCTGATATTCCGCATCTTATCCAGCACAATATTAGCTACAATTTCGATTTCGGTTTTGGCAAAAGCTGCTCCTACACAGTTATGAATGCCGGATCCGAAAGCGAGATGCCGGGCGGCGCCGCTAAAAGCGCTCTTGATGCCAAGATCTTCCCGATGAATATTAAACACGTCAGGCTGTTCAAATGCTTCAGGGTCCCGGTTAGCCGCACCGATCATACAAAAAACAATCGTATCTTTTTTGATTTCCATACCGCCGACCACTGTATCTTGGGACAGCTGCCGCGGAATCAGCTGAACCGGCGGTTTATAACGCAATGTCTCCGCAATGGCTCTCGGAACTAACGAACGGTCAGCCAAAACATCATTCATCTGCTCAGGATTGTTGAGCAAATGGTAGATCATCAGTGCCAGCGTCTTATCAGCCGGTTCCGTTGCGGCTAACAGCACATTAAGAATCAGTGCGAGTATATCCTTGTCCGACATCGCCATGCCTTCATATTCAGAAGTACATAGGATGGAAATTAAATCTGATCCCGGATTGACGCGACGTTCTTTAATGACCGGCATCAAGTATTGGGAAAGCTGTTCGCTGCACCATAACGAATGTGCCCGCGCTTCAGGAGATTGAGAGATACTCGTGATAAAATCGGCAACTCCGCTGTGCCACTCAGAGATTTTTTCATGGTCTCTTTTATCCAGCCCGAGCATGTCCATCGTGACGCACACCGCAAACGTCTTTCCAAAATCATTGACGAGATCAATTTTCCCTCTTTCAAGATAAGGCGCTAACAAGTTTTCTGCATTTTGTTTAATCAATGGAGACAGATGATCCAGTGCGTCACCGATGAAGCTTCTCACTACAATTCTTCTTTTGGCAGAGTGTTCTTTTCCATGCATTTGGGCCAGCACAGGGCCTCGCATGACTGGTTCGGCACGCTCAACAAGTGATTTCGTCGTGAAGATATCCGGATGCTGAAGGATATAGCGGACATCATGATAGCGGCTGATAAAATAACTGTCTATCGACTCTTCATAATGAACCGGATCTTCCTCCCGCAGTTGTGAAAAATAAGCATATGGATTGTTTTGAAATTGATCAGAAAGCACACTAAACAATTTAATCGATTGGCTCATGTTTTACTCCCCCTATCATCCTTCAGATGTGATCCGTTTCTCAGAAAGCATCTGCGCCATTTCCTGTACAATGAGATACCCTTGATTCGGCCGCATACAAATAGAAAATTCATGGTTACTGATCTTCTCACCCAGCTTCCACGGACGATGATAAGCAAGGAGCGTCTCTTCCACCTCTAAAATATCCGGAGCTCCGATAAAAAACGGCAGCTCAGCTATGACATATTCCACAGCCAAATTCAGCATATCCTCACTGACTTCTTCCATCATCAAACTGACGCCCCGTGCACGCCCGATTATCGCTTCACGAGACATGTCCAAACAAGCATGTCGAAAATGAGGCTGATCAAAAAATGCATGTTCAACTTCTTGTCTCAACAGCTGGTAGGCTTTGTTATCCATAAAATCAGAAAATGTATGAATCGCCTTCGGATCCCCGCCATGAGCCACAAGAGCTCTTTCTGCAAATCTCCTGTTTCGTGATACCTCTTTCCTTACTTTTCGTTCAGCCTTTCCTCTCGGAGTTCCAAGCGCTTCTAGAAGATTAGCGGCCTCATGCCCTGCAAGTAAAACTGAAACGCTTTTAAATTGAGCTTTCGCCCATCCAATTAATCTGTAAATATAATCCTCTGAAAACCTGCTGTTAAATGGGCTGATTCCCACCAAAACATGCCTGCGCCGTTCAAATATTTCTCTGCAGTTTTCTGTTAATGCCTCAGCAATAAAATGCACAGACCTTCTTTCCGTTACCATTCCGGTCATCTCATTCACCCCTAAAACTTATCCCGCTTTAAGTCATCACCCTCAAATACAAGATGGAATAGCTAGAACAACTGAACAAGACGAATGGCAGGCATCACTTAAAGTTTCCAAATGTTTTTTAAGATTTTAATAATCATTTTCAATACCCATATCATGATAAATGTTTACTAGTAAACATTAGTCATTTTATCCCTTTTCCTTCCAAACGTCAATATGATCTGTGCCCAAATATTTGAAAATAAATGTAAACATCACTTTTTACACACACTTTTTACACGCATATTCAGCATGACATATCAACAAATAGTCTAAACACCAACAATTGACAACGAAAACAAGAAAAGATAAAATAAAATTGTTCACGAGTAAACGATTTGTTTTATTGTTTCATCGTAAACTATTATTCCTAAGAAAGAAGGTAGCCTATGTCTGATTTGACAAAACAGATGATATACGACATATACGTGAGACTGCTGCACCTTAATGAACAAAAAGCGAACACTTCACTTCAGCAATTTTTTAAGGAGGCCGCAGAAGAGGATGTAGCTGAAATTCCCAAAAATATGACAAGCATTCACGTCATTGACTGCATCGGCCAGCATGAACCCATTAACAATGCGGGGATTGCCAGAAAAATGAACTTATCGAAAGCGAATGTAACGAAAATCAGCACAAAACTGATCAAGGAAGAATTCATTAACAGCTATCAGCTGACAGATAACAAAAAAGAAGTTTATTTTAAATTAACCCGTAAAGGCAGACGGATTTTCGACTTACATGAGAAACTGCATAAAAAAAAGGAGCTGGCTTTTTACCAATTCCTCGATTCATTTTCACAAGAAGAACAAAAGGCTGTATTGAAGTTTCTAGAGCAGTTGACGTCAACACTTGAAGCAGAACAAACCGATGGGACTCCGGACAAACCTGTAAAGTAAACAAAAAGGCGGTGTACACTTTGGCTCATACAAAATCAAAGGCAGTATTGATCTTATACACTGTTTGCTTCAGTGCATTTTTTGCATCTTTAAGCCAGAACATTTATTCACCTATTCTTCCGATCATTAAAGAATCATTCCATGTTTCCACAGCTATGGTGAACCTGTCAGTCTCAGTTTTTATGATTGTGACAGCAATAATGCAAATTATATTAGGAGCGATCATTGATTTTAAAGGCGCTCGGATCGTCTTGATTACCGGTATTCTGGCAACGGCAGCAGCCAGCATCGGCTGTGCGGTGACTACTGACTTTACTTTGTTTCTGATATTCAGAATGATACAGGCAGCCGGTTCCGCAGCACTGCCTCTTATTGCTGCCACAACGATCGGACAGCTGTTTACAGGCAATGAACGCGGGAGTGCAATGGGAACGTATCAAATGCTCCTGTCTGTCGCACCGGCTATTGCCCCAGTTTTAGGAGGATTCATAGGCGGAGCAGCCGGATACGAAGGGATTTTTTGGATACTTGCGGCCATCTCGATCGTTTTGCTGGTGACAAACAGCATCACCTTTCCTAAAGATTGTCCAACTGAATCTATGCAGCAAGCCAAAGGCAATGTGTTCGCTCATTATAAATCAATATTTACAAATCGAACAGGGAACGTCATTTTGACTTTAAGTTTTGTTCTCTTTTTCATTTATTTTGCAGTAATTGTCTACCTCCCAATATTGCTGACAGAGCATTACCATATAGATGTGGGTATAGCAGGACTGTTATATTTGCCGCTGGCGCTGAGCACGATTGCAGGTACGTTTCTGTTTAAAAGAATACAGGCAAAAATCGGGCTGCACACCTTGTTTATCGGAAGCAATGTGATTGCCGCCTGCAGCATCATTTTATTTGCTGTTACACATTCCGTTTCTCTCGTTCTCATGGCTCTGACGCTGGCACTGTTTGGCATCTCGATGGGGGTTATTCCTCCCTTGTACTCTACAATGATTACTAATGAATTTGAGCACAACAGAGGGAGTGCAATCGGAATGTTTAACTTTATCCGATATACAGGCATGGCAGCAGGTCCGATGGTATCTGCCTACTTGCTCACAATGATGCCGTCTGCCATGTCCTTTAGCCTCCTAGGCCTTGGATTTGCCGCATTGAGCTTTTGCCTTCTTCCGCCAATGTTTTCGCCGCAGAAGCGCACGAAACAAAAAAAGCACCACATGTAAAAAAGCTGCCTTTGCGGGCAGCTTTTTTTATTTTTTTCTAAGCGGCTCTAAAATGCCTTTTTGAATCAGCAAATGGAAGACCGACAGGATAACGGATGCCCATATCGCTGTGCCGAAGCCGTCGATTTGAAAGCTGTCACCCATAATGGACGCGGTCATCATAAGCGTGATGGCGTTAATCACAAACAAGAAGAGTCCAAGCGTCACCATGGTGACCGGCAGTGTAAATATAATTAAAAGCGGTTTAATCAGCACGTTTAAGATCGATAAAATGAGGCTGGCGATAATCGCTGCCCCAATGCTGCTGATATGGATGGAGTCAATATATCCATCAATGACGATTAATAACAATGCATTGACTAAAATGCTGACTGCCCATTTTACCATGTCATTTCATATCCCTTTCTGACGGGACGATAAAAATCCAAATGATATAAATGAGCAAAACCGGCAAGACACTTGTCATAATGGCTAAGATGACAGTTATGACTCTGAGGAGTGATGCGTCCCAATTGAAATATTCCGCGAGACCTCCGATAACACCGGCGATTTTCTTATTTTTTTCTGAGCGATAAAGCTTATTCATTCGATCACCTCTGTGAGTACTTTAGTTTGATGGCGCCTGTTAGTGATTCTGAGAAGACGGTGATGTTTTGATCATGTGCCTGATTTGAAGTGAACATCATTTCTTTTTGAATCGTATCATTTTTTTCCTTCAGCATCTCTACATCCATTAATTCATGGGACAGCGTACCAAGATTGCTTTTCAGCTCTGCCTTCACTGCGAGATCGTCCGGAATTGCAAGCTCTACATTTCCAGTCGTTGTTTTTGCATAAATGGAGCGGCAGTCTGATTCTGTTACGTTAATCGCAATATTTCCGTTAAAGCTTTGAACGTCAATGGATTCGCTTTTCCCTCGGAGATCGATCAATCCGTTAATGGTTTCCGCTTCTATCGTACCGCAGCTGTGGCTTGCGAGCTTAATTTGCCCGTTGGCCGTTTCAGCTATGGCTTTTTCGGCTGTTAAATACGAGAACGACAGCACGCCGTTTGTCGTTTTCGCTGAGAACTCTTTTACATGTAAATGTTCCCCTCTGACCGGACCGTTAAACAGCTTCACCCGAATCTTATCATACTCCTTCTGAGGAATATACAAAGTGACATTCGTTTTCATCGTCTTTTTCTCAGTACGGATAAAAAACTTATTACCTTTGATTTCACATTCAATATGCTGAAGAAATGCGTGTCTCGCCGCATCCTGGTTGTCAGCGCGATATACCTTCGCCTGGCATTCCGCTCTGATATCGTCATCTTCCCAAGGGACGATATTTACGCTGCCATTGGCAATTTGCAGCTCAACACTGGAAAAGTCAGTATCTTTAAATTGAAAAATGTGCTGAACATCATACGCATGGCCAAAGTTTAAATCAAGGTCAACTTCCTTGACCTTTTTCACAGCAGAATCAATCCAGTCAAACAGCTTGGCTCCTAAAGACGGTTTACCGCTTTCTTTTTTTGCCGTTGTAAATGGCTCTTCCTCGTCATGAACGTGAACTGAGAGCGCTGTGATTTTCTCTTCTTTTTCCTTGTAGTCGCTGTCAAGCTTTTCAATCAGTGTCAAAGCTTCTTGTGCTGTAAGCTTTCCTTCCTCAACAAGCTTAAGGATTCGTTCCTTTTCTTGCTTCATTACGATCTCCTCCCCATTGTCTACTTATGCTGCACGCAGGACCTTAATGCCCTGAATCACATTCCAAATGATAATGCCAATGACAACTAAGAAATAAATAACCGCTCCCCCGATGATTACAAATACAGGAAGCAAGCTGTCTCCATCAATCGCAACGGCTCCGCCAAGTAAAGCAATAAAAAGGAACAGCCAGCCGACAAACGGAACAATGTGAGAAATAAGAGAGCGTATCGCATGGCGTTTTGTTTCTTTCTCATTTACAACAAAATATGCGACAATCGGCACAATGATTGGCGCAATGAACACACTGAAATAACAAAGTGATGCAATAATAGCTTGATTACGGTTCAATTCATTCCACACTCCTATTGTGAATTGTCCATGACAAAAGATCAGGGACGTTTTACTTATTTATACGTTTAAAATCTCTTCAGGTTTCAAATTCATTCTTTAGACATGCTCCGATTTACGGAAATTGGATTTTAAAAAGTTTTAGAAGTAGAATCTTCCGGCTATACCGATTACAATATGTAAAAAGCTTACGGCAACCAAGGAGGCTGGACAAGCAATGGAGAAAGATCCCAGTGACTATACAGTAACACAAGAATCAGTGTTAAAGCTGATTCATGAACAAAAAAGAATGAATCGTGAAATGATCGCCGAGCTTGAGCAGATTCACGGACCCTTCCCGATCTCTCACGATATCCAATATATAAAAGTGCTGCTCGACAGCAGCAACACACATATTGTTCAAGATTTAATGAGTGTAAGTAAGCAGCTGTATAAGAAGACTTTGTAATTGCGGAAAACATATCATTCATTATAACTGAAACAAAGCTAAAGGTTAGATGACAATATCTTGCCTTTTTTGTTTTGAAAAAACAAGTGATTCCCTGGCTGTCACAAAATGATTGTAACAAAAAAAGCCTGCCGGCACATCCAGTTAATGGACTCTGTCGGCAAGCTGTAACTATCAGAAAGAGATAGCCGTTCAAAATTAACGTAACAATTGAAGCACGTTTTGCGGCTGTTGGTTTGCTTGAGCAAGCATCGCTTGAGAAGCTTGAGAAAGAATGTTGTTCTTTGTGAACTCGCTCATTTCTTTCGCCATGTCAACGTCACGGATACGGGACTCAGCAGCTGTCAGGTTTTCACCAGAAGCGCTTAAGTTGTTGATTGTGTGCTCTAGACGGTTTTGTACCGCACCTAATTTTGAACGTTGTTTAGAAACAGTGTTGATAGCGTCATCAACTGTTTTAAGTTGAGCATCGAATCCTACAGTTGCAGTGTCAGCTGCATTATCAGCAAATTTGGTTACATCGATTTTAGCTACTGTTTGATCAGCAACAAGATTACCATCATCATCTAGAGCACCGATTGCTGTTGCGGCCATACTTTCAATGTTGACAGAAAGCTGTTGGCTACCGTTGGCACCAATTTGGAATGTTAGTGATTTACCACTATCTTCTGAGAAAGCACCGTTAAGGAGTTTCTTACCGTTGAATTCAGTACGGTCAGAAATACCGTTAGCATTTGTGCCACCCCCGATTTCTTCAACAAGTGAAGATATCTCGTCTTGGATGGCTTGAAGGTCAGTACCATCTTGAGTACCTGTGTTTCCTGCTTGAACAACTAGCTCACGGACACGTTGAAGAATTGAGTGAGTTTCAGTCAATGCACCCTCAGCTGTTTGGATAAGAGAAATTCCATCTTGAGAGTTTTTAGAAGCCATTTCAAGACCTCTGATTTGTCCTCTCATTTTTTCAGAAATCGCAAGACCCGCTGCGTCATCTCCCGCACGGTTGATGCGAAGACCAGAAGAAAGTTTCTCCATGTTTTTTGAGCTCGCACTGTTGTTTGAAGACAAACGGTTTAGTGTGTTAAGCGCTGCAATATTGTGGTTGATTCTCATGTGAAAAATACCTCCATGTGTATATGTTTTTGAAATCAAAGACTTCCTTTTCTTTGATTTCTGGCGTATCAGATTCCAATAAAGCTTCTAACCTATGTAGATTCAGTTATTGCTTAAGGATGCCTTTAAGCCCCTTAATAGGGTTTGTCTGCTTAATTTGGAAATCATCATCCGCCTTTCAATTCATATATCGACAGCAATTTGTAAATGTTTAGGCGTTTTCCCAAAGAAATTTTACCCAAAGACGATTCTAAACCTATTATGCCGTAAAGAAAAAGCTTGCCTGCTAAGCCCAAGGATGGACTTGCTGACAAGCTGTCCCCTCTTAACAGAGGTTTTTTTAAGATGTAGCTGTTTCTTTCGCTTTCAAGAGCGATTTCATGCGTGTTTTGTCACGTTCGATAACAGGCTTCAAATAACGGCCTGTATACGATTCTTCCACTTCAGTGATTTCCTCAGGCGTTCCAGACGCGACAATGGTTCCGCCTCCGGCTCCGCCTTCCGGGCCCAAATCCACAATGTAATCGGCCGTCTTAATGATGTCAAGATTGTGCTCAATAACCAGTACAGTGTCTCCGTTGTCTACCAACCGTTGCAGCACGACAAGAAGCCTGGCGATATCGTCGACATGCAAGCCTGTCGTCGGTTCATCTAAAATGTAGAGCGTGCGTCCGGTCGAGCGTTTGTGCAGCTCTGACGCGAGCTTCACGCGCTGCGCTTCTCCGCCTGACAAGGTCGTCGCCGGCTGGCCGAGCGTAATATAACCTAAACCAACATCATAAAGGGTTTGGAGCTTGCGTTTGATTTTCGGGATATTTTCAAAGAAAGAAAGAGCATCTTCAACCGTCATATCAAGCACATCAGAGATGCTTTTTCCTTTGTACGCCACTTCAAGTGTTTCACGGTTATAGCGTTTGCCGTGACACACCTCGCAGGGAACGTATACGTCAGGAAGGAAGTGCATTTCAATTTTAATAATCCCGTCTCCGCGGCAGGCTTCACATCGTCCGCCCTTCACGTTGAAGCTGAAACGGCCTTTTTTATAGCCGCGGACCTTCGCTTCATTTGTCTGCGCGAATACATCGCGAATGTCATCAAATACACCGGTGTATGTCGCAGGGTTGGATCTCGGCGTTCTTCCGATTGGCGCCTGGTCAATGTCAATGACTTTATCTAAATGATCCAAACCTTTAATCTCTTTATGGCTGCCGGGCTTCGCTTTCGCTTTATGAAGCTTTTGCGCCAGCGCCTTATGCAAAATTTCATTAACGAGTGTACTCTTTCCTGAACCGGAAACACCTGTAACTGCTGTAAACGTCCCAAGCGGGAACTTGGCATTCACTTTTTTCAGGTTGTTTTCTGAAGCACCTTTAATTTCAATGTAACGTCCGTCCGGCTTTCTTCTTTCAGGAGGTAATGGGATAAACTTTTTCCCTGATAAATAGCTGCCCGTTAATGAGTTTGGATCTTCCATCACTTCTTCCGGTGTACCCGCAGATATCACCTGTCCGCCGTGAATGCCGGCTCCCGGTCCAATATCTATTAAATAATCTGCTGCCATCATTGTGTCCTCATCATGTTCGACAACAATCAGCGTGTTCCCGAGGTCTCTCATATTTTTCAGAGCGCTGATCAAGCGGTCGTTATCACGCTGATGCAGACCGATAGACGGCTCATCTAAAATATAAAGCACACCAGATAAGCGCGAGCCAATTTGAGTCGCCAGCCTGATGCGCTGCGCCTCTCCCCCGGACAATGTACCCGCTGCCCTGCTCAATGTCAGGTAATCGAGGCCGACTTTGTCCAGAAAGCTTAAGCGCTCCACAATTTCGCGCAAAATCAAATTGGCGATCTGCATATCCTTCTCAGAAAGGGTAAGATCTTTAAAGAAGGCAAGTGCATCGGCGACAGACAGCTCGGTAATTTTCCCAATGTGGCGGCCGTCAATCAGTACGGCAAGCGCCTCTTTCTTTAACCGATAGCCTTTGCACGTCGGACAAGACTTCTGAGACATATACTGCTCCATTTGCTCACGTATGAAATCGGAGCCTGTCTCCTTATAGCGTCTTTCAATGTTGCGCAATACGCCTTCAAATTGAATTTCGCCTTCGCGGATTTGTCCAAAATCATTTTCATATCGGAAATAAATCAGGTCGTCTCCGCTGCCGTACAGCACTTTATCCAGTTGATGCTTCGGCAAATCTTTGACCGGCACATCCATATCAATCCCGTAGTGGGTGCAGACTGCCTCAAGCAGCTGAGGATAATATTGTGAGCTGATCGGTGTCCAAGGGGCGACCGCATTCTCCTTTAATGACAAATCTTGATTGGGGATGACAAGATCGGCATCCACTTCAAGCTTCATTCCGAGACCGTCACACGTCGGACACGCCCCGAACGGACTGTTAAACGAAAACAGACGCGGCTCAAGCTCACCAATTGAAAATCCGCAGTGCGGACAGGCATGATGCTCGCTGAACATCAGCTCTTCCTCACCGATGACATCGATCATAACCCGTCCTTCACCTAAACGGAGCGCCGTTTCCAATGAATCTGACAGCCGGGCTGCCACGCCTTCTTTCACGACAATCCGGTCAATGACTACCTCAATAGAATGCTTCTTGTTCTTTTCTAATTCGATATCGTCGGAAAGCTCAGCCATCTCGCCGTCAATTCTGACTCTGACATAGCCTTGTTTCCTAATCTGTTCAAGCACTTTGACATGAGCGCCTTTTCGGCCCGAGACAATCGGCGCCAGCACCTGAAGCTTCGTCCGTTCCGGGTATTCCAGAATTCTGTCCACCATTTGCTCGATGGTCTGGGATGTAATCTCAATTCCGTGCTCCGGACAATGAGGCTTCCCTACTCTCGCATATAAAAGACGCAGATAATCATAAATCTCAGTTACCGTACCGACAGTAGACCTCGGATTGCGGCTCGTTGTTTTCTGATCAATGCTGATGGCGGGAGAGAGCCCCTCAATTGCATCCACATCAGGCTTATCCATTTGCCCTAAAAACTGGCGGGCATAAGCAGACAGCGACTCGACATACCGTCTCTGTCCTTCAGCATATATCGTGTCAAAGGCAAGGGAGGATTTACCTGATCCGGACAAACCCGTGACAACGACAAGCTGATCTCTCGGAATCGTTACATCTATATTTTTCAGGTTATGCGCCCTGGCTCCCTTCACCTCTATCCGATCCATAGCCATTTGTTCATCATCCTTCCGCTTTTAGCTCTAAAAGTAAATCGCGAAGCTCCGCGGCTCTTTCAAAGTCAAGCGCCTTGGCGGCTTCCTTCATTTCATGCTCCATCTGTTCAACGACTTTCTGGCGTTCTTTCTTCGTCATTTTCGACAGCTTCGGCGCGGCTTTTGTTTTGTATTCCGCTTTATCCTCAGCTGCTACTGTGGCACGAATGACATCGCGAATTTCTTTATTTATCGTTTTCGGCGTAATGCCGTGCTCTTCGTTAAACCGCTCCTGCTGCTCGCGGCGGCGTTTTGTTTCATTAATCGCAATTTCCATAGACTTCGTTATTTTATCGGCGTACATAATGACGCGGCCTTCCGCATTTCTCGCTGCCCGTCCGATGGTCTGGATCAGCGACCGCTCCGAACGAAGGAAACCTTCCTTATCCGCATCCAAAATCGCAACAAGGGATACTTCGGGAATGTCCAAACCTTCCCTCAGCAGGTTGATGCCGACAAGCACATCGTACTTGCCAAGGCGCAGGTCGCGGATAATTTCAATCCGTTCAAGCGTCTTGATTTCAGAATGCAGATAATTTACTTTAATGCCGATTTCCTTTAAATAATCGGTCAGATCCTCTGACATCTTCTTCGTCAAAGTTGTCACAAGCACCCGTTCATTTCGCTCGATTCTTGCTTGAATTTCGCCGATCAAGTCGTCAATCTGACCTTCGATTGGACGGACGTCAATAAGCGGGTCAAGAAGCCCCGTCGGACGAATGATCTGTTCGACCATTTCATCTGTATGTTCAATCTCGTACGGCCCTGGTGTTGCTGATACATACACGATATTGTGCATATGCTTTTCAAATTCCTCAAAACGAAGCGGACGGTTATCAAGCGCTGATGGAAGCCGGAAGCCGTGATCCACGAGCACCTGTTTCCGCGCCTGGTCTCCGTTAAACATGCCGCGCACCTGGGGAATTGTCACATGCGACTCATCCACCACGATCATAAAATCGTCTGGGAAATAATCAAGAAGCGTATACGGCGTTGAACCCGGAGGACGAAGCGTCAAATGTCTTGAATAGTTCTCGATGCCGGAGCAAAACCCCATTTCACGCATCATTTCAAGATCATATCTTGTCCGCTGCTCTAAACGCTGTGCTTCAAGGAGCTTTCCGTTTTCGTGCATGACCTTCAGCTGCTCCTCAAGCTCCTTCTCGATATTTTGAATCGCCTTCTCCATTTTCTCGGCCCGCGTTACGAAGTGGGATGCCGGGAAAATCGCAACATGATCTCGGTCGCCGAGAATTTCTCCTGTCAGCGCATCCACTTCCCGAATCCGTTCGATTTCGTCACCGAAAAATTCAACTCTGATACAATGCTCATCACGGGATGCCGGAAAGATTTCCACTACATCCCCGCGCACACGAAATGTACCGCGCTGAAAGTCGATATCGTTGCGGGCATATTGGATGTCTACAAGTTTTCTGAGCAGCTCGTTGCGCTCAATTTCCATTTCAGTCCGCAGTGACACGACCATTTCCCGGTATTCCTCAGGCGAACCGAGGCCGTATATACAAGACACACTCGCAATAATAATGACATCTCTGCGCTCAAACAAAGCTGATGTGGCGGAGTGTCTCAGTTTATCAATTTCATCATTAATACTAGCGTCTTTCTCTATAAATGTATCCGTTTGAGGCACATACGCCTCCGGCTGATAATAATCATAGTAGCTGACAAAATACTCGACAGCATTGTTCGGAAAAAATTCCTTGAACTCACTGTAAAGCTGTCCAGCAAGGGTTTTGTTATGGGCAATCACGAGAGTCGGCTTATTGACTTCTTTAATCAAATTAGACACCGTAAATGTTTTCCCAGTTCCTGTCGCACCCAGCAGAGTCTGATGCTTCTTGCCCTCCTGAATTCCTTTCACAAGCTTTTCAATGGCTTTCGGCTGATCTCCCTGGGGCTGATATTTCGAGACTAACTCAAAGCGATCTTTCACAAAAATAAGCCTCCGTTTCTTTAACGAAATCTTCCTATAGATATAGTAACACAATGGAAAGCAAAATCACTAAAAATACGAACTAAAGTTCGGTGGTTTTTTATTTCCAGCTGTTTTTGTGTATAAAAAACCTGCTTTTAAAACGTAAAAGCAGGTATTCAGTCTTTATATTCATTATGTCCGATTTATTCTTCTTTTTTCTCTGCAGCTTTTTTGGCCATATACAGTCCGCCAGCCACAAGAGACACAACATCCAATCCTACAATAAAATACGTTTCTGTATAGCCTTTTAAATAAGAGGCAAACAGCAATGCAGCTGTTAAAGCGATCGCCACATAATGATTAAAGGTGACTCTAGTAAATAGAACAACAAGCATAAAAGGGAAAAACAATGCAAAAACGGCTTTTGTAATCAACAAAAACCCTCCTCAGGGATTCTTCATCTGATCTGATTATAGTAAAAAATGAAGAATCGGACAATCGTGCATTCGCTCCCTCTACTACACCATACCCCTTTTCAGCCAAAATCAATCACCATATTTGCATTTTGGTGCCGGTCAAAACTTATTCCATGGTGCCGCTGTTCTAATCAGCGGCACTTTTTTTATTACATCATCAAGTCCGCCGCCAGATTCCGAGAATAAAAGAAAATAGGCATACAGTACCAGTACGGCAGCATTTTTCAGGATAATATAACCAACTTAACTATTCATTTAATTTAGGACTTTCTGCGTTTGACAGCATTTTCCTGAAAATCTACAATTGAATGATAGTGTTTACTATCATTTTTTTAAACACAGGCTCCGCAATAAAAAGACTAGAGAGAAAAACAAAATGAATGAAGAAAAGAGGGGTTTCAAATATGTATTCTGTTTTATTTCGCCAGGCAGAAGTGTCCAGCCAGCTGGCTGGAGCAAAAGGAATGAATTTGATTAAATTGACCAAACACGGTCTTCCTGTTCCGGACGGGTTTATTATTCAAACGAATGCGCTCGCACGTTTTATGGAGGACAACCAGCTTCAAGAGACTAGTGAAAACGTCGAAGGCGGGATCATTTCCGGAACATTTTCGGATGAGCTGAAAGATGAGCTGACTAGTTCCTTTTATAAGCTTAGAGAATCATATCGATCCGTAGCCGTGCGTTCTTCGTCTGCTTCGGAAGATTTAGAAGGCGCCTCATTCGCGGGTCAATATGAAACCTACTTAAATATCAAAACAGAGGAAGAGTTTCTGGCTAAAGTGAAAGAATGCTGGGCTTCATTTTTTTCTGGGCGGGTCAGCAGCTATAAGAAAAAAATGAACAATCAAATCGCAGAGCCGTTAATGGGAATAGTCGTTCAGGGGCTGATCGATTCAGAAATGTCAGGTGTTATCTTCAGCCGCAATCCTGTTACCCATGATGATAGAGAGCTTTTAATCAGCGCCAGCTACGGGCTGGGTGAAGCTGTTGTTTCAGGAAGTGTTACCCCAGACACGTTCATTGTTAATAAATCTTCGTTTGAGATTCAGAAAGAAATAGGTGCAAAGGAAATCTACATGGAGTCTGCGGCAGAAGGAATTGCTGAAAAAGAAACGAGTGAAGACATGCGCAGCCGTTTTTGCCTTACAGATGAACAAGTGATTGAATTGGCTGAAATCACAAAAAAAACCGAAGACCTGTACGGATATCCTGTCGATATAGAATTTGGAATTGCTGATCATCAAATATACCTTCTGCAAGCTCGTCCGATTACAACCATTGATCAGGACAAAAAGGCGGCAGAAGAAAAACGCAGCTTCATGATTACCGACATTGATATGAATGATTTCTGGCTTAACATGGAGTCTAATATTGAAGGTCCGGTGAGTCCGTTATTTTCATCCTTCATCGTGCCGGCATTGGAATATGGCTTGAAGAAGAGCATGCAAAAGTTTCCGATTGGTGTAGTTGTTGATGAAGTAAAACTTTATCGCGGACATATTTATTCCAAAAATCAAGGTGGACAGCAGCCTCCTTCTGAAGACTGCGGCAAAGAGCTTTTCCCGATTTTATCGGAGCATATGTATGACATCATCAATCACACATACCTCCCTTTTTACCGGACACTGGACCAGCTCGCACAAACTGAGCATACCGCAGAAAGCGCACTGGATGCTTTTCAAAAACTAAAGGCCTTTTATCTCACGGCTTATGAAGAGCACTTCAATATCGTTTTCCCGCAAATCCTTTTAACAAACAAACTGCAAGCGATGTATCAGGACATTCAAGGAGAGTCCGAAAACGCTCATTTTTATGAGATGCTGACAGGAAAAATGAACAAATCACTGGAAACGGACCGTTGGTTATGGCTATTTTCTGTGGAAGTTCAGGAGAACCCGAACCTTCTGACCATTTTTGAAAACAACAAGCCTGAACAGCTCCAGGAGAAATTAGAACAAACAGATGAGGGGAGACACTTCCTGAAGAACGTCCATGAATTCTTGCAAGAATACGGATGGAGATCTGTTAAAAGTCATGATCTGATTGAACAAATCTGGGTGGAAAATCCGTATTTCGCTCTGGCTAATATTCAAAATTATGTCCGTAATGGCTATCATTTTGACAATGAATTTCAGAAAACGAAAGAAAAACGAGAGAAATTATACAATGAATTCTTGGAAAACATAGAAGATCCCGGTTTGCGCACCGAATTTGACCGCTATTATCAATGGACACTGAACTCTGCAAATATAAAAGATGATCACCACTTTTATATTGACGCCATGCTGGATGCCAAGGCGAGAGTCTTTCTGCTGAAGATAGGTGAATTGCTGGCGGAAAACGGTGTCATTCAAGATCGTGAGGACCTTTGGTTCTTATATGATGACGAAGTGGAACAAGCGCTTCTTCACCCTGTATCCCTGCAAGAAAAGGCTGAAAAACGCAGACAGATTTTTCATGAGTATGAGCTGGCCCAAGCCCCGGCCTACCTCGGCACCCCGACAAAAGAACAGCTCAAAGCAGCTGAAGAAATTGTCGGCGCTGTGATAGAGGATGAAAAAAACACAGAGAATCATATTTTTGGCATTGCGGCATCAAGCGGCATTGCGACAGGTCCGGTGAAAATCATTCGGGATGCCAATGAATTTTCTCAATTCGCGCCTGGGGACGTACTCGTTTGCAAGATGACCACACCGCTATGGACCAGCCTGTTTCAAGACGCCAAAGCGATTATTACAGACACAGGCGGCATTTTGTCTCACGCTGCGATTATTGCCCGTGAATACGGCATTCCAGCCGTTCTCGGCACACGCACGGCAACCGAAAGACTGCGAGACGGTGACATCATCACTGTTGACGGAAGCAGCGGCAAAATCACAGTTGTCAGCCGGTCCTGATGCGTCCCCCTCTTTCTTATACAAGCGGGGCGGGTGTATACTTGTCCTGCCAGTATATTCGTGAGGTGAAACGTATTGAGACCGACAAACAAGAGAATCCTTGACGCTGCCATGCAGCTGCTCGTCAAAAAAGGATATCGCGCAACAACTACAAAAGAAATTGCAGAAAAAGCAAATGTAAGTGAAGCGACGATTTTCAGGAACTTTAAAAACAAACAAGGACTAGTTGAGGCTTTGCTTTCTCAGCATTCTTCAAACAGAGGCAGCATTTTGGAACAAACAGAAGGGGATTTGTACAAAGACCTGCTTCATATCGGAACCTGTCTCTTGGAGGAGCTCGAACATAGAAAAGATATCATTAAAATCAGCTTTCGTGAACCGGCCATGTTTCAGGATGTCATTAACCACGTCACTGAATATCCCCAATCTATGAAACAGCTATTGGTTGATTATCTCAAAACAATGGGTGAGAAAGGGGTTATTCAGACAGGAAATGAAGCGGAGCATGCAGACGTGTTCATGTCGATTATCTTCGGTTATTTCATTCACCGTCTCCACTTAGGAGACCGGGTCATATCAATGCCCCAGGAAAAAATGCTGGAGCACAGCACAGCTCTATTTGTCAAAGGAATTTCTGCTGATTAACTCCTTGGCATAATAAAAAGGAGGATCCCAATGAGCTCAAGAAAAGAATGGGCGCTGATCGTCTCGCTATTATTGGGGGCCATTCTGGCTCCCATTAACTCAACGATGATCGCGGTCGCGCTCTCATCTATTTCCCATACGTATAACGAGTCCATCGCAAGCATCACTTGGGTGGTTACCGTTTATTTAATCGTGATGGCAGTCACACAGCCGATTGCAGGGAAGCTCGGTGACATGTACGGCAATAAAACAATGTACTTATGGGGAGTCGGCCTTTTTCTAATCGCATCTCTAGGCTGCGCCCTTTCACCGAGTCTGCTCCTGTTAATTGTCTTTCGGGCATTGCAGGCTGTCGGCGGGGCATTGCTTACGCCAAACAGCATTGCCATTATCCGGCATGTTGTTTCTGAAAAACGCCTACCGAAAGTGTTTGGATTTTTCGGACTGGGCGCGGGACTTGGTGCAGCACTCGGGCCTTTTATCGGCTCTATACTGATTGACAGCTTCAGCTGGCATTCGATTTTTTGGGTCAACATCCCGTTCCTCGCCATTGCTTTATTTACGGCATTAACGATGTTTCCTCAATATAAAGAAAATAAATCTGACGCGCCGCTGGATATCATCGGCTCTCTCTTGCTTGCAGGCAGCATCGTTTCAATTATCCTGCTGACGAAAAATGAGGCTCCGTGGGGATATGCGGTATACAGTGTATTGATACTTCTTTTTGTTCCGCTGTTTTTCAGAAGAGAAAAACGTACCCAGCACCCCATCATTGACTTTGCACTGTTTAAAAGCTCAACCTTTACAAATGCGAATCTATCAGTCTTGTTAAGCAATTTGATGATGTATGCCGTCTTATTGATTATGCCGTTATTTATGACGAACCAATTTGGGCTTAATACATCTAACAGCGGGATGGCGCTTTCTGTATTTTCGATCTTCATGTCAGCCAGCAACTGGGTGGGCGCGCAGCTCCATCACAAATGGGGAGCCAAAAAAATCATTTTTCTTTCATTTGCCATGATGGCTGGTGCGAATCTATTATTTTTGCTGTTAAGCAGCTCGCATTCTGTCTTGTTTCTCATGCTCTCTCTTATCCTTGGCGGGCTCGCTTCCGGAGTCGGCCTGACCAGCATGCAGGTGTCATCCCTTGCCACAGTAGACCCCGGTATGTCAGGAGTGGCATCCGGGATTTTCTCGACCTTCCGTTATTTCGGAAGCATCATTTCATCAGCCTTAATTGGCCTGATTTCGGGATATCACATCCTATTTATGATTCTCTTTGCTGTATCCATCATCGGCGTTTTTGTTTCATTGGGCATCAAATCTGATGAAACGGCACGGATAGAAAAAAACTCAGCGTAACGCAAAACAGCCCGGCATCGCATCTTCCTGCGGTGCCGGGCTGCCTTTTATGATCCAGAAGCGGCTGCTTCGTCTTCACGGTCATCCTTTACGAAGAGGATGCCCAATTCATGATGTTCTCCTTCATAAGAAGCTCGCTGGTCAAAACGAATTTCTCCATTCAAACCGATAATTTCAAGCTTTACATATGCACGGTTATGCTGAAGCGCTTCATAGAAATCAGAAACGTTCTTAACCGGTATGCCATTGACTTTCGTTATGATTTCCCCGATTTTCAATTCCAGATCCTCAGCCGGCGTATTGGGGATAATCCCAAGCACCATTAAGCCCTGATCCCTTTTCGAGAAATAAAACGGAGCCGCGTTATCATTCACTCTTTGCTTTATGGACAGAAAAATGCGCCCTAACAAAGCAGTACAGACCGCTGCACCCGCAAGCGGCGTCCACAGTAAGCTCGCTGCACCGAGAACTGCGACGGCAAGACCGAGAATACAAACGCGTTTCGCTGTGATCCTTATACTCGTTTCAGGCAGCGATCCCTGTACCCTTTGTCCAAATCCGACAAAGTAAGGAATCCATAGAAAATGGAATGAGCCGCCGGGAACAGTAAACACGGGCCACCAGCTAAGGTGCGATTCTAAACCATTACCGGGCACGAGAAGGAACAGCGGCAAAAGCCAAACCCGGTTTGCCAGCTGCTGTCCGATCGGCAAACCGCGGCTGCTTACGACAAGTGCCGGTGATGTTCTCACATGCGCAGAACGATAAGCAACCGCTCCTTCAGTGATAATCAGCAAACCTAGAAACACAGCCACAGCCGGCCAAACAACTGCAAATCCTTGCTGAAATCTCTCCAGAAAGGGCTCCGCCTGATATATTTGCAGTCCAAAACCTATCAGCATACTCACACTGACGATATATGCAGCAGACATCCAGTTTGCGCGAAGAGTGAACGCTGCCGCTGCAGTGATAACGGCAATAATCGCAAGTAAACCGAGAGGAATCGATATTCCGAGTCCACCTAAAATAACTGACAAAAGAAGACCTGGAATCAGTCCCTTTGTATATGTAAATTTCAGATCATCATAAATATCTGCTATTCTTGTATGAAAGGTTTTTCGTTCCCGTTTGATTCTTACATAGCCGAAAGCCAGGGTTATGATGATAAAAAACCAGAAAAGCGGGTGTAAGAAGAACAAGCCCGCGCTTTTTAACAGTTCAATTCCCCATTGAACAGACACTATCTCTCACCGCCTCAAGCCAAACATGTTACTCATATTCTATCAAATATTAAATGGCTTGGATATCCTCAGGAGAGTTTATCTCTCTTGCGTCATCCACAGCGTGACATTCGATAGTGAAAAATCCTTTAAATAGTGGTTTACATCCACATCCAATAACCCGCTGATTAGATGCATCGACCTTTTTATATCTGTCAGATTAATTCCTAATCGCTTATGGTTTTTCATTAAGTAGTTAAAATAATGTTTGGCGCATTCCTCATTAATGTCATTTACTGATTCGACATTGGTGTAATTGACCAAATATCTGCTGAACAGCATAAGAAGACTTAGTGCTTTTGTAGCTGAAAATGTTACGTCTTGTGTTCTGTCTTTTAATTGTTCCACTAATTCATAATATTTTTTTTCACGCACAATACTTGCCCTCTTCAATTGTGAACCCCCATTTTCTTTATACAGATAAGCACGGGCCAGTATAAGCAGCAGTACTGGAGTGCTAACAAGCATTCTCGCTAACGTTACTCTTTAAATACCTGTCGTTCAGCTGCCATTAACCTGATTACTGTTCTTTTTAGAACCTTCTTATATTGTATGAAGTAAACAAAGACTAGGCAACTTGCAAAAGTTTCATTTTAAATGCATATTAACTCGTTAGAAAGTCTCTCTCATATATTGATATCGGGTAATAACAGTCCTTTATAAATGTTTATTTGTGAAAATTTTTTTAATTTCTTGTCAAAAACTCATTTTTTATGTGACTTATGATCCATAATCTCTTTAAGCACAAAGAAACAGGAGATGGAATACCATCTCCTTTAATTGACAAATAATGATTTCAATGCTGTTTGAAGCTGCAAATCATTTTTGTCATCTGATTTTTTCTTTTCTATCTGCTGATTTAATGTCTCTGCAGTGCGAGTGTCGATCACACCGGTTTTATTCAGCTTGTTTTGATCCTGAAAAGCCATAACCGCTTTTTTCATGTCTTTGCTGAAATAGCCATCCTCACGTCCCGGATCAAAGCTGAGACCTTTTAACAATACCTGCGCATGCTTGACGTCTTCATTGTTCATGTCCACTTTAAGCGGCTCTTTCAGCTGTAAAGGCCCAGCGGAAAAATAATCGGGCTGCTTAATCGCAATGGTCGGTTCAATTCCTTTCTTATGAATCCAGTTTCCATTTGGCGTCAGCCACTTGTAAAGCGTTAATTTGATGTTGCTGCCGTCCCCCATTGGCACAGCCTGTTGAACCGTTCCCTTTCCAAAAGACGTATCGCCTACAACATCATAATGGCCAGCTTCCTTTAATGCGCCGGCAAGAATTTCTGATGCAGAGGCACTTCCTTTATCCGTAATCACATTGACAGGGTACGCTTTTTTATGGGTCAATGTTGAAAAATAACGTTTTTTATCCCCATTGCGTTCAGCAATCTGAATATACGGCTGATCCTTTGTAACGAAATGCTTAAGAATTTCTTCCACACTTTGAAGATATCCGCCCGGGTTGCCGCGTACATCAATGACAAGTCCTTCTATTTCTTTTTTCTCAAGCTCCCTCAGCGCTTTTGCAAAATCCTCTGCGGTGTGCTCAGAAAAAGTAGAGATGGCAATATATCCGACAGAATGCCCCTGTACTTTTTTCTCTGATGCAAAAACCGTTTCGAGCGGAATCTCAGCTCTCTTGATCCGGAATGACAGCTGCTTCTTCGTTCCAGGCCGCTGAATCTTCATTGAAACGCTGGACCCTTTTTTTCCTCTTATTTTTAACACAGCGTAGTTTAAATCCTTGCCGGCCATCGATTCTCCATTGATGCTGATAATTTCATCATTAGGCTTCAACCCGGCTTTTTCCGCTGGCGATTTCTTGAATGGGGAAACAATAATAATTTTGCCGTCTTCCATGCCAACCTCAGCCCCGATGCCTTCAAATGAGGAATCAAGAGAATCAGAAAATTGCTTAGCTGTCTGCTTGTCCATGTAAACAGAATAAGGATCATTTAGCGTAGACAGCATTCCCTGGATGGCTCCCTCGAGCAGCTTTTCTCTATCTACTTTTTCTACGTACTCATTCGAAATTAACTCATACGCTTTTTCGATTTTGTCCATAGCTTTATCCCGTTCAGAGTCAGCTTGTGCCATCGCGGGAACTGCTGCAGTCTGGGGCTTATCCATCTCAAGCAGGTTGATTCCCGCATATACACCGGCGCCTCCGAACAGCATGCTCCCTGCTGCTATCACAGCCATTATTTTTTGATTCATCCTTTACTCCTCCTGTATGCCAGACTGTCTTTACCAAAACCTAGAGATAGTATATGTAAAGGATGGAGATTTCATGTAATCATAGAAGAAAAAGAAGACAAATGAAAAGCCGTCCCGAAAGCGGGACGGCTTTTTCACTTTATACTCGCAGAAACTTACGGATGGAAGTCAGACTTCCCCATACTCCAATTACTGCGCCGATTGCAACCAGCACTAGCGAAACTTGGAATACAAATGGATTATAAGGAAGAAGAGAGACAAATGATCCTTGAACCTTTGGAACGACCCATCCGATGACGTATTGGTAAGTGCTCAGCACCAGTGCAATCGGAATCACAGAACCGAATACGCCTAGCAGCAATCCTTCAAGGAAAAACGGCCAGCGGATAAACCAGTTTGTCGCACCGACAAGCTTCATGATTTCAATTTCTTTTCTTCTTGCGAAAATTGTAATTTTAATGGTGTTGGAAATTAAGAACATCGCCGTAAATACCAGACCGATAATTAACGCGATTCCAATGTTGCGGGAAACGCCGACCACTTTAAACAAACGGCTGACCTCTTCTTTTCCATAAGTGACTTTATAAACATGATCCATTTTTTCGATCTTTTTCGCCACGTTCGGCGTATCATGCGGATCTGTCGTTTTGACGACAAACGCATCATTAAGCGGGTTTTCCTGATCCTTCATTGTCAGGGATTTTCCGCTGTCACCAAAACTGTCAACCAGCTGGTCAAGCTCTTTTTCTTTAGATGAAAAAGTGACACTCTGAATGCCCTTCAGTTCCTTAATATCGTTCTGAAGCTTGTCCTGTGCCTTCTGATCTGCAGTCAGATCAACCAGCACTTTGATTTCAACTTGTTTTTCAGCATTCGTGGCCATGTTATTCAAATTCAGCATAATCACTAAAAACACGCCGACTAAAATCAGCGTAACGGTTACAGCACTAATGGATGCAAATGTCATCCATGTGTTTCTCCCGAGAGATTTAAAACTCTCACGCAAGTGGCGCCCGAGAATTTTAATCATATGAACCATACTCCCCTCTTGACTCATCACGCACAATGATACCATCTTCGATTGCAATGACACGTTTCTTCATGGTGTTTACGATTTCTTTATTATGTGTCGCCATCACGACTGTTGTCCCGCGGTTGTTAATTTCCTCCAGCGTCTTCATGACTTCCCAAGACGTATCCGGATCAAGGTTTCCTGTCGGTTCATCAGCAATGACAACATCAGGGTTGTTCACAATTGATCTTGCAATAGATACACGCTGCTGCTCCCCGCCTGAAAGCTGGTCAGGAAATTGTCGCGCTTTATGCTTCAGCTGCACGAGATCAAGCACTTCAAGCACCCGTTTCTTAATGACAGACGGCTGTTCTCCAATCACTTCAAGGGCAAATGCCACATTTTCAAAAACAGTAAGTTTCGGAAGAAGCTTGAAATCTTGAAAGACAACGCCTATTTTTCGGCGCACGAAAGGAATCTCTTTTTCTTTAATTGTCGCGAGATCTTTATGATTGATTAAAATTTGTCCTTTTGTCGGTTTTTCTTCTCTGTAAATCATTTTAATAAAAGTAGATTTACCTGCTCCGCTCGGACCAACAACATACACAAACTCGCCGGGATGAATGGTAACAGAAATCCCATTGAGCGCTTTTACGCCGTTCGGATAGGCTTTATATACTTCCTTCATCTCTATCATGAAATCACCTAATCTTTTTATATCATTTTATCTATCACACGGTCATACTCTTCGAATGCATTCGACAATTTATGACCCATTCATTTGTAAAAAGATGAAAAATCTGAAAGTTCCCTTTTTCAATACACTTCATTATACGTCAAATTTAGACATAATACTATTACAGTTTCTTTTCATTCATATTGTCAAGGCATAAAAACATCCTTGCCGGCACTCGACAAGGATGTTTTTATCTTACTTTTTTTCTGACAGCCATTTGGCAATAACAGCGGCTTCGTTATCATCTACAAGCCCCTTTGGCATATTGCCGCGGCCGTTTTTAATAATGCTTTCAATTTTGTGTTCATCGTATTTGCCTCCGACCTCTTGGAGATTAGGCCCTGACACACCTTCTAAATCCTTGCCGTGGCAGCCTACGCAGCTTTGCTGATATAATTCTTCCCCTTCAGATGCAGTGGCTTCCGTCTTGCTGCCAGTGTCTGCCTTCTCTTCTTTTGCATCGTTTGATCCGCAGGCAGCCAACAGAACAGAAAGCGCAAATCCAATCATTAGTATCGATAACTTTGATTTCATGTTGAGAAGCACAACTCCTTTACGATCTCTTCCATATTATAACCTCGTTTAAGCGCGTTTGAAACCCTCGCCCAGCACCTCGCTCGCGTCTGCTACAATTACAAAAGCTGACTCATCAATCTGTTTGACGATTTGTTTCAATTTGGTGAATTCAGTTTGCCCAACCACGCACATTAAAATCGGACGGTCATCGTCAGTATATCCGCCGACTGCAGAAATTTTTGTCACGCCTCTGTCAATCTTCTGTAAGACAGCCTCCTTGACAGCCTGCTCCTGCTTTGTAATGATGAGCGCCATTTTTGAACGATTAAAGCCGACTTGCACAACATCAATGGTTTTGCTGGACACATAGACGCCAAGCATGGCATATAAGCCTTGCTCAATATTAAATACAATCATAGCCGTAACAACGATCATTCCGTCAATGATGGCGAGACACTTCCCCAATGACAGACCGGAGTACTTATGAATGATCTGTGCAGCCAAGGCTGTTCCTCCCGTCGATCCTTTCCCTAAGTACACAATACCAATTCCGATACCTATCCCGACACCGCCAAAAATCGCCGCCAAGAGTTCATGATGAGTGGCGGGCTGAATATCCCTTGTCAAAAACACTACTAGCGGCAAAAACACAGAACCTGCAAGCGTCTTTAGTCCAAATTTCCCACCGAGCAATATGACGCCAGCAATAAATAAAGGGATATTAATAATCCACTGTACATACGCTGCTTCAAAACCATATGATTGTAAAATCGTACTGATCCCGCTGACACCGCCGGCGGCAATCTTGTTTGGAAGCAAAAATACATTAAAGGACACGGCCGTAATCGCTGCTCCTATCAATATGTATACATAATCCCGCAAAATCCACAGTGTTTTATTCCGTACGTCCATCATATATCCTCCGTTTCTTCCAATGCTCTCCGATAGCATTTTAATCCTTCCCTGATTAGATGTAAATAACACCCAAATACAGTGGTAATATGCTAAAGCAGCAGTGAAATCAAGGATATAAGGAATTAAAAAAACACACCCGTATGCATCAGGTGTGTTTTTCAGCTTATGAAAGCTTAGAACGCAGGTAGGCATCAATAAACGTATCAATGTCACCATCCATTACAGCTTGAACGTTCCCCATTTCTGTATTGGTCCGATGATCTTTTACCATGGAATACGGATGGAATACATAAGAACGGATTTGGCTACCCCAGCCGATTTCTTTTTGTTCACCGCGAATTTCATCCAGCTCTGCCTGCTGCTCTTCAATTCTGCGCTGATACAGCTTGGCCTTCAGCATTTTCATGGCTCTTTCACGGTTTTTAATTTGTGAGCGCTCCGTTTGGCATGTCACAACTACGTTCGTCGGCAAGTGAGTAATCCGAACGGCTGAATCCGTCGTATTGACGTGCTGTCCGCCCGCGCCGCTTGCACGGTACGTGTCAACTTTAATATCCTCCGTACGAATATCAATATCAATTTCATCGTTAAATTCAGGCATGACTTCACATGAAACGAAAGATGTGTGGCGGCGGCCTGATGAATCAAATGGTGAGATCCGCACAAGACGATGAACACCTTTTTCTGCTTTGAGATACCCGTAAGCGTTGTGTCCTTTGATGAGCAATGTCACTGATTTGATTCCCGCCTCATCACCTGGAAGGTAATCGAGAGTTTCTACTTTAAAGCCGCGGCGCTCTCCCCATCTTGTATACATTCTAAGAAGCATAGAGCCCCAGTCCTGTGACTCTGTACCGCCAGCACCAGGGTGCAGTTCTAAAATCGCGTTATTTTTATCATACGGCTCGCTGAGAAGAAGCTGAAGCTCAAACTCATTGAACTCTTTTGTTAATGATTTTAGTTCTTTTTCAAGCTCAAGCTGGAGATCAGTGTCCGGCTCTTCTTTCAAAAGATCATGAGTCATTTGTAATTCTTCGTGGGATTCATTCAATTTTTTATACGAATTGACATAATCCTTTAAACCGTTTGCTTCATTTATAACCGTTTGAGCTTTTTGCTGATCATTCCAGAATTCCGGATCAGCCATTTGTTCATCTAGCTCAGCAATGCGGGCCTCCTTTGATTCGAGGTCAAAGAGACCCCCTAAAGTCCGCTAAACGAGAAGCCATATTTTCGAGCTCTGCTCTAATTTCTGATAATTCCATTTCATTCACCTCATTAAAAGATCCGCAGGCGCCTGCAGGCGCCGCGGTCAGTAAACTTGCCGGGGCGAACTATTCAGTACGGCCGCAGCAATTTTTATATTTTTTCCCGCTTCCGCAGTGGCATGGGGCATTTCGTCCGATATCAACCACTTTGCGAACCGGTGCTTTCTTTGCTTTTTTGTTATCGTCGCCTTCTTGCGGCTGATGAGCTGTTGTTTGACCTTGTACAACCTCTTCACGCTCCAGATTGTTTTCAATCTCAGCTTTCATCACAAATTTTGCGACTTCGTCCTCAATTGATTCAATCATATGCTCAAACATCGCAAAACCTTCCATTTGATACTCACGAAGCGGGTTCGTCTGCGCGTAAGCACGAAGGTGAATCCCTTGGCGGAGCTGATCCATCGCATCAATATGATCCATCCATTTAGAATCAACGGCACGAAGAACGATAACTTTTTCGAATTCGCGCATTTGCTCTTTGCCGAATTGCTCTTCCTTCTCATTATATTTTGTGATGATGCGATCCATAATGAGCTCAAGCATTTCATCCGGTTCTTTGCCGAAGATATCGCTCTTCTCAAGCGCACCTTCATCAAGATAAGTTGTGTTGATAAGATCAACTAGACCGTCAAGCTTCCACTCCTCAGGAAGCTCTTCTCTTGGCGTATAGGCTGCAATTGCGCGTTCGAGAGAAGACTTGATCATATTTTCAACGATTTCACGCAGGTTTTCAGAGTCAATGACTTCAAAGCGCTGCTTATAGATGACCTCACGCTGCTGGCGGAGAACATCATCATATTGCAGAAGCTGTTTACGCGAATCGAAGTTATTGCCTTCGACGCGTTTTTGAGACGATTCTACCGCGCGAGATACCATTTTGCTTTGGATTGGAGTAGAGTCGTCCATGCCGAAGCGGTCCAGCATCGCCATTGTCCGCTCAGCTCCGAATCTGCGCATCAATTCATCTTCCATAGAAAGATAAAATTGAGTAATCCCCGGGTCTCCCTGACGTCCGGAACGACCTCGAAGCTGATTGTCAATCCGGCGTGATTCATGTCGTTCTGTTCCGACAACAGCGAGCCCGCCAAGCTCTTTTACACCTTCGCCAAGCTTAATGTCCGTTCCGCGCCCCGCCATGTTAGTCGCAATCGTAACTGCGCCTTTTTGGCCGGCCTCTTCAATGATCTGCGCTTCACGTTCATGGTTTTTGGCATTTAACACTTGATGCGGAATTCCTTTGTTTTTAAGCAGCTTAGAAATCAATTCAGATGTTTCAACGGCAACCGTACCGACGAGAACAGGCTGTCCCGTCATGTAACGCTGTGCGACATCCTCCGCAACTGCCTTAAACTTTCCTTCCATCGTGCGGTAAATTAAATCCGGTCGGTCATCACGGACAACAGGCCTGTTGGTAGGGATCGTGACAACCTGCATGTTGTAGATGTTGCGGAATTCTTCTTCCTCTGTCTTAGCTGTACCCGTCATACCGGCAAGTTTTTCGTACATCCGGAAGTAGTTTTGGAACGTAATCGTCGCCAAGGTCATGCTTTCGTTTTGAATCTCAAGCCCTTCCTTCGCTTCAATCGCTTGGTGAAGCCCCTCACTGTAGCGGCGGCCTTTCATCAGACGTCCCGTGAAGGAATCAACAATAACAACCTGTCCGTCTTCCACTACATAGTCAACGTCCTTTTGCATCGCAACGTGAGCTTTTAAGGCCTGGTTGATATGGTGGTTGAGCGCGACATGCTTCACATCAAAGAGGTTATCGATGCCGAATGCTTTTTCCGCCTTCGTCATTCCTTCTTCAGTAAGCTGTACAGCTTTTGTTTTGATATCGTACGTGTAATCCTTCTCCGCTTTTAACGTGCGGACAAAAGCATTTGCCTGTACGTACAGCTTAGTGGATTTTGCAGCTTGTCCAGAAATGATAAGCGGTGTTCTCGCTTCATCAATTAAAATAGAGTCAACTTCATCAATTACCGCAAAATGAAGCGGACGCTGAACCATCTGCTCTTTATAAAGAACCATATTGTCACGCAAATAGTCGAAGCCAAGCTCATTGTTTGTAGAGTAAGTAATGTCAGCGGCATAAGCTTCCCGTTTTTCGTCTTTTGACATTGAGTTTAAATTCAAACCGACAGTCAGACCGAGAAACTCGAAAATTTTCCCCATCTGCTCAGCGTCACGGCTTGCCAAGTATTCGTTGACAGTCACGACGTGTACGCCTTTACCTGTTAACGCATTTAAATAAACAGGCAGGGTAGACGTTAATGTTTTCCCTTCCCCTGTTTTCATTTCCGCGATATTTCCGTCATGAAGCGCCACGCCCCCCATGAGCTGGACTTTAAACGGAAACATGCCTGTTACGCGGCGTGAAGCTTCTCGAACAACAGCGAAAGCTTCAACAAGAAGATCATCCGTTGTCGCCCCTTTTTCAAGGCGCTCTTTAAATTCAATTGTTTTATGTTTCAACGCGTCGTCAGAGAGATTTTCATAGTCTCCGCGAATCGCATCAATATCGTTAGCAATTTTTTCGTATCTATTCAGCGTACGTTTTGTTGGATCAAACATTTTATTTAAAATTCCAAGCATTTATAACGCTCCTCTATCATCACATGCCTATTTTAAAGGCATGTATAAATAATTTACTAGTCCATGTATACCTCTCATTATCATATCATACCTTTTGTTATTTCCAAAGAATTTGCAAATAAGAAAAACAAAAACCTTCCGCGGACATCACGGAAGGCTTCTCTTCATTATTCAGTCGGTTCAATTAAGCCATATTTCCCGTCATTTCTGCGGTACACGACATTTGTAAGGTTTGTTTCCGCATTTGTGAAAACAAAGAAATTATGGCCAAGCATATTCATTTGCAAGATCGCTTCTTCACTATCCATCGGCTTTAAATTAAAGCGTTTCTGACGGACAATGTCCAAGCTCTCCTCCACTTCTATGTCATCCTGAACCGCAATATCTGTATCAGAGCCAAGGCCGTTTGCCAATAAATATTTTGGAGAGCCCTGCTCACGGAATTTACGGTTTACTTTCGTTTTATGCTTACGGATTTGACGTTCCAGTTTGTTTGTTGCGAGATCAATTGCGTTGTACATATCCTCGTTATGCACCTCGGACCGAAGCGCCAGATCTGTCATCGGAATCGTAACCTCAACCTTAGACTCCTTGTCATTGTAAAACTTCAAGTTGACGTTCACATCGGCATCCACGCTATGGTCAAAATAGCGCTCCAGCTTGCCGATCTTCCTCTCGACATGATCCTTTAACGCGGGTGTCACTTCAATATTTTCTCCTCTGATGTTATAGTTCATCAAAGAACGCCTCCCTTTTATTAAGGATATGTATCTATTTCTCTATTACCCTTTACAATTCCTGCTGAAACATAAATCTTTTGTGAAAATTCAGTGAACTTTGTCGAATTTTGTTTGTATTTGCTCTGTTATTGGCGGTTGTGGAGGTATATGTATATGCTGATTGAACGAAACAAATACCTCACTCACGCCTAATTGATTAAAAAGGGTTCCATACATTGATGAATAGACAGCATCCATTTTCTATAATGAATCAGAAAATATTCCTTTAAATACTCACAGAACTCATGAGAGGGAAAAGAGAAAGAGACCAATTGATCAAACTCCGCAAAAATTTGGTCAAATGCTTTCACACAAATTTCAGCACACCGCGAATCCATAATGAAGAGAAGTGTTGAATGTGTTGAATCCAAATAAAAAAAGGCTTGGATCAGATCTTGGTAGATCCGATCCCCTTCTGTTTTTGATAAATTCTCTTCAGCCTCTATCAAATAACACAACCCTTCTTCAATGGTAAAAAGAAGATGATAATAAGCTGATAAAAGCGTATAATCTTCAATGCTCTTCAAGGCACTCACCTATTTACGCTTGTCATAATATGTGCCGTCAATCGTAATGTTGTTATAAGGATTTAAATACGTGGTATGCATCACACGTTTTCTTTTCATCTGCTGAAGTTCTGCTGCGATTGACTGCTTCAGTCGTTCCATTTCCTTCACAATAAGCTGATCCCATGTCAGCACAAGCTTCATCTGCTTTCGCTCTTCTTCTGAAAGCGGCAGAGATATCTCCTGAATCAGTTCAGACCGTTTAGCCACAAAGTCTTCAATTTGTTTTAAAAGCTCATCGCTTTCCGGCGTATTTTGTATGTGTGACAGCATACTCTTCGTCTCAGTGTATAGTTGATCTATGTTATTCATGCGATCCCGCCTGATCCGTGCCGGTCCTTCCGCTCACTTTGAATGGCCTGTTTCCAAGCATCGCGAAAATCTGTTACATAGCCTTCAACCTCAGCCAGCATGCCCGTATCATTTTTGATATTTGCCTGTACCAATCTTCGATACATATAATCGTACATCGCACCCATGGAAGCGGAGAGCTCTATGTTACGGTTAAGTGTAAAATTTAATTCCTGAATAATATTTTGCGCTTTAATCAGATTCTCATTTTTACGTTCCATATCATCATTCTCGATGGCCTGAGAGGCAAGTCTTATAAATTTCAAACAGCCATTATACAGCATAAGCGTCAGCTCACCGGGTGTAGCCGTATTCACTGAATTTTGCTGATAGGCTGTATAAGGATTTTGGATCACCATGTGTCATCCTCCAAATTACATTTATTGTACAAGAAGCTGTGATAAATAGGACGCTTGTTCGTTCATTTTTTGAATCGCAGAATCCATTGCACTGAATTTTGTATAATAGCGGTTTTCTATTGTGGTCAACCGGTCCTGCATTTTAGTAATATCTGTGCTGATCGTGTTTAAATTTTTACCGATTGAATAATCATTGGTTCCCATTGTCGAGTTGCCGGCTTTTGCTTCAATGCTCTTCACCGTACTTTTCAGGGTGTCACCGATGCGTTTCATAATCCCTTTATCACTATAGGCGCTGCTGTTCGACCCACTTGTAAATAAAGCGGCGACACTTTGCGGATCTTCTTGTATTTTGGCTTTCAGTTTGTCTTCATTAATCTCTAAATGCCCCCGCATTTGGTAAGCACTTGAGGTTGTTATGCCGAATTCTGTCAATTGATAGGTTTTCCCATCCGCATTAACTTGAGTATAAAAGTCAGTCCGCATTTGGTTCGTGCCGGTGCTGATGCTGGAATCATTTCTAAGCAATCCGCTTTTCGCCTTCTCCTCCCAGAGCTCTACCTCTTTATCGGACATGGCTTCTTTTTGTTCACTTGTCAACGGAGTATAGTCTCGGTATTTTTCTTCTTTCAGCTTTTCATTCAGGCTGTCAACCATTTCATTGTATTTATCTACAAACTCTTTGATTTGGTTATAAATCCCGTCAACATCAGTAGAAACAGATGTGGTAACAGGGCCTGTGGCTGCAGTTGTATTTTTAATTGAGTAAGTAACACCATTCACCGTGAAATTGTTTGTCAGCTTCTCCATTTCAAAGCCGTTGATTGTGACTTTGGCATTTGTGCCTTCTTTGTAAGCAGTGAGCTTATTATCAGCATCCAAAGAAAAACCAAGCTGACCGGACATAAAGTCAGCTGTAGCAGAGTCTGCTGCCTGTATACTGCCCCCTGCACCTGTTGCTTTAGAAGAAAACGCAATTGTTTCTACGTACTCTGTACCATTCCAAATTTTATCTTTAAAAGCTGATACTCCTAGATCTGAGCTGTTAAGTTTAGAAATTACATTATCAATCGTATCGGCGCTCGCCACACTAATGTTCACTGTTTTTGCCGTTGTTTCGCCAGGCGCAACAACGTTAAATGCCAAATTGTAATCGCCTTGAGTGTATCCCGTATAATTGTTTGCCTTATACGTTGCTGCGGTTGCCAAGCTCGCCACTTCAACAGTAGAAGAAGAGTTTGGTGCACTTGCGCTTCCTGTAGCAGTTAACACAGACTCATTAGAGCTTGTCACAGTTTTGCTCTGATACGTGCTAGGATATGTCAACGTATTTTTAGACATATAATCTTGCAATTCTTTTATTTTTGTATTGACTTCACGATAGCTGTCACGCTGCCATTCAAGAGTCTGCTTTTTTTGCTTCAGCTTATCAAGCGGCGCTCTTTCTGTCTGCATCAGCTTTGATACAATATCATCTATATCCATTCCTGATGCCAGACCTGTTATTCTTGTGACCATCTCAAACCACTCCTATTCTACTTTTTTTCATCTACAAATAACCCAAGAAATTCAGTCATAGCCGCATAAAAATCAAGCCACCGTTTTGGTGGAATTTCGCGGATCACTTCATTTGTAGAGTCCTCTATTACCTTTACATAGTATTCATTTAACTTGTCATGAAGCTCGAACTTCAGATGAACTTGCGAAGGTTCCAAAAGCTTGTTCATTTCCCCCACCATTTCAGCAAGATTGGTATATGAAACTTGATGAACAGGAACCTCGTTATCTTTATCTTTCTGATTATGTATTTGAGTATCATAACGATCCCAAACAGGTTGTAACGTAGTGAGCCTTTCAATGTTCAATTGATCATCCCCTATGCCCCAATCTATCGTTTATATCGACTAAATGGAGATAAGATTACACATATTTTTGGAAAAAAATCTTCTGTTTTAGATTTCTTGTTTGGAAATACATTTATAAAAAGTGAGTGTAGAATCCGGTTATTATATCACGAATTAGTGACAGCAAGGGGGAAGTATTCGGAGCTAGAAATATTAAATAAAAGACCTTGGCGTTGCCAAGGTCTTTTTTAAAATTAACGTAATAATTGAAGTACGTTTTGCGGCTGTTGGTTTGCTTGAGCCAGCATCGCTTGAGAAGCCTGAGAAAGAATGTTGTTCTTTGTGAACTCACTCATTTCTTTAGCCATGTCAACGTCACGGATACGAGACTCAGCAGCTGTTAAGTTTTCACCAGAAGCGCTTAAGTTGTTGATTGTGTGCTCTAGACGGTTTTGTACCGCACCTAATTTTGAACGTTGTTTAGAAACTGTGTTGATTGCGTCATCAACTGTTTTAAGTTGAGCATTGAATCCTACAGTAGCAGTGTCAGCTGCATTGTCTTTAAATTTTGTTACATCGATGTCAGATACTGCTTGTCCAGTAATAAGAGTACCTGTAGCAGTGTCTACTGCACCGATATCTTTCGCAGCCATACTTTCGATATTAACAGAAAGCTGTTGACTGCTGTTAGCTCCGATTTGGAATGTTAATGATTTACCGCTAGCTTGCGAGAAATCGCCATTAAGAAGTTTTTTACCGTTAAACTCAGTACGGTCAGAGATACCGTTAGCGTTTGTTCCGCCACCGATTTCTTCAACAAGTGAAGTGATCTCGTCTTGGATCGCTTGAAGGTCAGTACCATCTTGAGTACCTGTGTTTCCTGCTTGAACAACTAGTTCACGAACACGTTGAAGAATAGAGTGAGTTTCAGTCAATGCACCCTCAGCTGTTTGGATAAGAGAGATTCCGTCTTGAGAGTTTTTAGAAGCCATTTCAAGACCTCTGATTTGCCCTCTCATTTTTTCAGAGATCGCAAGACCCGCTGCGTCATCTCCCGCACGGTTGATACGAAGACCTGAAGACAGTTTCTCCATGTTCTTTTGGCTCGCACCGTTGTTTGAAGACAAACGGTTCAGTGTGTTAAGTGCTGCGATATTGTGGTTAATTCTCATTGTTTTGTTCCTCCTTGAATTTGTTGTTAAGGCACGTCCTTGTGCCCTTATTTTGTAACTGCGGAGTCTTTTGCGCCTCCTCCCGGCTACATCATTAATATCGGATTGTCTCTGATTTTGTTAATACAAAAATAAAAAAATCCTCACTTTTTTTGTGAGGATAATGCGGAGATCACATCGCTGGATAACGCTGCTGCACGGTTATTTTCTTCCTGAATGGTCAAGTAAATTTCTTTCCTGTGAATATCAATATGCTTTGGGGCGTCAATTCCAAGCTTCACTTGATCCCCCTCAACCGCAATCACTTTCACTTCAATATCAGCACCTATTTGAATCGCTTCGTTTATTTTCCGCGATAAAACTAGCATGATTCTCCTCCAATCGGATGCTTTGTCGTATATGAGGAGTCGTGTAAAACGACTTGCTTAGCCATCATGTTCTTGCGATTCACAATAATGGGAGCCAATAAATTCGCAGTAGACTTTTCAAATGGCTCTGCCATAGTCAATATCGTCATGACTTCTACGTCTTGAATATTATCGATATCCAAAAGTTCAGCAGTTGATTCATCAAGGTCAAATTCATAATTCTTAAAAAAGATAAACGGACTTACAACGATGAACGCAAGATTTTCTGAAGTGACGGACTGCAGTGCCACGAATGGAGAGTCTTCTGAAAGCGGAAGTATGACAAATTGTTTTTCTTCTAAAAAGCCTGGAATCCCGCTTTCAAAAAGAATGATTTGTTCTTCTTTTATGTTCATTTGGCCATGGTACTTCGTATGAATGATCATTGTTCACGATCCTTTTCTTTTTACTTTTCGGGTGATTCTTTCGGGTATTCTACATCTATATTTAAATCAGGGTATTGGAGCATGTCAACCTTAACATTTCCTGGCGTATATTCAACAATTGGCTTATGCGGCTCAGCCTGAATAACAGGCTTTCGCGGCGTAATCTGAACATCAAGCTGTGACGGGGTATATTGTATTTTCACCCTCGAAAGAGAAGGAGCATAATTTTCGCCTAATTGAATTTGGTGCATCTCAGAGTTCCTCCTTGCTTGCGAAGCGATTGGGTTCCCTTTATTTTCAATTCTCATAAGCTCGTCGCCTTCTTCTGCCGTGCGCGCTATTCCCTTCATTACATCCTCATGCCCTTGTTGGGCGGCTTCTTCAATTCTCTTGAAAACATGCTTTCTGTCTAATTCTTCCCATGCTTGTGTCTGGTCAATCGTGAGTTTTCCAGGTGTCACCGATATTTCCATTTCCGCACTCGGCTGTTCGATCTCTAGATCAGCTTGAGGCTGCTCCATTTTTAAGCTGGCAGGCGTCGTTGTTAAACCAATTTTTCCTTGAACACTATGCATAATCAATCTGGGAATCTGCATCACTCTACCTCCTGAACTATAAAAAAAGCGAACTCCTAAGAGCCGCTTACTTTAAAAAGTCAATCAATGTAGGCTGAACAATTTGCGCATTAACGGCCAGAGTAGCCCTGTGCACACTTTGCTGCGCAATAAATTCAGTTATTACTTCTTCCAGTTCTACATCTTCATTGTCTGATAACACTTTTGTAGCTGTTTCTTCTTGCGCTGACAGTCTTGTATTAACCAGTTCAAGACGATTATATCTCGCTCCAAGATCAGATCGTTCAGCGCTCATGCCGTCAGAAAAATGATCAATGTCATCTAAAACACTGTCCATGCCATCTAGCGAACCAGAATTTAGTGCTTTCTCAAAAGAATCAAGCATTTCAAATACATTCTGCCCGCTTTCAGAAGTGCCTCCAAAAGCTGACTTTGGATCTGAATTCACTTTTAATGACATATTATTTGATATATTGACTACGACATCAGCTGTATCAGAAATTGTATAAGTTCCGTCTCCGTTATCTGTAACCGGAGGCTTATCTGAATTTGTGCCATTAAAGATATATCTGCCGTTCACTTGTGTATTCGCAATATTTAAAAGCTGTTCCTTTAACTGCTTTACCTCTACGCCAATCGCTTGACGCTCCGACTCGCCGTTTGTATCATTTTGAGCTTCAACCGCTAATTCTCTGACCTTTGACAAGATGTCAATTCCTTCTGTAATGTTTGTTTCTGTGTTTTCGAGCCAGGTAAAGGCTTGAGAAGCATTGCTTTTGTACTGCTGCACTTGAGACAGTTGCGTATTATACTTTAAGCTTTTCATTGCTACTACAGGATCGTCGGAAGCTTTTGAGATTTTTTTCCCTGAAGAAATCTGCGACTGGAGTTTATCCAGCTTCGAGTAGCTCGAACCGATATATCTCAGTGAGTTTTGCTGTATCATGCCTTGTGTTACTCTCATGTGACTCTACCTACCTTCCTCCAACACCCATGCCGTTGATCACTTTATCAAGCAATTCGTCTTGTAAAGTCACCATTCTTGCAGCTGCATTGTATGCGTGTTGGAATTGAATCATATTCGTCATTTCTTCGTCTAAAGAAACTGCGCTCATTTGCTGACGGTTTATGTCAGCATCATTCAGCTGTGTTTCTGTATTAGACGCCAGTCGATTAGCCTCTTGAGCTTCGATCCCTAGCTCGCCAATCAGACCCGCATAATAATCTAAAACACTAGTTTCTTTACCGTTAATGGTTATTTTACCGGTTAAAACATTTGCTAATTTTGTAGCATTTGCGTTATCGTTGGCTGCACCAGTCAGTGAGAAAGCAATGTTTGCACCTTTTGAATCTATTATGCTGTCAGCCACTTTGATCTTGCCCGCCGCGCCCTTGGCAGGTTCAGTTTCACCGCCAGTAAAATCAAAAAAGTCTCCGCCTTGTTCACCGCTCTTGGTCACACCATTTCTGTGCACTTCATTGAAAGCTTTCGCAAATTCAAGCGCCATATTGTCAAGATCAGAAAGCATTTCCGGGTATACGCCCTTTTCTTGGCCGTCTGCTGTTAAATACCCGTAAGACTCTATAAATCCTAAAAGGGATCCCTTGCTGCTAAAGGACTCCGCCTGCACAGCTGTATCCCCGATTGAAATACTTGATACTAACCCAGTTTCATTATCATAGTTGGCTGCAAGTTCTGAAACCTCGTAATTTTTACCGTCCAAAACAGTTCCTAGCGACTGTTTATTTTTATCAAGGATTTCAATTGATACAGTTCCTTCAGCAGATGCAAGTGCATTCCCGCCTGATTTGTTGTAGCTGACTTTGATATCAACCATTGAGGATAATTTATCGATCAGCAAATCTCGCTGGTCATATAAACCATTCGGAAGAAGCCCGACCGGCTCTACTTGTGCAATTTGCTTATTTAAACTGTTTAATTGAGAAAGCAGAGAATTGACATCCAACACAGTTGTATTTAGCTCTGCTTTTAAATTCGATTGGACATTTGTAAGTGATTCAGAAATATAATTAAACGTTTCAGCTACAGCTTGTCCTTTTCGAGCAACCACAGAACGTGCACTTTCTTCATTTGTATTATTCGATAATTCCTGCAGAGAATTCCAAAACGAATTGAGCACACTGTTCAAGCCGCTGTCATCCGTTTCATTTAAAACGCCTTCCATTTGGGACAGCGCTTTGGCCCTCGTGTCATAGTATCCGGCACTGTTGTTTTGAAGACGGTATTGGTAGTCAAGAAAGATATCTCTTATTCTCTCAACTGATTTTCCTTGAACGCCCGTACCCATTTGTCCCGCTGTTTTTTCTGCGTTTTTAGATACAGCAGGGAAATAGTCAGTTGCCTCCAATGAGACCCGCTGTCTTGTATAACCATCAGTATTGGCATTTGCCACGTTATTTGCAGTAGTGCTTAACGCTGCCTGCTGAGCGCTTAACGCCCGCCTTGCAGTTTCAAGCCCCATAAAGGTAGATGTCATTTTCTGAATTCCTTTCTGCTAAGCTTTTGAATCAAACAGTTTCATTTTGCTGCTTTTCGGCAGCTCAGCTTTAATTGATTTGCTGTAATTGAAGTTATTTTCCTTAGGAACCAGCATATCGTACGAAATAGAGATGAATTGCAGCGCGTCTCTTGTCAGCTGCCTATTCATCTCATTTACTTTTTTCAGACGTCCGAGAACTTGAGAAAGAGATTCGTATAGTTGTTCCAGCTCTTCCTTTTCACTGCCTGAGGTTTTGGCGATACATGCGGAAATAGTATTATTTTCGCTATATCCGAGAAAGGCCGAAGTTGTTTTGATCCGGTCATCTTCTGTCTGCGTGATCGCTTGAATATATTTTTGCTCTTTTGTCAAAATGTTAGAAAGCTCTTTTGTTTTGCCGGCTTTGAGCGCTTCCGTCTTTTCTTCAGACAGCGTGAGCAGGTGCTCATGCAGAACGCAAAGTCGCTTCAATTGTTCAATAATTGCCTTCGCTGACATGGGCTTTCTCCTTTTTTATTGCTTTTTATAAAAATTAATCATATTTTTCGCGATATGATTTGCGTCTACTTTGTATGACCCGTTTTCAATTTGCGCTTTAAGCTGCGCAATTTTTTCCTGTCGTGAACCAGTGACTGCGTCGGATGCATGTTGCATTTCTTTAGCCTGTGATGAAATTTCAATTTTATCTTGAGGCTGTGCAGCAGTTTTTTGCACCGCTTGCTTATCATAATTTTTTTGATATGGATTAACGGATTGTGTTCCAAATTGATTGATTTTCATAGGATTCCTCTCGCTTTCCGTTGCAGTCTTTAAACAATCTTAACCCTTTTATCGACTGCGTTTTCAGTTAGTTTAGGGAATCAGCTGTTTTTGGTATTATAGGCATAGTATGTGTCTTTTTTACTATTTTCTTTCTCGATTTTCAGAGCATCGTCGTGGTTCAAATGATCCATTTGATCCTTAATATCGGACTGGCAATCCTTGCAGAACTTGCCTTCTCTAATCGATGTCCCGCACCTTTCACAAGGGTATGCCAAATTAGGAAGATGAGTGATCTGAATTCGCTTCTGCCTGATGAATTTCAATATCAGCTCTTCTTCCACACCTGTTTCCTCAGTTATCCGGCTCAAAGTTGATTGCCGGTTTTCCTGTTTTCTTAAAAATTTATAGACAGTCTCAAATGATTTTTCTTCTTCCTTAATACACGCCTGACATACGGTTTGCAGCTTTGTTTTTAAAAATAAAGCATTGCATTTCGGACAATTAGCCAGTTCTCCCATCTTTTTTCTCCTTATTAGATAATATGCCTGTGTCAATTTCTAGTGATTATATCGGCATAAAAACATAATCATTTAGCTTCTGATCAAGGTAAAAGATGACACTGAAGCGGCTTTTCCTTTTTCTAATAAGCAGCGGGCTGCGAAGTGCAAGGTGGCGCCTGTTGTATAAAGATCGTCTATTAAAATGATATCCATACCTGCTGCTGAATTATTTTTTGTATCAAAAATGCGCTCTGACAGCAGGCGTTCTGTTTTCTTTTTCTTTGACTGTTTCTCATTATTCAGGCGAATGAGGGGATGGTGGGAAGGCCGGTCTAAACATTCTGCCAAGAGCTGTGCCTGGTTAAAACCGCGCTCTTCTTCCCGTTCCTTGCTCAGCGGAATAGGTACAAGAACAAAATGCTTATCGGGGTAAACCTTAGAAAAGGTTGAAGAAAAATCACTTTTAAATGCATTTATGATTTCTGCATCTCCTCTAAATTTAAAACGGGAGAGCGCTTCTTTCATCATATCATTATATGTGTAAACTGAACGGTTTTGACGCAATAGCAAACTGTCTCTGATCCTTGTTCTCCACACCTCGCAATCCCTGCATACGGCATGAACAGATTGAGGTCTGCCGCACAGGGGGCAGATATGTCCTGTGATTTTCTTTAATTTGCTTCTGCAAGAATAACAAACCTTTTCATCAGGCTTTAGTAAAAAAAGGGCTCTCCATGTAACATCTTGAGAAAATTGCGAATCACATAATAAACAGATCAGTTTATGAATGCCTCCTCCTGCTTCGTTTGACATAAATCGCTTGGACTCTCTGAAACTACTGCAGCAGATTCAGCCAAAATGACAAGCATTGCTGTGTTTTTTTGTTTATCTACCAGCTCAGCTTTCGTATATGCGATCTTTTTAAGATCAGTAACGTAGGATGGACTCACTTTGTTTAAAGAAAGTGCCAATACATCGTTCTGGCATACTTGGCAAGTACAGGCCATATGAAGCTGGTCCATATATCGGTCGAGCAGTTCTTTCATTACGATTTCTTTTGAATTGACAAGCATTTTTACAGCTCCTCATCATCGGTTATATGAGTATACTGTACCACGTTTTCAAATAATGGCTAGTCTGTACATTCAACTTTTGCTGCCAATTCATTCATTTCTTTTATATGCTTTCTTGCATCGAGCATACTCTTTGTTTTGCCGAAGTGAAAGAAAATGACATCGCCGTCCGCATATTCTTTATGCCGGCCGGTTCTTCCTGCAATTTGAACAAGTGCGCTTTCCGTAAAGATAGGTGATTCCGCTCCTAGTACACCCGTTTGCACCTTGGGGACTGTGACGCCTCTTTCCAGTATTGTTGTTGTGATTAATAGATCGAGCTGACCATCTCTGAATTGCTGCACTTTCTCCTTTCTATGCTTGTCTTCCGCGTGCACAGATGCGGTTCGGCAATGAACCCCTCTAAAGCACGCAGCAGCCTTTTCCAGAATAGAAACGGAAGGAACGAATAAAAAAACAGGCCTCCCTTCTTTTACATGAAACTCTATCCATCTTTTCACCGCTGGCGGAATTTTATTTCGGTTTAATTTCTTCTTCCAGTTTCCACACCATACAAAGCGCGGTTCGGGTAAAGGTTTCCGGTGGTGTCTTGCGGGGATGCGAACTGAATGTAACTGTCCGTTCAGTGCTTTTCTTTTTAATTCTTTAGGAGGTGTTGCACTTAAATAAACGAGGGTGCTGTTTTTCTTTCTTGCTTTTTGAACAGCGAATTGAAGGGTTTGATCAGCAGAATATGGAAAAGCGTCAACTTCATCAATGATCATAACATCGATTGCATCTTTATATCGCAAAAGCTGATGCGTAGTGGAAATCATAAGCGGAGATAGCCGCCCTTTGTCATCGCTTCCTCCGTAAAGCGCTGAAATGTCAGCACCCTGAAAGGCAGCCTTGAGCCTTGGAACAAGCTCTAATACAACATCGGTGCGAGGTGTTGCAATACATACACGCAGTCCTTGATTTAACGCTGATTCTATACCAGGAAACAGCATTTCTGTTTTGCCAGCGCCGCAAACCGCCCAGATGAGGAGCTCTTCTTTTTTTGATATTGCTTCAATTAAAACATTGGCGGCTTTTTGTTGTCCGCTTGAAAGCTTGCCGTCCCATGTCAGTTTAATTGACTGCCAGTTTGGTTCATTTTCCTCTTCCCATGAATATAAAGGAACCTCCTCACTCACTCTGCCCATCATGACACAGGAACGGCAATACAGCTTATTCTTTCCAGATGAGTGATAAAAAGAAAAATACCGCTGATCAGTTTGTCCGCACCTATTACATCTATATCCCCGTTTATTTATGGATATAGAATTTTCAGCAGTGATATATCCATTCTTGATATGCCATTCAATCATTTCATCGGAAAATGAGAGTTCAGTCCTGAGCAAATGACGGCTTCGAAGCGTCTGCTGCAATTCTCTAGAAAAGGAAATGTTCTTTTCAGTTGGCACCTTCACATAGCACCGCCTCCTTTCGAGACAGTATGCCTGAATGAATATTTTCTGTCCAACTATTAAAATAAGAATATAAAAAAATCTCCGCTCTAAAAAACGGAGATTTTACATTATTTAAAACACCAGCAAATTCCTAGCGCACCTTCACCCAAATGAGTACCGATTACCGCGCCAAAATAGCTGTTATAAAATTCAACATGAGGATATTTTGCAGAAAGCTCTTCAATGATTTTCGCTGCTTCTTCCTCTCGATTAGCGTGGATAACAGCAGCTCGCATAGGCAACCCTTTACTCGCATCTTCGTCTAAAAGCTCATAAATTCGCGAAATTGCTTTTTTACGTGTGCGAATCTTCTCAAAAGGCACAATTACCTTATTGTCAAAATGAAGGATAGGCTTTACCTTTAGAAGACTACCAATGAAGGCTTGGGCGCTGCTTAATCGCCCGCCGCGCTGAAGATGAGCTAAGTCATCTACCATAAAATAAGCTCGAACTGTTTTTTTCATTTCTTCCAGTTCTTTTATAATATCTTCCGGCGATGATGCTCCGTTTTTGATTAATTCAGCAGCTTTAAGGGCATAAAAGCCTTGAGCCAAGCAGCTGATCTCTGAGTCAAATGGATACACATCAATATTGTCGACCATCGAATCAGCCGCTGCTGCACTGCTGAATGTTCCGCTGATCCCGCTGGAAAGATGGATACTGATAACCGCATCATAAGACTTGCCAAGCTCTTCATACAACGCAACCAGCTCGCCGATTGGCGGCTGAGAAGTCGTCGGGAGCTCATTATGTTTTTTCACTTCTTCGTAAAAGCTTTTCCAGTCCAACTCAATTTCTTCACGGTAAGTCTCCTCCCCAAAAACAACCTGGAGAGGGATCATATGTATCTGATGTTGTTCACGCATTTCTTTCGGAATATATGCCGTGCTGTCTGTTACGACTGCAATATTCATAGCTTCGATACCTGCCTTATTGCTTTATAACTCTATTGTAAGGGAAACGGCAGCCTAAAAAAAGACCTGCCTAGTAAAAGGCAAGTCTCCTATTATACTATCTCATTTCTACCCAGCCATTTTTAATGGCGACCACAACGGCTTGCGTCCGGTCGTTTACATTCATTTTTTGTAAAATATTGCTAACATGGTTTTTAACGGTTTTCTCACTGATAAACAATGATTCACCAATACCGCGGTTGCTTTTTCCGTCTGCAAGCATCTGCAGCACTTCACATTCCCGCCTAGTTAAAATATGTAATGGTCTGCGGATTTCAGGGTAAACCTCATGTTGAGGGTGTGCAGAAACTCCGCTTGTTGCAAGGCGGCGGAATTCGTTAACGAGGTTGTGAGTAACCTTCGGATGGAGGTAAGATCCGCCCTCAGCCACTACTTTAACCGCTTCAATTAATGTATCAGCATCCATCTCTTTCAGCAGATAACCTCTTGCACCTGTTTTCAGGGCATGTGTTACATAATTTTCGTCATCGTGAATTGATAGAATAATTACTTTAGATTCAGGATACAGCTCTACAAGCTGTTTTGTAGCTTCCACACCATTTACGTTTGGCATATTGATATCCATGATCACAACATCAGGATGATAGTGCTCAACAATACGAGCCGCTTCGTCTCCGTCATCACCTTCGGCTACCACTTCAAAGGTAGGTTCAAAATCCAATATCCGTTTAACACCTTCACGAAATAACTGATGGTCGTCGATAATAACAATGTTTACTTTAGTCACAAGCCACGCCTCCTTGTATTATTGTTCTATATACTCTAGCATTCGGTCAATATGCCTTTTGGCTCTATTTTACAAATCATAGTCAAAGAGATAACGGAACCTTAATCATAATAAATGTCCCAAGACCTATTTTCGAATCTATTGTCATCGTTCCTTCCAATAAATCTACTCTTTCTTTCATGCCCAGCAAGCCGAATGATTTGTTTTTCTTCTCTTTCGCTTCCTTCAGGTCGAACCCTTTACCGTTATCTTTTATCATTAAAATCACAAAATCCTTTGTGATCTCAACTTTGACTGTAATTTCTTCAGATTCAGAATGCTTTAGCGCATTAGACACAGCTTCCTGTGCGAGCCTGAAGAGCGCAACCTCAAACTGAGGCGCTAGCCTCTGATCCTCTGTTTCTCCAATGCACTGAAAATGTATTTTGACCTTCCCGTTATATTCCTCGGTTGTATATAGATATTTTCTTAAAGTTGGAATCAAGCCTAGGTCATCAAGGGCCATCGGTCTTAAATCATATATAATCCTTCTCACTTCGTAAAGGGCATTCCGAACATTTTGGCGTAGATTTTTAATTTCTTGGAATCCGTCCTCTGCGCCCCGGTCACGGAAAATCCGCTCGATTAATTCCGATCTCATCATAACATTCGCCAGCATTTGAGCGGGTCCGTCATGGATTTCTCTTGAGACTCTTTTTCGCTCTTCTTCCTGCGCCTCAATGATTCTTAAGCCGAAATCCTGTTTTGCCTGAGCATCAGCAAGAAGCAGTCCAACTTCGCGCAAATCCTGATTCAAGTAGTTGAGCACAACTGTAATTTGGCTTACTAATGATTCTGACCGCTCAATGATTTCCTGAAGCCCTAGCAATCTGCGCTCCAAATCGTCCCGCCGTTCGCGCAATTGCTTCTCACGCTGCTGGATCATCGTCAATTCTACCTGCAGCTTATGGGCTTTTTCATAAGCATTGCGGATTTCCTCTTCACTGAATCTATGAAAATTACGGCTGACCTCGGATAAACGGTTTCTCGCATGGCGAGTTTGCACTTCAAGTTTATCGCCAAGCTCAATCACTTCATACACCTGCTGTTTAATTTGTTTCAGTTCTTCGACCAGCTGTTCATACTGCTGGCGTGACTGCTCCCCGATTTGAAAAACCTCGTCCTTGCTCCCGTCAACGGTTTTCAGCATCTTCATCAAAATAGAATCCAGCACTTTGGAATCCATCTTTGTTTTATTCATAATTTCCCTCCGTCACGGCGTTGTCATATATTTTTATTATAAATGTAATTGATCTGCAAATTATGTCGAATTATAATGAAAGAATGCGTATATTCTAGAAAAAAACATTTTTATATACTATCTACTCTTTATGATACCAAAATACGCACAAAAATTCTAAAGACTGTACGAATTTGTATAGGCAGTCTTTTATGCTTAGCAGGAGGGTCAGCTAGCATGCTGCACAGCTATTTTACTGTGAAAGAAGCAGGAGAACACGAGATTGTTATAGAAAAATCGCGTTTTATCTGTCATTTAAGCCGTGTTTCTACCGAACAAGAGGCACAGGAATTTATACAGAAAATAAAGAAACAGCACTGGAATGCGACTCATAATTGCTCGGCTTATGTTATTGGCGAGAATGATCATATCCAAAAAGCCAATGATGACGGGGAACCAAGCGGTACAGCGGGAGTGCCGATGCTCGAGGTTTTAAAAAAACGCAGGCTGAAGGATACTTGCGCCGTCGTTACACGCTACTTCGGAGGCATTAAGCTTGGTGCTGGCGGATTAATTCGCGCTTATGGGAAATCAGTGTCTGAAGGATTAAATCATATAGGTGTTGTAGAACGGAAGCTTATGCGAATCATGCATACTTCTGCAGATTACACATGGCTTGGCAAGATTGAAAATGAATTAAGGGAGTCACAATTTCTGTTAAAGGAAATCCATTATGCGGAAAACGTTGAATTTGAAGTATACGTAGACGAGAAAAGAATTTCAGAATACTCTCAATGGATTTTAAATTTAACGAATGGATCATGTTATACTAAAAAGGGTATTTTGATATATCTTGAAAAACAAGTTGAAAATCAAAAGGAGAATAAATGATGCCAGAACGAGTTAAGGTTCGTGTAAAGAAAAAAAAAAATAAACGAAAAATTATTTTAAAGCGTATATTATTGCTCTTTTTCCTATTTTCTATAGTATTCGCAGGAATAATTGGATATAAAGTATATAAAACGCTTCAAGCAGCTGATAGTTCCTATAAAGAATTAGATCGTGGTGAAAAGTCGAAATTACGCAAAGAAGTAGTTGATCTTAAGAAAAAACAACCTTTTTCTGTACTTTTGTTAGGAGTCGAAGACTATGCAACAGGCGGAAAAGGAGGAAGAACCGATTCTATTATTGTCGCTACTATCAATCCTAAACAAAAGACCATGAAGTTACTGAGCATTCCTCGAGATACAAGAGTTGAAATATCTGGTGATACTTCTGGGACAAAAACGAGAATTAATTCTGCATATGGGAAAGGCGGAGCTCAAACAACTGTTGAAACGGTTGAAAAGCTCTTAAATATACCAATTGATTACTATGCTACTGTGGATTTTAAAGGCTTCAAAAAAACAATTGATGAAGTTGGTGGAGTTGATGTTGAGGTCCCCTTTGATTTTAATGAGAAAAGTGATACATCAAAATCTAAAAAATTCTATTTTCAAAAAGGGAATATGCATCTAAATGGGGAAGAGGCTCTTGCCTATGCACGGATGAGAAAACAAGATCCACGGGGTGACTTCGGGCGTAATGATAGACAAAAACAAATTTTGATGGCCATGTTAGATCAAGTCTCAAAACCTTCTAATCTTGCAAAAATTGATACCCTAGCAGATCAAGTAAGTGATAACATAACAACAAATTTAAGGATTACCCAAGTCCTAGCACTTCAACAAATTTTTAGCGGTTTTAAAGGTAACGATGTTGAAACATTAACTCTAAAAGGCTCAGATTTATATATCGGAAATAAGTACTTCTTTCAACCTGATGATGAAGAATTAACAAAAGTTCAAAAAGAACTTTATAACTTTTTGTACCCTGATAAATAATAATTCACAATATCCGTACTTTTACTGACAAGGTTTTAGACTTTGATTAAAAAGAGGCAAAGAATTTAATTTCTTTGCCTCTTTTTTGTTTTTTATATATCCTTAGGCATCAGATCTTTATATGCCCAAAAAAACTCTTAAAGACCAATAGTTAAAGTTAATTGATTTGGTATGAATTCACGATACTCCACATATTCTTCAGTTTAATTTTGAGAATAACTGAAGGATTTCCTCCGGAAAAATCTATAGGTTTGCAATATTAAATGCAAACCCTGCCACTATGGTACAAATACCCACATTAAATCCACACCAATTTTAGGGGAATTAACTCTCTTAACGTAAAGACTTAATACCCATACTATTCTTTCTTTTAGATACTCTCCCCCTACATGTTAAAAGCCAACTCCACTAAATCCAAACAAGCATTCAAGACACCTTAAAATCAGTATTTAGTCAATTAGTACTTTAAGAAGCAGAGACTGTTAAAATATAAACAAATTATCCTTTAAAATTAGATTAATTTTCTATTTGAACCTTTAATTCCTTATAAACTATGGTATAATTACACAGAAAATCTAATTAAAGGGTTGGTTAAGGAGGTGAAAAAATTGAAAACTAAATTTAAAAAACTTATTGGAGCAGTAACTATTACAGGTTTAGTATTAACTGGTTTTGCTGCAACTAATGCTCAAGCAAAAGCAAATACGAGTGATTCCAGTTTCAATTTGAAGTTTAATGGTAATAGTACAGCTTATACTCCAGCTAGAACTAAATACAACTCTACAAGTGCATACATTAATGTCAAAACAATTAGTGACGGCGATCCGTACTATAAAGTATCTCTTGTAAAGTCAAACGGGAAAAATTTCTCTAAAACATGGACATATACATTCGGCACATATGATGCTGAAAATCCTAAATTAGCTAAACACTATATTAAGAATTATGCTATGGAAGATAGTAAAGGTTCCCCCATTAGTGTAAAAATTAAAGCAAAAGGTTATAGAGGAGCCGCTAGCTATAATTGGCACTCCCGTGGTGTATGGAGCCCTGATTCCATCTAAAAAAGTAAGCTCTTTAAAATTTAAAATTGAAAATTGTGTATAAGGAGAATCGTATATGAAAACTAAATTTAAAAAACTTATTGGAGCAGTAACTATTACGAGTTTAGTATTAACTGGTTTTGCTGCAACTAATGCTCAAGCAAAAGCAAATACGAGTGATTCCAGTTTCAATTTGAAGTTTAATGGTGATAGTACAGCTTATACTCCAGCTAGAACTAAATACAACTCTACAAGTGCATACATTAATGTCAAAACAATTAGTGACGGCGATCCGTACTATAAAGTATCTCTTGTAAAGTCAAACGGGAAAAATTTCTCTAAAACATGGACATATACATTCGGCACATATGATGCTGAAAATCCTAAATTAGCTAAACACTATATCAAGAATTATGCTATGGAAGATAGTAAAGGTTCTCCCATTAGTGTAAAAATTAAAGCAAAAGGTTATAGAGGAGCCGCTAGCTATAATTGGCACTCCCGTGGTGTATGGAGCCCTGATTCCATCTAAAAAAGTTTAACTGGCTTTAATTTTAAATTATGAATAAGGAGAATCATATATGAAGGCTAAATTCAAAAAACTTATTGGAGCTATAGCGATCGTAAGTTTAGTATTTACAGGTTTTGCTGTAAGTAATGTAAGTGCTAAAGGAAATACTAAAGATACCAATTTTTCTTTTCATTTCACCAACAGTACAAGTGGAAAATACGAATATACTGGTTCAAGAGAAAAGCGTGATAATACAAGCGCTTATATGAGCCTTAAAAGCATTAGTATGACAGGTGCTGTTCATTATTCTGCAGAACTTGTTACCAGCTCGGGAAAAAGTTTTTCCAAACGGTATCGCTACGTATTTGGAAACAACTTCAGACTTTATCCTAAAACACAATACTTAAAAAACTATGCTCACGAGGATTACAAAAAAACAATTAAAGTAAAAATTGAAGCAACAGGCTATGGAACAGTTAATAGTTGGGGTGCTGCTGGTGTTTGGAGTCCTGACTCCGTCTAAAAGATAATTTAATCTCAAATGATAAGATATGAAAGTTTCTTTCATATCTTATCATTTATGTAAAGGAGATTTGTAATGTTTAAAAGTATAACAACTAGAGGCTTCACTAAAAGTACAACTTTATTCATTTTGATTTTAGGTTCTTTAATAGCTATCTTAGATGTTGTGGAAAATAATGTTATTCACTTAAAACCATCTGATTATTGGGATTATCCTCTCGGTGTATATAACTGGTGGTTTTTATTTAATCCAGAAATATACCTTTCAATCATTATCACTGTTTTTCCATTGCTAGCATCAGTACCATATGCAGATTCTTACATCGAAGAAAAGAAAAGTGGATTTTTAAAAAATATTCTACTAAGGCAAAACAAAAACAAGTATTTAACAACAAAGTTTTTCATTAACTTTTTAATTGGTGGGATGGCATCGATTACTCCACTTGTATTAAACTTAATCGTTTATTTCTCATTGTTACCAGCTATTAAACCAAACATATACTTTGGTAATATTCCCGTTTTTGGTTTTTTACCTGATCTATATGTAAATCATCCTTTAATATATATAATTTTAAGAATTGGAAACTGTTTTATTTTTGGAGGCATTTTTGCTTCAATTGCTTTGACCTGCAGTCTTTTTGTAGAAAATCGTTATATTGCTATTGGTATACCTTTTTTTATTTACACAATTTTAGACATTATTTTAGATACATTTAACTTTCAAAGCTACTCTCCGCTTAAATTTTTATTTTTAGATGTCCCCTTTACATATGGAATCTACGTCATTGCAACGGTAACAATAATCATACTTTTTGTTGTCTTTTGTGTTGGAGGTAAAAAGAGTGAGAACATTTAGACTCTTCATTTATGTATGCAATCACACTAAATATTCTATGTTGTTAACAGTTTATCTCGCTGCTTTACTCATGTATTACCAAATAAAAAATAACATTGACTTTGATAAACTTTCGATATTTGATTTTCTGTCTGACTTAAATGGTATCATGGGACTTACTAATAAGAATGTGATGGTATTTATACTTATCCCTTTTATCTGTTTAACAATATTATTAATTATGAAACGAGAAGAAACATATAATAGAATAATTAAATTACCATCTAGAACATCGGTTTGGAATAAAACTGTAATAATCTCTTTGGTTTACACCTTTATATTGACATTTATTTTAGTTTTGGGAGGATATTTAATAGGTGGTTTAATTTTTGGTTACGAAAATAAATGGATAGGAACCAACGGACAAATCACTGTACTCTTAAACAATAACAAGATACCGAATCCAGAACAATACTTAAATAAGCTTTCAACATTTAATGTTTTAACAATCATTTTTTTAACTAAATTTTTGTGCTTATCGATAATAGCATTAAGTACCGCCATTATTAAAACCATTATAAAAAATAGCAGTTTGACTCTTTTGTGTATATGCATATACAGTTACATTGATGCTATGTATCTAAATCCTTCTTTATTTATAAATAAATCCATCCTTGATGTAAATAACTGGTTGAATTTAAGGAATGTATTAATTAATAATGTTTATTTCATCATCTTACTATTTGCTCTATATTTCATAGGCCGTGAGTTATACTCGAAAAAGGACTTTAAAAATTAGGAGGAAAAATACTACTTGAATGATATAAATATTGTATTCAAACTGCTAATAAGAGATATACGCAACAATTTTCACAGGAATAAGTGGAAGTATTTTTCACTTAGTATATTAGTATGTTACATATCAATAATGAATTCTAATCAGTTTGAAGATACATCTATGAGTATAATTGAACTTTTTTATCTGAACTTTAAGGATGTAGGCTTTATTAATAACTATGAATTAAACAGTGTCCCAACAATTTGGATGATTATAAATATATTCGTGATATTTATTTGTGGCGATGCATTGTATTATGATAGCAAATTAAATGTTTACCTTTTACTAAGAGTTCAGAAAATCCATCTATATTGGATTTCTAAAACCTTGTTTATTATTTTAAATATTATAAGTACCTATCTAGTTTTATTACTTGTTACTTATATAGTAGGTTTGATATACAATTTAAACTCTTTGAATTGGAACATGCCTGCTGTCAATATTATAAATGACTTAAGCTTTAAACAGGTTACTGAAGGAAAATTTTTAATTATCATTTTCACACTATATGCTTTAACATCTATATCACTGACTTTAATTCATGTGTTTTTCTCTTTTTATATGAATTCCAACTATAGTTTTTTAATAGTCGCTATCCTAATATGTCTTTCTATATTTATAAATAACCCATTGCTTCCGGCAATACATTCAATGATTCTTAAACATACTATTTTTGAACCCAGTCATCATCTTACGCTTCAATATTCGATATGCTATAACGTCTTGTTAAGCATTTTTTTATTTTTTGCTATTTATATTTCTTTTAAAAAAAGGGATTTAATTTAAATGAAAGCAGAGGATTAACATGTCAAAGAGTGCATATTTAAAAGTAGAACACCTTACAAAAAAAATTAGAAAGCAAGTTCTAATAGACGATATCAGTTTACAGTTAGATCGAGGGAAAATTTATGGATTTACAGGAAAAAATGGATCAGGAAAAACAATGCTATTTAAGGCAATATGTGGTCTTATTAAACCGTCAAGCGGATTTATTGAAATTAACGGAAAAAAACTTGGAGGGAAAATCTCTTTCCCAGAGAGCGTTGGAGCTATAATAGAATATCCAGGATTTTTACCTAACTATACAGGGTTTAAAAACCTTAAGATGATAGCAGATATAAAAGGAATACTCACTGAGGATCAAATAAAAAACACAATAGAATCCGTCGGTTTAAACCCTGATGATAAAAGAAAATTTAAAGATTATTCTTTAGGTATGAAACAAAGACTTGGAATTGCCCAGGCAATTATGGAAGATCCAGAACTAATTATTTTAGATGAACCTACCAATGCTCTTGATAAAGATGGAATATCACTTGTAAAAAATTTATTAATAGAACTAAAAGAGAAAAATAAGTTAATCCTTCTTGCTAGCCATGAATCGGAAAGTTTAGAGTTTCTTTCAGATGAAATTTTCATGGTAGAGAAAGGGAAAATTATTAATCATACAATACTAAAATCATGAGACATTAAATTCAAGGGAGAATTTAAAATGTTTAAAAAGAAAACATATATTTTATTACTAATAAGTTTTTTAATATTATTTTTTGTTTATCGTGTCTACGTAATAAACAAAAATGTTCCTGCTGAATTTTCAATTGAGTATTTTCCTAAAAAAGAAGTGATAACATGTGATAATATAAATATAAAGGTTTTATCTTCAGAAATAGGAGACAAAAAAGACAATATAATTCCAATATCAATTGAAGCAGAAATTCAAAATAAAAGTAATCATGTAACAACTGATGGAGCATTGTTTATTGAAACAATGCTCGGTATAGACAATTATACAAGTCAAACGAATGAAGGCAAATTTGATATGAGTAAATTAAAAAAATTGAAGCCACATCAGTCAACTAAAATAAAATTGGTTTATCAAGTTGATGACTTTGCCCTTCAAGATAGAAGTGAAAAATTAAAACTGTATCTGCCAACTAAAATGTATAATAATGAAGTCCATGATAAATATGATCAAGGGGTTCGTTATGCTAAAGCAATTAAGTTATAAACAATATTAAAAAAAGGATTTCTAAGTTGAATGTACTTTCATCATCTTAGAAATCCTTTTTTCATTTGTTCTTTAATTCCTTTTCACCAGACGTTTATAAAACTTCGTAAACGGCTTAAATTTTTCATTTACGAGTCCTGTCACTTCTGCTATGATCTGCATAAAAATGATTAAAATGAAGATAATAAACAAAGAAAGCCAAATTGTGGCACTTTTAAGCACAATCGCACTGATACTGAAAATAAATCCAATCAAATAAATAACTAAGACTGACATCCGATGTGAAAGGCCAAAGGCCATCAGTCTATGGTGAATATGCGACTTATCAGGCGCTGAAATCGGCTGTTTGTTTAATATTCTCCTGATGATAGCAAATGTTGTATCAAAAATCGGTACGCCTAATATAATAATCGGGATAACGATACTGAACAATGTGACACTTTTATACAGGCCTAATAATGAAAGAATCGAAATACTATACCCTAAAAAAAGTGATCCCGTATCTCCCATAAAGATTTTTGCCGGGTGGAAGTTGTAAAACAAAAACCCCAGCGTGCTGGCAATAACGACTAATGAAAGTGACAGAATGAGCACTTTTCCGCCGGATAGCGCCATGACAGCGATCGTTGACAGGCCGATAACAGAAAGACCGGCAGCAAGGCCATCCAATCCATCAATCAGGTTAATTGCGTTCGTAATGCCGACAATCCATAATACCGTCAGCGGATAAGCCATCCATCCTAACTCAAACCGTTCTGTTAAAAAAGGTACTGAGAAAAAGTCCATTTTTAAGCCAGTGCTTACAATCATAATGGCTACACCTAATTGAATCAAAAACTTAACTTTTGCACTTAATTGATACTTATCGTCAAGAATACCTAACACAATAATGATGAATGCTCCGACTGTAATTGCCGTCATCCTTGTTTCTGTGTAAATACCGGATGCAAGCACTCCTGCAACCACCCCGATAAATATGGCCAGCCCGCCCATCCGGGGCATGATTTTGTCATGTACTTTTCGATTGCTGGGCTGGTCAACTGCACCTATTTTAATCGCAATCCTTTTTACGATAGGGGTTATGATTAAAACTGTCAGCAGCGAGACAATAAACGCAACAACAATGCGAATCATGCGTTCGTCAAGCATAAAGAAGTCTCCTTTGGCATTAAATAAAGTCTTTATTTATATAGAGAACCGTTCCTTCCATTATACCTTCTCCTTAGTTATTATAACAAGCTTCATCAAAAAGAAACACGTATAATCAAAAAACGCGCATCCCAATTTATAGGACTACGCATGTTTTTGAATCCCTGTATATTTCATAATTTGTCTAAACAAGCAATTCCAATCTTTTGTGCGAGCGATGTTTCGACGCATTTCTTTATAGGTTTCATCTCCGTTTTGTCCGAGAACTTTTTCACAAGCTGCTATAAAATCAATTGGATGATCACCTTCTACATATTCGTACACATACGGCTTTTGCATTTTTGAGGTTGACGGAAGATTAGAGCCGACGACAGGTTTTCCTGCCGCTAAAAATTCAAATAGTTTCAGCGGAAACACAGCTTGATTATACGATGTTTTTTTATAAGGCATGATGCCAATGTCGATAAGCTCCATAAAATGCGGAACTTCCTTCGGATCTGCCGGGCCGATCCATATGACATTGGGAAGTCTCAGCAGCTCTTGAAACGAAACGTCACCATTGGTGGCATCCGGGCCAACCCATAAAAATGTCCAATCAGGCTTTTGCCGGGCGGCTTCTTCAATCATTTTAAAATCGAGCTTCGGTTTAATTCCGCCGATAAAACCTAACACTGTTCCTTCTCTCCCCTGCAGTATACTGCGGTCGGGAGCTTGTTTATTTGAAGAAAACAGCTCATACTCCACACCGTTTTCTACAGTATGAACCTTTTCTCGTCCTGCAGTCAGTTTTTTGTCTACTTCCTTGTGAAGATAATCTGATGAGCAGGTTATTGAATCTGCTCGTTGTATAATTCTTAGCTCTGCCGATTTAATGACTTTTCGCCGGAATTCAGACAGCAGATTTGATCGGCCGCTAATCGGCGCCGCCCATAAGTCACTGCAGTCATAAATGACCTGATCCCAAGGATACAGCGAAGACAGCAGCGGGAATCCAGGAAACGTGTACCATAAACAGCAGTGTTCACCATTTGCAGAAGCTAATGCAAGCTCATCGAGTAATGGGGAGAGCTTATGTCTGTAAAAGACATCTGTATATCGTCCGAAGCGAAACATTTTTTTCTGAAGCAGGTCTTTGACAGCGAATTGCCTGATGCCAGAATGGACTTCCTGAAACTCTTTCCCTTGGGCCCGCGGAGCCGGACATACCCAAATGACTTCCTTCGTTTCCTCCTGAGCAGCTAAAAATTCTGCCAGCCGGTGCCTTCTGTATCTCAATTGGTCTTTTCCCCATTCAGCAGTGGCAACGATGACATGAATGATTGCTTCTTTTGTTTCCACCTTCATCACCTTTTCTCTCTGTTTGCGGCTATAATCTTTTTTTCACCGCGTTTTTGGCATATTGAACAAAACACCATGTTGCTTTCATAAAATGAAGCCGTTCGATCTCTCGGTAGACATACCACGTTTTTTTCGCAGCCTTCCATTTGTTTCTGGATATCGATGTTTCAACGATGCGGTATTCGGCGAGGGGTTCGTTCAGTCCATATGCCTTGAATCCCCGTTTTAATACGGATAACCATGTCGCCAAATCCTGACGGGTTCTAATATTCGGCATACGGATATCACCGATTTGCTCCCTGTCAATCATTACCGTCAAGCAACCAATAATCGTATTTTTTAATACATCATCATATGTAAGGCTCACGGGTGCATGAATGGTTTTATGAATTGGTTTGCCATCTTGGCTGATCAGCTCGTATGCCGTAAATGTGAAAGCATGCTGATGCTTCCTCATGAAGGCAAGCTGCTTTTCCAGCTTTTCTGCTTTCCATACATCATCGCTGTCCAAAAATGCGACATAGTGCCCTTCGGCTTTGCTGAGCGCCGCATTTCGCGCAGCTGCAGCACCTTGATTTTCTTTCAGAAAAATAGCATGGATCCGGTCATCATCTTCTTCATAGCGCTTCAAAATGTCTCTTGTCCCATCTGTTGAGCAATCATCCGCAATAATCATTTCCCAGTCGGAAAACGTCTGATTTAAGACGGACTGAATGGTTTTTTCGATATATTCCTCCGCGTTATAGGAAGGCGTAATGACAGAGATTAAAGGTTTTTGCCTCGTCATGGTCCTGATCCACATCCCCAATTATAAATTTAACGTTCTCTGAAAACTTCCGGAACAACAATAATAAAAAATGACAGCGCCAAACCAATCAATACCCCCAATATCGCTCTTTTTTTAGGCGACATGCCGACAACCTGGTTATCAAGTACGGTCAAGGGCTCAATTTCTTCAGCAGCCTTCATATCAAGCTTGCTTGTTTCAAGTTCATACAAAAACCGCTGTTTGTCAACTTTTGAATCAGCGCTGACTGTTTCGCCTTCAAGCGCCTTGATATTATTTTCAATGACTTCTTCCCTTTTTGAAAAAAGCGCCTTATCTCCTTTCATATAGGAGTCTTTGATTTTTTCTAAAGTATCCGATGTTTTCTGTTTGTCAGGCCCTGTGTAGCTTAAATTAAAAAGCGAATCCGTTCTGATTTCAATCACCAGATCATCTTTCAACTGCGCCAAATCCTCTTCCGACATCCCCGGAAAAATATCCTTTAAAAAAGCTCCGTTTTTCAACAGCAGCGGTACTTGTTTTGCATTGTTGTACTTAGCTTCTCCATAGTTTCCGGTTGATATCGTTACAGTAGCCGTGTAATCAGACGGAGCAACACTCCCCTTCGGTATAAAATAGCCGACAAGACCAAGAATAAGAGGAAGCACAATTATCGCCACAATAAACTTTTTCACTCTACCAGCAATACGTTTGATTAAATTCATCACATGAATTTCTCCCTATTTTTAAATTAGCTTTTCAAAAATTATCTATACTGTTCGGTTTCATCTGTTCCGCTGATTCTAAAAGTGTTAATTGCCGCTATAACAAGGGCGAGAAACACCCAATGGAAGTATAAATTCGAAACGGAACTCGGGCTGATACTTGACACAAGGAAAGCGACAAGCGCGGCTGTCAAACCTTCAATGAGAAGCTTTGGCCGCCTTCCAAGTGATCTTTTATAATACCGGTAAAGCACAGTTATTAAATAAATATACATTGTTAAATAACCGAGCATCATCACAACTCCAAAGTTCGTCATGATCTCAACGAGCCAGTTATGAACCTCGACGACCTGATCCGTATCGAACAGTGCATGATGTTCCAAATAATAAGGTACATTGCCTGCGCCAACCCCAAATCCGTAAGTATCCAGCACATAATGGCCGGCGTTTTTCAACAAGTTTGCCCTCCCTACATTGGATGGCAGCGGCTCGCTGAAATCGTGTGTTGTTTGCGGAGCTAAAAAGTATGTATAAAAAGCTCCAGTAATCTTTCCTGCAAACAGGGTGACAAAAGCGATACATCCTGCAGCTGCGGCGATGAGCGCCCATTTTTTAAGTATCTTCGGCAGCAAAATGAACGTATAAACGGCAAGTCCGGCTATAACTCCTAGGATACTGGCTCTTGATCCAGTCAGAAAAATCAAGTAGGCCGAACAGAACGCAAGGATCAATCCCGCTATTTTTAAATAGCTGTTTTTAATGTTTTTGAAAAAAGATAAATAAAAGCAAAAGCTGATGGACAGAAATGTCGCAAAGTCATTTTGATTGAAAAAAACGGATGTCGGATAGTGCTGTTTATAGTGCGGCCCGTTGTAAAGAGTCGAGCTCGGCAGGTGGTTGAATGTAAAGTGATTGTAAAACCCTATACCCATTACAAATACGGTCATGACCAGCCATATGTAATAAAATGCGAAAATGCGATCCAATTTTTGAAAAAACATGACAATCAGAAAAACGAAGAACATTCCCATTGCCAATAGGAACATATATTTTATGCCATCAGTAACAGATTTGACCCAAAGCAGTGAAATCATTCCATAACAGAACCAAAATGCGAAAAACATTAGTATGCCTTTGACACGCACCTGATTCCACTTTTCAAGGTGTCGGCTGCCTTTCAACATTTCTGCTATGAATATGAATCCTGCCAGAATCAGAAGAATTCGATATGGAAACAGGCTGAAAAAGCCCAATTTAATCGTAAAAAAAGCATTGTTGGCAAAAGTTGCAGCGATCAGCAAATATAATACGGGCACTAGCAATTGCTCAGATGACATATATTTCCTGATCACAACCATCGAAGTCAGTGCAATCATAATTAGACATGCTAGCAAGATTTTTTTTGCATTGGATTGGGCCAATACAATGCATGCTAACCCTGCGGTCAATGCGGCGAGCCAAACCAGAACATTGACCGCGGAACGTTTGAGACTCATTTTTCCCCCTCCTTCCGCTTCTTTCTGGAAAAGGGCTGCCGATATCAGACAGCAGCCAGTAATTTTACATATTCTTTCTATTTTATGATTTGATACGTTCTTTTCCAGTCCTTAAGCGATTGGCATTTTGGTTACCAGTTTTAGATATTCTATGTTCCGTACAGTGTGATGTGGATATTCTCCCGTTTGATTAGGCTTTGAGCGCCTCGACGTTGGCAGAAGCCACAACATTGCAATAAAATCCACGTATTCAAAAATCACCGGAGCCTTACCACTGGGTCAGCAAATTGGAGAAAGTAGATACAAGATCTCTTCTCCTATTCCGTCCTGGCGTGGCCCATATACGTTGCTATATCGTAAAATGCTAGACTCTGTTCCATACAGATCATAGGCTGGCTTTAATTAGCTCATCTACCGTAAGTTTCGCCCCATATAGTGAGTCGGGATTTGTTTTTATTTTTATGACAGATGTCGACAGGCGGATATTTCCGGATATTCATAAACAGCCGCTGATGATGCAAAGACGATCTATTTCACATTGCATTCGCTCACTGCTATCAGAATATGGAGCTAGTCCCTCAAATTGATGTTTTCATCATCTAAAAAACGCTGACAGATTCTGCTATGCTCATTTGTGCAGCTAAATGAATAATATAATCGAGATCAATGCTTTTGATACATCGATGCCTTTCGGCTTCGTAATATCCTGCTCATGAAAGTCAATCGGGAGGCCGTCAATGTTGATTTGGTGTCCCGTAGTTAACTTAACAAGAATTGAAACTCCGTTAATTCTCTTTCAGAAGGTGTTCAGCAATATGCGAGCCGATAAAGCGCACCCAACTGTCATTAGTACTTTTCCCATTGTTATCTCCCATCATTTATACGTTGGTCAGAATTCCTTCTACCTGTACTTCCGGCCGTCCGATTGAATGATAGATCATACCTTCGTTTCTCATTTTTTCAACTTCAAATATATTACGTCCATCGATTAAGACGGGATTTTTCAAAGCGGCCTTGAGTTTGGTAATATCCATGTTCTGTACCTCATGCCACTCTGTCAATATGACGCAGGCATCCGTATCTTGAATCGTCTCATACAGATCTTCGCTGTAAACAGCTTGATCGCCGAGAATCTTTTCTGCTTCAGGAACCGCAATCGGATCAAACGCTTTGACTTTAGCACCAAGACTTCTCAGCGTCGGAATGACATCCAGAGATGGAGCCGAGCGCATATCGTTTGTATTAGGCTTGAATGCCAAACCAAGAATTGAAATGGTCTTGCCGTTTAAATCGCCGAACACATCAAGGAGCTTCTGCACAATGTGGGCACGCTGCTTTTGGTTCGTCTCGATGACGGCTTCAATCATTTTAAAAGGGTAGCCGACTGACTTCGCGATATGCAATAAAGCCATTGTATCTTTAGGGAAGCAGGAGCCGCCAAAGCCGATTCCGGCTTTTAAAAATTTATTGCCAATTCTGCTGTCGAGTCCGACACCTTCAGACACCTTTGATACGTCAGCTCCGACTCTTTCGCAAATATTCGCGATATCATTAATGAACGAGATCTTTGTAGCCAAAAATGCATTTGCAGCATATTTAATCATTTCTGCACTTTCAAGGTTAGACTTGACAATTTTCGTTTGAAAAGGCTTATGAAGTTCTTCAATTATCGCAGCAGCCCTTTCACTTGTCGCGCCGATGACGGCTCTTTCCATATTCATCGTATCGTAAATAGCTGTTCCTTCACGAAGGAATTCGGGATTCGAAACGACGTCGAAAGGAACTTCTCCTTTTGAAATACGTTGTATGATACCTTGTACGAGCTTTCCAGTGCCAACAGGGACAGTGCTTTTGTTGACGATGACTTTATAGCCGTTCAGATGCTTTCCGATCATTTCGGCAACAGATTTAACAAATGTCAGATCTGCTTCCCCTGTTTCCGACATCGGTGTTCCGACTGCAATATAAATAATCTCAGCTTCTTCAATCGCTTTTGGAATATCAGTAGAGAAAAATAAGCGATTTTCGTTTACGTTTTTATCCACAAGCTCTTTTAGGCCGTTCTCATAAATCGGCATTACTCCGGCTAAGAGTCCTCTTATTTTTTCAGCGTCGATATCACAGCAGACAACTGAGTTTCCCACTTCAGCAAAACAAGTTCCAGACACCAGCCCGACATATCCCGTCCCAATGACAGCAATTCTTTTCAACATTATCATTCCCTTCTTTCAGCTGACCCTTCAAATCCAATAGCTTGATTTAGGTAATGACTTTATCTCTTTCTATTGAAAAAATCTGGGTTTTTTGTTTTCCCAATCATTATTTTATTAGCTTAGACGCAAATAGATGGATTTAGACAGTATTATATTCCACATTCATATACCATATTAACCGACAGATCCTAACTTAATTGTTCTTGACAACATCCTTATACACATCCAGCAACTTGCCGGCATTTTGAAAGGCGTCATAATCATCGAGCACCGTTTGATACAGTTCTTCAGCAATGACTTCTTGCCAAGTGCCGACTTCCAAATATCCCTTGACAGCTTCTGTAATGCTTGAAGCCGAGCGGGGCTTGATCAGCAGATGTTCATGCTTTCCGAATAAAGACGGAACCCCTCCGACCGCTGTACAAAGCACCGGAACCTTGAGGGCGAGCGCTTCAATGACAACAGTCGGCATCCCTTCTGAATACGAAGGGAGCACAAACAAATCAGAGGCAGCCAGATATTCAGATATTTGAAGATTTGCGACCTGCCCCGTTAATATTGCTTTTTCACTGGCGATTTGACGGATATGCTGCTTCTCCGGTCCATCGCCGATGAATACAGCTCTGTAGCTGTCATCAAGCGACCTGACCGCTTCAGCCAGCTCGGCTACACCCTTTCCTTTCACCAAGCGACCGACGAACGTCAGCAATTTTTTGTCTGTCGGCAAGCCGAGTTTCTCCCTCAATTCAAGTGTTGAAGCGGAGTTTTTTTGAAAATTGTCCAGGTTGACGCCGATAGGAAGCACCGCGCAATCAGCACCGGTCATTTCTTTTGTTTTGGCTTTCAAAGCATCGCTGACAGCCAAAACTTTAGCTGCGGCATGCACAGCCATATCAAATGCTCGAAAAGCGCCTTTGCTGTAATGAGGATAAATATTGACATCGCTTCCGTGCAAAGTTAGAACATAAGGAACCTTCAGCCTCTGTGCAATAACGGCAGCGGCACCCCCGGATGGCATCGCGAAATGGGCATGGATAAGATTCGGCGCAAGGCTGTACTTCTCGATCGTCCTCAATACTGACTTTGCGATCCGGCGATGCGGCTGAGCCCATTTTAGCTGTCCCGGCAGAGCCGTATATGGTGGTCTGTAAACCGGGATACCTTTTCTTTCTTCATATTCTGGGACTGTTCGTGTTTGGCGGTACTTTTTTTTCAACAGCCTCAGAGGAGCAGGGTTCACAGGCAATGGACATATGACTGTCACATCAACGCCCTGCATATACAACGCCTGAACCTGTGTTTCATGAAAAACACCTTCTCCCGGTTTTTGACTACTTGGATAAACACTGGTAATCCAAAGAACCTTCAATGATGAACCGCCCTTTCTGCTGTCATCTTCCTAATTGGGCCCTCATAGCCCGCCGATATAATTTGCTGACCAAAAAAACGTAAAAAATCCCGCTTATTCCGACCGAAACTGTCAGCTGAAGCATGGCGCCGTGAAGCAGATGTCTGCTGCCAACGCTCAAGACAAGCGCCAGCAATGCCATAAGCAGCGTCAAGGTGAGCGGTTTTCCAACGGTTCGAAAATATACGCCCAGCTTCAGCTGAATGACATATTTGAGCAGCCATCTGCCAATAAAGAAATTAATCAGGCTGATCGCTGCATATGTCCAGGCGGTGATCGTCAAATCATTCGTTAATACCGCCGCATAAAGAGACAGCCCATAAAGGAGCATGATCCCGCTGTCCCAATAAAATGCCAGGTCTGCTCTCCCCTTCGCCAGCAAAACTGATCCGTTCGGATTCATCAGAACCCTGAGCAGTCCGACAATCGCGAGGATGTTCAGAACCGGTACAGCCTGCAGCCATTTTTCTCCAAAGGCGACTTCAATAAATAAATCTGAAACAGTCATCAGTCCGATCAGAAGCGGGAATGAAATCAGTGCGAGAAGCTCTGTCATATTTAAAAAACCTTCGCGCAGCGTTCGGTTATCTCCCTTATTTTTTGAGAAGACAGGAAACGCTACCCGTGTCACGATCGGGTTGATTTTTAACACGGGAATCGTAATAATCTGATAAGCTAGGTTATAGATTCCCAAAGCTTCCGCACCGAGAAACCGTCCGATCAAAATCATGTCGATATTGGCGCCAAGTCTGTTTACAAGCCTGGAAGCAAGCTGAAATGCGCCGAAAGAGAAAAATTCTTTTACTTCCCCTAATGCAAAGACAAAAGAAGGACGCCATTTTTTAAAATATACAGCAAAAAACAAGATGCCTTTAACCGAATTAAGAAAAACTTGTGAAAATGCATAGGCCACAATTGGATCCATCAGAAAAACCAAAACGAGCAGGAGCACAAATGACAAAACGGTGACCCCGGCTTCTATTTTGCTCAACACATTGAACTTCAGTTCTTTTTGCAGCATATATTGATACTGCTGCCCGACCGGGGCGATTAAAAACATGCCGGCCAATATCCGCACAAGAAAAACCAGTTCATCCCGCTGATAAAAGTCTGCGATAAAGGGACTCAGGCAAAACAGGCCGATAAACAAAAGGATGCCTGTTAAGATATTCAGCCAATACAAAGTAGATAATTGGCGTTCACTGATATTCTCCTTTTGAATTAAAGCGGCTCCAAATCCCATATCGAGTACAATTTGTGTGAAAATAGTAACAGTGGTCAGCATCCCGACCAAACCGAATTCAGCAATTGTCATGATATTGCCGAGCAGTGCAAACTGTATAATTTGAATAACCGTGACGATCAAGGTTGAAACACTTGTCCATTTTGCACCGCTTAATATTTGTTTCGTAATGGTAGACATAGCATATTCCTAACTTCCTCGTATTATCTGGCTCCTTCGCCAGTCAATACAACTTTAATCGTTTTTAGTATAACCTTTAAATCGAGAAGAAACGTTAAGTTCCGAATGTAATACAGATCGTGCACCAATTTTTCTCTCGGACTGATATCATAGCCTCCGTTTACCTGAGCAAGTCCCGTTAACCCCGGTTTAACAATTAAGCGATTTTTAAATCCCGGAATTTCGTTGTGAAACTGAGCGGTAAACATCGGTCTTTCAGGCCTTGGCCCCACAAGGCTCATGTCACCAGCCAGCACATTGATCAACTGCGGAAGTTCATCGATTCTTGTTCTTCTTATAAAAGACCCGACTGCAGTAATGCGCGGATCATCCTTCTGCGCCCATTTTGCACCGGATTTTTCTGCGTCAATTCTCATAGAACGCAATTTGATCACCTTAAAATGCTTCCCGTCTTTTCCGACGCGTTCCTGGCGGTATAAAGGGGAACCTGGTGTTTCGATACAGATTAATATACAAAACAGCAGAATAAACGGTAGTGTAAGAGCGAGCCCAATCAAGGAAAGGACGATGTCCATTACCCGTTTCATATATAAATATCGTACTGCTTTTTTAGATAGAGCACAGGAATATGTTTGCTGGCTTGAATATTCATTGTACATTCTTAAACTTTTGTCGATACTCACTAGCATACACCTCGATTAGTATGTTACTGTTAGATCTTTTCGTCAGTGTAGCATACGAACGTAAACATAATGTAAAGGAGTTATTAAAATTAGTAAATTCATTGATTTTTTGTTAAAAGTGCATGCCTCCGTTTTGTCTTTAAATTCACCAAAAATATCATACTATATTATAAAGACAAAACAAAGGCAGCATAGGCAGTTTTTCCGAAAAACGAACTTTCTGTTTATATTTTAATAGTAAGCAACGATTCCGTCGTAAATCGCTTTAGCGCCTTTTTCTTTGTAAATTGAGCTTTTGAGCTTAGCCGCATCGTTGATATTGGTGATAAACGCAAGTTCAACAAGGCAGCTTGGCATTTTGGATTCCCTGATGACATGGAAGTTGCCGATTTTCACACCACGGTTTGTTGTATTCAGCGCTACATAGAGACGATTTTGAATCTCGGTTGCCAACCTTTTACTATTGGCTGATTCATACGTCGTATAATAGTAAGTTTCTGTTCCGGAAGCAGCAGGCGTTGCCGAGTTTGCATGGATGCTGACAAACAAATCTGCTTTATTTGACTGTGCTTTTGACACGCGCTGTGCAAGCGTTAGGTAAGTGTCGTTCGTCCTCGCCATTATTGGCAGAGCACCGCCGTTTGATAATTTCGTATTAATTAATTTTGCAACATCAAGGTTCACACTTTTTTCATATAGACTGTTGCCGATAGCACCGCTGTCTGTACCTCCGTGCCCTGCATCAATGAAGATTTTTTTGCCGACGATCGGATTTTTCAGCTGTGACACGACATTGGATTGAAGAGAAACCGTTCCGCCAAGCACGGTAAACGTCGTCATGTTTTTGGAACCGATCACTTCTCTTGTCGGTGTCGGCAAAGACGATGCATTCGTGAACATCATCGGACGGTTTTGCTTAGCCGCCAGAACAGATCCTGTTAATCCATCGGCATACGCATAGCCGTTGCTGATAATTGCATTCTTCGCAGAAGAATAATATTTCTTGACGACATTTGCCGCGACTTCATAGCGGTTGCTGCCGCCGATCCGCGTCGGAGAAGCAAGCTGTTTGTATACGCTGCTGGAGATGCTGACTTCACCGCCTACGACGATGGTCGATGTTGTTCCTTTGCTCTTCATTGCATTTTTTGTCGCTGTCGGTATGGAATTTGACGATGTTAAAAGAATCGGAATGCCGTTTCTTGCGGCATATGCGCCGATCGCTAGGCTGTCAGCATACGCCGTTCCGTTTGCGATGACAGCTTTTGAATTTTTCGGCAACTTATTCGCAATATTCGCCGCAACCTCGTAGCGATTCGCTCCGCCGATGCGTTCGACAGATGACACACCAAGCTTTTTAATCTCGTTTACGACGCCGTTTTGAACGCTGACGGTTCCGCCGATTACGATCACTTTGCTAGGTTTTAACTGACTAATTCGGTTTTTTGTCGCCGTTGGTAATTTAGATGCTTCAGTTAATAGAACAGGCGCGTTGTTTCGATAGGCAAATGGAGTCGCTGAAAGGACGTCTGCATATGCCTTTCCATTTGCAACAATGACAGTGCTTGCACTTGACCATCCCTGCTTGGAAACGTTCACCGCAACCTCATAACGGTTTACACCGTCTAATCTTGTGACAGAGTTGGCCGCAAATACATTAGGCATAAACAAAAAGAACCCTAACAACAACATAGGTACAGCTTTAAGAAAAACCCTCAAAAAAATAACCTCCAAAAATGTAAATGTTATGTTTTCCCCTGAACATGAACAGAGGAGGCACCGCTGCCTCCTGCTCTAACTCTATTAATAGCTTGATAGAGTCGTATTTGGATAATAGAAACTTAAAATCTTCTTGTAATCGTGCCCGGCAGCAGCTCTGGCATTTGCTCCATACTGACTCATGCCGATTCCGTGGCCGAATCCTTTACCGCTGAGAGTAAAAGCGTTCGTATTGTTTGATAAAGAAGCATACGTGCTCTTCATATTCATGCCGCCCAACATCGATCTTAATTGAGTCGTCGTCACGGAAATCGTCGCTGTTTTTTCTGAAAGTTTTCCGTTTGACAGAACATAGCCGTTTGATTTTTCTTTGACAAAGTAAGAAAACTTCACCTCTGCTGTTTTCGGCCGATGACCGGCAGTTTTTACACTGCTCAGGCTCAGGCTTGAGATTTTAGTGATCTTAATAGATTCCGCATTAGGATATTTATTGGTCATAAACCAACTTTTCAGTCCCGATAAATAGGCAGAGTTCGTTTCATTAGTCGAATTCCACCAAGTGCTAGGGCTGCTCAGATTTAAGCCGCTGGTATTGATCTGCGTTTTATTCAAAGATATCGACCAGCTGGTTTTCGGGTCATATGTATCTGCTTTGGCGATTAAATAAGGAACATTGCCGCCCCATACCTCTGCGCTTGCTTCCGTATATCCCCCGTTGCTTGATGAGTAAACGGCCGAAATCAAATTGCCGTTATATTTTAAAACTTGTCCTTTTGTGGAATTTACAACGCTGGATGTCTTCGAATTCCAGTCATATCCGCCGTAAACCTGAAACGATTGCGTATCAGCCACTACTTTTCCTGCGGAACCGACCGAATATGTTCTCGCTGCCACCGCTTGGGCTTTTAAAGCTTCAGTCTGCCAACTTGCTGGCATTTCGTGCGGCACAACACCTTTTAGATAATCTTCGAACGGAATGTTTTCGTTTATCGGTCGAATATATTTGCTTGATTCAATCGTAAACTTCATATTGCCTAAATAAGGCCTTCCGTTGATGCTGATGGAATTTGAAGTCGAATATTTTTTAGGTGATGTCGTAAATGAAGTTCCAAACGTTTTGACAGCTTTATTATTTTTGTTGAGCACAAGCTTTCCGCCCGATAGATTAACAGAGTATCCGTTCCCGGTAATCATATCTGCCAGGCTGTTTTTCAACGAATCCGTGATCGAGGCGGTCCCTCCAAGCAAAGCAAAAGACTGTGTTCCTTTTTTGGCGACTACATCTGCGACAGGAGCCGGCAAACTGCCCGATTGGACAAGTAGCAAAGGATGCTTTTGTTTGGCTGCAAGGACGGAACCGGCCAGTGCATCCGCAAAAGTCATTCCGTTAGACATGAAAACCTTTGATGCGTTCATGTTAAGCGCGTTAACAATATTCGCAGACACTTCATATCTGTTCGCACCGCCGATGCGGGTAACAGCCGCTTTTTTCTTTAATGTGTTTTCAACACTTGTGCTGACACTCAACGGACCGCCGACGATTGTAACTTTGCTCGGAATATTGTAATCGCTTCGAATCGTATTATTCCCTGAGAGCAGTATCGGATAACCGTTCATTGCCGCATAAGGCGCGATCGACAGAGCGTCGGAGAAGACCAAACCGGTGGCAACAATCGCTTGGCTGTAGGACCCCATCCGGCTCGCAATATTTTTAGACACATCATATCGATTGGCGCCGCCGATACGGACAATTGCCCCATACTTTTTCAGCGTGTTTTCAACATTTTTGGAAACGCTCGTTGTTCCACCAATAATTAAGATGTTATCTGGCTTCATCTTGGTAATTTGAGTTTCGGTTTTCGCCGTCAGCGTTCCCGCATCTGTTAAAAGAATCGGCGCATCGTACTTCTTTGCAAGCGGAGTTGCAGAGAGCGCGTCCGCAAAAGCGTCTCGGTTGACAATCACGACTGTGCTCGGGTTCGTCCATCCGGCAGATGCGACATTGTTTGCCACATCAAAGCGGGTCGCCCCGCCGTACCGCTCTGTCGCGGAGATTCCCGAGCCCGGAATTTCGTATGAGCCGGTAATGTCGATATCAACACTTGATTTATTGCCCAAATAATTACTTAACTTTACCGAAATTGTTTTGTCGGCAGCCTGGGCAGATTGCGTAAACATCAGAGCTGCAGCAGTTACTGACGACAGAACCAGAAGCTTCATCTTTTTCAAAACGTTATGCCTCCCTTGATTCAGCTCTTTATTTGATTTCGATGCTTTTCAGCTCCAAGACGCCATTCTCGACTTTTGTATATTGGACTTCGACTTTTTTGCCCTCTTCAATGGAATTGACTTTTTCCTGAAGATCTTCATCAATTTGAAGCGTTGTTTCTTTGCCATCGATGTTCACCGCAATTGTATGGCTGTCAGCCAACCCCGCGAATGAACCTTCTTTAGTGATGGTTTCTTCAGATGCTGCATTTTTATTGCCTGAGCTTAACTTGTCCTCCGATTGGCCCGAAGTGCCGCAGGCTGACAACAAAAGCAGCATTGATAATGTCAGAACTATGAGTTTTTTCATCTTCTTCACCTCTCCCTTTTTATCGACAAATTCCAACAGATTCTTTAATTTTAGCGAAAAATTTTGCAGATTGGTTGGTTTTTTTGAAACATTTTTCTAAGAATTTCGTCTATCCAAAAGGACACCTATATTTATTTTTATATTTTTGAATTTTAAGAAACTTTTAATCTAAGTAGCTATTAAAAGTTGAGGGCTATATGAGAGCTGAAAAGAGAAATAAATAGAAAAAAAGCCCCTTATAATTATTGCTTGATTGGAATTTTTTGTTCTCAGCACAGAAGGCTACTCCTATTACTTATGGAATAAAACGGCATCTACTGTGGCAAACATTCATGAAAATATTAACAAATCTAAACACGATTCAGCTGTTGATATTGATAAACATGATCCGTTTTCCGTGCTTCTCAAGGGTGTCGATGAACGGGATGGTGATAAGGAGCGCGCAGACTACCTGATCTATATGACGGTGAATCCGAAAACGAAAACGATTGAAATGGTCAGCATTCCGAGGGATACGTATACTTAAATTATCAGCAAAGGCAAGATGGATAAAATCAACTATTTATACGCATTCGGTGTGTTCAGATGACGGCAGACACGGTTGATAATTTTCTCGACGTTTCGGTCGATTTTTTTGTTAAAGTGAACATGGAAAGTTTCAGAGAAGTCGTAGATATGCTTGGCGGGGCATTACCGAGAACAGTACGTTCGCTTTCGCTATGACGGCTATTCATTCGGCAAAGTCGAGATTACGCTGAATGGAAAAGAAGCGCTCGCTTATACGAGAATGAGGAAAGAGGATCGGAACTGCGATTTCGGGCGCCAGAACAGACAGCGTCAAGTTATCGAAGGAATCATTAATAAAGGCATAATATATCGTCCATCACGAAATTCGGAGATATGTTCAAAGTGTTCGAAAACAACGTTAAAACGAATCTCACGTTTAACTATCAGTGGGATATCCAATCCGGTTTTAAAGAAGCACGCTCAAAAGTCATTCAGCATGAGCTGAAATACGACGGCACAAAAATAAACGAATCTATTACTGTAAGCCGCCGACAAAGCTCTCTGTACGACATTACAGATCAACTGAAAGAGAGCCTTAATAAATAAAAAAGCTTCCTGTAAAGGAAGCTTTTTTATTTATCTTTAAACACATCAGGCCGTGCTCTTCGGTATCCGTAACTATAAAGCAGCGCCTCCGCAATTCGCCGCGAAGCCCATCCGTCCCCGTATGGGTTTGAAGCCTGGGACATTTTGCGATATTCATCTTGATCGGTCAACAGCTGTTTAGTCAGTTGATAGATCTTATCTTCATCCGTTCCTGCCAGTTTAAGCGTACCGGCCCGAACGCCTTCTGGCCGTTCCGTAGTATCGCGAAGCACGAGGACCGGCTTTCCAAGCGACGGCGCTTCTTCCTGCACCCCACCCGAGTCGGTGAGGATGAAGTGAGCTTCAGCAGCGAAGTTGTGAAAATCGATGACTTCGAGCGGCTCTAACAGATGGACTTTATCCAAATCACCGAAGTGCTTTGCAGCCGCTTCACGAACAGCGGGATTGAGATGAACGGGATAAACGACCTGTACGCCGTCAAATTCTTCGACGATTCGCCTGATCGCTTTAAACATGTTTTCCATCGGCTTCCCTAAATTTTCACGCCGATGTGCGGTAAGTAAAATCATCTTGTCACTTCCGATTTTTTCAAGGACGGGATGTGCATAGCCGTCCCTTACTGTTGTGCGAAGTGCATCAATTGCGGTATTTCCGGTGACGAAAATCGTCTCCGGATCTTTATTTTCGTGGAGTAAATTCTTTTCGGCCTGCTCTGTCGGCGCAAAATGAAAATCGGCAATCGATCCCGTCAGCAGCCTGTTCAGCTCTTCAGGAAACGGCGAGTATTTGTTCCCGGTTCTAAGTCCCGCCTCTACATGGCCGACGGAAATCTGGTGATAATAAGCAGCAAGACTACCCGCAAATGTCGTTGTCGTATCGCCGTGAACAAGCACAATGTCCGGTTTGATGGACTGAAACAGCTCGTCTAGCTTCATAAGCGCATTAGACGTAATTTCAGCCAGCGTTTGCCTTTCTTTCATGATATTCAAATCAAAATCAGGCTTTAAGTCAAAAGCTTCAAGTACCTGGTCAAGCATTTGCCTATGTTGGGCTGTAACCGTCACATAAGACTCAATTTGAGGATATTTTCTTAATTCAAGTACGAGCGGCGCCATTTTTATGGCTTCAGGGCGCGTGCCGAATACTGTCATGACTTTTAGTTTCTTCATTTTTCTATCACCTGTTTTCTATATGAATAGCTTTATTGCCAAGTTTTCTGGTTGGAAATATATCGAATCCTTGGATTTCTTAAGACGATATACTCATCATAAAACATCCAGTGATCAAACCGCAAACCTTCCTGTTGAAGAATGAAATTTCCTTTCATTATATAACACCTTTACGCTTTATACTTGTTTAGACTTGTTTAAGAATTGTTTTTCTTATATGATGTGTTTGTAATTGTAATTTTTCGGGGTATAGCATACATATATTCTCCGCTTGCCAAGCATATTTTTCTTGCTCACTAGAAAACATAGTTTAAGGAAGGTGTATTGAATTGAAGAAAGTTCGTAAAGCGATAATTCCCGCAGCGGGCCTTGGGACACGTTTCCTCCCTGCAACGAAAGCGATGCCTAAAGAAATGCTTCCAATCGTAGATAAGCCAACTATTCAATATATTATTGAAGAAGCCGTTGAAGCCGGCATTGAAGATATTATCATCGTAACAGGTAAAAGCAAACGAGCGATTGAAGACCATTTCGATTTCTCGCCGGAACTCGAAAGAAACCTTGAGGAAAAGGGTAAAACCGAACTGCTTGAAAAAGTAAAAAAAGCGTCAAACCTCGCTGATATTCACTATATTCGCCAAAAAGAACCAAAAGGACTTGGGCATGCCGTTTGGTGTGCACGCAACTTTATTGGAGACGAGCCATTCGCAGTGCTCCTTGGAGACGACATTGTCCAAGGAGAAAAACCTGGTCTTCGCCAGCTGATGGACGAGTACGAAAAGACTCTCTCTTCCGTTATTGGCGTTCAGCAAGTGCCTGAAGACCAAACACACCGCTACGGGATCATTGATCCTCTGACAAACGAAGGGCGCCTATATCAGGTCAAAAACTTTGTAGAAAAACCAAAACCGGGCACGGCACCGTCTAACCTTGCGATTTTGGGACGGTATGTCTTTACTCCTGAAATTTTCATGTACTTAGATAAACAGCAAATCGGTGCAGGGGGAGAGATCCAGCTGACCGATGCTATTCAGCAGTTAAACGAAATCCAGCGCGTATTTGCTTATGACTTTGAAGGCAAACGCTATGATGTTGGAGAAAAACTCGGTTTTATCCAGACAACTCTCGAATTTGCCATGCAGGACAGCGAACTGAAGGATTCACTGATTCCATTTATGCAGGACCTTCTGTCAAAAGAAGAATTTTAATAAAAAGTATTGGATAGATATGGGGACTCCCCCCCATTTTTGAGACAGGGATCGATCAAAACACAGTTTATACAGCCAATTGCCGATCGTTTATCGGTAATTGGTTGTTTTATTTCGTTTGAATACGAATGTTGTTATAAATAAATGTATTCTTTGACAGTGCGTTCTAAAATGGCGATCGTGGTTTAATCAATGCTGTTAAGATAAATAAAACGTTTGATAATTTAGTGAGGAATGAAACGATTCGATGGAAGCATTATCAGCGGACGTCCCTTTGCGGGATATGCTCTGGTGTTTTAACAGCTTTCTGATACTAGTAAGATGTATATGATCACTATGTAACACGCAGTTCTCAGACATGTTGGCAGCTGATCAAATGTGTATAAAACAAAGTTTCTGTCCTGCTTATCTCCAAAGCAATAACTTCTCCATTGTATACATCCAATATACTGGAAAGGTGCAATTTGTTCTGTCCATAAGGCAAAAATACATGATACACGCTACTAGTTTTTCAAGAATGTGAGCAGACTGAGAGTTCCGACTAATATATTATCGACCACGCATATGGCTGTCTATTATTCTTACGCTTTTACATCTTAGCCCGGCACTGCCACTGATTTTTCTGCATAATTACTTGAACCGTTTTATGGTTGATACGCATTCCCTTTTAATATGGCTGTGATTTTTTCGATATCCAAATCGATACTTGTGCTGTCCATAACGTGCCGATTTGTTTTCCCAAATGCCGTTTGAGGTGATTTCTCTTCCAACGAAAATAAGACGCTCGTGAGATACCTAAATGAACACAGATATCCTGCACGATCATTGCGCTGTGCAATACCTCTGCAAGTTTGACAGTTTTAACACTTATTCTGTTTTCTCAGGTAACTATTCTCTGTCTGCAGCTTCTCTAAATTCGGAAGTATACTCCGGCCCTTTTCCGAAAATGTGTATTGCTTCCAACAGGTTGTTCGAATCGATGTTATCCCCAGCCTTGAGCCATCTAACACACGTCTAAACCTGCGTCTTATTCTTGATATTCAATTTCTTAATGTTTTCTTTCATAGGCACGCCTGCCAGTCTCATTTCTACAGCCTTCTGTTTAACTTCAACCGGATCACTCACTCTTGTTCCCATAGAAAAAACACCTCCTAGTCTTATATCGGATAACAACTATCCGTTTCCAAACTAGAAGGTGTTTCATTTATGGGTCAGCCCCTATCCAATAGCTTTAACTTTTAAACAAACATCGCTCCGGCGGCCAATACGAGCAGGATGGATAAACCTGCAATCGGAATGATATTTGCCAAAGATTTTTGTTTTTTCTTTTCTTTTTCAGGATGAGCTAGATCTTCTTCGGACAAAACCTTTTTGCGACTTGCTAATTGCTCTTTTTTATATTTGTCTTTCTCTTTTATGGAAAGCTTTTTAAACCAGCTGATAAATTCTTTATATTCCTTTACGACCGTCTTTGTATCATCAAACATTCGAAGCTCGCCATTATCGATCCAGGCGACCCGATCGCAAATTTTCTCGATTTGACCAATTGAATGGCTGACAAAGAAAATGGTTTTCCCTTGATTTTTAAACTCGGTAATTCTGTCGACACATTTATCATAGAAGGTTTGATCACCTACTGATAACGCTTCGTCAATAATTAAAATATCGGGATCAATATGCACTGAGATCGCAAAGCCAAGCCGGGACTTCATTCCGCTGGAATAGCTTTTGACCGGCTGATTGATAAACTCGCCGATTTCAGCAAATTCAACGATGCTGTCATACATCTCATCAATTTCTTTATTTGTGAGACCCATCATTAAACACTTGAGACGAATGTTATCTCTGCCCGTCAGCGCATTGTTTAATCCTGCGGAAATCGCAATCAGGGAAGGTTGCCCGTTCATTTCAATTTCACCGCTTGTCGGCGGAATGATTTTTGCCAGCAGGTTGGACATCGTCGATTTTCCCGATCCATTAATCCCCACAAATCCGATCGTCTCCCCTTCGTACACATCAAAGGAGACATTCCGAACAGCAAAAAAACTTTTATCCTTATTCGGAAAAAACAGCCCTTTAATTTTATCCGATTGTTTTTCATAAAGCTGATACTGTTTTGAAACATTTCGAAACGAAACTTTTAGTTTCATCTTTAAAATCTCCTTACGTATTAAAGAAAGTCAACAAACCTATCCCTGAATTTCATATGCAGGACAGATCCTACAGTCAAGAGCAATAATGTGAAAGCCCAGAAATACAACGTGTATGTTATATCTTCGAAGAACCAGCTTCCGTCGAAAAAGCTGCTTCTAAATCCATCTAAAATATAAAAAAGTGGATTCAGTTTAATAGCTGTTAGTAAAACGGGATGCTCTTTCCCTAACTGATGTGCTATATCCCAAAAGATAGGCAACAAAAAAAACAGCAGCCTTGTCACAGATTGGAGCAAAAACTGATAGTCCCTAACAAGCACACTAATGGTTGAATTAAACAAACTAAAGGCAAACATAAATATAACCATACAGATAAAATAGTAAATGTATTCAATCCAATGAAGACTTGGATAAATACCAGACGCTGTTAATGCAACGATATAAATCACCATCATCACAAAATAGCTGAACAGGTTTGCCACAATCGCTACTGAAGGAAGCGAGCTAATTGGAAAATTCATTTTGGCCACCATGTTGATTCGCTTATATACACTGTTTGAACCATCTAGAATCGTCGGGCTGATAAAAAACCACGGAATCAAACCGGCTAGCATCCAAATGATAAAAGACACTTCACCAATACCCGTAACCACATCAGTGCTTTTTCTAATCCCGATCCCAAAAACAAACCAGTAGGCCAACATTTGAATGAGTGGATTTAACAACTGCCACAGCACACCCAAATAGTTCATTTGGTATTTTGATTTTGTTTCGTAAGCTGCCAAGCGTAATATTAAAGAAAATGACGTTGCTTGCTCTTTCAGTATTCTCACTAATGCATTCATTCTAATCTTCCTTAAAATATTAGTTTTGGTTCACAAAAAGTCTAAATTAACACTGCTCTCTATTGTAACAGATAATGATTAATTTTTCACTTTTGGACTTAACCAAAGCATGATACCAAAATTCCCAATGTTACCCTGTTAATTATTAAAGGTTACTCTGAGCTGATCTGTAGAATATTTGACACTCAAGTACAATATGGAACCTTTTCATATTACAATTCAATATATCTAAAACTTGTTATTATCTTTTTTTGTATAGAATAAAAAGAAGGCGATGGTAGAAAGAAAATAAATTTTAATTAAAAGAACTATTGTTCCCTTTACAAGGGTAAAGAATGAAGCTGATATTATAGAAGTTTTCGTTAGATACAATTTAAAATTTCTTGATCATATGTTTATTTCGATTAACCGTCCAAATGATGAAACTAGAACAATATTAAAAAATTTATTGAAAGAAGGATTACCTTTAACTCTATGGGAGGACGACGATCCTTCATTTGAACAAAATAAAAAAACCACTGAAGCTTATCATAGAATTTCCAAGGAACTTAATTTTGACGCAATTGTTTTTTTGGATGCTGACGAGTTTATTTATGGAGATATAACTGAAATCAAAGAAAACATTAAGCCAGGAAATGTCTATCAAATGGATAGGCTTGAGTACGTTTACTTAGAAAACGTTTCGTTTAACGAAAACGTTTTAGAAAAGATAAGGTATAGAAGAAAAAAGTATCAATCGGCAAAATCTTTAATTTGTCAAGACAAAAAGGATTATACAAATTATAAAATAGGGAATGGGAACCATTACGTTTATTATAAAGGAAAACAAAAAATAGACGGTAAGTTGAATCTGAAATTAGCTCATTTCCCTTATAGATCAACCAATCAATTCAACAACAAAAATATATTGAATTGGCTCTCTCTAATGTTTAACAATCCTGCCTTATTACATGCTGAAAACACTATTGATGTACATTGGAGAAATTCTTATAAATATCTATTAGACAGAAATTTAAAATTGTCACCCAATGATCTATTCTCATATCTTTATAAATGCACTGATCAAGAAAGCTTTAAAGAAGAACTAATATTTGAGCCCTTGAATACAAAAGATATTGATTTAAGATACACTAACCTAGAGAATGAAAAGTCATTACAATATATGCTAGTAAAAGATTTTGAGTCAGCTTTAAATAAAATAGAGGAATTGAAAAATACTCAGCCCAATACCTTAACTAACTCGATTTACCCTTCCAAGTATGATAGTGGTTTTATTTATAATGAGGTCAAGTTATTAAATAATGCAAAAGTTTATGCACAAGATACCCTTCCTCGAATTAGAAAAATAGGAAATGAAGTGGAATTATCTGGAGCTATTAAAGGGATTTCTAAAGGGAAGTCAGAAGAATATATTGAATTTCCAAAAGAAATGGCACCGGATCGAAACTTTCAATATACCAATGTTTCTTCTCATGGCAGTTTAAATATTGGCAAGTACAACCCAATGGACGGTTGAAATTATTAAGAGTCACTAATCAAAATGCTGATAATTTATCCTGGTATCCTTTTCATATTCGTTGGTTTGTTTGAATTTAATCAAAAAATAGAATCCTCCTTTAAAACACTGAGAGTGTACCTTATAGGGGGATTTTTATCTATTATATGGGAATATAACGTGTTTAACGGGGGGAATTTAAGCTTAAAAGATGGAAGTAATGTTACCCTCTAGTTTTCAAATAGACATACATAAAGCAACACGAACTTATATGTCAACACGCTACACGCTGTTCTTTAATTTATTACTTTCCATAATTTAATTTAACATGAAGTCATAAATAAACGACCTTAACTCGAAATAGAAAAACGAGTTAAGGCCGTAATAAGAAAAGTTTTAACTGGACTGGCTTAAAGTCCAAAAATTAAACAAGCATTACTTAAACTTCTTCGGAACAAACTTCCCTATAAAACATTTTCATTGCTTGATGATTGTAATTTTCGTAGTCAAATCTCTTGAATCTTTTATTATAATTTAAATCCTTATTTAATGCCCTACCCCTGTCTTCCGAGTTATCTAACACGAATTTTTCCATTTCAGAAAAAAGTCCATCTACATCATTCGGAGCAAGCGTACCATACCCATCTTCTAAAATGCTTCTAGACCCTGCAATGTCAGTAGCAATTATTGGTTTATTTAGTACAAGCGTTTCTAACAACACCATTGGCTGGCCTTCATGATTAGAAGATAAAACGAAACAATCAGCTTTATTAATCAAGAAAAATGGATTTTTCATTTGTCCAGTGAATATAACACTTTCTTCTAGTCCCAATGTTTCAACCAAATCATTTAAAGTTCCCTTTAAGATACCGTCACCAATAATATAAAGCTTCATTTTTAAATTTTGATATTTGTTAATCAGTTGAGAGAATGCTCTAATTAATTTTTCTTGATCTTTTTCTGGTGATAACCTTCCCATGTTTACAAAGTTGATTTCGTTATGTTTAGGCAGTCTAATGCCTTTAATACTAAATGCTCCTGGCTTTTCTTCCTTTTGAATAATATAGTCTTGTCCCTCATAGCTCTCAATTAAAAAACCATGATTTTCCACAGAATCTTTAATTTTGTCTACATTTAATGAGTTATGAACATAAACCATCTTATTTGTATCAACATGCTGTGCTAAATTTTCAGCGTTTAGATCCCTAGTATGTTTTGCAACAGACACGATTTTATTAAAGCATTTATATAGAGAAAAGACTATGCCTAATTTACGTTTATGCTTATACTTACCATTTATGATTTTATTGGTCTCAGCAAGCATATCATTATGTTGATATATGCTTTTTTGGGGAAATTCTCCCAAAGACATGACCATCGTCCAGAAAGGTACGTATCCACTAAAATCGACTGCTATATCAATTCTCGCGTTTCCCAACATACGATTTATTTCTCTTTTAAAAATCTCTTCAGGCTTCCTTTTCGCTAATTCCTCGGTGTAACCCCTTTTATTCATCAATCCATGTAGATACCAGTCTTTTATGGTTAAGTTCATGCTTCCTACTCGATAGACCCGCTTTGCTTTTTCATTTATCCTGCTTATATTATAAGAAGATTCTTTATCGTAGTTTCCTTTATCAATCACAATAACATTATACTTTTCGTAATCGATATTGTTTAATAAATTTATAGCTGAAGATGTAATACCATTATTCAAGAAACCGCCACAATAAATCAAAATGTTTTTTTTGTGAGGTTCTTTAACATCAAAGACACAGTCAGACTGTTCCTGTTTGCCTTTAAATATAATATCAACTATTTTTTGAGTAGAATCTCCAACTCTTTTGATATAGACCTCATTCATTTCTTGATATACAGACTGATATCGGTCTTGTACAGACTCAATTTCTTTGATACATTTTGCAAGCTCATCTGTTGTTTTACATATTGGACCCGCTAGTGTGTTAACATCCAAGTACATGCCTCTTTTTTTCAGATACTGCTCTTTATCATACATAAAATACAGAATTGGTTTGTTGGTTGCCATATAATCAAAGAAAATACTTGAATAATCCGTTATCAGGATATCTACAAGCGATAGTAACTCATTTGTATCTATACAATCCGGAATACACTTATTCATTAATTGTTCATCGTGTTTAATGTATTTAAATAAAAGAGTATGGACCTTTAATATAAGCTGATAATCATCCGGAATCTTTTCATTCAATGCCGAAATATGATTAAATAGCTCTTCATTAATGTTGGAGACACTTCCTACTTCTCCTCTCCATGTAGGTGCATACAGAATAATTTTTTTATGAGGATCAAGTTCTATAATGTTTTCTAACGTTTTTCTAAGTTCTTCTTTATCTGTATTAAAGGTTAAATCCATCCTTGGATAACCCTCTTCAATGATTTCCCCATTGTAAAGGCCTTCCAAATCATGAGAATCAATTAATTTCTCTGAAGTGAATTTATTTGGAGATAAGATATAGTCACTATGCAAAAAGTTTCTTTGGATATTTTTATGCTGACCAATAGGCCCCTCCATATCTTTTCCAAGAGTTTTAAGAGGAGTTCCATGCCAAGTATTAATATAAATTTGTTCATCCTTCTTTTGAAAGTAGGTAGGAAAAGTAACATTATTAATTAAATATTTTGCCTTTGTCAAATATTTAATATATTCCTCACTATGAACTTTAACAAATCTTACATTTTTCAAGCCTTTATACTTATTGGCATAAGGATTGTCCTGATCATTTAACGCCCATACGTGTGTAAAATTTTTGTATTCTTCATTGTTAACTAGATGCTTAAATATTGCATATGGATTGTCATTCATCGCTTTTCCATGATAAGATTCATAGAAAATAATATGAGGATCGATTTTATTTTTCTTGAAATTTCTCGTGTAATCAACAGTGCGTTTAAAATTTTTGTTGTTAGTATATGTTTTAAATGGTTCTAATAAAAACTTCGCTCTTCTTTTTGCTATTTTTAATTTCTTATTCATTCCAATCTCCTCTATTTTCCTACTTATTTTAAAGGTAAATTTATTAGTTCATTATTCATATACAAGAAAAAAACTCTTCAGTTACTTCTATGTTTTGGTTGATTAAACTTAAACTTAATCACCTAAAGAATAAGGAGTAAGTATCTTACTATTTGCTCTCTAGTTCTATACATGAGAACCATAATAGCATAAGTTTCTCTAAAAGTTAAGAACACATTTAGCCAATAGGATCATTGCAATACACTAACCAATTTTAAGAAAGCCATTGCAATAATACAATGGCTTTGAAATAGTCATTAATGGAGATTTTTTACTCAAAAATTCTATTCACTACTTTTTCCGAAGAGTTGCCCGTCTCCAGGTAACAAAACCTTTCATAAAAAGGTTCAAAAATGTCTGGCAGGCGATAGTCAGATGTCTCTGTTTCCTTGATTTTCTCAATTACTCCCTCAGTCGTTTTGACTAACGGACCTGGTGCTTCTCGTTCAAAGTCAAAATAAAAGCCGCGCAGCTTGTCACGATAGGTTTCAATGTCTGGAACGAAGAAAATCATTGGACGTTTCAAATTTGCGAAATCAAAGAATACTGAAGAGTAATCTGTAATTAACAAATCAGATACCATATAAAGTTCGCGAATATCTTCATATGCTGAGAAATCATATGCGAATCCTTTGTAGGGTGAAAGGTCAAAGTTTTCCGCGACTAAATAGTGCATTCTTAAAATGATGACGTAATTATCGCCGATCTCCTCTCGCAGCTTTTCCATATTCAAATCAAGGTCAAATTTGTATTTTCCTTTTTTATAGAACTGATCGTCCCGCCATGTCGGTGCATATAAAATGACCTTTTTATCTTCGGGGATATTCATTTTTTTCTTTATGGCCTTCATCGTTTCCTGGCGGTTGTCTGTATACAGAAAGTCATTCCTCGGGTATCCGGACTCAATCATTGTTTTGTTAAATTGAAAAGCGCGGGCAAAAATCTCGGTTGAATACCGATTCGGGGATATTAAATAGTCCCACTTCGATGCTTCTTTAGTGAAATTTTGCTTGTACTTCTCAGTGTTGGTGCCCGGCATGTGCACTTCTTCCATATCGACGGCAAGCCTTTTCAGCGGAGTCCCGTGCCACGTCTGCACATATGTCGTGTGCTTTGGTTTGGGTATCCATAAAGGGAGCCGGCTGTTTACAACCCAATATTCCGCCCTTGCCATGGCGAACAGCCACTTCAGCGTGAATCGGTTAATATAAGGGACATTTTTTTCTTCAAAAATTTCTGTATAACTCGGATTTACACTCCATATTAAGTTGTATTCCGGGTGATGTTCCTTCATATATTCATAAATTGCTCTTGGATTGCAGCTGTACTGCTTACCGGCAAAGCTTTCAAAAATGACGGTTTTCTTTTTAACAGGCAATTTGCCGGCCAGTCCAAAAGTAAAATAGTATGCCCTCTTCACCATGCCCGAAATCTTTTTCTTTACTTTATTCTTGCCTTTGCGGATGACTGACATCAGCCTTTTACCTTTTCCTTTGGCAAAATAAACCGCACGGGTTCTGATCGTGTAATCATTCATTCTTAGACACATGCTCCGTTTTCGCTTCTGCGGATAAATGTGAAAACGAGCCGGTCCTTTTTTTGTGTCAACAATTGAAAAACTGTCTATATCATCAATCAGCCTGAATGCCCTGCTTTTTATAATGATTTCCTCCCCTGTTGCAGCATCTTCACCTACGTATTCTATATAAAACTGAAAAAAAGCAGGCATCCTGTTTTCTTCATATAGCTTTTTCAGATCAATTTCCACCTCAAACCCTACGGTATGATCTGAAGAATCAGCTGATAGATCGCCGCGCTGAACGTCTTTTAAAGGGAAATCAAAAAACCTCTCCTTATCGTTTTGGCTAATTTCCTTTAAAACCAGCTTTCTGCTTTTTACTATTGAACGTTCTTCAGCATCTAGCAGAAAAGTATAGCCTCCGATCATTAATTTTCCGTCGGAGCATAACTTCATGCTGTCTGGTTCAGCCACTGCTTTACTTCGTAAAACCTCGAGAGCGAAGTGGCCTTTTAGGGTCTTATACGGTAAATAAATGCACTGATTGGCTCGATCCTTATGCCAAGACAGCTCGATCGGTTTTGATGCTGTGTAAATTCTCTTTTTACATTGATATTTTTTATTATTTTTATATAGTACATAAAAATCAATGACCGCTTCGTCTATCATCAGGTTAGATAGGTCATCTAAAGATACTTTCGCTGCTTTTAACTGCTCTGAATCGCTTATTTTGTTACATGGTACACGCATGTCTTTTTTCGTATTGCGGTTAACTGCCAAAACATCGACATGATCAAGAGAGACAGAACTTTCGAACACAAAATAGAGGCCAGTATCATTAATTTTTATTTCCAGCAACTGAAATTTTATCGGAATTGCACTATCCATAAAGTCTGTCTACCCCTCTTTTTTTAATCAAAAACAAAGCTGTCCATACTTATTATATTAAAATGACTCGTATACGAAACAAAAAGCACTTCTTATCTTTTTTAAGAAGTACTTTTTGAATTTTTATTATGCTGAGCCGACATTAAAGGTTCGCGATTTCCTCTTTGATCTTCGTCGTGGAAATTCCTTCGGTTCTCGGGAGGTAAACAACCTTGCAGTAGTCCTTCAGGAAGTCGAATTTCCCTTCCCAGTCATCCCCCATGACAAATACATCGATATCATGATTGATCACATCTTGTACCTTTTGATCCCAGTTTTTTTCCGGGATGACTTCGTCTACGTAGCGGATCGTTTCAAGAATCAGCTTGCGGTGCTCATAGCTGTGATATGCTTTTTTCTGCTTTTGAAGATTGAATTCGTCAGTCGAAATCGCTACGACTAAATAATCCCCCAATTGTTTTGCCCGTTCCAATAACTTGATATGTCCCCAATGTAATAAATCAAACGTTCCGTATGTGATGACTTTCTTCATTGTCATGCGCTCTCCTTTCTAATCTCAAGGCGAAAAGCTATATTAATATATCAAAAACACTCGATAAGTTACATTTATTTCATAGGTCTTTACTGATCATTCATTATAGCACATCGCCTATCAAACGTTAAGTATTGTTTAGTGTAAATGAAATTCCAAATTTTATCTAAAAAAATTTGAACCTTTTCTGAATAAGACGTAAAAAATCTAAAACTAATGTAAAGATATTGTTAAACTTTTATGAATGATCTATGCTAAAATATACGTTAGACTTCCTGAATTTATGGGCTGGTCTCTTAATCTTCGACTTTCATACATTCGTATATATTTACACTTCTTAAACCGGAAGGAGGAAAAAAACTATGCTGCAAACGGAAACGGTTCATCATCTTGCATATGTTAACGGGGATTTGTCCGGATTTTTGAGTCATCTTGAAGAATCCTTTATCGACCGCAATGAGGGGGCATTTATCGCAACGGTAAACCCTGAGATCGGGTATGCGGCTGCAAAAGACAAGGATTATTTTAAAACAGTTTCATCTGCTGACTTTATCCTGCCTGACGGAATCGGCATCGTCCTGACGTCAAGGCTGATCAACAGCAGATTAAAATCGAGGATCGCGGGGTACGATGTATTTATCAACCTTCTCGGCCTGGCTGACCGCAAAAAGAAAAGGGTATTTTTATACGGGGCCAAACAAGAGATTATACAAGCTGTTGCAGATCGGCTTTCAACCGAATATCCCGGAATTGAGCTAGCCGGATACTCGCACGGCTATGTCAAAGACAAAGACGAAGTTGCAAAGCAAATCGCGGCTGCCAAGCCTGACATGGTTTTTGTGGCTCTCGGATATCCTCATCAGGAGAAGTTTATTTATGAACATAAGCATCTATTTCCTCAGGCGATTGCGATCGGCATCGGCGGGAGCTTCGACGTTTTCAGCGGAAAAGTGAAAAGAGCGCCGAAAATATTCATTAAGCTTAATCTTGAATGGATGTACCGCCTGCTGACCAATCCGACAAGGTGGAAGCGGATGCTGAACATCCCGAAATATGTCTTTTCCGTTCTGAAAGAGGAAAGAGTTCAAAAACAGCGGCACTACTATCCGGAGCAGATCAAAGAACAATCTAAAATCGATGTGTAGAAAAGAGTTTGAGTAACGAATGAATATACGTTCTTTATTGGTTATGATTTACTCGGCCGGTCTCGCTTTGACCGGTTTTATTTTCAGAAGGGTAAAAGCTCGCGATAGAGCTGTATTGCTTGCTTCCTTTCCGGATAATGCGCGCGAGCTGCTTAATGAGTATGTCAGCAGCAACTGGCCGTTTGAAATGGAAGTCCTTTTAACAAGGCACGCCATTTCCCTTGCAGATGAATATCCTTCTGTTCGATCGCAAATAATCAACGAGAAAAATCCGATTCATCTCATTAAAGCCGTATACCGGATGTTTAGGTGTAAATTTGTGTTAACGGATAATTATTTTCTGCTGACAAGTGTTTTGAATAAACGTCCTCAGACGACATGCATTCAAATTTGGCATGCGTCCGGCGCTTTGAAGAAGTTTGGACTCGAGGATATCGGAAACCGCTATCGATCCACCCGGGATATCAAACGGTTTAAAAAGGTGTATCGTTCGTTTGATCATATCGTTGTCGGCTCTGAAAAAATGGTGGACATTTTCAAGCGGTCATTCGGAGTGAAAGATGACCGTTTTTTGCGGACGGGTGTTCCGTTAACTGATGAATACTTTCATGTCAAAAGAAAAACAGCTGACCGCCCGAACCAAAAGCTTATTCTGTATGCGCCGACATACAGGGACTATTGTTTGACGTCTATTCGTCTCCCTTTCTCTAAGGAGCAGCTCTCCAGAGAACTGAAGGGAGAATTTTTGCTACTGGTCAAACTACATCCAGCCGTGCGGAAACAGATTACTTTTGAAGAACACGAAGGGTTGATCAAAGACGTATCAGACGTTCCGTTAAAGAATTTGCTGATGGAAAGTGACATCCTGATTTCCGACTACTCGTCAGTTGCCTTTGAGTACGTTTTGTTAAATAAACCGATTTTGTTTTTCACGTATGATATGGCAGAGTATAATGAAAAACGCGGACTGATCGATGATTTTGAAACAGTCATCCCCGGCAGAGCCTGCATGGACACCGAAATGCTGTTGAAAGAAATCAAAGAAATGTCCGATACAAAGGAAAACTTCAAGAGGTTTGCGAAAGAGTGGCATCAATATTCAACAGGTGATGCCAGCATGCGCCTGTTGAACTTTATGAGCGAGCATATGACAGAAAATGAAAAAAGACCGGCCGGTTCCTAATGGAACATGGCCGGTCTTTTTATGATGATTATCGATATTCCGGAACATCAAAATAAAGTGTATAGCCGTCCAGCAATGAATACAGGCTGTACATGCGGTTTACTTGTTTGTACGCCCAGCCGATGTCTGTTGCGTATTGATGTGTCGCTGTAGCTGACCATCTCATTTTGTACAGTGTGTCCTGATTGTAAGCTGTGTTGTGGATATACGATGAGCCTATGAATTTAGCTCCGCCGATTATGGCCGCTTCTGGTGTGAACCATCCCTGCTCGTACGCATATTTGGCTCCGTAGTAATTCGGATTGCTGTCGTATGCTCCAATTCCATACATGTTGTATACGGTTTTTCCGTTATAGGTTAATCCATTGGCTAAGGCGGATGTCCCGTTTCCTGTTTCAAGAAGAGCGTGTGAGATTAAATACAGTTCGTTGATGCTATATTGATTGGCGGCATCGATAAATGCCTTTGCTCTCCCTGTCAGGATGCCTTTACCCGCAAGCACTTTCTGATTGACCTCAGTAACGCTGAGACCCGCTGTCTGTGACAGCTTGAGAAATTGGAAGTAGTATTTGCTGTCTCTGGAAAAGTTATTCGGATCCACGTATTGAACTACTTCATCACTGCTTGCGTTTCGCCAGCCCAAATTGATCTTAGCCCAGCCATTTATCTGTCCGATGACTTTCACTTTATCGCCTTTTTTAAATTGGCCGATCACGTTTGTCGGACTGACTTCCGGCGTTGACCGGATATTTAGTACATCAGCCGTAACGGTTGATGTTGCTGTATTAATGTACGTGAGCGATACGTAAGCCGCTCCGTCTGTTTGCGGACTTACTGTCATTTGTTTTTGGACCATATCACGAAGCGAGAGATTGTAGTTTGTTTTCATGATTTGCGGGCCGTTTTTGATCTTCACGATAGATGATGTCCATCCGTATAATTGTTTTAGCTTCGTTGATGCCGCAGCAGCTGTATCATTGCCTGTGAACTGCTCATTTACGCTGATTTTATAAAGCGTATTGCTTTTCGTTGTATAGCTCGGGGTTACACTTTTCGATTTAAGATAGGTTAACCCATTGTTCAATGCGGTTTTGCTGCTGAGCTGTGTTGTCACGATTTTGTATTGTGTATATGCTGTCTGGCCTGTTTTTGATGTTGTGACTGCGATATGATTTTGTTTGAAAAATGTTAAAACGCGGTCAATCTCTTCTTGGCTGATGATAGCTTCAGTTGTGATTTGATAGCTGCTCGCAGCTGTCTGACCGGTTTTCTGGCTTGCTGCTGATATATGATTCGATTTGAAAAACGTGAGTGCCTGATTGACTTTCGTTTGATCAAGCAGAGATTCGGTTGTGATTTTAAACGTGTCAGCTATTTGTTTTTTGACGGATTTCGCAGAAGCACTCAGCTGATTTTTCTTTAATATGTTCAAGCCCTTTGTGACTTTTGCTTGATCTGATGTTTCTTCTGAGATGAGCTGATATTGATTTTCTGCTGTTGATCCAGCTGCTGTTTTTGCAGCTTTTACTTTTTTCTGAGCAAAGAAGGCTGCTGCTTTGTTTGCTTGCTGCTCGCCTAAAATCTTTGCCGTCGTGATTTGATAAGCTGCAGACGTTGTCGTTTTTTTGACGCTGGATGACGTGTAATGCCATTTTTTCTTTTTAAAGAAAGTGTCTATTTTTTGGAGCTGCTGTTTTGTTATACCCTTCATATTCACGGTATATGATGTGCTTTTTCCAACCTGTTGATAACTGCCGGATACGCCAGTGTTTTTCTTGATTTGGCTGATGGCGTCCTTTACTGTACTCAGCCCTTTGAAATAAGCTGATTGGACATTGTATGACTCAACGGTTGTTTTTTGATTGATGGACTTGTAGCTGCCTGTGATGCCAGTGCTCTGTTTCAGCTGCTGCAATAGAGTTTTGGCATTCGCTTCACCTGAAATAGCGGCAGTTGTGAACGTATAATAGGCTTGTCCTTTCACCGTTTCCTTTAATGATGCATGCAGCCCGGATTCCTTTTGGAAGGCATTTTTGATCTGCGCTGCTCTGCTGTCTCCCACGATTGTGCCGGACTGGATTGTTGTGACAGACACCGTGTGTGTGATGGGCTGATACGAGCTTTTAATCCCCGTTTGCTTGGCCAGGCTCTGGATAAGCGCCTTGACTTTTGTCTCATCAGCAATGTCTGATGTCATGATGTTCATATAGGGCTGAGCTGCTCCGTAAACTTTTACAGCGCCAGCCACTCCCGTCTCCTGTTTCAGCTTTGCTAGGATAGTGTTGGCCTGTTTTTCTCCGGAGATGGCACCTGACGAGATGGTGACATATGGCTGTTTGCTTCCAACAGGACTTGACGTTCCTGTAATCGATGTCTGTTTGGCGAGTCCGCTCAGTATTGCTTTCGCTTCTGATTCGCTATGAATGCCTGAGGCGGAAATTTGGTAGGTCGTTGTTGTGCCTGAAGCCTGATAGGATGCATCCCAGCCAGTATCTTTTTCCAGTTTGGCGACAGCTTGTGAGGCTTGGCTTTCTGTACTGAACGTATTCGACGGCTCTACTTTATATAGTGAGTAGTCGGTATACGCGGCTGCCTGGGCAGAACCAGATATGGCAAAAAAGGCAAGGGACGCGGCGGATAGAAGCATAGGTGCGATTAGTCTCTTTTTCATTCCTTCTCCTCTTTCTTATTCTATGAGTATATAAAACTAGTTTATTTATCGGCACGCGCTTGCTTCATTTATAGGTGAATCACTTCCATTTTCTAATAAAAAAACTTAACCTCGAAGTGAGATTAAGTTTAAATATGAGACACGATAAGGGTACAAGTTCCTTTTATCGTAAAATCGGGCATTTGAGCCGGCAAAATAAAGTGATCACCTTTTTTGAGCGGACATGTTTTGTCCTCATACTTGAGCAAACCGCTTCCTTCTATCACGCTGCATATCAGAAAGGATTCATCCTGAGTCATTTCAGCTTCGCCATTGATGTCCCATTTATAAACCGAAAAATATTCCCCTTGGACAAATGTTTTAATGGTTATTCCTTTTCTTGATTCTGTCGATTCATCTATATACCCGTCCACATGGGGAACCGTGGCGGCATTGACCGCTTTGGCAAAATGAAGCTCTCTCGGACTTCCGTTGCTATCAAGACGGTCATAATCGTACACCCGGTATGTGGCATCTGAATTTTGCTGAGTCTCTAAAACAAGGGCCCCCTTGCACAATGCGTGCAGCGTTCCGCTCGGCACATAATAGAAATCACCCGGTTTAATTTTGATTCTTCGCAGCAGGCCCTCCCAGTCACCGCTGTTGATCATTGTGACAAGTTCGGTTTTTGAGCGGGCCGTATGCCCGTAAATGATTTCTGCGTTTTCCTTACAGTCGATAATGTACCAGCATTCCGTCTTGCCGAGTTCTCCCTCTTCGTTTTCTCCGGCATAGTAATCATCAGGGTGAACTTTAATTGACGTATCTTCCTTCACATCCAGCAGCTTTGTCAGAAGCGGAAACCGATCCCCCTCTACGCCGCCGAATACTTCACGGTGCTCTTCCCAAAGCTCGATCAATGTCTTTCCTTTATAAGGGCCATTTGCAACAGTGCTCGGTCCTTTTGGATGAGCGGAAATGGCCCAGCATTCCCCCGTTGATTCTGAAGGAATACTGTATCCAAATCTATCTCGTAAAGCGGTTCCGCCCCAGATTTTTTCTTTAAACACAGGCGTTAGAAAAATCGGTGATTGCGTCATGATCCGTACCCCTCCCCTGTAAATAACTGATCATCATTTTCCCGGTGCGCCCCTCTTACAAACGCCCGTATAAGCTGCCTTTTTCCGATGACAACATATGTACAAAGCATCATCTTTTCATTACCCCTTCAAAGAAAACGCTTCCTATCTATTATATCACGTCGAAAAGAAGCTTTGTTTCAGCCTTTTCCTCGATAAGAATAATTCTCCTTTTTTGATACAAATTAATAAAAACCGTCAAACTGTTTACGAAGGAGAGAAACTATGCAAATCGACTCTGATCTCCAGAACAATTTAGACACACTGAAAAAAACATTGGGACAAAACGACGATATGATGTTTTATACATTTGCTTTCGGAGATAGCAGACAAAAGGCGTGTTTACTGTATATTGACGGTCTGACAGAGAATAAAATGCTGGCACAATACGTCATTTCTCCTTTACAAAAAGAGGCGTTGGCCCATAAGGAATGCTCGATTGAAGACTTATCCGCCTTTTTTTTCGGCTTTCACCACAGCGTTGTTTCTACAATGAAAGAAATAGAGCAGCTCGTTTTTTCAGGGCAAGCCATTTTGCTCGCTGATGGCTATCGCGGAGGATTAGCTTTCGACACAAAGTCAGTCGCAACACGCAGTCTTGATGAACCCTCCTCCGAAGTCGTGGAACGCGGCCCTAAAATAGGATTTATTGAAAAACTGCGGACAAACACGGCGCTTTTGCGTGAACGGACGAGTGATCCTAATCTCGTCATCAAAGAAATGACACTCGGAAAAAGGACCAAAAAGAAAATCGCTGTCGCTTATATTCAGGATATCGCCCCAGTTTATGTCGTCAAAGAAGTGTTTAAAAGGCTGAAATCAGTCAAAATAGATAATTTGCCGGAATCGGGGACGCTTGAACAGCTGATTGAAGACGAACCATTTTCAATTTTCCCCACAATATTAAGCACAGAACGACCGGACCGGGTCGAAAGTTCTCTATTAGAAGGGCGAGTGTCCATATTAGTGGATGGTACGCCGTTTGCTTTGATTGTACCGGCTACGGTTGACGAATTTATTCATTCGCCCGATGATTACAGCCAGCGCTGGATCCCAATGTCACTTGTACGCCTTCTTCGTTATTCCAGCATCCTGATCACCATTTATTTGCCCGGTCTGTATATTTCTCTCGTTTCTTTTCACACCGGGCTATTGCCGACTAGAATGGCCATTTCCATTGCAGGCAGCAGGCTTAACGTACCATTCCCGCCTTTTGTAGAGGCCTTTATCATGATCTTTACGATCGAATTGATACGAGAAGCCGGATTAAGGCTGCCTAAGCCGATTGGACAGACAATTGGCCTTATCGGTGGCGTTGTCATCGGACAGGCAGCTGTTCAGGCGCAAATTGTCAGTGCGCTTATGGTCATTGTCGTTTCTGTCACAGCACTGGCATCCTTTACCGTTCCTTCATACGCCTATAACTTTCCGCTGCGGATCATTCGGATCGGGGTTATGATAAGTGCAACAGCGCTTGGCATGTATGGCGCTATAATGGTTTATCTGTTTGTGATCGGCCATCTCATGCGCCTGAAAAGCTTTGGACAGGATTACATTATCCCGATCATGGCGCAGCCTGGACAGGATTTGAAAGACACAGTCATCCGTATTCCCACGATGTTTTTAAAAAGAAGACCGACACGAAACGATCCCGAAGATAACATCAGACAAAGGTGATGGCTATGAGGAAATCAGAGCATAAACTGACATTTATGCAGACGCTCATTATGATCAGCAGCACATTGATTGGTGCCGGGGTGCTGACCCTTCCCCGCTCAGCCGCCGAAACCGGCAGTCCGAGCGGATGGCTAATGATACTGCTCCAGGGCGTTATTTTTATTATCATCGCTCTGCTTTTTTTGCCTTTTCTTCAAAAAAACAGCGGAAAAACTCTTTTTAAGCTCAACAGCATTGTAGCTGGAACATTCATCGGCTTTCTATTGAATTTATATATCTGTCTATATTTCATTGGGATTGTTTGCTTTCAAGCTCGGATTTTGGGAGAGGTTGTCGGATTCTTTTTGTTGAAAAATACGCCAATGGCAGTTGTGGTGTTTATATTTCTTGCAGTTGCCATCTATCATGTAGGCGGAGGCGTTTATTCAATTGCAAAAGTATACGCTTATATTTTTCCTATAACCCTTATTATTTTTATGATGCTTCTGATGTTCAGCTTTCGCTTGTTCCAGCTTGATTTTATCCGGCCGGTATTTGAAGGAGGCTATCAAAGCTTTTTCTCTTTATTCCCAAAAACATTATTATATTTCTCCGGATTTGAAATCATTTTTTACCTGGTCCCCTTTATGAGAGATCCAAAGCAAGTGAAAAAGGCTGTTGCTCTGGGCATCGCGACTTCCACATTGTTCTACAGCATTACTTTGCTCATTGTGATTGGCTGTATGACTGTGGCTGAGGCAAAAACGGTGACATGGCCGACCATTTCCCTTATTCACGCATTAGAGGTTCCGGGTATTTTTATTGAACGATTTGATTTGTTCTTACAGCTGACCTGGACAGTCCAGCAATTTGCCTGTATGCTCGGATCCTTTAAAGGCGCCCATATCGGGTTAACGGAAATCTTTCATCTGAAAAATAAAAACAATGCATGGCTGCTGACTGCAATGCTGGCTGCGACGTTTTTCATAACGATGTATCCCAAGGACTTGAATGACGTGTTTTATTACGGGACGCTTCTTGGATATGCTTTCTTAATTGTGATTACAATTCCATTCTTCGTCTGGTTTTTAAGCTGGATACAGAAAAAATTAGGGAGGGGGCAGCTACAATGAAAACAGCAACAAAATTCTCCGTCATGTTTTTTATGCTGCTGGTCCTCTGCGGGTGCTGGGATGTCAAAGATATCGAGCAACTATCCTTCGCCAGAGGGCTGGCGATCGATGAGACAGATGATCACCAGTACAAACTGACGTATCAAAACCTTCTTCCCCAAAGCGAAGACAGCCAAGCATCCGGAAAACCCGAATTTGTCAATGTGACGTCCCACGGGAAAACGATTCTGGAAGCAGTCAGTGATGTATCCATCAAGGACCCTCCTGTTTATAGCGATCATTTAAAAGTCATTCTTCTGGGAGAAAAACTGATGAGGAATCAAAATGTAGACCAAGTCCTCAACCACTTTATCCGAGATGATGAGCTGCGGCGAAGCAGCTATTTGATGGCAGCCAGAGGGAATGCAGCTGATGTTCTCACAAAAGGAAACCCCAATCAGCAGCAGCCGATGCCCTCCGAAAAACTGATTGATTTGACAACTCACAGCGGATATAACGGTAAGATTATGATACCGCTGCGCATCGGAAGAGCTTCTGTCTACTCTCAGAACGGGTACAGTTATCTTATTCAAGCCGTGAAAAACGAAAAGGGAAAAGCCAAGTATGACGGAGCAGGCATTATCAAAAGGGGCAGCAATAAACTCGTTGGGTTTCTTTCAGCTGATGAAACCCAAACACTGTCATGGGTCATGGGGACGATCCAAGGCGGTGTCATGCCGACGACAGATAAAGGACATCCGATTACGTTTGAAATCAAAAAGTCGAAAACCAAAATTAAGCCTATCATTGAAAACGGAAAGCCTATCTTTCATATTTCTGTTAAAACGAAGGGCATCCTGACAGAAGACCAAAACCCGAATGAAAACTCCTTTAGCAAAAGTTATTTGCACAGGCTGGAAAACATTTTTGAAAAAAAGCTTGAACGAGATGTAAAGCAGGTAATGGATAAACTGCAGCACGAGTATAAAACCGATCCGGTCTTTTTATCAGACCACATAAGGATTCAACACCCTGACTACTGGAATAAAGTAAAAGGGCATTGGGATGAAATATTTTCTGAGACTGATTTTAAGTACGATATTTCTTTTAAAATCATTAACTTTGGCACGGTGGGAAAGTAAGCAATCAAAAGGGTGCGCATGATCGCGCACCCTTTTTTATGTTCCGACAGTCTGCTGTTTTCCGGCCGATCCTCCCTGTCCGTTTTTGTCCCGTAAATCCTGCTCAATTTCTTCAAGGCTTTTTCCCTTTGTCTCTGTCACTTTAAATCGGACAAATAAGAACGCCATGATACCGATCGCGGCATAAATCAGGAATAAATAACTGATTCCGATCGCTTCCATTAATATTGGATAGGTTAATGAAACAATCAGTGTCCCAACGTGCAACATTAAGGTCGAAACACCGGTCCCGATTCCTCTGACGTGAAGCGGGAACAATTCAGGAAGCATCACCCACACAACCGGTCCCCAGCTGACCGCAAAGACAACGATAAACACGCCTAAACAAATGACGGTCGTCCATGAGGCAGCCGGAGTGTTATCGAAAAAGAGATTTACTAAAGCGAGAACGATCAAGCTGATCACCATGCCCGCATTCCCGAATAGCAGTAACGGCTTTCTTCCAATCTTGTCGATAATTTTAATCGCTACTAATGTCATGAGAACATTGACTGTGCCGATTCCGACCGTGCCTAAAATCGAAGCGGAGTTTCCGAATCCGACGTTTGTAAAGGTCTTTGGCGCATAGTAGATGATCGTATTCGTTCCGATAAATTGCTGCAAAAAAGCGAGTCCCAAACCTGCAATAAGCGCTGGGCGCACCCATGGATCGAACAGCTCCTTCAGGCCGCCTTCATCCTGCTTTTCCGCTTCTTTTATATCATGTATTTCCTGATCAATATCTTTTGTGCCACGCAATTTTTCAAGAATTTTCTTCGCTTTGCTTTCTTCGCCATTCGTGAACAGCCAGCGCGGGCTCTCCGGCATAAACAAAATGCCAATAAGCAAGAGCAAGGACGGCACAGCAGCCAATCCAAGCATCCAGCGCCACGCTTCGGCATCGGCAAATATGTAATTGACAATGTAAGAAAGAAGGATGCCGACCGTGATCATCAGCTGATTCAGTGATGACAGCGCCCCGCGTTTATGTTTTGGCGCCAGTTCAGATAAATAAAGGGGCACGATTGTCGTCGATGTTCCGACTGCAAGTCCCAAAATGATGCGAAACAGCACCATGACTCCTGTATTTGGGGCCAGTGCCACACCAAGACCGCCTATACAAAACAGCAGCGCGGCTGCCATAATTGCTTTTTTTCTTCCGAAACGGTCAGTCAGCTTGCCGGCCGCTCCTGAGCCCAATATCGCCCCAACCAGCAAGGAGCTGACAACAAGACCTTCTGTAAACGCGTTTAAGCCTAACTCCTTTTTCATAAATAAAATAGCTCCGGAAATCACTCCGGTATCATAGCCATATAACGCGCCTCCAAGAGCTCCGAAAAAATAAAGCCATATATTTGACTGCTTTTTCATAAAGATGACTCCCTTTCTCCATCAGCTGCAATGACATTGTCTGTGGGATTTTTTTAGAAATCTTTTAGCCTCTTTTTCCGGCCATTAAACCTTTTTATTTTGCTGATCATAAGTTTTCCAATCATTTACTTGTATTTTTTTCAATGTCGCCGAAACATTTTACCTGCTGCGGCGTCTAATAAAGGTAGTTCTACACATCCGTAATCTTATTTGTCTAATACTAACATATAGGTATTTTTTTATAAAAATTCCTTTTTTAAGTTTTGCTACAACAAATAAAATGGTAAGCTTCAAATATTAAGGAAACGTGAGGTATTGATATGGAGGAACGATTACAACACAAGAAGAAAAAGAGACGTCTGAAAAAATGGGTGAAATTCACAATTGGTTTATTTGCTATTCTAATTATTGTGACTGGTTCAATTAGTACGTATGCTTATATAAAGTTGAACAATGCGTCAAAACAAGCACATATTGATCTAAATAACAATGGTCAATCCGTTAAACGTATCAAAGAATTTGATCCAAAAAAAGACTCATTTACTGTATTACTTCTAGGAATTGATTCAAGAGATTTCAAAGGTGAGACGGTTGACGATGCTCGAAGTGACGCTAATGTCTTAGTAACCTTTAATCGAAAAAATAAATCAGCAACAATGTTAAGTATACCGAGAGATTCTTATGTTAACATCCCTGGTTATGGATATGATAAATTTACACATGCCCATGCATACGGAGGAGTAAAACTCTCGGCGAAAACAGTTGAAAACCTTCTAGATATTCCAGTAGATTATGTAATAGAAAGTAATTTTGACGCTTTTAAAGATGTTGTGGATGAATTAAATGGAGTTAGTATAAATGTGGAAAGTGAAAAAATAGTTAATCAAATTAAAAAAGATACAAAAGGAAAAGTTATATTAAAAACTGGCGTTCAAACACTAAACGGTGAAGAAGCACTAGCTTATGTAAGGACACGTAAAGCTGATACAGATTTTCAACGCGGCCAAAGACAGATGGAAGTTCTAAATGCCATTATAAAAAAATCGAAATCATTGAGCTCTATACCAGCATATGATGATATCGTTGATAGTTTAGGGGAAAATTTAAAGATGAATTTATCGTTAAATGATGCAATCGGTTTATTTCCTTTTATAGCTTCATTAAAATCAGTTGATACTGAACAACTTACCGGATCTGACATGTATCTCTACAGCTCTCGTGAGCGAAAAAAACTTTATTATTTGAAACTAAATAGTGATAAGCTAGAAGAAGTAAAAACCGAACTGAAAAATGACATAAACAACTAATTTTACCGGAATGGTTTACTGCCATTCCGTTTTTTTCGCTCAATTTGTTGAAAATTATCAAAGTAACGTTTAGCCTTAATTTATATGGATTATGTTTCACAGGCAAGCTGAACATACTACACGAAGCAGCTTCATTTTTAAGGAGGTTCCCCTACATATGAAATGTATTGCGATTGATCTAGACGGAACATTACTGAATAAAGAAAGCGTCATTTCTGCGGAAAACAGAGAGGCGATCAAGCGGGCCGTTGATGCCGGCATCCTCGTCACCATTTGCACGGGAAGAGCGACATTTGATGTAAAAGCGCTGCTGGATGACTTGGACATCCCTATCATTGCAGCTAATGGCGGTACGATCCACGACACGGGTTACCGTTTGATCAGCCGGACATTAATGGATCAGGAAGCCGGTAAAGCGATTGCTGATTACTTACTTTCAAAAAACATTTACTTTGAGGTATATACAGATGACCATCTGCTTTCTCCTTTTGACGGCGAAGCTAAGCTGCACGCGGAGCTTGACATTCTAAAGAGCGCAAACCCAAACGAGCAGACGGATGAATTGTGGCAAGGAGCCATGACACAATTCAAACAGTTTGGCATTAAACCAATCCCTCATATCGAATCGGTTTTTGACGGCGGTGAAAACATTTATAAGCTTCTTTGCTTCTCCTTTGATATGGACAAGCTGAAACAAGCGAAGGAAGAACTGAAGCATCATAAAAAACTGGCGCAAACCTCTTCAGGAAAACATATTATCGAAATCCTGCCGGCCTCGTCAGGAAAAGGACGCGCGTTAACAAAGCTGGCTGACCTATACGGAATTGAAACACAGGATATCTATGCGATCGGCGATAGTCCAAACGATTTGTCCATGTTTGAAGTCGCCGGACACCGAATCGCCATGGAAAATGCGATTGATGAATTAAAAGAAAAAAGCACCTTTGTCACAAAAAGCAATGACGAAAATGGTGTGGCCTACTTTATAGACCAGCTTCTTTCAGGACAATATGCATAAAGAAAAGACTCCAGAAATTGGAGTCTTTTTCTTTTATTGCACCCGTATACTTCCTGCGTATTTATCCTTCCAATATGTGCTCGTGTTCATATTGGTGATGGTCACGCCGTTTGATAATGTGACATGAACAACTTGTCCGTTTCCGATATAGATGGAGGGATTTAAGCTTGTTGATTGAAAGAACACAATGTCTCCCGGCTTCAGGTCCGCCTTCTCAATCTTAGTTCCGGCATTGTACTGGCTTGTTGCGTATCGGGGCAGGGAAATGCCAGCTGCTTTCTGGTATACATATTGGACAAATCCAGCTGTATCAAATCCTGTCTCAGGTGTTACTCCGCCCTGTTTGTAAGGCACTTCTCCGACATAAAGCGTCGCTTCGGAAACAATCGGATTTTCTTTCGGGATTGTCAGGTTGTCAAATCGGCGAATACCCGTCATCTTCGATTTCCAGTAATCCTCTGACAAATAGGAAATGGTTACTTTTTCTGACCGGCTTGCCTGAATGAACCTGCCTGCGCCCGCATAAATGCCTGCATGTGAAATTCCCGTTTTATACGTATTGCTGAAATAGACGACATCACCAGGCTTTATGTTCTGAGGGGCTACCTTCTCGCCCACTGCCCACTGCTGTTCGGCTGATCGCGGCAGATAAATGCCAAGTGCCTGTTGAAACACATATTGCACAAGCCCCGAGCAATCAAAGCCCTCTGACGGCGTGCTTCCGCCAAACACATATGGGACACCGATATATTTTTCGGCCTCCTGAACGACAGGAACATCAGCCGTTGCCGGATCGGCAGCGATTCGTCTCGCCCCGATATAAGTTCCGCTCCAATAGCTGCTTTTTTTGTAATTGGTGATGATAACCCCTTTTGACTGTGTACTGTGAACCATTTGGCCGTCTCCGATATAAAGGGCGTCATGTGTCGGAACAGTGCCGGTGCTTCCCTCTTTCTTGAAAAACAAAATATCACCCGGCTTCAGGTTTTCCGGCTTTACAGCTGTTCCGATTTTATACTGGTCGTTTACAGATCTCGGCAGATGAATATCAGCCTTACTGAACACATATTGTATCAATCCTGATGGATCGAAACCCTCTTTCGGCGTTTCCCCGCCATATTTATACTGATATCCAAGCAGGTTTTTTGCTTCGCTGACAATCAATTCTGATGATGTATCAGCTTCCGCAATCTCCGCTTTTGTCATAATTGGAACCAAAAAACAAATGATAACCGCCACAAGCAAAAACTTCTTCCAGTTTGCCAGTGTGTTCACTTTTATTATCTCCTCCTCTTTTTGCAGTTTTAACATCGGTATTTTTTTGAATATGTTAAGAGACTTTTTAATATTTTTACAGAATGAATATGCTGGGCAAATAAAAAGAGAGTGTCTCCTCAGACACTCTCTTTTTTGAATTATTTATTGGCGTTTACCGGTTCTTCCTGCTGTTGGATTTTATTCATTTCCATATCAATCTTCTGTTTTTCCTGATCTGTCAGCTGATCATTGAATTTAAAAGCTGACATAAACATGAACACGATGGCTACGGCAACAAACGGCCAGATGGCTTTGACAAATTTCATCTTTATCACTCCGTTTATTTAGATTTTAGTTTGTCACTATGATCAATATCAAACGTCAGTTTTCCGTCTTCTACTTTCCAAGCGAAATTAGAGTCTTTCGTCAGTTCGCGAATAATGGTTTTCTGTTTAAGGCTGTCTTTTTTCACAGGTGCAGGTGTCGCTTCATGGATATCGATCGGTGTCACTTCAAAGCGTCCTGTTCCATTTTTCTTCAGGTGATACTGAACCAGTGCACTGTCTCTTGTTCTCGTCCAGCCTTGGTCAAAGACAAAGTTGCCGAGGCTGTAGAAAATGACGGTTCCGTTATATACTTCAATCGGTTCTAAGACGTGCGGGTGATGGCCGACGATGATGTCAGCTCCCGCATCAGACATGGCTCTTGCAAGCTGTCGCTGGCGGTCGTTTGGATCATTGTCATACTCTTGGCCCCAGTGTGACTGCACAACAACGATGTCCGCATGTTTTTTCGCTTCTGAAATCATAGGGATGAAGATTTCAGGATCTGCGGGCAGCACGCCCGGCGTATTCTTTTTAGCCGCGAAACCTTTCCCGGACACATCGGTAAAGCCAAGCGTCGCAATCGTTACCCCGTTGACTTTCTGGTACGAAATTTTCTTTTTCGCATCACTTAAGCTGTATCCCGCTCCAACGATATCAAGGTTTTGCTTCGCAAATTCTCCAAGCGTATCTTTCATGCCCTGAACGCCGTAATCCATTGCGTGGTTGTTTGCGCTGTTGAGAACCGTGAAATTCATGTCCTTCAAGACTTTCACTGATTCCTTATTCGTCTGCAGATGAATCTCTTTATCTGCTTGTTTATAATTCTTTTGATAGGTTACCGGGTTTTCAAAGTTTCCTGCTACATAATCCGAGGCTCTAAAGATCGGTTCAACATATTGAAAAATACTGTCTGCCCCTTTTTGCTCCGTTACTTTTTCAACATAGCGTCCCATCATAATATCGCCTACAAATGAGGCTGAGAGTACGTCGTCAGAATACGTTTTGACCTTCGGCGTTTCCGCTTTTCCCGCCCACATGAAAGCGAACATAAGGACAAAAACGATCGGAATGGCAATAAATACGTGCTTATTGGTTTTCTTTTTTTGCTGTTTTGTCAGCTTTAGCAGCTTTTCATGAAAGCTCAGTTCTTTTTTCATCGTTTGACACACCTTACATTAAATTAAGTAGTAAACAAACATGATAGCAAAGGTCGCTCCGCTCAATAGCAGCGTGCTTCCGAACGTAATGGTTAAACCTTGTTTCTGAATGGTATTGGCAATTAAACCTGGCACGATGATGCCGATTCCTCGAAATTCTGCGATTTCAAATGGTACAATCGGGTATAGAAAATCAAACGCGATTTTTAGGACGATCCCTGTTATCAGCATGGCAGCGAATTTTCTGCGTCCGTACAAAATCATAAATTTGGATAAACCGTATTTCACAATAACATAAGTGAGCAAGCTCACTAGCAAAACAAGTAAAATAAAGACCGGCTGATTAAACACAAGTCCTAAATATCCCGGTACAACAAGTCCTGCTGGCACGATCCCTGTTTTTTCCGCAAAAATTAAACTGAGTAGTACACCTAAAATTAGTGCGATGTATAAATCTGATCCGAACATGTTTGCATTTCCCCCTAGCTTACGAGCTGCTTAACCTTGTATTCGTGGATTTTTTCAATTAAAGGCTCTGCGGCACCATGAATATTGCCGACGCCATATATGACACGGTTGTGCATTCTTTTCTTTAACAATTCCATAATTTCATCTGTTGACTTATACTCTAGATCATGCAGTTTGTCTGCAGGAATTTTGCCTTCTTCGTAGGCTTTTACGATCGGTTCTGTTGTTTCACCGATTAAGATCAGTTCACTTGCTTCAATATAAGGCAATACGTCATTTGCGAATTGCTGTGTCCGATCGACACGGTCTGCGCGGCAGTTCATGATGATGATCGGATCATCGGTCGGGTAACCGATTTCTTTTACACGTTTCCATATATTCAAAGTAGAAGAAGCGTCGTTTGCGGCAAACCCATTAACAAAGTGCCCAGGCTCGCTCGGACTGATCAGCGGAAGAATTCTCATTGCTCCCGGATCTGGCGGCGCATTCAGCATTCCCTTAAATGCTGTTTCTTCATCAATGCCGAGTGCTTGAGCTACACCCAGCGCCAGAGAAGCGTTATCAGGGAATACCATGTATTCAAATTTACGTAAATACTCATCTGTAATTTTTGAGTTATCAGCAATGATGACTTTTGTGTTTCGTTCTTTTGCTTTTTGTTTAAAGAACTCGGTATATTCACTATCTGTAATGACAAGATGGCCATTATAAGGAATTGTAGCGGTAAACGCTTCTGCAATTTCATCAAGCGTCGGCCCCATGACATCCATATGGTCTTCTAAAACATTCACAATGACGCCGATATTGGCCTGCAGAAGTTCTTCCTGAAAGATGATTTGATAATCTGGGTTAACAGCCATGCATTCACTGACAATCGCGTTAGCCCCTCTTTCTACTGTTTCTCTCATGACTTCTTTTTGCTCTCCGATATTCGGCCCCTGAGGTTTCCGTTTAATCGGCTTTTCCTCCGGTGTGTCCCAGTAAATCATTCTTGCATCTGTTCCTGTTGTTTTTCCAACAGTCTTGTAACCGGCTTCTATTAATATTCCGGTTGTCAGCCTTGTCACAGTCGATTTTCCGCGGATGCCGTTAATATTCACCCGAACAGGGAGGGCATCAATGTTTTTCTGATGTCGTCGTTTTTCTAATATTCCGATGACCAGTATGACAGCACAGGCTATAATGAGTAACCACATTGCTTTTCGACATCTCCTTCTATATTGTTGTAAATTCATTCATCAGTATATAGAATCACTATGAATTCTCAATCGGCATTATGTAACATAATCTTCCCTAATCGACTAAGCCAAACTTCTCTTTTGAAAGAGATTTTATACCTACAAACTGTTTTCTATTTTTGGAAAACAGCAGGACTTATACCTCATCACTTTTTTTAAAAATCGAAGAGAATGCGCTTTCATTTTTCCCCTGATATCCTTCTGGACGTATAGTCACACCCTGGTGTTTGTGTTTAATATGCATTTCAAATCAATCTTTTTTTCAGCCTGTGTTATCAAGCATCTCCTGCTATCATGCGTGTTTCCGGTTCTTATGAACACAAAATAGTTTTATCCTGTTTCTTAAGGACAAGGTCATAATGTCATCCTTTCTGCATGGAATAAGCAATATGAGGCCCATTCCAAAATGACTAAGGAGGTTCGAGATGAAAACGCTAAACATACGAGTCCGAATTCTCTAACATAATTAAACATTTTCTGGGATGATAGTCTTTTCTGTTTCTCACCATTTACAGGTCTAAACGCATGACTTTGAAACAATTTTAATAAAACTTAATATTTGTTCAAGAAATCTTCATCCATATTTGTGAAGACTTTGTCAAAAAAAGAGTGAAAACCTTAAATTTTTCAATTATATATACAATTTACAAGTAGATTTCTTTTGATATTTTTATTGCTAACTTTGGATTGTTCATGATAATCTATCTATGTAAACGGTTACATAAACAAGGAGGAGCTGTTTTGGCTACAATTAAAGATGTCGCCGGAGCGGCGGGCGTTTCAGTTGCGACGGTTTCCCGCGTCCTGAATGAGAATGGCTATGTACACGAAGAAACGCGAACGCGTGTCATAGCGGCGATGGCGAAGCTGAACTATTACCCGAATGAAGTCGCCAGATCTCTATATAAAAGAGAATCCCGACTGATCGGACTTTTGCTCCCGGATATCACAAACCCTTTCTTCCCCCAGCTTGCCCGCGGTGCGGAGGATGAATTGAACCGGGAAGGCTATCGCCTTATTTTCGGCAACAGTGACGAGGAATTGAAAAAAGAACTTGAATACCTTCAAACCTTTAAGCAAAATCATGTCGCAGGCATTATTGCCGCAACAAATTACCCGGATCTCGAGGAATACAGCGGCATGAATTATCCAGTTGTTTTTCTGGACAGAACACTTGAAGGGGCTCCTTCTGTGTCCAGTGACGGCTATACAGGAGGAAAGTTAGCCGCTCAGGCTATCATTCACGGAAAAAGCCAGCGCATTACGCTCTTGAGAGGACCCGCTCACCTGCCGACCGCTCAAGACCGATTTAACGGCGCTTTGGAAATCTTAAAGCAGGCTGAAGTTGATTTTCAGGTCATTGAGACAGCTTCATTTTCAATTAAAGATGCACAATCGATGGCGAAGGAGCTGTTTGCCGCTTATCCAGCGACAGATGGTGTGATCGCGAGTAATGATATTCAAGCCGCTGCCGTTTTACATGAAGCATTGCGGCGCGGAAAAAACGTGCCGGAGGACATTCAAATTATCGGCTATGATGACATTCCGCAAAGCGGACTTCTGTTCCCGCCACTTTCTACAATTAAACAGCCCGCATATGATATGGGGAGAGAAGCTGCCAAACTGCTTTTGGGTATCATCAAAAAACAGCCGCTGGCAGAAACGGCAATTCAAATGCCTGTCACCTATATAGGAAGAAAGACGACAAGAAAGGAAGATTAAGATGCGTAATATTTGTGTGATTGGTAGCTGTTCTATGGATTTAGTGGTCACCTCGGACAAACGCCCAAAAGCCGGTGAAACGGTTCTTGGCACGTCATTTCAGACTGTGCCGGGCGGCAAAGGAGCAAATCAGGCCGTTGCCGCAGCCAGACTTGGGGCTCAAGTGTTTATGGTCGGCAAGGTCGGAGACGATCATTATGGAACAGCTATTTTGAATAATCTCAAAGCTAACGGCGTTTGCACTAACTATATGGAACCGGTTACACATACAGAAAGCGGAACCGCTCATATTGTGCTTGCTGAAGGCGACAACAGCATTGTCGTTGTCAAAGGCGCGAACGATGACATCACCCCAGCGTATGCGTTAAACGCGCTCGAACAGATTGAAAAGGTCGATATGGTGCTGATTCAGCAGGAAATCCCAGAAGAAACGGTTGATGAGGTGTGCAAATACTGCCATTCTCACGATATTCCGATCATGCTAAACCCGGCACCGGCCCGCCCGCTCAAGCAGGAAACAATTGATCACGCCACCTATCTGACGCCGAATGAACACGAGGCTTCGATTTTATTCCCTGAGCTTACCATTTCTGAAGCTTTGGCGCTTTATCCGGCAAAGCTCTTTATTACGGAAGGAAAACAAGGCGTCCGCTATTCGGCTGGCAGCAAAGAAGTGCTCATCCCGTCCTTCCCTGTAGAGCCCGTTGATACAACCGGAGCCGGTGATACGTTTAACGCAGCCTTTGCCGTGGCCCTGGCTGAGGGAAAAGATATTGAAGCCGCATTGCGGTTTGCCAATCGTGCCGCTTCCCTTTCTGTCTGTTCCTTCGGGGCCCAAGGCGGAATGCCGACAAGAAATGAAGTAGAGGAGCTGCTGTCATGAAAAAACACGGTATACTGAACAGCCATCTTGCCAAGATTTTAGCAGACCTTGGCCACACTGATAAAATTGTCATCGCGGATGCCGGACTGCCGGTTCCCGACGGCGTTTTGAAAATTGATCTTTCACTGAAGCCGGGCCTTCCGGCTTTCCAAGATACAGCGGCAGTACTGGCTGAGGAAATGGCGGTCGAAAAAGTCATTGCTGCAGCTGACATAAAAGCATCCAATCAGGAGAATGCGAAATTTCTAGAAAATCTTTTCTCTGAACAAGAGATTGAATACCTTTCTCACGAGGAGTTTAAGCTGCTGACAAAAGAAGCAAAGGCAGTCATAAGAACAGGAGAATTCACACCATATGCCAACTGCATTCTGCAGGCGGGTGTGCTTTTCTAGAAAGGAGGATGAAACATGCAGATTAAAATGAAAGACATTCATAAAGCATTTGGAAAAAACCAGGTGCTGTCAGGTGTTTCCTTTCAGCTCTTACCTGGCGAGGTTCACGCGTTAATGGGAGAAAACGGCGCCGGCAAGTCCACGCTTATGAACATTCTGACAGGCCTGCACAAATCGGATCAAGGTCAAATCAGCATAAATGGAAACGAAACGTATTTTTCCAATCCAAAAGAAGCGGAACAGCATGGGATAGCCTTTATCCATCAGGAATTGAATATCTGGCCGGAAATGACTGTTCTGGAGAATCTATTTATCGGTAAGGAGATATCCTCCAAGCTGGGCGTTTTACAAACAAGAAAAATGAAAGCGCTAGCAAAAGAGCAATTTGACAAACTCTCCGTCTCTCTTTCTCTTGATCAAGAAGCCGGCGAATGTTCCGTCGGACAGCAGCAAATGATCGAAATCGCAAAAGCGCTTATGACAAATGCCGAGGTCATCATTATGGATGAACCGACCGCAGCGTTGACTGAACGTGAAATCAGCAAGCTCTTCGAGGTCATTACAGCGTTAAAAAAGAACGGCGTCTCCATTGTCTATATTTCGCATCGCATGGAAGAAATTTTTGCGATTTGCGACAGAATTACCATCATGCGTGACGGAAAAACGGTAGATACAACAAACATCTCAGAAACTGATTTTGATGAAGTCGTCAAAAAAATGGTCGGACGGGAGCTGACTGAACGATATCCAAAACGCACTCCTTCTCTCGGTGATAAAGTATTCGAGGTGAAAAATGCCTCCGTAAAAGGGAGTTTTGAAGATGTCAGCTTTTATGTTCGTTCCGGTGAAATCGTCGGTGTTTCAGGATTAATGGGAGCCGGCCGGACAGAAATGATGAGAGCGCTGTTCGGTGTTGACAGGCTGGACACGGGTGAGATATGGATCGCTGGGAAAAAAACGGCTATTAAGAACCCGCAGGAAGCCGTGAAAAAAGGTCTCGGCTTTATTACAGAGAATCGCAAGGATGAAGGGCTTCTGCTCGACACCTCGATCCGCGAAAATATTGCCCTGCCCAATCTGTCCAGCTTCTCACCAAAGGGCCTCATTGATCATAAGCGGGAGGCTGAATTTGTCGATCTGTTAATCAAACGCCTCACTATCAAAACAGCATCACCGGAAACGCACGCACGCCATTTATCAGGAGGAAACCAGCAAAAAGTGGTGATAGCCAAGTGGATCGGCATCGGACCGAAAGTGCTTATCTTGGATGAGCCAACAAGAGGTGTGGATGTTGGCGCCAAACGAGAGATTTATACGCTGATGAATGAGCTGACCGAACGCGGCGTCGCTATCATCATGGTGTCATCAGAGCTGCCTGAAATTCTGGGAATGAGCGATCGGATTATCGTTGTCCATGAAGGCAGAATCAGCGGAGAAATCCATGCGCGAGAAGCAACACAAGAACGAATTATGACACTTGCCACGGGAGGGCGGTAATATGAAAACGGAACAACTGCAAACAGAACAAAAACGGATTCACTTCGACGGAGTCATGCAAAAACTCGGCCCGTTTCTTGGTTTATTTATTCTCGTTATCATTGTATCTATTTTAAATCCCAGCTTTCTTGAACCGCTGAATATTTTAAACCTGCTTCGCCAGGTCGCCATTAACGGATTAATCGCGTTCGGGATGACCTTTGTCATTTTGACAGGCGGCATTGATCTTTCTGTCGGCGCTATTCTTGCCCTGTCCAGTGCTTTAGTTGCGGGGATGATTGTGTCCGGTGTCGATCCGGTTCTCGCGATCATCCTTGGCTGTATCATTGGTGCCGTACTAGGCATGATCAACGGATTATTGATTACTAAAGGAAAAATGGCACCCTTTATCGCCACGCTTGCGACCATGACTGTGTTTCGCGGACTGACGCTAGTGTATACAGATGGAAATCCGATTACCGGACTTGGCACAAACTACGCTTTTCAGATGTTCGGACGCGGTTACTTTTTAGGCATTCCTGTACCGGCAATTACGATGGTTCTTGCCTTTGTCATCCTTTGGGTGCTTCTTCATAAAACACCATTCGGACGCCGAACGTACGCTATCGGCGGCAACGAAAAAGCCGCGCTCATTTCAGGCATCAAAGTGACGCGCGTGAAAGTGATGATCTATTCTTTAGCCGGGCTTTTATCCGCTCTTGCAGGTGCCATATTGACTTCCCGCCTGCATTCGGCCCAGCCGACTGCGGGAGAATCGTACGAACTTGATGCTATCGCGGCAGTCGTCTTAGGAGGGACAAGTCTTTCCGGCGGCCGAGGACGCATTGTCGGCACGTTAATCGGGGTGCTGATCATCGGCACACTTAATAACGGGCTTAATCTGCTTGGCGTTTCATCATTTTATCAGCTGGTTGTCAAAGGGATTGTTATCTTAATTGCGGTATTATTAGACCGCAAGAAGTCAGCTTAGGAGGGTTTTCACATGAAAAAGGCTGTATCCGTCATTTTAACGTTATCATTATTTTTGTTAACCGCCTGTTCGCTTGAGCCTCCCCAATGGGCAAAGCCGTCAAACTCGGGGAACAAAAAGGAATTCACCATTGGCTTGTCCGTCTCAACGCTTAATAATCCTTTTTTTGTCTCATTAAAAAAGGGTATCGAAAAAGAAGCTAAAAAACGGGGAATGAAAGTCATCATTGTTGATGCACAAAATGATTCATCGAAACAGACAAGTGACGTGGAAGATTTAATTCAGCAAGGTGTTGATGCATTATTAATCAACCCGACTGATTCTTCGGCGATCTCAACGGCAGTAGAATCTGCAAACGCAGTCGGTGTGCCCGTCATAACAATCGATCGATCTGCCGAACAAGGAAAAGTTGAAACCCTCGTTGCTTCCGATAATGTAAAAGGCGGTGAAATGGCCGCGACGTTTATTGCCGACAAACTTGGAAAAGGAGCAAAGGTGGCAGAGCTTGAAGGCGTCCCCGGCGCATCTGCCACACGGGAACGCGGCTCAGGATTCCATAACATCGCAGACCAAAAACTCCAAGTTGTCACAAAACAATCAGCTGACTTTGACCGCACGAAAGGCCTGACTGTCATGGAAAACCTGCTGCAGGGACATCCTGATATCCAAGCTGTTTTTGCTCACAACGATGAAATGGCGCTCGGTGCTCTCGAGGCAATTAACAGCTCGGGGAAAGACATATTGGTGATCGGTTTTGACGGCAATAAAGATGCGCTCGCTTCCATTAAAAACGGAAAGCTGTCAGCCACCGTCGCTCAGCAGCCTGAATTAATCGGTAAATTGGCTACAGAAGCAGCAGATGATATTTTGCACGGGAAAAAAGTGCAAAAAACAATATCCGCGCCTCTCAAACTAGAAACACAAAAATAATTGTCTGATGTTTAGGAACCTGCGATAACGTGAATAGAGATATAGAATGAATTATTTCTCTTACGTGAGGAGAGGAACGGCATGAACAAACCAACAAAACTTTTTTCAACATTAGCACTTGCGGCTGGAATGACTGCGGCGGCGGCTGGAGGCGCTGGAACGATCCATGCTCAACAGCCAGAAACAACGGTAAGCATTGATGATTTATACAGTTATCCGATTGACTCTTATTTGGTATCAGCAGAGGCTCTAAATGTCAGAACGAAGCCTTCCGCATCAAGCCAAAAAGCCGATACGCTGCACTTAGGAGATAGCCTAAAGCTGATTTCCTTCTCAAATGCTGACTGGGCAAAGGTTCAGTATAAAAACGGAAAAATAGGATTTGTCTCCACTCATTACATTGTAAAAGCAGCGACAACGGTAAAAACCAAAACAAAAACAAAAGTATATACATCCGCTGATGGAAAGAGCATTAAGACTCTTCCAGCAGACACAAGCGTTTCTTTTTTAGGCTGGAGTAAAACGAATAAAGGCGGTTTTGATTTTGATTGGGTATTCGTTGATTACGGCGGTGCGACAGGTTATATGAAAACAAAGGATTTACACATGACAAAATAACTGAGAGGGATTCCGCATAAATGCGGAATCCCTTTTATTATGAATTGATTTGTCACATTCCCAAGATATTTCTCAGGAAATATTGTCGTATGCTGTGTCGAAACCTTACATGATCATCAACATTTTTGTTCACGCTAAAAAGCGGAGGTGTAAATATGGATCAATTTGAAGCAGCATATGAATCGTATAAAGCCCGGCAAACAACTGTCGATCAAGAAAATGTTCCATCTGGAAAAGAAGAAATTATTGCGGTTAGAAGAAATGAGGAAGACAATATTATCGCAGTGAAAACCAATACAGGAAGAGAGCTCGACTATCCTACTGCGCTGTCAGAAGCAAAATCAGGAAAACTCGCTCATGTTGATGTCTTCCATAAATACGGGCGTGACATTTTGCGAAGTGAACCGGACGGCATCAAGGAAAATAACCTGTCTGAGCTGCCGGATTTTTAAACAAATACAGCCCTGCCGTATGTTCGACAGGGCTTTCTTTTAAACAAAAGGCTGCTGGATGTATTCGGCTAACCGTTTTGCACTGTGAGAAATATCCCCTGCAGCTGCATAATTCACGCCATAGAACACATATGGAGGCAGATACTTCATGCCGATCAGATTACTCGTGGCCTGAAATGGTTTCAATAGCTCACTAATCGAGTAATGATTTGCTCCGCCCGCTTGATATTTTTCCGCTTCGCTCCCTGTTGATACAGCCAGCATCAGCTCCTTGCCATGCAAGGCATTTCCTTCTGAACCAAAAGCCCAGCCGTAAGTCAGCACAAGATCCTGCCATTTTTTCAAGAGCGGCGGAGAGCTGTACCAATATAGCGGGAATTGAAAGACAATCCGATCGTATTCCTCGCACAGCTGCTGTTCCTTCGCAACATCTATTTCTTCATCCGGGTATTCCTTATAAAGATCACGTACTGTGATATTGTCGTGTTTACTCAATTCCTCAGCCCACGCCTTATTGACAACTGAGGTCTCCATATGAGGATGAACTGCCAAAACCAATATTTTCATCAGACCACACCTTTACTGTTTTGATGTTATTTTATCTAAAATCAGGAAAAGAGCCAAATAAAAAGAAAGCCCTGTAAAAGGGGCTTTCTTTTTTTCTTTTATTCAGGGCTTCCTTCAGTTGTTTCGATATCTTTCGCAAAATCAGGGTTATCCAGATTCGCATTAAAGAAATCCGCTGTGTTCGGAAGTCTGAGATTCATGTTCATTTTTTGAGAAATCGTAACCGTGCAATCCTCAAGCACATAGTCAAAAACGTGTCCGCCTGAATTGCGTCCTTCGTCAATGAAGTGCAGGTGATAGCCAGAAACGGCGATTCCGTTTGCATAAGCTGGTGTCAAGAAACCTACGATTGTTCCTCTCACGTTGTCGAAGTTGAAAATCGGCTGTGTTTTGACCGCTTCAACCATTGGCACGTAAGGTTTTTCTTGAAGTTCTACCGTTCTTGTCTGCACCTTTTTAAACAATCCGTCAATACGAATTGCATAAAATAAGTTTCTGCTTGGCAGCATGCTGTTGATCTCTTTTTCAAAGTCTTCGCGTGTCATTTTCGCATCAATTTTGTGCGTCATGTCCGGTGTAAAGAACGTAAATGAACAGAACGGTGAACGGTCTCCTTTTTGGACCGGTGTCGCGGTTCCGTCTGAGCGAAGACGGTAAAATTCGCCGTCAAACCCAATCAGCTCTCCGTCAAGCTTGTTAAAGGTTCCGATACCGAAGTCTCCATATTTCGGAATCTCTGACAGTTCAAAATCTCCGTCATATACTCCGTCTAATAGAGAAGTCATTGTTGATACTTGATAAATCTGGCTCACAGGCTGATCTTTTTGACCACGGCTGAGCACTTGAATGTTGCTTTCTCGTTTCATATTTCCCTTCACTCCTTTTATTTAGTGCTGTTCATAAAACAGTGTCGTGATGCGCAGAGTGCTAGAGAGCTTTCGTTTTCATGAGTTCCCCGAATTCTTTCGGAAGCTTGTCACTTGCTAAATTAATGTTATCACTGTAGTCAACCGGGACATCGATGATGACAGGACCTTCAGCGTTCATGCCTTGACGCAGAACATCTGCCAGCTGGTCTGGTGATTCTACGCGCAAGCCAGTTGCTCCGAAGCTTTCCGCATATTTCACGATATCGATATTTCCGAAATCGACCGCAGATGTACGGTTATATTTTTTCAATTGCTGGAATGCAACCATGTCATATGTGCTGTCGTTCCATACAATGTGTACAATTGGTGCTTTTAGTCGTACCGCTGTCTCTAATTCCATTGCTGAGAATAAGAAACCGCCGTCACCAGAGACAGAAACCACTTTTTCTCCCGGTTTCACCAATGAAGCGCCGATTGCCCAAGGAAGCGCAACGCCGAGTGTTTGCATACCGTTACTGATCATTAATGTTAACGGCTCGTAGCTGCGGAAATAACGTGACATCCAAATGGCGTGCGAACCGATATCGCAAGTTACTGTAACATGATCATCGACTGCATTACGCAACTCTTTAACGATTTCAAGAGGGTGCGCTCTGTCTGATTTCCAATCTGCAGGCACCTGCTCACCTTCATGCATATATTGTTTTAAATCAGAAAGGATTTTCTGCTCACGCTCTGCAAATTCTACTTTCACAGCATCGTGTTCGATATGATTGATCGTGGACGGAATGTCACCGATCAATTCAAGATCAGGCTGGTAAGCATGATCAATGTCAGCGATAATCTCGTCTAAATGGATAATTGTCCGGTCTCCATTGACATTCCAGAATTTCGGATCATATTCAATCGGGTCATAGCCGATCGTCAGAACAACATCTGCCTGCTCTAGCAGTAAATCGCCAGGCTGGTTGCGGAACAAACCGATACGGCCAAAATACTGATCCTCTAAATCTCTAGAAAGGGTACCGGCAGCTTGATATGTTTCAACAAATGGAAGCTGAACCTTTTTCAAAAGCTTGCGAACCGCTTTAATTGCTTCCGGTCTTCCGCCTTTCATGCCGACCAAAACGACAGGAAGTTTTGCTGTTTGGATTTTTGCTATGGCCGCACTGATTGCATCATCTGCTGCAGGACCGAGTTTTGGCGCTGCAACAGCACGCACGTTTTTCGTATTTGTGACTTCATTCACAACATCTTGCGGAAAGCTCACAAAAGCGGCCCCAGCCTGCCCTGCTGACGCTATCCTAAATGCATTTGTAACAGCTTCCGGTATATTTTTTACATCTTGAACTTCTACACTGTATTTTGTAATCGGCTGGAATAGCGCCGCATTATCCAAAGATTGATGTGTCCGTTTTAAACGATCTGCACGGATCACGTTTCCAGCAAGCGCAACGACAGGGTCTCCTTCAGTGTTCGCTGTCAGCAGGCCTGTTGCCAAGTTAGAGGCACCCGGTCCTGATGTGACTAACACGACTCCCGGTTTTCCAGTTAAACGGCCGACTGCTTGGGCCATGAATGCTGCGTTTTGTTCGTGCCGGGCAACGATAATTTCAGGTCCTTTATCTTGTAAAGCGTCAAATACCGCATCAATTTTTGCACCTGGAATGCCAAATACATGTGTGACACCTTGCTCCACTAAGCAATCAACAACAAGCTCCGCCCCTCTGTTTTTTACAAGGGATTTTTGTTCTTTTGTTGCTTTTGTCAACACCCTCACTCCTTATTATGCATTTTAAACGTAAAATTTTAAATATCTTGTGATAAGTTTCACTATACACTCTTTGGAAATTGACCTCCAATATCGATTCGCCTTATGATTAATATGTAATACGAATTATTAACCTATGGAAAGGAATGCATATTGAATGGAGCTTCGCCATCTTCAATACTTTATCGCAGTAGCCGAAGAGCTTCATTTCGGAAAGGCTGCCCGGCGGCTGAACATGACGCAGCCTCCTCTCAGCCAGCAGATCAAACAGCTGGAGGAAGAAGTCGGAGTTACGCTTCTGAAAAGGACAAAACGATTTGTCGAGCTTACCGCAGCAGGAGAAATCTTTTTAAATCATTGCCGCATGGCATTGATGCAAATCGGACAAGGAATTGAACTGGCACAGCGGACGGCCCGCGGCGAGCAAGGCCTTCTCGTAATCGGTTTTGTCGGATCAGCTACATATGAATTTCTGCCGCCGATTGTCCGGGAATATCGTAAAAAATTCCCATCTGTGAAAATAGAACTGCGTGAAATATCCTCGTCTAGGCAGCAGGAGGAGCTACTAAAGGGCAACATTGATATTGGTATACTTCATCCTCCCTTACAGCATACAGCTTTACATATCGAAACCGCCCAAAGCAGCCCTTGTGTTTTAGCTTTGCCTAAGCAACACCCATTGACTTCTAAGGAATCAATTACGATTGAGGATTTAAGAGATGAACCAATTATTACTGTTGCTAAAGAAGCATGGCCTACTCTATACATGGATTTTATTCAGTTCTGTGAACAAGCGGGCTTCAGACCCAACATTGTCCAGGAAGCCACAGAATATCAAATGGTGATTGGTTTAGTCAGTGCCGGAATTGGTATGACATTTGTTCCTTCCTCAGCCAAAAAATTATTTAATTTGGATGTTACTTATCGAAAAATGGACCAAATACAGCTTAATGCAGAATGGGTTATCGCTTACCGCAAAGACAATCATAATCCGCTTATAAAGCATTTTATTCATATTTCAAATTGTCAGCAGACAAGAACTAAAGAGAGTGATGCAGGTACATGAACGATACTTGCAATCTCTTTTTTCTTTTGGGATTCTTATGGAATTTTTATTAATTTAATATAATCGCTTAGTACAACTTTATATCAGTATACGTATACATACAGTACAAATAGTTGGCAAGGACATCAGTAAGCGCAGGACATTAGTTTGATTTTAAAAATGAAAGATAGAGAGGTGAAGTAAATTATTGAGTTCACCGGCATATTCACATTGCTCGCTTTTTTCGTAACAATGATTTTTATTTTCTGGAGACCAAAAGGACTAAATGAAGCTATCCCCGCCACATTTGGCGCTTTAATGGTTTTATTGTGCGGAAGTGTGTCATTGGCAGACTTAGGGGAAATCGGAACAAAAGTCACGGGTGCATCGGTTACAATCCTTGCCACTATGATTATGGCCATTGCACTAGAAAGCTTTGGTTTCTTTTATTGGGTGGCTGCAAAACTGCTCCAACAATCCAAGGGTTCAGGCATCAAGCTTTTTTGGCTAACCAATTTGCTCTGCTTTCTCATGACCATTTTCCTGAATAATGATGGGAGCATTTTGATCACAACTCCAATCCTTTTGCTTGTACTAAAATATTTAGGTTTAAAAAAACATCAAAAAGCCCCATATTTATTAAGCGGTGTTTTAATAGCCACAGCCTCTAGCGCACCGATTGGCGTAAGTAATATTGTTAATTTAATTTCTCTCAAAATCATTGGAATGGATCTATATCTTCACACCGCCATGATGTTTGTCCCTAGTATGATGGGACTCATTTTTATGACTTGTCTACTGTTTATGTTCTTTTATAAACGTCTTCCCAAGAACCTGCCAGATATACCGGGCCATTTTCAGTCTCTGCGGCATAGAAGGTACCATCCTCTTCATTCGCCATCAGCTCCTTTACCAGAACGAAATCAAACAAAAATCATGTTGTTTGTGCTTGCATTTGTTTTTCTCGTCAGAATGAGTCTATTTGCAGCATCATATACCGGTATTTCTGTTCCTCTAGTCGCTGTCATCGGATCTTTTATCCTGTTGAGCTGGAGATGGATTTATTTCAAAACCTCCCCAAGAGACTTGTTATATAAATCGCCTTGGCACATTTTTATATTCGCTTTTACTATGTATGTCTTAATTTATGGTCTGCATAATATTGGATTCACAGAGTTACTTGTGAATTATTTTGAACCTGTGGTTTCTGGAAGCCTCGCCCATGCAACTTTCGCATCAGGTATCTCTACTTCAGTTTTTTCTAATCTCTTTAACAACCATCCAGCGTTAATGATCAGTACTTTTACCTTAACTGAAATGACCCTGAATCCTTCAGCAACAAAAATCATCTACTTGGCCAATATTATCGGCAGTGATATCGGTTCATTATTATTACCTATGGGAACCTTAGCAACGCTTATTTGGATGCATATATTAAAACAGCATGATGAAAGTATTTCATGGGGCGAATATATAAAAACGACCATTATCATCATTCCGCTGACTGTTCTTTTTACGTTAACATGTTTATATTTTTGGATCAGTTGGTTATTTCTTTAGCACAGTATGAAACGAAAAACTGCCTTCTGCTTTTAAGAGGGCAGTTTTGTATACACTAGGGAAGATGCATTGTCTTTAGATGATTTAACTTCCAAATGACTGGCTCTCCACTTGCGTTAATAAGCTCAATGATATTATTAGAGACATCCTTTAATAGACCAACTTTTTCTGGCACCTCTCCCATATCAAATATGACCAATTCACCAATATTTTTTTTGATCTGCTCCTCAAAATTACGCACAAGAGGAACTTTGGAAGGCACGACCGGCAATTGTGAGTTGTCAAGAGTATACGGTGTTTGTTCAGTTGAATAAGGGGTAAACCATTTTAAATGATGCATAGATATAAAAAGTATTTTAAATACGGGTGAGAAAAATACAATATAATCGTTTAAAACATTTGTAACATACCCATGGATCGATCGACCCCCAGTTACATAAACTTCAATAAACTGGCCTTTGACCTTGTTTAATGTATTTCTATATGAAAAAGCTTGAGTTTCTGCCTCTATCATTGGATCTTCCGGATTGATCAAAAATGGCTTCTCAGTACTGGTCATTATTTTCGCCTTGTTCATTTGATGAAGATGCAACAAGGGAATATAAAGATAATTGCAGCCATCAAAAATAACAAAAATATCCTGTCCGATATCTATGAGGGTGCCGACAAACCTTGTATCTCCTGAAATGACAACCTCAACATCTGTGTTAAGGAATTGATTCAAACCTTTCACGATTCTCCTCCTTTAACTGAAAAAGGGCATCACTTAATCTGATGCTCCTCCATTATCTATTAAAATTTACGTTTCCAGTGATAGTCTATCGTTCTGACAATCGTTTCATAGCTATAATCTTCCTTTTGTTTTCCTGAACTTTTTATTGAACTTGAATAACCTGGTGATCTTGATGATTGATAATCTGATGATCTTGGTGATCGTTTAGATGATTTTGATGATTGATAATCTGAAGATTTTAATGATCGTTTAGATGATTTTGAAGAACTTTTTGAACGTGACGAACGGTCAGATTTGGATGATTGATAATCCGAAGATTTTAGTGATCGTTTAGATGATTTTGAAGAACTTTTTGAACGTGACGAACGACCAGATTTGGATGATTGATCATCTGAAGATTTTAGTGATCGTTTAGATGATTTTGATGAGCTATATGATTTTGAAGAAATGAACGAATTGCTGTCCTTATCATTATTGTCTTCCTGGTTTTGTTCATTTTTTTGATCCTCTTTTTTGTACGACCCTTTTGGACCTAAGCTGATGCTTTTTATGTGAAAAGGATAGATGCGAAGCACCTCTTGATTTTTCACTATAGTATAATGGCCGTCGGCATTATCTACAAGGATACCCTCAATGGCTTCCGGACCTCCACGATTAATTGAAACCCATTTATGAGTCAGACTCTTAAAAACCTCGCTTAAATCATCAGCTTCCAAAACTCCAACTGGCGTCTGCTCTTCTATTTTCAAATCAGGCTCGTGTTTACTTATACTTTTGATGTGATGGATATTAAAATACACTACCCCATCCTCATTTGTGTTTAACGCAGCGTAATCATCTCCCAGCCAGACCAATCTTCCTTTTTTAGATTCCGGACCCCCTTGGTTAAATTGAACTGATTGGTTTATTAAATGTCCGATTAAGCTATGAAAATCATCAGCATCGAGCATTTCCTCAGTCTCAATTGTTGTGGTGCTATTATTGGTATCCTCAGTAATACTTTTCACATGCTCCAACTGATAATAAATTATTTTTTTTTCAGCTTGTAAAGCTATATAATCTGATTTTACAGCTGTTAATTTTCCTTTTTTAGATTCCGGACCTCCACGATATACAGTAACAATTTTATCTTTCATTGAGTGCAAAAAGTTATAATACGATATTTCATTATTTGAATGATATTTCATTCTCCTCTTGCTCATTCAAATTCCTCCTAGTCACTTATACATAGATGATAAACATACTGCATATATACGTGTCACATTTATTTGTTGAACTAATTCAATAGCCTAATTGTCGCTTTTTCCGCGAATACCCATTTTCACGCATTCATAAAATACTTAAATGATCTTTGAGGTATTGTGAACGGTTTTTAATATACTCGCAGATCACATCCGGCTCACGGTCAAAACGCTCAACATCATTCTTTTTATATGGGTCCATCAAGATAAAAGGCCTAATCCGCTCATACATCGCCATGATTTTCGGTTCCATATATTCTATTGTAAAAAGAGATTGGAGCGTTTTTTCTAACAGGCGCCTGTAGGACTTGCGAAACTCGGATTCATCCAATATCCGGGCGGTTAGTGTATTAAATCCTTGAATTCTTACATAATCGGCAGCCATCCGCTCTCCATGGATATCCCTGCCCCAAGTCGCATCATAATCCCAAGGAATCACCTCAAATAATCCGGTTTCCCCGCTTCTGTATAATGCGTAGTTGTGGACAAACCCGTCATAGTTTGAGGTGAATACAATACCGGCAAGCCAGCGCAAATACTTGTCGACATCCACATGCTTTGTCACTTCTGACTTAAACTGAGCTTTAGGGACCGTATTAATTTTAAAAATCATATCCTGTAAATAAAAATCATCCTCCTCAGTCCCTGTTTTCTTTTCATATCCAAGCTCCAGCGATGTTTTCGTTTCCCTTTCTAAATCGCTCATCAGAGAAAAGTTGGCATCATCATCCACCGCATAAAAAATCGCGCCATCAGCCAGCTTCCTTTTCGCCAAATAATATTCATCTACGGATTCAAGTTCAAGATAAACCCCTTCATTCTTCCCATTCATCTTTACAAACACAAACTCTGCCTTTGGAGACAGTGTCCCTAGCTCCGAGAAAAAATCCAGAGACAATTTGTTTCTCATCAAGGAAGGATCTTTATACTCCGCATTTAAGTGAATCTCTCGCGCGCCGCGGAATGTTTTCGGCTGATAAAAGGAAATATGGTATGACTTCTTTTTGAAGTCTCTGATATGTGATCCCCGATAAGCGATATCAATATCCAGCCTTTTTTGATTTACCTTCATCACAGCTGGCACCGGATCATCGTCCCATATATCCTTTTTTAATTCACGCAAGTCTTTTGGATGAACAAACAGCTGATAAAGCGGTAAATTGGATTGATTCTTCATCCATAATCCTCCTTACAAATTTTAGGCTTTTATTTTTATAAGATCTCAGCGGAACACTTATACACTTTTTAAAACCGCGCGTACTATGAGGGTAGTAAGGATCTTCATCCTTAACATATTTTTAAAAGGAGGATTTCAAATTGGGCCACTATTCCCATTCTGACATCGAAGAAGCGGTGAAATCCGCAAAAAAAGAAGGTTTAAAGGATTATTTATACCAAGAGCCTCATGGAAAAAAACGCAGTCATAAAAAGTCGCACCGCACTCACAAAAAATCTCGCAGCCATAAAAAATCATACTGCTCTCACAAAAAATCTCGCAGTCACAAAAAATCATTCTGTTCTCACAAAAAATCTCGCAGCCACAAAAAATCATACTGCTCTCACAAGAAATCTCGCAGCCACAAAAAATCGTACCGTTCTCACAAAAAATCTCGCAGCTATAAAAAATCTTACCGTTCTTACAAAAAATCTCGCAGCTATAAAAAATCTTGCCGTTCTTACAAAAAATCTCGCAGCTACAAAAAGTCATACTGTTCTCACAAGAAAAAATCTCGCAGCTATAAAAAGTCATGCCGCACACACAAAAAATCTTATCGTTCCCATAAGAAATACTACAAAAAACCGCACCACCACTGCGACGACTACAAAAGACACGATGATTATGACAGCAAAAAAGAATACTGGAAAGACGGCAATTGCTGGGTAGTCAAAAAGAAATACAAATAATCTAAGTTTTCATTGTTTCAATAGGCTGCCGGCGGAGGTACGGAAGCCTATTTTTTTATTTGCCCTGTATTAGATATATGTCATGACATAACATATGCAACCCGCATCATTTGGTTTCCTTTAAACCATTTCGTTATAATCAAGGTATCCTAACGATAAAGGCGGTTGTTGCTATGTACATATTTCAAGCTGATCAGCTTAGTGCCAAAGACACATACAAGCTATTGTCAGGTACCGTTATTCCCCGCCCCATTGCATTTGTGACAACACTTTCTTCAGAAGGAGCGGTCAATGCCGCGCCTTTCAGTTTTTATAACGTCGTCAGCTCAGATCCTCCGCTTCTCAGTATTTCTGTTAACAGGACGGAAGGACGCCAAAAAGATACAGCGCGAAACGCAGTGGAGAACGGAGAATTTGTCGTTCATGTCAGTGATGAAGCCATCATTGAAGATATCAATGAAACAGCTGCAAGCTTAAGGCCGGATGAAAGCGAGCTTACACGCACCTCGCTTCATTCTATTGAAAGCAAAGCTGTTTCAGTTCCCGGCATTAAGGAAGCCCGCGTTCGCTTTGAGTGCAAATTAGAGCGGCATATTACCTTTGACAATGATCAAGGCATCACTACAGCAGATCTGCTCATCGGAAGAGTTGTCTGCTTCCACCTAGATGAAAAGGTGTATGATGCAGAAAAGGGATATATTTTAACGGATGAATTAAAGCCTGCCTCACGATTGGCGGGAAATCACTATGCCAAGCTGGGGGAAGAATTCACACTGATTCGTCCCAGCTGAAGAGAAGGACTATTTAAATAGAAGAAACTAGTCAAAAAGACCTTATGATTACAAAATATCGCCTGTAAATAACTGAAAAAATATCAAAAAAAAGAACACCCAGAGTAAGCTCGGGGTGTTCTTTTATGAAACGTTTTTCCTTTTTCTTCGTATAAAGGTAGATTAGGAGGAATTGGAATGACAAACTTTTGGATTTTAATGCTGATCGCTATTACCATCAGTCTCGCCTCTCAATTTTTTATAAAGAAAAAATACGGTATAAACAGTATATGTACCACATTGTAGAGGTCTCCCTTATGTTTATGCTTTTGATTTATATTTGTACCCTATAGTTATTTAAATCCCCACAGCCGCTCCGTCTCCCCGAGGATCGGCTCCGCCTTGGAGAAAGCCTTCTTCATCAACTTTGATTGCAGCCGCTTGTCCCATCAGCGGATCATAGTCACCGACAACCTCCACGAGATGCCTGCTGTCTTTCAGTTTTTGGATTGTTTTGTCTGTGAATCTGCCCTCGACTCTGAGACCTTCGTATTCCTCTCCCCACGTTCTGCCCCATACCCAGCGCGGTTCGCTGATTGCCTGCTGTGGATGCATTCCGTAGTCCAGCATTCGGGTAATGATGGCCGTCTGAGTCTGCGGCTGGCCTTCGCCGCCTTGTGTGCCGTACAGAATTTTTGGCTTTCCGCCTTTACAGACCATAGCCGGCATCAACGTATGGAAGGTGCGCTTTCTCGGTTCAAGCGTGTTGACATGATTTTCATCCAGTGAGAAAAATGATCCGCGGTTTTGCAGTAATATGCCTGTATCACCGGCAGTGACTGCCGAGCCAAATTCAAAGTACAGGCTTTGAATGAATGACACTGCGTTGCCATCCGCATCGATTACGGCCGCATATGCCGTATCACTTCCCACCGGCCTGCTTTCTGCCGGTACTGCGAGATAGCCGATTTCTTCTGCCAATTGTTTTGCATAACGTTTGTCCAAAAGCCTTTCAAGCGGAATGTCTGCAAACGCCGGATCAGTCAAGACGGCATCCCGATCTAGAAAACTCTTTTTCAATGCCTCCACAAGCACGTGATAATACTCAAATGAACCGTGTTCGATTTGGGTGAAATCATAGTTTTCCAAAATGTTCAGTGTTAATAAACCGGTAAATCCCTGAGAATTCGGCGGCGCCTGATACACACTGTATCCTCGATAATCACTTGATACAGGCGCTGCCCACTCACCCCGATGCGCTTTAAAATCATCGATTGTCATGTAACTGCCGTTATTCTGTAAATGTGAGACAATCCGCTGAGCGAGATCTCCTTCATAAAATGCGCTTCTTCCTTTTTCAGCAATCAAGTTCAGACTGTCTGCAAGCTCTTTTTGCACAAACCGCTCTCCCGGGACAGGTGCTTTGCCCCTTCTCGTGAAGATGTCAGCCGTGTAAGGCGTGGTAGCCAGCAATTCAATATTCTTTTCTGTGTGACGACACTGATCTGCTGATACAGGAAACCCATTTTGGGCATAATCGCGTGCGGGCTCCAATACATCTGCAAGAGACAGACGCCCGTACTCCTTCAGGACCGCATCCCAGCTATCAACCATTCCCGGCACGGTAATGGCACTGTCAATTCCCCGCAGCGGAATCGCGCTTTTTCCCTTATATACATCTCTCGTTACGTTTTTTCCTGAACGGCCGCTGCCATTGTAGACTTTTACTGCCTTTGTTTCCTGGTGAAAGGTCAGCCAAAAGGAATCCCCGCCAAGTCCGGTCATATGCGGATACACAACCGCAAGACAAGCACTCACCGCAACAGCAGCGTCAAACGCGTTGCCTCCCTTGTCTAGTATGCGGTTTCCGGCTTGAGAAGCGAGGTAATGCGGACTGACGACCATTTGCTTTGTACCGATGACAGATCTGTTCATCACAAGTCCCCTTTTTTAAGAAATTTTCTTCAGTATAGGGAGCCTGATTTTTCACATCTACTGATCCGGCAGAAAAACTGACGAACTTTCTTCTTTTCGCAAATAACAAGATATTTTCGCATTCATTTCGAAAACAAATGAAAAATTATTATTTCGATACGTAACTTTTATGATAAAATGATTGCTAAAAGGCTACGAAAGCAGGTGGAGCAATTGAGTCATGAATATCAAATCCCCAACCTTGTACTTGATGAGACTGATAAACAAATTCTCACGATTTTGCATGAAGAAGGCAGAATTTCTTATACGGATCTTGGCAAAAGAGTCGATTTGTCACGGGTCGCCGTCCAGGCCCGTATCAACCAATTAATTGAAGCCGGTGTTATTGAAAAATTCACCGCTGTCATCAATCCCGCTAAAATCGGCATTCATGTTTCCGTGTTTTTCAATGTCGAGGTAGAACCGCAATTTTTAGAAGAGGTCGCTCTTAAGCTTGAGGAAGAGCCTGCGGTCACCAGCCTTTATCACATGACAGGCCCGAGCAAGCTGCATATGCATGGGATCTTTGCCAACGATCAAGAAATGGAAGAATTCTTAACAAAACGGCTGTATCCATTGCGAGGCGTCGTCAGTGTTGATTGCCAGATGCTGATCAAACGATACAAAAGCCGTATGGGAATGAAGCTGTAAAGGAGAGAAACGAATGAAAAACCATCCTTATCGGGATATGACGGCCGCAATGGTTCGCACCGGCATATTAGGGTTCGGCGGCGGACCTTCCGTGATTCCGCTGATCCGCCATGAAGCGGTCAATAAATATAAATGGATTGACGATGATGAATTCGGAGAAATATTAGCAATCGCTAATGCGCTTCCCGGACCGATTGCCACCAAAATGGCTGCTTATCTGGGCTTTAAGCTAAAAGGCACATTAGGTGCAGTTGTGGCGACCCTCGCCCACATTCTGCCTACATGTCTTGCGATGGTGGGCTTGTTTGCGGCTGTAAATGTGTTAAGCCATTCAGCAATTGTTGCAGGTATGATCGGTGCCGTCACGCCGGTAATTGCGGTAATGCTCGGAATCATGGCGTACGAGTTTGGCCAAAAAGCGCTTAAAGGTTTCGGCTGGGTTACCGGCATCCTGTTTTTTATCATCGCTTTTATCGGCCTGCAAACTTTACAAATTAATCCCGGCCTTGTCATTATCATTTTCTTAGCGTACGGGGCGTTTCATTTTAAACTGAAAGACAAAATCACAAATAAACATTCAAAAGATAAAGGAATGTCAGCCTCATGATATCGATCTATTTATTTATGGCGTTTTTTATCGCAAACCTACTGGGATATGGCGGCGGACCTGCGTCTATCCCGCTAATGTTTGAAGAAGTTGTAAACAGATATAGCTGGCTCTCAAACGATCAATTCTCAAATATGCTCGCACTTGCGAACGCTTTGCCGGGCCCGATCGCCACGAAAATCGCTGCGTATGTCGGCTACAGCGCAGGCGGGTGGCCCGGCTTCCTAATTGCCCTGATCGCAACCGTCGTACCATCGGCGCTCGCATTGATCGTCCTGCTGCGCATCATCCAGCGCTTCCGCCAATCACCTGTCATCAAAGGCATGACGCTGTCCGTCCAGCCTGTCATCGCGGTCATGATGCTCATTCTTACCTGGCAAATCAGCGCAGACGGCATCAAAGCGATCGGCTGGATCCAATCGATCGTGATTGCGGGAATTTCGCTCCTTGCCATGACAAAATTCAAAATGCATCCGGCATTTTTGATTATCGCGGCGTTTTTATATGGGGGCCTTGTGATCCCTCATTTATAGAAAAAAGCACCTGGACAGGTGCTTTTTTATTTTGGCCCAGAAATGCCGTTTGATATGACAGCTGTTTCTTCTCCTGCGTCACTCTTGATGATGTGCTTGACTTGCAGCGTGGTTCCTGCCATTCTCACAGATTGCTTCAACTCGGACGAATTGGTTTCAACTTGTATCCAAACAGGAGGCTGGACCTTCCAAAATAAATAGAGTGCAAGAATCATCAAGCCAGCAATGACCGACAGCAAAAACTTCATATCGCATCGCTTCTTTTCAGTAAGCGGCCCGCAGCGGACAGCGCCTGATGATCACGAAGAATATCGCCTGGACGATTGCCTTCTCCCAGCACATAGCCTTTAAAGGAAATTCCCATAAAATGAAAAATATGTTCGAATTGCTGAATCAGCGGCAGCCCTTTTATTTTTGGATTGTCTCCGCCCACTGCTATTACATATGCCTGTTTCACTGACATATGCTGTTTAAAATCAGGAAATCTCGGATCTCTCAACGTCTGTGACCAGCGATCAATAAACAGCTTTAATGTCCCTGACATGCCAAACCAATAAATTGGGGTGACGAATACAAGAATATCGCACGGCAATATCCGCTCAATGATAGAATCGTAGTCATCTTGAACAGGACGAAAGCCGCCTTGGGCGTGACGCAGATCTTCAATTGGCTGAATTCGATATTTCTGCAAATAAATGTGCTCCGTATCGAATCCTTGAACAGCCTTCTCCGCAAGAACATCCGTATTTCCGCCAGACCGAGTTCCGCCGTTAATAACCGCAATTTTCATGATGCATCTGCTCCTTTGTTTACGAATGATTTTCTTCATCTTATAATGGATTCATCAATCAATACAGATGATTATTTCGATTAATCCAATCGCTAAAACCGATTTAGAAAGGAAGAGAACAAGTGGAATTGAAGCAGCTGATCACCTTTATTACGGCGGCAGAACATGTAAACTTCACCCTAACCGCCAAAATGCTTAATTATGCACAATCAAGCGTTACCTCTCAGATCAAATCACTTGAAGAAGAAATTGGGACGCCTTTATTTGAACGGCTCGGCAAGCGGCTTATCTTGACAGAAGCAGGAAAAACGTTCAAATCTTATGCACAGAAGATCATTGCGTTAACAGAAGAAGCGAAAATGGCCGCAAATCAAGTAAGAGAAACAACCGGAACCTTAAAAATCGGGGCGACAGAAAGCCAGTGCACATACCGCCTGCCCCCTATCATAAAAGAATTTAAACAGGCTTTTCCCCAAGTAAAGCTCATATTCAAACCATATATCTCCAATGAACAAGCGAAAGAACAGCTCTTACAGGGCCAGCTTGATATCACCTTCATCTTGGATGTAAACCGGATGGAAGACGCACTGCACGTTGAATCTTTGATTCAGGATGAGATCAAAATGGTGGCTGCTAATGACCATCCTTTTCCTGCGGATTTACCAATAACATTGAAGGATCTTCAAAACGAAACTCTTCTGCTGACAGAGGACGGCTGCTCGTACCGCACGCTCTTTGAGAACAATTTGCATGACTCCGGTGTCTATCCTAACAAATTGGAATTCGTCAGCATAGAAGCCATCAAACAATGCGTGATGGCCGGACTTGGGATTGGAATCTTGCCTGAAATGACAGTAAAAGATGATATTGCAGCAGGCCGGATGAAAGAACTCAATTGGCAGAGCGATTGCCCCGTTTTCACTCAATTAGCATGGCATAAGGACAAATGGATGTCTGCGCCATTAAAGGCTTTTATCGATTTGACACGGAAAACATTCAAATAAAACCTCTCCACAAGGACGACAAGGTTTTTGAGACCAGGAAAGCACACACATACAAAAAAACACTTGATGACTTAGAGCCCCAAGTGTTACATGTGATTTTTCTGATAAAACGTTCGCAAAACATGCGTTTCAAGGTCAGCCAGGCGGACAGGGATTGGCAATCTGCTTTCTTGATTGATCAAGCTCATCGTGATCTGATAGCTGCTGTCTAAATCAATATAATTACCGCAAGACAAGAAAATAGGCTTCACGTCCCCCCGCGTTCGCAGCGCCCGGCCATATACCTCGCCGTCAATGAGAATATCGGTGTATGCACCGACTTCATTTTCAGGCATCACGAAATCATAGCCTTTGATTTTGAGATAGGTTTTCGCAATCCCAATCGTCGGCTTGCCCAGAAAAAAAGCCGCATGGGTGGCAACGCCCATATGATTGTAATGCAGATATCCGTTGCCATCAAACAAGAAGACATCCGGCTCCGTCTCCAGCTTTTTCGCCGCCTCGATGATCAAAGGCAGCTCACGAAACGCAAGAAAACCGGAAACATACGGCACGATGATTCTCCCCATGCTGTGCACTTTTTCAATGACTTCTTTTGTATCAGCGTCAATCACGATAATACAGCACACCCCATACGGTTCTCCATCCTGCTCCCAATAGGCCAGGTCAACGCCTGCGCAGGTGTTGATGGAGTTGGGATGGATCGTGTGGGATAGGTTGATACGATTTCTAAGGGATTGTTGTGTTTGAACAAAATCCGATTCATCTTTTAGATGAAAATCGTGAATTTTATGTATTTTCATTTCACTTGTTTTCCTCTCTTCGCGCTCAATTGTCCTGCTTGTCGATTCTAGCAATGACACCAAATTATATCATTGAAAAAAGCAGATAGTATAATCTGCTTTTTTTATTACTATTCATTTTTCATTTCTTTCATAAAAATATAATCCAATTGTTTAATTAATTCTTTAAGTTCAGTACACATAATATCCTCTAAAGGATTTTCCCAATCTTCGTTTTTTATCAGTTCAATCCCATAGCTTCCGGCTGGATCACCTTCTGGGTACCACCCTACGTCAAGCAGCAAATTTTTTGTCTTATGAGAAATCTGCAGGAGATCTTGATTAAAGTCAAATAACCAAGCATCATCATTTGCCTCTAGCGTCTTAGGATCAGTATCTTTTAATGTAATATAATCAACAGTCCAACCAGCCGGTATCTTTAGCCTTAAAAAATTGGGAATCTGTTGGCTTAGTGGCTGCAAACCCTCTAAAACCCCGCTTCCCACACTCCAGATTTGATATTCTAACTCTTCTAATAATTGTTCTATCTCATTAAAAGACTCATCTTCATAAATCTTATCTGTTTTTAAGCCAGCTACATTGATATGGTATTGATTATTTTCATAACTTACCTTAATAAAGGCCTTACGTTTTTCATTTTGCAGTATTAGTAATTCATATTTTTCTTGCATTCTTTTTTCTGAACATAAATTGTTCAGTACTACAGACCAGCCATTGCAGATTTTTAATGGCTGCAGTTGAGAAATATGGTCTCTGCCCATCCCGCTTCTCCTTGCACTCCATATTGTTATACTATCTATAAAAAAACATGCCGATGACAACACGGCAAGTTTTTAACTATAGCAATTCTAATACATCAGTAAACAAGGCATCTCCTAATGTTAATCTCCTGTTGAAAGGCTGTATATGCGGCAATTCACTCCACTCATACACAGTATCGTAGTAATCATATAAATAACTGAGTTCAATAAACCCTTTCTCTTGCATTATTTTATTAATATAGTTCGTTCCCTGAATGAATTCTAAAGATTCAGCGGTACCTACAATGTCATAAGCGCCATCGATTAAATCGTGTCTTAGGGAATAACTATAATCTAATACATAAACAGGAACCAATTTAGATACTTTCATATTGATTTGCTGTTCTAAATGAAAACCATTTTCCCCAGAAAGATCTTGCAAATGGATATCAATTTCTCCTGAAGGATTGTTTAAATCTCTAACTTCAATTTTTTTCAAACCTTTTATTTGATTAAATTCATCAGGTACTTTTATTTTCTCTGCGCATTTGTTCTTGTACCATTCGCCTAATTCCCTATTCATAAATAGACGATAAAGCAACTCACCAATTTCAGGATATTCATTAATAAACCTGATTCCATGTTCCATAAATAGTAACCATTCCATCCATTAATTAAGAATCATTAAACTTCATTCCACCAAGTAGTTGTTACTTGTTTTAAATGATATTCAATATATAAAATCACTTTTTTATAGTCATCTGATGAAAATTCTTTAATAGGATCTTCCCAATCATTATCTTTGACTAGTAAAACCAGATAATTACCTTCAGGAGAAATGTCAGGAACCCAGCCTAAATCAAGCGTTATTGAGGATTGTTCATGATAAAGCTGCAACAAACTGTCTGTGAACAAAAACCAGGAATCATCATTCGGTTCTAATGTTCTAGGATCTATTTCAACAAAATGATTATAATTTACTTTCCAACCTTGTGTTATTCTTAAGGGATGTATATTAGCTTTTGGAACATCTAATTTAACATGTTTTCTCATTTATATAACCTCTTTAGAGAGCCGTTATTCTTAAAGTCTGTTTTTAGATAACTTGTCAACCAACTATTTGAGTGGGAGACCTGAAAGGTGAAAATGTAGATTATGGATAATATTTACTTAGCTGTACAAACTTCATTTTACAAGGCTGCCTCTTGCATCTATATTCATCTTACTAATTATCTTATAGATCAGTTTCAATGCAAAAATCTTAAGTATAAAAAACCTCGAGAGGCAAGCGCCAATCGAGGGAAGGTTAGTTTTTTTCTACTTACTTGTAAAAGGATTAAAACTGATATTCTTCCAGAAAAACGTTATGAGAACATTAGCTGCATCTCACATTATCTTTCCTCTCTGCACAAGTGATTATATTCACCAAATTTAGGGAAATCATCCCAGTTGCTCTTAAGGTTGTCGCTAGTCTCACGCTCTTCGACCGAACCGGTCTTGAAATCTGTCTTCTCCATTGCTATATGACCATCTTCGCGAAAGCCTATAATCAAACTGCTAACTTCATTATCAGTTGCATCATCATATTCCCAATACATTGCTGTTCTTAAGAAGATTTTACCATCACTTATAACTTCAAAATCATAATTTAGATACTTACGAGTCAAGTCATCATAAAAACCCACTGAAACCCATTCATTTGTTACATTTACAACATATTTAGGTTTTTCGCCTTCGGTTAATACCGCAGTATATGGTTCATGTTTTTGGTGATGTAAGTATGCGGTACAATCATCAAGAATATTCCAAGGCTGTTTTTTTATGTCCGACCATTCATCACAATAATAAACTTTCATAGTCAATTATACACCTTCCCATTTATATCCCTAATAATAATCCTATTTTTTGTTGCTTCATCAAGAATTTTTTGTGGAATAGCTTTATTTTGAACAGGTACTTCTAATATCAATTCACCTTTCAGTCGTCCGCCTTTAAGAGCTTTTGGATTAAAAGGATCATTTGATATTTTAGACCCTGAAGAATATTTTTTAGTAATCTCGTTCAAGTAACTCAGTGCTGTCTTTTCTTGAACGTCACTAAGTTGAGTATACTTCCTGGAAATAACTATCTCCTTATTTGGAGAATATGAATCAACTACGTACTTTTTGCCGCCTGCTTCTTTTGCTTCTAGCTCTACTTCATTATAAGGGTAACGGGGGCGATTTTCCTTATTGAAATTATTTCCTGCTTCCCACCGTTCTTTAAGCCAAGACGGTAATGGATTCTTATTAGATGACTTACCCGTACCCTTAATACCTTTACCACTACTAACCATCTTCACAATCCCAAGATCCTTAACAGCCGTCTTTTCCACATCTACACGTACTGCCGGGATTCCGAATGTGAAGCCCTCCGGAGTTACTGGGCGTTCTGCGTATACGCGGACGTTTGTTGGGACTTTGAATTGTTTTACTTATTCTAGTGTTTTGTTTGCTTTTTGGACTTTTGAATGGGTTGCAAGCGGGATGCCTTTATCAATATGTTTCGCCAATGCACCAGCACCAACCAAGCTCAATGCCGCTTCCAGCGCACCCGTTTTCCGCTTCTCCTCAGACACTTTGTTTCCGAACATATCCCGTCCTGTGACGGCTTCTGAGAATCCGTTTGACGCTACAAGGCCGTATGCACCCATTTCTGTCATTTTGAGAATGTCTAAGGATTTGCCTGTTTTGTAGGCGTCTAAAGCGTGTTCAGCCGCGATAGCTGCTTTTCCGGTTTTGTAGATGGCTTTTCCGCCTTTGAAGGCCCGGCCTGCCCAGCCGACGACTGGTATATATCCCACGGCTGCCATGGTGCCGACTGTGACGCGTTCAAAGCCTATACTTATTTACGCTATATAAAACAGTGGACAACAATCTAATAAAAAAACCTTGAAAGGCTTCAGTGCCAATCAAGGTAGAAAATCAAACCAACTCGAAGCGTTTATTTGTTTTTAATAATGCCTTAAGATTTTTTAACAATACTATTAATTCCTTCAAATATAATATCTCTCATAACTTCATTATTACTGTTATAATTTCTTTCATTTCTAATTTTATTAAAAACCTGCTTTATAACCCCATCAATCATTATTGTTAATCCTTCTATATCTTCTTCACTCCCCTCCTTTTTAAAACTTTCATTTATTATTACCAAGCTATCATCTTTTGACATTTTATTTTCTCCTTTACTCTCTTTCTTTCTCATTAAAAACTTTGTCTATATAATTTACATCATCAAAAATCCAGTATCTATCCTCTTCAGGAATATAACTAGTAAAGTCTTCCCGAACCCCTGTCCAATTATTAGGAACATAATTTTCAAAAGGTAATAACTCAGGATACAGCGAAAGAAGCATTTTTTGATTAAAGTCTATATATAATGATGGCCTTAATTCTAGAATAGTACTTTCATAATCCTGATGTTCAACTAACTTCTTTAATTCTGAAGACGGGATAATATAGTCAGTATATTCTTTTAAATAAAGACGATAATTATCTTCATTTACAACTGAAATGTTATTTCTTAGAGAAAGAGCAAAGTCCATATCAAAACTAAACCCGTTTTTTTCATAGGCTTCTTTATATTTCACGATATCTAGTATCCAAACATCTCTTTCTGTTAGATACCATGAGAATTGAGAAGAAGTCTTTACCCCGACTATTATATTTTGGGCATACTCCGGTTTTAATAACAACGAAAACACCACTTTCTCATTCTATTTTTTTGGCTGAATGCCCATATTCCTCTAACCACTCTATCCATGGTTCCGCCGGAAGTTCATAACTAACTCCCGGTGTCGTAGGATCAACAAGCTTTGGAGCAGTTCTCCCCTGGTTACGAGGGTTTTTAGTATATCCATACTGATCAATTACTGTCTCCTTGATTAAATCATCAACCTCTTTAGGTACCTTAAATTCTACAATTTCTCCGCCTGGTCTTGCTACATCTCGATAATATTTAGCGTGTTCTAAATTGTAAGCACTTATGTTTAAATCAGCATTTTTAATAGGAATAACAATGCTTCCATCACTATTTACTTTAATTCTATACTGACTTGTTTTATTTCCCGCTCCTCCGCCTTGAACTCTGTAATAACTTACTGATTGTTCGACAGGATCGACAGATTTTTTACTTGATTGTAACTTATCATTATTTACTTTCTTCGTATATAATTGTTTCTTCTCTGGCTTTAAGTCAAATGTATGGCCAGTCGAAGTAACAATCTGTTCTTTATTTATATGACCACTTTGCTTAATTTTAGAAAAAGAATAACTCTTATCAAGATTTCTTCCCATCGATAGCGTATTGTCAACCGACTTCGCCAATGCACCAGCACCAACCAAGCTCAATGCCGCTTCCAGCGCACCCGTTTTCCGCTTCTCCTCAGACACTTTGTTTCCAAACATATCCCGTCCCGTGACGGCTTCTGAGAATCCGTTTGACGCAACAAGGCCGTATGCGCCCATTTCTGTCATTTTGAGAATGTCTAAGGATTTGCCTGTTTTGTAGGCATCTAAAGCGTGTTCAGCCGCGATAGCAGCTTTTCCGGTTTTGTAGATGGCTTTTCCGCCTTTGAAGGCGCGGCCTGCCCAGCCGACGACTGGTATAAATCCGGCTGCGGTCATAGCTCCTGCTGTCACACGTTCTGCGGTGGAGAGTTTTTCTCCGGTAACCGGATCAACGCCTTCAGTTGCTCTTTTATAATCATAATAGCCAGTGACTTCTCCAGTAAAGTTGCAAACTCCATCCCATGTTTTTTCGTACCATGGTTTGTTTGCTTCTTCCTCGGCTTTTTCCTGGAGACGTCTTGCTTCTGCTTGCTGGGATTTTGCATCGATATAGGTTGTTCCTTGATTTTCTACTTCAATCACGCTTTTGTAAACTTCATTGCTGTGGAAGGCTTTTTTGTCATAGTACATAGGGGATGCGCTCTTCCCATTGCTGGTGGCCTGCATGAGAACAGAATATTTGGTGAGCACTGCGTTGTCCAGAGATTCTAAATTTTGATATTCAGTGGTCAGGGATTCATCAAGCTTATCGACAGCTGTGATCGTGTCACGTCTGACTTTTTGGGCATCGCCCATCTTATCTGCATACTCGTCAAGCGTGTACATGTCGAGGTCAATAATATCGCTGATGCCTGACAAAATAGAATCGATTTCTTCTTTATGAGCGGAGACTATCTCTGAGGCTTTCAGGTCTCCATTGGGCAGCTCATGATCCAAAAATGAAGTTTCCACATATGAATCATTCAGTTCTTGATCTTTAATATCGCCTGAAATGCCGTTTAAAAATGCAATTTGAGCAGAGACAAGCGTCAGCCAGCTGTCGACGATTTCCGCCTGTCCCTGAAAGAAATCTTTAATATTGTCCGCGCCTTTTCCTTTAAAATTATCGCCTAAATCTGCAACTCCCTGAAACGCTTTTTTCAGCGTATTCAGCTGCTCTTCAAGCGTCTCATATTGCTTTTTTCTGCTCTTCGCTTCTTCGATTAAAGATTTTGATTCAAATACTTTACTCATCGCACTGCCCTTTCTGTTCTATTTTACCGCTATCGCCTCGTCCTGCTCTTTAAGTGAATCTACGTTATCCTTTGTATCCTCGATATTTTTCTGTACCGCTTTTTTGTAATCACCGAGCATGGTTTTGATGTTCTCCTCACGCTCATGATATTTTTTCGTATAATCGAGTTTATTTTTTCCATTGGACCCCGCGGCGCCGATTGATACGTCAGCAAGCGCATCTTTGACAGAATCCAATGTTTTGATGACTGTGTCGTACTTCAGCTTAATTTCTGACATAAAAAAAGATCACCACCATTTTAGTTTACTAATTTGTCTTCCTGCTTCTTCTACGAAATCTTCTCCTTTAGCAAGAAGGTCGCCTGCGGCATTCGCTGCACTTTTTGTCAAATTAAGCTCAAATTTCTCTGTCTCAAGCCAGAATATTTTGCTTTGAATCGAAGCCATATACTCGTTATATTTATCATTCACAATCTTAGATGCTTCCGATTTCGCCTCTTCTCTTCCCTTGTCGAAATCATCGGCTTTTGTTCCCGTCCAATGCTTGCCCAATTCCGGTTTCACAATTTCTTTGATTTCAGTGATTGCCTCTTCTTGCAGTGTGTCTATGTCCTTTTTTGCTTTTTTCAGCTTTTCGATCTTGTCTTCCACGTCGGAAATTTTTCCGTTGAGCGAACTTTTGATATCCGCTAGCATACTTTCATAACCCATCTGAATCACCTCTTAATACTCAAAAAGTCGTATGGAGGGGCTGATGAAGATAGACTTTTCCATACTTTATTTCCATATATTATATTTTAAAATAGCCAGAAGGCGGCTTAAATAGGGTAAATGGCTTAATTTAGGCATATAACGCTCTTGAAATGTAGGTATTTGATCTTGTTTTCGTTCGTTATACAGCTAATAAAAGCGTTTTATAAAATGAAATCACCTAATGTCATAGTTATAAAGGCACTTGAAAGAGGCAGATGTGGTTGATCTGCCTCTTTCGGCGCTGAGCTTATTGTTCATGTTTATGTTCTTCATCTGGTCGGCCACGTCTGATTTTGTCATTTGGCTTCTATTATTCCCCGCTTCTGACCCTTTGGATCAAAAGCTTGTATTAGCTGCAGTCCCAGTTGTACAGAACGTTTGAAAAGTCTTTTTTCCTTAGATCGTCAGGTGTGATGAAAAAATTGACGATGCCGACGTCTCCCCACATTGAATCGATATCATCGTCTGAATCAATTTGTAAAAGCATGATGGTGTGTTCTTTATATGCGTATTCCCGTGGATCATGCTGGGTAAAAGAAGCGTATCCGCCGATTTTATGGCCAAATCCGTTTTCAGCCAGTTCATTATAAGTGTCTTCTTCATCCTCGTCGAACTGGCCAAAGAACTCCATTGTTTCCATGCCTGTATACTGCTCAAATTGAAAATCTGTAGGCAGCACCCATTCCGAAGATTTCACAGGCTCGACTGCCGCTTCTGATAAAATCGGAAAATCACATTCGCCTGTGCCAATAAATGAAAAATCAGAAACAAGCTCGTCTTCGTTTTCTATGATATTTTCAAAATAGATCACTCTGAAATCCTTTTGTTCACATCGATCGTCAAAATTCAATCCATAGACGTCATCATGAACAGAAATGTAGAACTGCAGGATACCTGAAGAAGGGTAGCCGTCAAGCTGGGGAATGTGTGAGAAATTAATCTGTGCCAGAAGCTTCATCGGCTCTCCATTTTCATCAGTCGGGTATGTTTCATGCTTGGGGAAATAGGGATCACCGGCAATTTTGCTGTCATATCGTCCTGTTTTCCCTTTTCGGACATTCAATTTCACGTATTCTTTCGCTGATTTCTCCAGCAAGTCGCGGTACGGTCTCATTTTTTCGGGCAGATGATTCATCAGATTCTCTCCTTTTCCGGCATCTCCAAGGTTTTATTTTCTGGTTTTCTTCGTTTCTTCTAATGTTTTTCAAACGATTGTTTAAAGAAGCCCTACTTCTGTATAATTTTCCAAACAATAGTTAAATAGTAGCAAATGTATTCAGCACCCCGCAATAGATGAAAAAAAGACTGGTGCGCAACCAGCCTTTCTTTTTCAACTATTGAATTGCACCTGACGGAACAACCGCCTTCCGTCCGACAGAATAATACTCCACTCCTGCAGCCAAAGCCTCATCCAATGTGTAGCAGTTTCTGCCGTCAAATATGAGCGGCGTTTCCATCAAATCCTGATAAGCCGCTAACGGGAATTGTTTAATGTCAGCCCAGTCGGTTAAAATCATGACGGCGTCAGAACCTTTGACAGCTTCCTCGATCGTCTCTTTATATTCAACAGCTTGCGGGAGAACATGCTTTGCATGGCTAACTGCAATGGGATCGTAGGCTCTGATACGGGCGTCGAGCGCAGCGAGACGGTCTGCAATAACAATTGACGGCGCTTCCCTCATATCGTCCGTATTCGGTTTAAATGACAGGCCTAAAAGGGCAATCGTTTTTCCCGTCACCCCGCCGAGCCTGTTCAGCGCTTTATCAACCAGCATCGCCTGCTGATTGTTGTTGACTTTGATAACCGATTTCAGCAGTTCAAAATCATGCTCGACATTGCCGGCAATTTGCACGAGGGCGTTTGTGTCCTTTGGAAAACAAGAGCCGCCGTAGCCTATGCCCGCTTTCAAAAACTGGCTCCCGATCCGCTTATCCTGTCCCATCCCGTATGCGACTGCTTCAATATCGGCGCCGACCTTTTCACATATATTCGAAATTTCGTTTATAAAACTGATCTTAGTGGCCAGAAAAGCATTTGAGGCATATTTGATCATCTCGGCGCTTCTGATATCCGTTTGGTAAATCGGGATTTGAAACGGACGGAAGAGCTCCTCCAGCGTATTTGCTGTTTTCTCATCGGCCGTCCCGATCACGATCCTGTCACCATGAAAGGTGTCATAGATCGCCGACCCCTCACGCAAAAATTCCGGATTGGATGCGACCGAAATACTGACAGGCTCCGCTAGATGTTCAGTGATCAGTCCATTAATCAAATCGTTTGTCCCAACGGGCACTGTGCTTTTCGTTACCACGACTGTATCTCGTTTGACATGCTTTGCGATGCGTTTGGCCGCATCTGTAATTTGCTCCAGATTGGCGTGCCCGTCGCTTTTCTGCGGTGTGCCGACCGCTATAAAAATGATGTCTGCCTGTGCCAAGCCTGTCTCATAGCTCGTTTCAAAGTTCAGCCGTCCATCAGCTGTATTTTTTCTCATCAGCTCTTCAAGACCTGGTTCAAATATGGGGGAAATGCCCTTTCTCATTTCATCAATCTTGTGAGCGTCAATATCAATGCAGGTTACATGATGTCCAATCTCAGAAAGAGAAACACCTGTCACAAGACCGACATAGCCTGTTCCGATGACTGTTATATTCATTGTTTCCCTCCAACAGTTAAATTGCTGCTTTGCAGCTTCCGTAATATCGTATGAGAACATCCTATCATGAATGCGAATGATCTCCCGCATAGCCTGTCGGGTACAGCCTGTACAGATTTCTGAAATGTGATTCAACCATACAATACACTATTATATCGCTCTCAAAAAGAAAGTGGTGAAATGAGAATCGGCTGTTAAAAAAGACCAAACAATTTTCTTCTTTTGACCGGCTGCGGAGGCTGTCTGAAGATGGTCTGATTCCGCAGGAGAAGCTCTGCATTTTCCGTCAGCATATAAGGAAGTTCCGAGCCGAATTCTTTCTCTAGAACATAAAGAGCCTCTTGAGTGTGAAAATTTCTCGTTTTCACATTATGGGCATCTGAGGCTACGAAATGGATCAAATTGGATTCAACCAGCCGGAGAGAAAATGCTTTCAGCTGCTTGCCGAAGGTCCCCGCAAGACTTCCTGAAGTAATCTGAGATGCTGCTCCTTTTTCCACAAGATGATACAGCAAGGACGGGTTTTCGCGAATTTCCCTGTTGCGTTCAGGATGGGCGATAACCGGAATATATCCTTTCAGCTGCAAATCATAAAAAAGCTGCTCCGCATATCGGGGAACGTGATCAAACGGAAACTCAATCAAGATGTGTTTTGTATCATTCAGCGAAAGCAGCTGCTGTTTGGCAAGGTCTTGTTCCACCTCGCCGTAGATTCTGATTTCCTGTCCCGGAAGCACATGTAAAGGAATGTCTTCTTTGATTAAACGTTTGTTTAACTGATCTGCTGCTTCTCTGACTGCGGCTGGCTCGTTTTTATACACACCGTTGTTATGATGAGGTGTCGCAATGATCGTCCGGATTCCCTGACGAACAGCTGCTCTTGCCATTTCTATGCTGTCGGCCGAATCACCTGCCCCGTCATCCATTGCGGGAAGAATGTGACAGTGAATATCGATCATGTCCTAGCCCCCTTTTTTCGCAAAAATAAATAACGGGCACGATGCACGTTATTTATTTTTGCATGAAATTGTCCTTGTTTCCGTAATATCCGTATTCAGAGTGCTTCGAAAGCTTTTTGCCGTTCATAATCGCCCCAAGGAGCTTGCTTTTGCACGTTTCAAGCGCCTCTTTCGCTTTTGCGGCTTGTTCTTTTTCTGTTTTCCCGCTTGAAATAACCAGAACAGAACCGTCTGCCACGTTGCCTAAAATCTGTGCATCTGCTACGGCAAGAATAGGCGGCGTATCAAAAATGACCATATCATATGCCGCACACGCTTCGTCTGCAAGCTCCTTCATCCACTTCGAGGAGAGAAGCTCGGCCGGGTTTGGCGGGATCAGGCCGCTCGTCAGCACGTCAAGATGTTTTTCATTCGATGCTTGTACAGCCTGCTCCATAGAGCTTTTCTTTAATAAAACAGATGTTAAGCCAACCGTATTTTCAAGAAAAAAAGCCGTATGTACTGTTGGTTTTCGCAAATCAGCATCAATCAGGAGCACTTTTTTTCCCTGTTGGGCGAATACGACAGCCAGGTTGGCGGCCGTTGTTGATTTTCCTTCCCCCGGGCAAGCCGATGTAATCATGACTGATTTCATTTGCCGGTCCACTGAAGCAAATTCTATATTCGTGCGAATCGTCCGATATTGTTCAGAGTTCAAGGATTTCGGCTCTGTCATTGCAATGACATTTCTCCGCATCCGCGAGCCTCTGTTTTTTCTAAGCGCCAAAATGTCCACTCCCCGTTTTTTCAGATTGGAAACCCTGTAAGGTCTTAGCTGTTTTCTGCTCATTCGCAATGGTGGAAACTGTCCCTAAAACAGGTATGTCCAGCAAGGATTCGAGCTGCTCTTCCGATTTGATCGTATTATCCAAATGCTCAAGCAGGAAGGCCAGTCCGATGCTTCCCGCCAATCCGGCCGCAAACGCGATGGCAATGTTTAGTAGCGGCTTTGGCGATACAGGGGACGGATGTTCTGAAACCTCGGCTTTTGACAGAATGCTGACATTGTCAACATTCATAATGGATGTGATTTTGTCTTGAAAAACAGATGCTATAGTATTGGCAATATGAGCCGCTGTTTCCGCGTTTTCATCCCTGACTGATATGTTGACCACTTGGGAGTCCTGTTCGCTGGATACGGTAATTTTGTCATTCAGTTCTTGGGATGTCATCGACAGGCCCATTTCTTTAATGACTTCATCTAAGATGGCAGGGCTCTTAATGATGACATTGTACGTATTGATTAACTGAAGATTGGTTTGGACATCGTTAAATTGGACTTCTTTTCGTTCATTTTTCGATTGGTTGACCAGAATCTGAGTTGAATTTTCATAGATGGGTGTAAGTGCGAAGAAACTAATGAGTCCGCCGGCAGCAGTGGCAGCTGCGGTTACAATCATAATCAAAAGTATGCGTTTTGTTAACGTTGATAATATCTCTTTTAAGCTAGTAGATTCTCCCATGATACCTCCAAATCTCTTATAACATCCTTTTCCATTTACGATTATACAACGTTGAAACCGCATTTCTCCAGCTTTTCACGTGACATAATTCGACATTTTTTTACAAAACGATATGCTACTCTTTTTTATGTAAGCGCTATATTTACTGTGTTGACAGTGCTGTCTCATTTTCTCTTATTCGTGCAGTCACGTAATCTCGCATAAAAAAAATCCCGCTAAAGGCGTGCGGGATTTTTATGTTGCATATCCATTTTTAATATGAGAAATCAAATTTTCAAGCATTTCCTTCGTCGTCATCTCAGATGACTGCTCACCAATTTCATGTGCATGCATCAAAATTTTCAGAAATTCTTCTTGATTCAATTTCTTTTCACTCATCTTTTTTTTCCTTTCAGCTTCCATTAAGTTGAAAACACGATTATTATATGATGCTGGTTATCAATTTGCAATCTCTAATACATCATTCGACACATCCCATTTTTTATGTCCTTTTTTAGGAAAAACTTTTTAAGGCCGATGTGTTGCGATATAATAGAGAAATTGGATCTTTTTATTACGTGACTCGGTTAGGAGCGATAATCATGCTTCAGAATATGATTTCCAAAGACGATGTGCTGGCATCTGCTGAACAGTTAAAAGAACTTCTTCCTTACAATGAGGAAAATGTTCAGCTGATCAAAAAAGCCCTTATTTTATATCGGCAGGATTCAGTCTATCGTTTACAAGCAGTGAGTCCGACGGAAGTTACGGCTTACGTGCAGGATGTTGTGCCTGTGCGGGTCACATTGAACTTGTTTGTCATAGTCAAAAGCGGCTGTTCATGTCCGTCCGGAAGAATCTGCCGCCATATGCTGGCTGTGTTTTTATATGTATATGCAATGTTCGAGCGAGTGGGTACTTTTACAGAGTATTGGCTGGAGAGGGAAAAGCTTGAGGAAAGCAAAGAGCTCGTCCGCCGCCAGTTTCAGGAAAAGGTGCTGCCTAATGAAGAATCGCTTTCAAGCTGGCTTGCTTTTTTTGATTCAGAGTTTTCTCTCTGGCAGGCACGTACGCCAGAAGGCAGCCAAAACATGCAGGGCCTCTATTACGGCTACCTGTCCGCATTAAAAAAACATGCGCCGAACAAGCCGGAGCTGAAAAGCCTGTATCAGATTCATTCCGCGATTGCGGTTTGGCTTCGCATGTTCACATTGATTGAAGCAGGCAAGCTGAACCCCGAACAAGATTTTTATTCCCTCAATCCGTACGTTGAACAGCTGATGGATACAATCTACAGCTCTATTGATAAATTAAAAACATACGCGCTGTCTTTTGCGCTTGATCCGTTTTTGGATAAAACACCGGATGTTATCCGACATTTGCTGTTGAAAGAAGAAATTTTCCAATATGAACGCATCCGCGTCTTCGGTGAAATTTGGAGTGCACTGCTGTCGCGGCCAAAATGGGTGGCACGCGAACAGGAGATGTTGAAAAAAGAAGCAGGACGGCGTTTTTCTCCCGAATTGCAATTCGGGCGCCTGCATTTGGAATTCCTGCAAAAGAATGATGACGTTATTTTTGCGGAAGCGGATCAATTCCCACCGGAAGCGCTCCCTTATACGTTCCAATGGCTGAGTGAAATGACTGCCAAGAAGGACTGGAAACGGCTTAAAACATGGTACCAGCAAATTGAACCAATTGCGATGGGTTATACGAAGCTGGATAAGCCGTTTAAAGAGATTCGCGATGTGATCGGCGAGCTGTTCCTTCTGTTGAATGCCTATGTGAAGCAAACCAATGATCAAGCGCTGTTTGAACGCTTTGCCGCGGGCTGTCTGCCGTATACGTTCACAGAATACAGCCATCATTTATATGAAAAAAAACGCTATGCCGAGTGGATTGAAATTCATAGCCTTGTCGGCTTTTCCATCAATGAAATGGATAAAATGATGCTCAAGGAAATTGCAGCGAGCGACCCTGAGGCGCTTATACCGGCTTACCATAGAGAAGTGGCTTTTTTCATTGATCAGAAGAACCGCAGCTCGTACAAGGAAGCCGCCCGGTATTTGAAAAAATTGCGCACCCTGTACAAAAAAGCGAAAAAGCAGAAGGTGTGGGAGCGGTATATTCAGCTGCTGAGCTCGCATTACAAGCGCCTGCGTGCGCTTCAAGAAGAACTGCAGAAAGGAAAGTTGATTGATGGCGAGTCTTAAAGAAATTCTCATCCACGTCGAACAAATGGAAGATGGGTCATTTACGCTCTCAGCCTTTGATGAGAATGAGCAGCCTCTTCCCTACAGCCATATGAAAAAGCATTTGTTCCAATGGCATGAATCCTCATTTTACGGAACCTTTCTAGAGGATGTCAGCTTCATCGGGACGACTGCTGTCCTGCTATCTCCATGGATGACTGTAGAGCTTCTCGGCAAAAACTCGTTCAACTCATTCAGCTCCGTGCAGCTTACAGAAGAAACGGAGCCGCTGATCGAGGCGGCATCGACCATCTACGAATTTATCGCGGACGGCGATTTTATGCCTGACTATGACGCATGGACAAACGGTGTTTTTCGCTGGAAGGACCGCGATAATATACTGGAGGGCTTTACTGCGGAATGGTTTTCCGCTGCCGTACAGGATTACATCCAGTACGACGATGACCTGCGGGAGAAATGGGAACATATCAAGGAGAAATCGCCTGCGGTTACAACATTCCGCGGCCATTTTCTTGATGAAGAGGATTTTCTGGAAGGCATTGGCTGGATTGACGACCAATCTCCATTTACTGTCGGCTTGCGCTTAAATGAACCGGACTTTGACGGAGACGAATGGAAGATCGAGATGTTTTTACGCGATAAAAAGAGCGGCGCTGTAGAATTCTTTGACGGACTGAAAAGCCTCAAAAAATCGTGGCAGGCGTACAGCGATAAAATCGCGCGTGAGCAGGACCGCTTTCACAGAACGGTTCCGTGGCTGTCGTTTGATTCCGGGACAACGCTGATCTCGGAGGAAGAAGCCTGGATCTTCCTGTCAGAAGCAAGTGAGACGCTTGTCGATATGGGGGTAGAAATCCTCCTGCCGTCCTGGTGGCAGATTGTCAGAGACAGCAACATGATGCTGAAAGCAAAGGTGTCGTCCTCCCCGCGCGGCGAGTCATTTGTCGGCATGAATGCACTGCTTGATTTCAACTGGCGGTTTGCGACAAATGGAATTGAACTGACTGAGGCTGAATTTAATGAGCTTGTCGCCAGCAACAGGCGCCTTGTTAATATCCGCGGGCAATGGGTTAAAATCGATCCGCAGTTTATCAAACAGATGAAACGCCTGATGGAAAAAGCAGAATCAGAGGGACTCCACATGTCTGATATTCTGGCGCGTGAGCTAATGGATCAGCAGGATGGCGGACTTGAGGATTCGGATCTGATTGATACATCCGCTTTCGCAGGCATTCAGTTTGATCTGTCTAAACAGCTCAGGTCACTGATTCGAAAGCTCACTGCCGCGGAAAACCTGCCGGAGCACGAAGTCAGTCCTTCTTTCAAAGGAACGCTCCGCCCTTATCAGAAATACGGCATGAACTGGCTGCTGTTTCTGCGGGAAAGCGGTTTTGGCGCCTGTCTGGCTGACGATATGGGGCTTGGGAAAACGATTCAAATGATCGCCTATTTCCTTCACGTGAAGGAAAGCGGCCGGCAAAAAACGCCTCATTTGATTATTGCGCCGACATCCGTACTTGGCAACTGGCAGCGGGAGCTTCAAACCTTTGCCCCTGATCTGTCTGTCGCGCTCCATTATGGGCCGCGCCGGCCAAAGGGTGATGATTTCGCCGCGCATTATGAAAACGCAGACGTGGTGCTCACTTCATACGGTCTGTCACATGCCGATACTGAAGAGCTTACTTCTGTGACATGGAACACGATCTGCCTTGATGAAGCGCAAAATATTAAAAACGCGCATACGAAGCAATCACGCGCAATCAGGAAGCTGAAGGGGCTTCACCATATCGCGCTGAGCGGCACGCCGATGGAAAACCGACTGACTGAGCTGTGGTCTATTTTTGACTTCATGAATAAAGGCTACCTCGGCAGTTTGACCGGCTTCCATAAACGCTATGTGCTGCCGATCGAAAAAGACCGGGACGAAAAGAGAATCGGACAGCTTCAGCAATTAATCCGGCCATTCCTTCTCCGCCGGACGAAACGGGATGAAGAGGTCGCGCTTAATCTTCCTGAGAAGCTGGAAGAAAAAGAATTTATCCCTCTGTCAGCCGAGCAGGCATCCCTTTATGAGCAGCTCGTCAAAGACACTTTTGACCATATGACATCCCTGACCGGCATGCAGCGAAAAGCGCTGATCCTCAGCATGCTTGGACGGCTCAAGCAAATATGCGATCATCCCGCGCTTTATTTAAAGGAAGAGCAAACCGAGCTGCTGGCCGGCAGATCAGTCAAGCTCGAAAAATTGCTGGAACTGATGACAGCGATCCGCTCCCAAAACGAAAGCTGCCTGATTTTCACGCAATACATTCAGATGGGGAACATGATGAAGCGGCTGCTTGAAAAAACGTTCGGGGAACCTGTGCAATTTTTAAATGGGAGTCTCTCCAAGCAAGAGCGGGATACACTCGTTGAGAAATTTCAAAGGAAAGAATATCCGACACTGATTCTCTCACTCAAAGCTGGAGGCACCGGACTTAATTTGACCGCCGCCAATCACGTCATCCATTATGACAGATGGTGGAACCCGGCGGTTGAAAATCAAGCGACTGACCGTGCATACCGCATAGGCCAGGAGCGCTTTGTCCACGTTCATAAAATGATTACGACGGGAACAATCGAAGAAAAAATTGATGTCATGCTTGAATCCAAGCAAACCCTGAACGATCAAATTATCCAAAGTGAAAACTGGATTACCGAGCTTTCCACACAGGAGCTTGAAGAACTGTTTACATTAAGCGCTACAGCGCAATGATCATGACTAAAAAAGCTGGCTCTGATAGAGCCAGCTTTTTCCGTTCATAGCCGTCACGCCGAATCTCCAAAAAATCCGTTACGCCGGTTATATCAACAGGATGCGCTTTTGGAGCAGCACATATACCTACAGCAAATGTTTCATCATATGTGCGACACCATGTTCGTCATTGGTTAAGGTGACAGCATCGGCTATCGATTTGATGTCTTCCCGGGCATTGCCCATCGCTACACCTTTTCCCGCAGCCTCCAGCATCGATTTGTCATTTAAACTGTCACCTACAGCAGCGGTTTCCTCGAGCGGAATATTCAGCTGTTTTGCAAGCCTCTTCAGCGCCTGCCCCTTGGAAGCTTTGCGGGAAGAAAGCTCAAAGTTGTGCTCAGCCGAACTGACAAGCGTCAAATCTTCGGCATGCTCATATCTTTTCCAGCCTGCCTCAAGCTTTTCTTTGAAGAAAGAAAAGCCGAGAATATTGTAAAAATCGATTGGCTGATCGGCTTCAAACAGCTCTTGAAAAGAGTTAATGTAAGCAAAGCCCGATTGGCTGTATTGCACCTCGGCCGCCTGCTTAAGGACAGAAAGATCCGCTTCCGGGTTTGCGCTTCTAAATCTGTCCAGCTCAACATCAAGAAGTTCTCTGCCGTTTTGCGGTGTATAAATCGCTGAACCTGTGAATACCTCATAATAATAGTTTTCCGACTCAAGCCATGAGAGAATATCATACGCCCGTTTCTTATCAATCGTTTCGTGATGATAAAGCCTGCCGTCGGGATCGTGAATGACGGCGCCGTTTGCACTGATGACCCATGTTTTGATCCCCAGCGGTTCAAAGATTGACATGACGTCAAAATGAGCGCGCCCAGTTGACACCACCACTTCAATGCCGTCCAGCTGCGCCTGCCGCAGTGCGTTTTCATTTTCCAAGCTTACCTGATGCTTACTGTTGAGTAAGGTTCCATCTAAATCAATCGCAATTAATTTCACGTTTGTCAGTCCTTTCCTTCATCCTGCTCTGTCACGAGAAGCTCAACGCCGTTTCGGTCAAGCAAGTCACAAAATGCCTGATTCGGCAGCCTGTCTGTAATCAAAAGGTCGATTTCATTCAGCTCCGCATACTGATAAAAACTGGTGCTGCCCAGCTTCGAATGATCTGCAAGCGCGATGACCTGCTTTGCCTGCTGTATCATTTTCCGCTTCACCATGCCATCCTCTTCATGCGCAATTGTAATGCCATGTTCGGAAATACCGACCACACCAATCAGCGCTTTATCAACATGGTAGCTTGAGAGCTTTTCAATCACAGAGGACCCGTACAGAAAGCGGTGCTCCTTTTCCAGCTTGCCTCCCAGCAGATAAATTTCAATTCCCTCTTTATCGGACAGCACATCCGCAAGATTAATCGAATTGGTGATTACCGTACAATCAACCGCATTCAAGTGCTTTGCACATGCCTGAACAGTTGTAGAGGCGTCTAAAATCACCCGGTCACCATCATGAATAAGCGATGCTGCAAGCCTGCCGATCTTATTTTTTTCCTCAGACACTGTTTTCAGGCGGCCGGAATAGCTTTGAATTTTCTGATGCACAGTCGGTAAAATGGCGCCGCCTCTTGTGCGGATGATGGCATTCTGTTCCTCAAGTTTCACAAGATCTCGTCGCGCTGTATCCCTTGACACTTGCAGGAGCGTACAGATCTGCTCCGTTGTAATTCGGTTATGCTGTTTTAAAAAATCCAAAATCGCTACTAATCTTTCTTCTTGGTACACGCCCTCATTCCTTTTCTCAGCAATCATTTATAAGTAATTATAAGTTTTTATTTAATTTTATTCAACATTAATAAGTGATTTTAAGTAAAAATGCGTCGAGAGAACCAATTTTTCCTAAGTGGACAAAAAGAAAGAACCAGTCTGGTCGACTGGTCAATTTTGAGGGGATGATGCGAAGATTCGGATAATAGTGAATGGATAGATAACGGGAGGAGCAAGGGGTGTCAATCAGCAGCTTTTTCCCGGGGTTTAGGGTCCATAAAACGAACAGTGTCAGCCAACACTTCTGTTACATACACGTTAACGCCTTCCGCGTTTTCATAGCTTCTTGTCTGAATCCGTCCGCTTACGCCGACGAGAGAACCTTTTTGGCAATACAACGCCGTGTTTTCAGCTGTTTTTCTCCAAAGTGTGCAATTGACGTAATCAGCTTCGATTTCACCTGAAGCATTCTTGAAGCTGCGGTTCACCGCGAGCGTAACATGTGCAACTGCCGCACCGGCGGAAGTGTAGCGAAGATCAGGATCTTTTGTAAGACGTCCGACAAGCATGACCTGATTGAACATGCGATTCCTCCTCTCCTTGCGGTTGTATGTATTGTAAATGATGCAACAAGAAAAGAAAAACGCTTAAAAATGGCTTTCAGCCTCTGTTTTTATCTTTCGTTTTCATTTTTCCTTCAGCTAAAAACATCTTTTGCTTTTTTCCTTTGAAGAAATATGTACTTTTTAAAAAACGGAAAAAGATTTGCTTTGTCAGCCAGTTTTGCGTATTCATGCGCACATAGGAAGAGCCATCCCACGCAAACCACTGAAAGCTCAATTTTTTTTCCGGCATTGACAGCTTGATTTTATACTGCTCCATGCCATCTTGTGTTTCGTATAAAAAACTTATTCTTCCTTTTTTGTTCAGATGAACCTCAAACACTTCTTTACGGCTTAACATATATGTTACTTCCTTTTGAATCAAATGGCTTTCAGAAGGAGCGCCGTCAATATAAATTTCTTTTAAACGAAATTGATTCATACCACATCTCTCCGTAATCCATAGTCAGTTACAGTATAATGAAAAAATAGAAATTATTAAATGTTTCGCTCATACAAAATTCTTTAGCCCCAGCATTGCAGGATTTTTTCCTCGAAAACGTTTATGTTATAATGGAAGGCAAGAAAACTTTGGAAGTAATCGGGGTGAGAAGAAATGAAAACCTTTAAACTGGTTGACCTGAATGTGGAACGAGTGGACAAGGAAGAACAATCAATCGAACAGTTTCCCCTTATTGACGGACTGATTATAAATAAAGAAGACGGTGAAAATCACTGGCTGATTGAGGCGCTTGTACAGAAAGAACATCTGTCTTTTTTTGAACAGCTTCAAAACAGCCAATCTGAAGCCAAAGTATTTGTAACGATCACGAAAAAAAGCAATCGCCCCGCCCAGCTGACAGCAGCAGTGAAAAATATCGTCAAGCTGGAAGAAAGCATCCAGGTTTTACTCTATGGACAAATGGTCACAAGAAAACAGCAGGGCACTGAAACCATTCTCGAGTCCCTTGTAAAAGAGGGCTATACAGGAACAAAACTCATTGAAGCATTTAAGCAAAAGTTATAAATATGAGGGGGCATGTTCCCCAAAACAGACACAGAACCGAAGAGCATCACAATAGACATTTAGAATAGATATGTTCTGCATGAGAAAAGCTGCCGTTTTGAACGGCAGCTTTTCTCTTCGTGCTTTCACTCTTGCATATTTAATTTGTATGGCCAAAAGAATCAACCAATTTCCCTTTCACAACAAGGCGCCCTTCAGTTTTGACAGCCTTGTCACATGTGATTAACGTAATCTCTTTTTTGTTTGTCTCTTCAACTACATCTGCATCCATTTCCGATATGATGTCTTTAGATGTTACAGAATAGATATAATCCTTTTTAAAATCCGTGATGACAATTTGGGCACCTGTTTTTATGTTTTCCAGAGGTCCGAACAGAAGATTCTTTTGCTTCAAATGATGGCCCGCCAACGGATAATTTCCCTCACCCATTTTTTGATCCGGGCGCATTGTTGCCGCCCCTATCAAAAGATTTTCATTGGTTGTGCCTTTTACGATCGGAAGCTCCAGATCGACACTTTTAATTGTTATCCGCCGCCTTGATTGTGAAGTAAAAATAAGTATATTTCACATGCTTTCGACGTTCTCCACTTGATTGGAATGCTTTAATGGCGATCCCGGCATCTGTAGCTTCAGGCTTTCCTTCAGAGGAATCAGAAATCTCAAACTCTATTTTCTCAGTGTTCAGCACCTAACCGGCTGGCGCTTTCGTTTCAACAAAAGCGTATTGTCCCGGTGCAAGACCTGAAGCTGTGACTTGATGATGCCGGATATGACTGGTTTCGAAGTCTGTATGAAAATTCGCGAACGATTCAGCATGGTTGATCTTCCGGTTCTGATCATTACAGCTGCCATTATCGGCCATGACAAATACAAGGCTTTTCATGCCGGAGCGAATGACATTTTGCAAAAACCTTATCATTACTCTGAATTTATGGCGCGTATTCAAAACCTGATCATGATGAAACATACAGCAAATCAAGCCACAAGAATGGAAATGGCGTTTCTCCAGTCGCAAATCAAGCCTCATTTTCTTTATAATGTATTAAACACGATTATTTCTCTCACTCATTTGGATATTGAAAAGGCCCGGGAGGTAACAGAGGAATTTACCAACTATTTAAGAATGAGTTTTGACTTTCAAAATACATCAGCCATCAGTTCCTTCAGACATGAGCTTTCAATTATCAATTCCTATCTTTCTATAGAAAAGACGCGATTCGGTAATCGGCTTGAGGTTCTTTTCGATATAGATGAAGACATTGACTTTATCCTTCCGCCTTTAATGATTCAGCCCTTGGTGGAAAATGCCGTTCTTCATGGTGTCAGCAAGAAAAGAGGCGGAGGATGGATCAAACTGACAGCTAAAAAACAAAGCAAAAATGAGTATCACATCAAAGTAGAGGATAACGGTCCCGGGATAACTCCGGAAAAACAAATAGATCTCTTATCAACGGATTTTGATCGCAGCGTCGGATTGAAAAATATCAATCAGCGGCTGAAACATTTTTGCGGAAGCGAGTTGATGATCAGCAGCACTCCGGATGCAGGCACCTCTGTCTCAATGCTCATTCATCTCGCTGAAACAACAGAAAGCCCCGCGGGACTGAAGGACACAGAACGAACCTAAACGAAAATTGAGATAAAAAAAGACGCCGTTTCTAACGGCATCTTTTTTATTCCGGCGACTTTGCTTGCTGCTTCAGCAGGTCTCTGATTTCTTTCAGCAGCTCCTCCTGCGCATCCACCGCTTCCTCCGCAGCCTCTTCTTCTGCTGCTTCTTTTTTGCGCCTTAACCCATTCAAAGTCCGAATGACGATAAAAATGGAGAACGATATAATTAAGAAGTTCACAATCGTCTGTATAAAGCTGCCATACTTCACTACAGCATCGCCAAACGTAAACGACAGGCCTGAAAAGTCAAGCCCTCCCAGCAGCAAACCGACCAAAGGCATAATGATATCATTTACTAGAGATGTGACGATCTTTCCGAAAGCGCCGCCTATCACAACACCAATCGCAAGGTCTACGATATTCCCCCGCATGGCAAAGGCTTTAAATTCATTCCACATACAATCACCTGCTTTTCTATATTTGTAAAGAAAAAAAGACAAATGTGCCGCTGGCCATCTGCCTTTTTTCAATTATTCTCCGAGGGCAAAAGTCAGTTCTACTTCGCAAACGACTTCGCCATCAACTGTGGCAACGCCTTTTCCGCGCCCGATTGTGCCGCGGGCACGAATGATTTCAACCTCAAGGTGAAGCTGGTCACCAGGCTTGACTTGTTTTTTAAAGCGGCAGTTATCAATGCCTGCAAAAAAAGCCAGTCTGCCGCGGTTTTCTTCTTTAATCAACATCGCAACAGCTCCGACTTGAGCGAGTGCTTCTACGATTAATACGCCGGGCATAACTGGGTACTGAGGAAAATGTCCGTTAAAGAACTCTTCATTAGCGGTTACATTTTTATAGCCTTTTGCCCGTTTGCCCTCTTCAACTTCCGTAATCCGATCCACAAGCAAAAACGGATAACGGTGAGGAATAATTTCTTTAATTTGCTGAGTATCAAGCATTGTCTTGACATCTCCTTCATCTGCATTAGTATGTATAGCAATCATCAAAGATCCAATCTGTACATTTGAAAAGTATATTATGAATTAATCTCTTTTTCAACCGCGCTAAAATGTAACCAACTGTCAATGAGAGCCGTCAAAAGTTATGATATGATAATTATAGATTTTACCAATAGCAAAGAGGTAGGAAAATGATTTCGAAGTTTATTGAAAAAAGAATGCTAAACATGTTAGACGAGTGGTATTCCGCAATGAGCAAACGCAAAATGAATCACGTTTGCACACTGAAAGAGAAAATTGACCAGCACCTTCCGAAGATCAAAAAGAACACAAAACTTTGGATGCGTTATCAATTGTTTCAGGCCCGCCATCAGCTGCTTTTTGAAAACCAGAACGGACTCGATTCATTGTTCGATGACCTATATGGCCTGGAAGACAAAATGGATGATGAATTGAAATATTATCTGTATTTTTTCTCTGGGTTATATGAGATGGTAAAAACAGCTCCGAAACATGCAGTACATCATTTTAAAAAAGCTGAACAGTACCTGGCCGCCATTCACAATACGTTTGAAGCCGCTGATTTATATTATCAAACCGCCGGCGCCTATTACTTGATGAAATCACCGCCGCTTTCCATCCAATACGTCAAAAAAGCATTACACATCTATTTACACCAATTCGGCTATATCAAAAAGGTAATCACCTGTAAACTTTTGCTCGCCGTGAATTATATTGATCAAGAACGCTATGAAAAAGCTGAACAGCTTTTCAAAGAAATCATTAAAAAAACCCAGCAACTACATGACGAAAACCTGCTATGCCATGCTTATTATAACCTTGGCTTTTTAAAAGCGACCGAGAAAAAAGACCAGGAAGCGCTTCTTTACTTTAGAAAAGTATTAAAGAATCAAGAATTTGAAATGAATTCACCAGTCTCATATCTTCATTGTGTGTACGAGTCTGTCAGAGCGCTTTTTAAAACAGGGAACATCACAGAAGCTAAAGCCGTCCTTCAAAAAGGAAAAGAATTATCTGAAAAGGTAGACATTCAAACCATTTATTTAAAATTAAAAACGCTTGAAGCCCTCTACACATCAGCCGAAGACCCTTATGAGCAGCTGCTCGAATATGTGCTTGAATTAGAAAAAATCGAGGCGTGGGTGGATTTAGAAGTGCTGTTAGAAGATATTACGGAATACTACAAAAAAAAGGACGATTTCGAAAAAGCCGCTTTTTTTATCATGCGCGGCTGATTGAAAAACGCCCATTTTCTTATTATCTGACTGAATTGATTAAACCGAGCATTTGATCTCCCATTGTGATCGTTCTGCTGTTCAGCTGATATGAACGCTGGGACGTGATCAAATCTGTCATTTGTTCTGAAATATCGACATTGGACATCTCAAGTGAGCCCTGCTGCATGCCGATGTTTTGTCTATTAGCGCCGTTTAGCTCTTCAAAAGCTGCCGCATTATCAATAGAGAAAAGGTTATTCCCTTCGGATTTCAGCTCTTGAGGGTTATTCACTTGGACAACGCCAAGATTAAACCGCTGAACCGCGTTTCCGTCAGATGCGGTTAAGGTGCCGTTCTTATTGATGGTGATATTCTTCATTGAGCTGTCGATGTTCACTGTATTGCCGTTCTCATCAAGTACGGGATACCCATTTCCAGTGACGAGCTGCAGCTGGTTGGCATTCGCAGCAGACGGCGTTACATACAGCGCCCCGTCCCTCGTATACTGGCGGTTTCCATTTACATTTACCTGAAGATACTGGTATGGAGACGTAAATGCGATATCCAGATCGCGATCGGTCTTCTGAATGCTTCCTTGATCAGAGACCAGGCGTGAATTCATCATCGCTCCGACGCCAAGGCGTAAGCCGGGCGGCGTTTTTCGGGCTTTTGCCACTTCCTCGTTTTTTTCATCAACCTGATCGAATTGCTGTCTGACAAGCTCAGAAAAATTCGTATCTTTTGCCTTATAGCCGGTTGTGTTGCTGTTTGAAAGGTTGCTGCTGATTGTGTCAATCTGCTGCTGCAGCTGGTTTAAGGTTGTTGATGCCGTTAGCATTGACCTGAGCATAGTTGATGTCCCCCGTTTTTTCTTCCGTTATCTTAAATTTTTCCAATTTCATTTGCTGCTTTATCCATACTTTTATCGTAAGCCTGAATAACCTTCTGATTCGCCTCAAACGATCTGTACGCTTCAGTCATTTCTGTATAGGCGCTTGTCACATCCACGTTTGAAAGCTCTGAGACGCCTTGTTTTAATGAATAGGATACCTGATTGTTTCCGGCTGCGCTTGGCAGATCATTACCGTCCGCCGTGCTGTACAAATCATTTCCGTCCCGTTTGAGATTGCGGACATCTTCCGCCATTCTGACATCAATCTGGCCGGCTGTGCGTCCGTTCGTTGTCACAGTACCGTTTTCAGACACAGTGAAATTCTCATTATCAACAGTGATTGGCTGGCGATCCGTCGATAAAATAGGGCGTCCGTTGATCGTCAGCTGATTGTTCTCATTTAGTGAAAATGTGCTGCTTTTTGAATAACGGATTCCATCCGCTGTTTGAACCGGATAAAACAGAGCAGCTTTTTCATTGGTTTCCGCATTCATCGGAACTTGATTTTCGATCAATGCAATGTCTGTAGGCTGGTCTGTGGACTTCAGGCTTCCCTGTGTAAAGAGAGGCTTGAGCTCCTGCATATATACTCCGGTATTCACGGAACCGATTTCCGTCCTTGATGTCCCGGCCGGAGATTTTGATTCTATTCTGCTGAGCAGCATCTCAGGGAACGCGCGCATAGAGCCTTGATCAGCTTTATATCCTGATGTATTTGCGTTAGCAATATTATTTGAAAGCATTTCCGTTCTTCGCTGCTGGGCAATCATTGCGGATGTTGCTGTATATAATCCTTTTAACAAATTTCCCACCTCTAAAAATGGCATTTTTTCCAGTTGTCATATAGGAACGTTCGTTCTATAATAAAAACTCAGTATTTTATCCTATTATCGTCATTTAACATCTTTTCGTGAAGGCTTTTTCATAAAAAAACCTCATTCTTTTTCAGAATGAGGTTTGTGAAATCAGCTTAGTTTGCGTTTAGGAAGCTTGTCCATATTATCAAGCATGACACCTGTGCCGATGGCTACGCAATCCATAGGATTTTCAGCAACAAGGACCGGTACCTTCAGCTCTTCAGCAAGCAGCTGGTCAAGGCCGTTTAAGAGCGCGCCTCCGCCGGTAATAATAACGCCGCGGTCAATAATATCAGCAGAAAGTTCAGGCGGTGTTCTTTCGAGTACTTGTTTCGCAGCCTGAACAATAACAGCGACAGATTCACGAAGGGCTTCTTCAACTTCTTTACTGTTTACTGTAATTGTTCTTGGAAGACCGGAAACCATGTCCCGTCCGCGAATGGAAATTTCCTCGTGACGTGCGTCTGGGAAAACAGTTGCGACTTTAATCTTAATATCCTCCGCAGTACGTTCACCGATCAGCAGCTTGTACTCGCGTTTGATATAATTTAAGATTTCCATGTCAAACTTGTCCCCAGCCATTTTAATAGAAGAGGAGGTGACAATATCGCCCATTGAAATAACCGCGATATCCGTCGTCCCGCCTCCGATGTCTACAACCATGTTACCGCTTGGCTGGAATATTTCCATACCCGCGCCGATAGCGGCAACTTTAGGTTCTTCTTCAAGGTACACATGTTTCCCGCCGCTTTTTTCTGCAGCTTCTTTAATTGCTTTTTGCTCAACGGATGTAATATTCGTCGGGCAGCAAATGAGCATGCGCGGCTTTGAGAACAGGCCTTTTACATTCAGCTTGTTAATAAAATGTTTCAGCATGGCTTCTGTTACTTCAAAGTCAGCAATAACTCCGTCTTTCAGCGGGCGAATCGCAACAATATTCCCAGGTGTACGTCCAACCATTCGTCTTGCCTCTTCGCCAACCGCCAGCACTTTGCCGCTGTTTTTATCAAGTGCAACAACGGAAGGTTCATTCAGAACAATTCCTTTACCTTTAACATGGATCAGTACATTTGCAGTACCGAGGTCAATACCAATATCCCTTGCAAACATCTATTTATATCCTCCTTGAAAATCTGTTTCACAGTAAATATCCACATTGTGCCCTAATTATATATATTATCATAAAATATAGAAAAAAAGTTGGAAGCACAATAAGTTCTTTACAAATTTTTGCGGATGTTTTATGAACGATTTCAAGAAGGCAATGCCAGGTGATTACGATTGCTGAACAGGCTCTCCTTCGAGAATTTCATCTTTTTTATATTTGAGCTTTGTCGCTTCTCCTCCTCTTAAATGCCTGATGGATTTATGATAATCGAGTATTTCTTTCACTTCGTTTGCCAAGTCGGGGTTAATTTCAGGCAGACGCTCTGTTAAATCCTTGTGTACTGTACTTTTGGAAACACCAAATTCCTTCGCAATGACACGAACGGTTTTCTTTGTCTCCACGATGTACTTCCCTATCTTGATTGTTCGCTCTTTGATGTAATCGTGCACACCACTCGACCTCCCTAAAATGGATGTGAGAAGTGTGAAATGAGATCCGTATTCTGTAAAGAGTCGTTCATTATGCCGCTTCTTCGTTGTATGGTTTTAAAAGTAAGTTTGTGAAATATGCCCACGATCCCTCACCTCAAACACTCTCTTTGTTAGGTTTGTAACAGTGTATTAGCATTCTTTTGGGAATATGCTAAAAACTCAATAAGGACAAGGGGTGAAACAAACTTTTTCAGATTCAGCAAACTATTTCGCGTCACTAAATTTTCATCTTTACAACTATTGATCGCTCCTGTAAAATGAAATAAGCAATTAGTTACTTAGGTAAGTTTTTTAGAAGGAGACCGACATGTCCTACGTCAACAGACACCTCATTCATCAAATCAACCAAAGCGCCCGCCTGATTGCCAAGAAAGCCAATGAACAGCTAGAGCCATTCGGCCTTTATTCATCTCAATGGTCAGTTTTATATTGTTTGCGTACGATCGGACCAATGACTCAAAAAGAGATTTGGTCCTATTTAAATGTGGAAGCGCCGACTGTGACTCGGACGATCAAACGCCTGGAGGAGAACGGCTGGGTTCAGAGACGGCAAGGTGAAGACAAACGGGAAAAACTTGTTGTCCTCACAAAAGAAGCCGAGAAAAAATACGAAGAAATCAATGTGAAAATGCTGAAATTCGAGGAAGAGCTGCTTGCTGATTTCCGGGATGAAGATAAAGAAGCTTTTTCTCATTTATTCCGCATGTTTTTACAACAATGAAAATAAGGAAGTGACATACATTTGAAAAAAGCGGATGCGATATGGACCAAGGATTTTATTATGGTCCTGCTTGTCAATTTATTTGTGTTTGTGTTCTTTTATACATTTTTAACTGTATTGCCGATCTATACGCTGCAAGAGCTTGGCGGCACAGAATCACAAGGCGGGCTTTTAATCAGCCTGTTCCTTCTGTCTGCGATCATTACACGGCCTTTCTCCGGAGCCATCGTTGAGCGTTTCGGGAAGAAAAGAATGGCGATTGTATCAATGGCGCTCTTCGCCCTATCATCTTTTCTGTATATGCCGATTCATAACTTTTCCCTGCTGCTCGGATTGCGGTTCTTCCAAGGAATTTGGTTCAGCATTTTAACGACTGTTACAGGTGCAATTGCCGCTGATATTATTCCAGCCAAACGGCGCGGTGAAGGGCTTGGATACTTTGCCATGTCTATGAACCTCGCTATGGCGATCGGACCTTTCCTTGGTCTGAATTTGATGAGAGTGGTAAGCTTTCCTGTATTCTTTACAGCCTTTGCGCTGTTTATGGTTGCGGGCTTACTTGTTTCGTTCTTGATAAAAGTGCCGCAAAGTAAGGACAGCGGTACGACTGTATTCCGTTTTGCGTTCTCGGATATGTTTGAAAAGGGCGCACTCAAAATTGCGACGGTCGGTTTGTTTATTTCTTTCTGTTATTCAACAGTCACATCATATCTGTCTGTATTCGCCAAATCAGTTGACCTTTCGGATATCAGCGGATATTTCTTTGTTTGTTTTGCGGTGACAATGATGATTGCACGCCCGTTCACAGGGAAATTGTTCGACAAAGTCGGACCGGGCATTGTCATTTATCCATCAATCCTGATTTTCTCTGTTGGACTCTGCATGCTGTCCTTCACACATAGCGGCTTAATGCTTCTGCTTTCAGGGGCGGTTATCGGTCTTGGCTACGGATCAATCGTTCCTTGCATGCAAACATTGGCGATTCAGAAATCTCCGGCTCACCGCTCCGGTTTTGCAACGGCAACGTTCTTTACCTTCTTTGACAGCGGAATTGCTGTAGGATCGTATGTATTCGGATTGTTTGTAGCATCTGCCGGCTTCTCTGCCATTTATTTAACAGCGGGGCTGTTCGTTTTAATTGCTCTGCTTCTCTATACGTGGAGCCAGAAAAAACCTGCAGAGGCTGAAGGAAAAGTGTCTATTGCAGAATAAATTTCAGGCTGCCGGGAAATCCCGGCAGTCTTTTTTGCATATAAAAAACGGCGTCCCTCTCGGTTGAACGAGAGAACGCCGCTTATAGCAATTATTCAATGACAGGCCGCGCAGGTGAATCAGGATCTAACGAAAAATCATAGGACGCTTCATCACGAAACATCGGATCGGCATAAATGGATTGCTGATCGTTTTTTGTTGCTTTTCGATACGAAGAGAATGAATCATATTCTTTCTTTTTCCACATCCATATGCCGTCTTGATCCGCTTCCTTGTGGTACACGTTATGATTGACCGTATTTCCTTCATTTTCTGTAAAATCGTTTCCGATAAATAATCTGGAATCACCGGCGGTCAATATATTCTTTTCAATTGTGTTGTTTTTCGTATCGTACTGCAGCAGCAGCTGTCCGCCGTACAGTCCCTTTGTGTCATTCCGGTACATAATATTGCGGGCAATCAGAGAATTGCTGGTGCCGCCCCGCTTTTTGTCATATCCTCCGATTGAAATACCGGTGTACGCATTGTTGTACACTTTGTTGTCTGTGATCTGAATGGCATTTGCATACTTTCCTTTGTGTTCAGACGTTGCTTCAATCCCAATATCGTTATCGTAAACTGTGTTGTTCTTAATGTCGATATCGTGTCCTCCATCGACATAAATCCCGCCCGCTGAGTATTCATCTCCATAAGCAGGATTGCCGTAAGTCGAGTTTTGATAAACTGTATTGTTTTCTACGACTCCGTTTCGCACGTAATCGTTTTTATCCGCGGTTCCCTCATAACCAATTAGATCAATCCCGATGTTATTATTGTTGCGGACCACATTGCCTGCAACTGTGAAGCCGTCGATATTACCGTTCAGCACAACTGCTTCACTCGCTCCAAGCGTCAGTTTCTCAACTGTATTGTCCTCGATTCGGATGTCTTTCATGCTGCCAGTCCCATAAACTGCGATTCCGTGAGCATTTCCTTCATCCGCTGTTGTCTTAATCCCCCGGATGTGATTATCCTTAATGGCGATATGACTGCTGGACCCTGATACATAAATCCCTATAGCAGTTGCTTCCTCAGATGAAACAGAAAGATCTTGAATTGTTAAACCGCTGATGGCAATGTCATGTTTATCGTGAATACGAATAAGCGGTGTTTCATATTCAGCGTCCGCAACGGATTCACCGCTAATCACGACGTTTTCATTTTCATAGTTTCGGAATGTGATAGGCTTTCCGTCCGTACCGCTGTGCTTTACATCAAGGGTCTCATGATACGTGCCCTCCCGAATCATGACAGTTGTGCCGGCAGCAGCCTTCTCAGATGCGTGTGCCAATGTACGAAACGGCTTTTCTTTTGTTCCTTCATTTTGATCACTGCCATTTGGCGAAACATACAGATAATCCCCAGATCCTTCCTCATTCGCTTTTGTCTTATCATAAACGAAAGCGAGGATGACAGACGTTAAAACACCCGCCAAAAGAATAAAATACCATTTTCTCATTTTCGATTCCCATTTCGTTTTAGAATAGATTTCTAAAACCATTATAAATGTTCTATTTATGGAAAACCATTTCAAAAATATGAAAATATACCGTCTAAATAGATCTTATTCAGCCTGGCGGACCTGCGCATGTTCAACTGTTTCAATTGCCAATGATGCAGGCGGGTGAACACGCATCAGAACAATGTAGAAAAGAAAGGAAATCAGCACACCTACAAACCAAGAAATATCGTATAAGCTCTTCAATACAGGAACATACATGCCAATCAGCGAAATCAGCGCTCCTAACATTGTGGCTGCAAACGCACGGTAATTGTAGCCCTTCCAATACACATACCGTCCTGTTTCGGAATACAGGTCATCTACCGAGAGCTCACGTTTGCGAATGATAAAATAGTCGGCCATCATCACGCCTGCCACCGGTCCAAGCATGCCGCCTATTAATCCAAGAAACGCATACACGCTTGTCGCGCTCTCCATCAGCTTCCATGGAACCGTAAATAAAGCGAGCAACGCTGTGATAAAGCTGCCACGTTTGAAATTGATATATTTCGGCAGGGCATTCGCTATATCATAAGCGGGCGATACGATGTTCGCCGCAACATTTACAGAGATCGTGGCGATGCAGAGCGTGATCACGGACAAGACGATGACATAAGGGTTATCAAACCGCGCCAAAATATCGACAACATCCCAAATCGGCTCTCCGAACGCGACCTGCGAGCCGGAGGTCACCGTAATACTAGCGAATGCGAACAGCGCAAATGTTCCCGGCAAACCGTAAAATTGTCCTTTGATTTGCTCTTTTTGTGTTTCAGCAAACCGTGTAAAATCAGGTATATTTAAGATCAATGTCGCCCAGATGCCGATGATGCCAGTAACTCCGGCAGCAAACGGCCAGAATGTTTCTGAAAACGTATGAAACTTTCCTGGTTGAGAGTATATCGGGCCCAATCCTCCGGCAATATCAACGGCCCACCATACCATGCCGCCAAATACCAGATACACTAAAGGCCCTGCCCACACCTCAAAACGTTTAATCGACTCCATGCCGTGATGCAATACGAGTAAATGAATGGCCCAAAAGAATACAAAGGAAAGCAAACCGGACAAGTGAATGCCGAGAATGTTCCACTCGCCGCCAATTTCTCCCCAGCCTGGCCACATATTCAAAAGCAAAATGTTCAGTGCCGTGCTGCCCGCAAAGGTCTGGATGCCAAGCCACATGATAGCTGTAAACGCCCTTAGAAGCGCGGGGATATTCGCGCCGTATATCCCGTAAGAAGCCCGAATGATCACGGGAAACGGCAGCCCGTATTTTGTCCCCGCATGGCCGTTTAAGGCAAGAGCGCCAAATAGGATAAGTGATGCCGTAATAATGATCGCCAGCACCTGCCAAGGCGAAAGGCCGATCGCAATTAATCCCCCCACCGTCGCGTAGGTCGGTATGTTATGTATACATCCCATCCAAATGGAGGCAAAGTTCATTGCTTTCCACGTCCGTTTTTCCTGTCCCAAAGGCACCAGATCTTCATTGCTCAGCCTGTTGGATTGCTGCTGACTCTCTTTTAATTTCATAGCCGGCTCCCCTTTCCATATTGTCTATATGTCATCACGTTATGTTTTTTGACATCAGATGTCACTTAATATAACTGAAGAGTCAGACAATAACACTGGCTATGATATACAATTTTCCCATTTGTATTTGAACAGCTTAAACAAGAAAAAGAGACAGACCTCAGAGCCCGTCTCTTTCTTAAGATGCAGTTTTCATTAATGCAGCAAATCTCACAGCCATTAACAGGCTCGCTCCGCCCGCTATGGTCATAATGATTCCCATCATATCAAAATGGGCTGCCGTGATTTCTTTACCAAAAAGAATGCCAAGGATCACCGAAGACAAAATCGATCCTAGGTAACGGCAGGTTTGAAACAGGCCTGAAGTCGTTCCTACCATGTTGGAAGGACTCGTTTTCAGCATCGCTGCCTGAAGCGCGACATTGCCCAGTCCGTAGCCTATACCCAGGAGCGACAGAATGAGCCCTTTACCGATGGTCTGGACATTGATAAAAAAGATGGTTAAGAGCACGGCTCCAGCCGTCATCAAAAGCGCTCCCGCAAAGATCGGCTTGACGACACCAGATCGGTCGATCCATTTGCCAGTTAGAGGTGACACAACGATGCTCATTCCAGACATAAACAGCATAAACAGGCCGCTCGTTTGAACAGAAAGATGCATTTCATCCTGAAAGTAACTTGGCAGACCAAAAAATAAACAATAGAAGAAAACATTCAATAAAATAAACTGAACATACACGGCTGACAGGTTTCGCTGTGTTTTAAACAGACGGACATCAATAAACGGCTTATCCGTTTTCAGCTCGCGCCAGACAAACGCACAGAGCAGAAGCAAGCCAAGCACACCTTCAACCGCATGCGGCGACGTGCTGAACGACAGCAAAAAGGATAGAAGGAAAATGATTCCCCCGGCAAATAAAACAATTCCAAGAATGTCGAGCTGCTGAATAATGGTTTTGATTCCCGCCCCTTTTTTCTGATCTTTCGGGAACATATACAGGCCCAATAAGAAGCTGGGGATTATAAACGGCAAATTAACGATAAAGATCGCCGGCCAGCCTCCCCATACAATCAAAAACCCGCCGACTGTCGGCCCCAGCGCCGTCATGGCGGACGCAAAAATAGAGAGTACAGCCAAGGCTGAAGCTTGGCGCTCATGAATATGATTCCGAATCAAGCCGACACCTGACGGATAAATCGCACTGCTCCCCACCGATTGAAACAGCCGCATGACCAATAATGTCATAAACGTCGGCGCAAACGGCGCCCCGATGGCAGAAACCGCAACAAGAATAAGCCCGAATAAAAACAAGCGTTTCCGCCCAATCAAATCACCGAGCTTCCCCGTTACGGGCTGTGCCACGGCACTCGCCAAGTAAAACGAGGAAATCAGCCAGGAAACCGTTGTAAACGAGAGGTGAAACTCATGCTGGATGCTATGGAGCGCAAGAGAGATCATAGACGAGTTCAGCGGATTCAGCATTGTTCCCGAAGCCACCGCTGTTAAAAAAACAGCCCGGCTTTTTTTCGATAACATCATTTCACTTGTTCCAGAAACTCTTCCGTTGTCCGCGATTTACCGATTCTCGGGAAAATAAAGCGCAGTGTGGCTTCATGCTCTTCATCGCTAAATGTGGACATGGCATCTGTAATAAAAATCTGCTGATAGCCAAGCTGAAATGCCTCCCGTGCTGTGCTTTCCACCCCGATATTCGTTGCGATGCCGCACAATACAATCGTATCAATGCCGCGGCGTCTGAGCTGCAAGTCTAAATCTGTGCCAAAAAAAGCACCCCATTGCCGTTTTGTCACAGTATAATCGCCATCCTGCACACCGATTTCCGGAACAAATTCGGCCCAGTCCGCCGGCATTTTCCCTGAACCTCCCTGCGCAGGCTCATCCGTTTGCGGCTTCAGGGCGTCCGCTCCATCATGAAAGGCTACATTTACAAAGCTGATGAACCCGTTATGTTTCCGAAATTCATCTACGAGCTTTTTCGCGTTCGGGACAACCTGGCCGCTTTGATCAATCGGCACAATCCCCTTTTGTAAATCAATGATAACCAATGCTGTTTTCTGAAAATCAATGTTGAGTGTATTCATCATACGTCTCCTCCTGATACTGTTAGTGTTTCTCACATTGCATATTTTACTCTTCACACTGCCTAAGTTCTTTTATGATGCTTGTGAAATTCTCAGAAGGAACGTTGTCTCATGATTTTTCTTTTATGTAGTAGTAACAGGTTGTGCATACGAACAAACCGGCAAGCACTGTAATCATAAGGGGCGTCATCGCTTCATCACCTGCCTGCTGTCTATCGGTTCCTGCCTGAAAATGCCTGTGAATTTGCGGCGGTCCATCCAAAGCAGGATGAGACACATAACCATTAATATCGTGCTAAGATCCTGCACGCCAATATCAAAACAATAGTTAATCAAGACGATGTTCACAATAATGGGCATAAAAATAACCGCCCCTAATGCAGCCGTTCGCGGAATTACTAATAAAACAGCTGCCAGGATTTCACCAAAACCTATAAACAGTTCATAGATATGAGAATAACCGAAAAATGTCCACGCGATCGTAAACCCCTTCCCGGCAGCCGCCTCGATTTCAGGCGTCACCTCGCCAAACTGGCCAATTACCACTTTCGCCAGACCGTACACGAAAAAATTAAAGGCTAAAAACAATCGGAACGTCGCGGGAATCGACTTGCGTACCGCTTTCCTCAGTCTGCCGCCTTTCTTCATCATACATCCCCCTCGGTGTATTATTTGATATAGTACAATTAATACAGTATATAGTATTCTAATTAATGTAAATTCCCTTTTCAGCTCATATGAATAGCTTCTTTTATAGATACAAAGTCTTATATCGTAAAAAATGTCGTTCTCCTTTCTTTCCGTCCCTCGATAACATTTCTTAAAAACCATGTTAGGAAATCTTACATGAAAATGTTTTATCATTCTTTTTTCTCTATAATGAAGAAATATAATAATTGCTTTTTATTCTGAAAGATACGGAGGAATGAGACATGCAAATGGGCGATACAGTTTTTATGTTCTTTTGCGCTTTACTCGTGTGGCTGATGACCCCGGGATTAGCGTTATTTTATGGAGGAATGGTAAAGAGCAAAAATGTGCTGAGCACTGCCATGCACAGTTTCTCTTCCATTGCCATCGTTTCCATCGTTTGGGTGCTGTTCGGATATACACTTGCCTTCGCACCAGGCAATTCAATCATCGGCGGGCTGGAGTGGGCCGGCCTCAAAGGGGTCGGATTTGATCCGGGAGATTACAGCGATACCATCCCCCACTCGTTATTTATGATGTTCCAAATGACGTTTGCCGTTCTGACTACAGCGATTATTTCCGGGGCCTTCGCAGAGCGGATGCGATTCGGCGCTTTTCTTTTATTCTCGGTTTTATGGGCCTCTTTGGTTTACACACCCGTAGCGCACTGGGTATGGGGCGGCGGCTGGATCGGCCAGCTTGGAGCGCTCGATTTTGCTGGCGGCAATGTTGTTCATATTTCCTCCGGTGTGGCAGGACTTGTTCTTGCCATTGTGCTCGGCAAACGGAAAGACGGTACAGCGTCTTCTCCGCATAACCTCATTTACACCTTCTTAGGAGGAGCTTTGATTTGGTTCGGCTGGTTCGGCTTTAACGTCGGCAGCGCTTTGACTTTAGATGGTGTAGCCATGTACGCGTTCATCAACACAAACACCGCGGCTGCAGCCGGGATCGCCGGCTGGATCTTAGTAGAATGGATCATTAACAAAAAACCGACAATGCTCGGAGCGGTATCTGGCGCAATCGCCGGGCTTGTCGCCATTACGCCGGCTGCCGGATTTGTCACACCGTTCGCTTCCATTATTATCGGCATCATCGGCGGAGCTGTTTGTTTCTGGGGAGTATTCTCGCTTAAAAAGAAATTCGGATACGACGACGCGCTTGACGCCTTTGGCCTGCACGGGATCGGCGGCACATGGGGCGGAATCGCAACAGGATTATTCGCAACAACCTCTGTTAACTCAGCGGGCGCAGATGGGTTATTTTACGGTGATGCAAGCTTAATCTGGAAACAAATCGTCGCCATCGCCGCCACTTATGTTTTTGTATTTATTGTCACTTTCGTTATTATTAAATTGGTAAGCCTCTTCCTTCCCCTTCGCGCAACTGAAGAAGAAGAGTCACTTGGGCTTGACTTAACGATGCACGGGGAAAAAGCATATCAAGATTCTATGTGAGGAGTGACGCTATGAGCGGTCAAATGTTCAAGGTAGAAATTGTAACGCGTCCGGCAAATTTTGAAAAGCTGAAGCAGGAACTCGGAAAAATCGGAGTGACCTCTCTGACTTTCTCCAATGTACACGGCTGCGGCCTTCAAAAAGCACATACGGAGCTCTATCGAGGGGTAAAAATAGAAAGCAATGTATACGAGCGTTTAAAAATAGAAATTGTGGTCAGCAAGGTTCCTGTTGATCAAGTGACTGAGACCGCTAAAAGGGTGCTGAAAACGGGATCACCGGGTGACGGTAAAATATTTGTCTATGAAATCAGCAATACGATCAACATCCGCACAGGCGAAGAAGGACCTGAAGCACTTTAATATCGGTACGAGATTCGGACACTCCGGATCTCTTTTTTTGTGCACAGAATCCCCCCCAGAAACCGCGATTCCTCTTCGAATTCTCTTCAAGCGCCGTTATTTCAGACAATCTCTATTTTTATTTGAAACTTTTCATGAGTAAGATTAGTCTACTAAATATAAAAATGTAAAAGGTGATTATTTGAACTACGAAATTTTTAAAGCAATCCATGGACTATCTCATCACAATTCAGTTCTCGATTCCATTATGGTCTTCATCACGGAATATGCCATTGTCGCCTATGCCCTTATCCTATTGGCAATCTGGCTGTTTGGGAACACACAAAGCAGAAAACATGTGCTATACGCAGGCATCACAGGAATTGCAGGCCTTGTGATCAACTATTTGATTACGCTTGTTTATTTCGAACCGCGCCCGTTCGTTGCGCATACAGTGCATACACTGATTCCGCATGCTGCGGATGCTTCATTTCCAAGTGACCACACGACAGGTGCATTAGCGATTTCTATTGCGATGCTTTTCAGAAACCGCAAAATCGGCTGGCCGCTTGTCATTTTTGGGCTTTTGACAGGCTTTTCGAGAATTTGGGTGGGACATCACTATCCGGTAGATGTATTGGGCAGCCTCGTTGTCGCCATCATTATCGGGTTCCTTTTCTTTAGATTTTCAGATCTGCTTCGCCCGTTCGTCGATTTGGTCGTGAGGATTTATGAAACCATTATCAATAAACTGACGAAAAAACCAACCGATCAAAATTTCTAAGAAAGACAAAAGCCGGCGTCTTTAACCAAGACAGCCGGCTTTAATATTTCTCATACATCTCTTGTTTTCTTCGCTTCGCCAACACATATAAACCATAAAACAATCCAATACCAACAGCATCGATAAGCACATCCCGGATACAACCGTTCCTGCTGAAGAAGAGCTGAAGAACTTCTGTAAAAAAAGCAAACGCAAATGAGCCGGCTGAAGCTGATCTTATGCTGCCCCGCTGTTTCCACAGCAAATATGTCAGCACAAAGAAGGAAAACGCATGTCCGATTTTTTGAATAAACGCTTCAGGTATAGCAAGCTCTGTAAAATCCATGTCTAAAAAACGAGACATATCAGGGTGCGGCTGAAAATGAAAAGCCACCGTTTGTGACACGACCATGCCGCTGAAGCTTTCCGTACAGACAGAGAGCAGAATAAACAGGGTCCATCCCGCAAGCAATAGACGATTCACAGCATAACCTCCTTTATAGCAAACGTGCCTATGTGTAACTACATAGACGATGACATTATGCAAAAAGTAACAGAAAAAAAACGTCCATCACAAGGATAGACGCTGTCTTCATTAAGACTGCTCAGTGTCTTCTGTTGTGCTGCTTTCTTTAGAACCAGATTTGTCAGTCGAATCATCCTTTTTCTCACCGGATTTTTCTTCTGTTCCTTTTTCAGTTGATCCGTCCTTTTTCTCGGAAGATTGCTGAATGGATTCTTCTGTTTCTTGGGTGGCAGCTTTTTCTTCAGCAGCTGCTGCTTTTTCAATAGAAGAAACTGGTTTGTCCATAAAGTTTAACGGATTCATTGCGACCCCATCTTTACGGATTTCAAAGTGCACGTGGTTTCCGCTGTCTTCACTGTAAAGGTTCTTGCCAGATTTTCCGATCACTTGATTTTGTTTTACTTTGTCACCTTGCTCAACGCTTACTTCGGAAAGAGATTGATACACAGTCGATAAACCGTCGGCATGTTCTACTTCCACAACATATCCCAGCACTGGATCTTTTTCAGCTTTAACAACCGTACCGCTCAGAGAAGCAGAGACATCGAAATCTTTTCCGTCTTTCTCAGCTAAGTCAATTCCTTTGCTTAGGCTGTACGTGTTATTATAGGTAACGAGTGCTGCTTCTTTCTCTTCTTTTGCGGCATCGGTTTCATAGAACTTTTTCACAACAGAAACGTTTTCAGAATCAACAACCGGCATTGCGACATTTTCCATTGACTTTCCTACTTCAACTGCATCGTCGTTGTTGTCATATGCGGAGTTTCCGCCGTTATCAGCCAACTGATCCTTTACCTCATCATTTGATACTGATTGATACCAAAGGACAGCTGTTAAAATGACGGCCGCACTGACTAAGTAAATTGCAGGGAACACCCAGCGTTTACGAAAAAACTGCTGAAGTTTTTTGACTTGAGAAGTTTTCTTTTCTTCCTCTCTCATTGTTTCATCACCTCAGCAACATTCTGAACACTTTTCTGAAAATATATACAACCTATCCAAAAAAACTTTTTTAGATGTAGTTTGCACAGACTGAACGAAAATATGTATTTTTTTGAGAGGAGTGCCAAAAACGTATGAACATGACATTGCGCCTTGCTGAAAATAAAGATCTGGAGGCTGTTGTTGCGATTTATAATTCAACGATTGCTTCTCGAATGGTAACAGCCGATACCGAACCGGTAACTCCTGAAGACCGGATGGAATGGTTTTCGGGACATACAGAGGCACGTCCGCTCTATGTGGCCGAGGATGAAAACGGAAACGTCGCTGCCTGGATCAGCTTTGAAACATTTTATGGAAGGCCAGCCTATAATAAAACAGCGGAAGTCAGCATATACATTGACGAAGCATGCCGCGGCAAAGGTGTTGGATCATATTTGCTTCAAGAAGCGCTCCGCATTGCCCCGAATCTTGGCATCCGCTCACTTATGGCCTTCATTTTCGGGCATAATAAACCAAGCCTGAAGCTGTTTGAAAAGCACGGGTTTGCAGAATGGGGACTATTCCCCGGCATCGCCGAAATGGACGGGAAAAGATACGATTTAAAAATTTTAGGGAGAGAGCTTTCATGATTAGTCTGGATAAAGATGAAAACGAAATTGAAAATCATAATGAAGAAAATAGCCTTGTTAAACAGGAGACTGCACCTGTTGAGCAGGAGACCCGCCAGCTGAGTGCCTCTGCTGTCAAGTCGCTATCCGACATTGCCAAGTGGGGCAAAATTTCTGGCATCTTGTTAATCATTATGGGATCGCTTGTCACTCTTTCTGTTTTGATGACAGTGATTGGCGCCATTCCGGGCGTACTGCTCATTATTTCAGGCGTATTTTTGATGCGCTCAGCAAAAGCAGCCGCGGAAGCCGAAGGAAATCTAACCGGCAGCGCTGGCGAAAGCATGCTTGAAAATTACGGGACATTTATAAAAATGCAGCTGTTTTATGCAGCATCCAGTATCGTTACTGTCCTGATCGGGATCATTGTAGCCATTTTCGTGCTGGTGGTAATCGGCATTGCTGCTTTTGAGAACACGCCTTCGTATGATGATCCGGATTCTTATTATTATGAGGATGATCCGGTGTTTGAATAATGATGAGACAGGACAGGGCATGAGTTCCATATAAACGGAACCATGCCTATTTTATTTGACTATTCAAAGCAGGCCGGCGTAAACACCAAATCCTGAAGCAAGCATACAATAGACATCTCTAGTAGAGGAAATCAACAAAGCAACGCTGTTACCCAGAAATGAATATCAAAAAAACGGATGAAGTCGGAATCAATCCGAAACCGCACTTTTTATTTCGGGTGTCTGCATGCAAAAAAACACACCCGGATCGTCTGGAAAATCTCAACAATCCGGGTGCAGATCTTCTTTAATACATTTTTTTGCGTCTGTCTTCCTCAGTCAAAAATTCAACAAAACTCCGCATCGCAAAAGGCTCTTCCTTTATTTGTCGTGCGTAGGAGCTTTTCCGCTCTTCTGAAAGGATTTCGCTCTTTTTGATCCTGTTCAGCATATAGATGTGAACCGTTTTTTGGATTTGTTTATGCTGATAGCCTGCCTCTTTAAAAAATGCGAGCCCGAGCGCCGCCAAAAGGGCGAATATGCCTGCGCTGATCAGGGACTCCCTGTCAGCTGAAGCATGAAATAGAAAAGCAGCTAAATTAAAGAGAGAGAATGCAGCAAGCGGAATAGCAAGAAAACGGTAAATGACGGTTTTTTTCATGAAAGGCTGTACGGCCTTTTGAATTTTTTGCATTTCTGTTTTGATGAACCCCGGCATTTGTTCGACTCTGTAAAAGTTCATGTAATCCTCCCCCTTTATTTGGTGTTTCAAGCTTCACGAACGTTATCATATGTGTTTATTTTAACGCAGGTGCAAGCTGGTTTTAAAGAAATCTGCCCGTATTTTTCACGAAGAATCTGGATCGCCGCTCTTTATTCTTTTAAAATGTGAGTGTTATAATTTGTAATGGGAATCAGATCACTGTTATTCATGGAATACTAATGGCAATCTTCTTGATAAATATGAATGAGCGGGGTTACAAAGTGAGTATTTCTTCCATCCTTTTATCACTTTTTTTCATTTTAAATATTCTTTTGGCCATCATTGTCATCTTCAAAGAACGGCGCGATGCCAGTGCATCTTGGGCGTGGCTGCTTGTTCTTTTCTTTATTCCCGTTTTAGGCTTTATTTTATACTTATTATTCGGCCATAATCTCAGACGCAAGCATTTGTTTCAATGGGAAGACCGGAAAAAGATTGGAATTGAAAGGCTGCTGAAGCATCAGCTTGAAGATTTAGAAACCAAGCAATTTCAGTTTAACAACCGGGCAACCTTTGATAACAAAGATTTAATTTATATGCTGATTATGAATAACCATGCTGTGTTTACAGAGGATAATTCAGTTGAAGTCATTACAGATGGACGGGATAAATTTCAGCGGCTGCTGAGTGACATTTCAAAGGCTAAGGATCATATCCATTTACAGTATTATATTTATAAAGGCGATGAATTAGGCAAAAAATTGCGGGACGCTCTCATCCAAAAGGCGAAGGAAGGTGTTCAGGTCAGAGTGCTTTATGATGAACTCGGGTCCAGAACGCTGAGAAAAAAGTTTTTTAAAGAGCTTCGCGAGGCTGGCGGGCATGTGGAGGTCTTTTTCCCGTCAAAGCTCAGGCCGATTAACCTGCGGCTGAATTACCGAAACCATCGAAAGCTTGTGATCATAGACGGAATGACCGGTTATGTCGGAGGCTTTAACGTCGGAGATGAGTATCTAGGGCTTAATCCGAAATTCGGTTATTGGCGGGATACGCATATCCGGCTGCAAGGAACGGCCGTGCACGCCATCCAAACACGGTTCATCCTTGACTGGAACCAAGCTTCTCATCACCATACGCTGACATATATTCCAAATCACTTTCCTGATTACGGCCCAAAAGGCAACGTCGGGATGCAGATTGTCACAAGCGGCCCTGATTCGGAATGGGAACAAATTAAAAATGGCTACATCAAAATGATTTCGAACGCCAAGCGTTCCATTTTGATACAAACACCTTATTTTATCCCAGATGCAAGCCTGCTGGATGCTTTAAGGATCGCTTGCCTTTCGGGCATTGACGTTAACATTATGATTCCGAACAAGCCCGATCACGCCTTTGTATACTGGGCGACACTTTCGTATATCGGCGATCTGCTGAAAGCCGGAGCCACTGTCTATATTTACGATAACGGCTTTATTCACGCGAAAACCATCGTGGTGGATGACGAAATCGCTTCAGTCGGCACAGCGAACATTGATGTCCGAAGCTTCAGGCTGAATTTTGAGGTTAATGCATTTATTTACGATATCACCATTGCTAAAAAACTGGTTTCAACTTTTAAAGAAGATTTGCTAGTATCCAGAAAATTCACCTATGAGGAGTATCTGCAGCGCCCGTTGTGGATTCGAATAAAAGAATCCGTCTCCCGGCTGTTGTCGCCGATCTTATAAGATGCGAAAACCCCCAGCCTTTACGGCCGGGGGTTTTCCTGATGGTCACAGTAAATGATGATCGCCTCCCGCAAAAAAGCGGCAAGACCTTCTCCATATTGATTGATTGAATCGGTAAATCGCTCGTCAGTGATATACACTTCCCCGAGTCCTCTGAAAATGTCGAGTGTGCAATCGTAATGATATTGGCAAATATGATCGCGAAATGCCCCCACTGCGGCCTGAACCTCTGCATCATCGGGCCCATGCTTCATTCGCGCCGCAATTCGTCTGTAAATCGAATCAAATTCAGCCATGATTGTGCGCCAATCATCTGCCGAGTATGCAGATGTCCTTTTCTCTGTTTCTTCTGCGATTTCCTTACCATACAGCTTTCTGACTTCATCAGCGTATGTCTGCTGATGCTCTTCAATGTCTTTCATGCTTAATCCGGCAAATAAATCCCTCTTATTCATCGTTTCCCCTCCATCAACGGACAAAAGCGTCCTGTCAATTGTTTGAATCATCTCATCCATTCTTTGTTTTTTCTTCATCAATATCTCCTTTTGCGACTGAAGTGCCGCTTTCCGGTCAAAATTCGGATGATCCAGCATCTCTTTAATCTCATCCAGACGAAACCCGATTTCCTTGAAAAATAAAATCTGCTGCAGTCTTTCCAGGTCTGCGTCACTGTACAAACGATACCCAGCATCAGTAAGCGCTGAAGGATTCAGAAGCTCAATATTGTCATAGTGATGAAGCGTCCGAATGCTAACACCTGATATCTCCGCCACTTGTTTAACTTGATATTTCATACATAACACCTCCTCTTTTTTATCGTAAACAATCACGCAACGTTAGGGTCAATCCCCAAAATGTTATTTTCTATACAAAACTTCTCACAAATAGTGTATAAAAGAAAAGTGAGTATTTTTTTGTAAAGGGGAGCCAGTATACATGAATCCTGAAACAATGAACAAAACCCTCATCAGCATTTCGAAATGGGGAAAAGCTACAGGCATTTTATTTATTATTATGGGCGCAATCACCGCGCTTTCAGGCGCGTTCATTTTTCTAATCGGTGCCGTGCCAGGCGTACTGCAAATTATTTCCGGTATCTTTTTGATGAGGTCAGCTAGGGAAGCAGGCCAAATGGCTGAACACAATAGCGGACAGTCTGGAGACTTAATGCTGGAGAATTACGCGAAATTCGTAAAGATGCAAGGGATTTATTTGATCGTAAGCATTGCTGTATCCATTCTTGCGATTATCGCCTTCTTCATCTTTTTAATGCTTGGGATTGCTGACGGCCTTTTCAGCGATACGTACAGCACTTATTAATGAGAAAAACCCGGAGCTGGCTCCGGGTTTTTTATTATTCCGCTTCGCTTACCACTGTGAAGCGTTCATTTTTGTGTTCGGGATGTTCAAGCTCGTCCAGTACAGCAATGGCATAATCTGCATAGCTGATATAGCTGTCGCCTTTTGCATTTACGATGACATTGTCTTTTCCTTTTTGGTAAGACCCAGTCCGTTTTCCTGCCGGATCAAAAAATGCCGCAGGACTGAGGAACGTCCAGGAAATGGAGTCTGTCTGCTGCAAATCTTTCAGGTTCTCGCCTTGATTTGATGCAGTTGGCAAATATTCTTTCGGAAATTCCGGCGTATCCATTAAACGGGTTGTTTTGGCTTCATCAACAAACAGGCTTCCCGCTCCGCCAACAACAAGCAATCTTGTGTGCTTCGCGTCCTTTAAGATGTTGATGAGTGCTCTTCCTGCTTCAACATGAAGATGTTCTTGGCCGGGTGCTGCTCCAAAAGCGTTTACGACTGCGTCGAAAGGCTTGATGTCTTCCGCAGTCAGTTCAAACACATCTTTTTCCAAAACCGCTACGTCCTGCCCCTGCACTTTTGAAGCGTTTCTGACGATGGCTGTCACTTCATGGCCTCTTGTTTTCGCTTCTTTCAAAATCTCGTTTCCCGCTTTCCCGCTTGCGCCTATAATACCAATTTTCATTTTTCATTTCCTCCTTATTTGTAACAATTTCAGTTACATGTTAGCGGTGAGAAGTCATCCCTTTTGATTAAAAGAGATGATTCATAACATCTTTTAATGACTTGCTCGCCAGTTCATTTTCCATCGCTCTTTGCACACTTTCAAACGTTTCATCCAGAGCGTTCTGAATTTTTTTCCCTACCGGACATTTCGGATTCGGGTTTTCATGAACCGCAAAGAGTTCTTCTTGCTTTTGGACAGCCCGGTACACTTCTAAAAGAGAAATATCAGCAGGATCTTTTTTGAGGCTTGCACCCGGCACCCCGGCGCGTGATGTGAGAATATCAGCTTTTTTCAGCAGGCTGATCATTCTTCGCACGACTACTGGATTCGTGTTGACACTGTCAGCAATGATTTCTGAAGATGTTTTTTCATCCATCGAGATGAGGGATAAAATATGAATGGCAACAGCAAGACGGCTGTTAATCATGTTTTTTCACCACCGTTGTAACTATAATAGTTACATTTGATTCGTTTGTCAACATCTAATATACACTAAATACACGGGTTTTGTGCACCGTTTTTAGTCAATAGAACGGCCGGATGCACTCCGGCCGCTTCTTATCAGAATAAGAAATATCTTTGTCCAAGGGGGACATAATCGACAGGCTGGCAAGACAATTCCTCCCCGTCAGCAAAGACCTGATAGGTTTTTGGATCAATCTCAATCTTCGGCAAAGCCGAATTCAGCTTCATATCCAGCTTGCTCAGCTTTCTGATATTTTTGACTGGAGAAATCCTTTTTTCCAGCCCTAAGCTTTCCGCCACACCACGCTCTATGCTTGCCTGAGACATAAATGTAATCGAGGTTGAGCGGTTGGCTTTTCCGTAAGACGCATACATTTGGCGCATGAAAACCGGTTCAGGAGTCGGGATGGACGCGTTCGGATCTCCCATTTGCGCACGTGCAATCATGCCGCCCTTTAAGACCAGTTCCGGTTTTACGCCGAAAAATACCGGGTCCCACAGAACGAGATCAGCAAGCTTCCCTTTTTCCACCGAGCCGACTTCATGGCTGAGCCCGTGCGTAATTGCCGGATTAATCGTGTATTTGGCAATGTACCGTTTTGCGCGCACATTGTCATTACCGTTTTCACCGGCAAGAGCGCCGCGTTGTTTTTTCATTTTATCGGCTACCTGCCATGTTCGGATGATCACTTCACCGACCCGCCCCATCGCTTGGGAATCCGATGATGTCATGCTGATCGCACCGATATCATGGAGAATATCCTCCGCGGCAATTGTCGCAGCCCTGATTCTGGAATGGCTGAACGCCACATCTTCAGGCACTTTCGCATCTAAATGGTGGCAGACCATCATCATGTCAAGATGCTCATCCATCGTATTAACGGTATAAGGAATGGTTGGCGTTGTAGATGACGGCAGAATGTTCGCGTAAGAGGCGAGCTTCATAATATCCGGAGCGTGGCCGCCGCCTGCTCCTTCAATGTGATAAGTATGAATGACCCGGTCCCCGATCGCGTCGAGCGTGTTTTCCAAAAAGCCCGCTTCGTTAATCGTATCGGTATGGATGGCAACTTGAATATCAGCCTCGTCCACGACTTCCATACACGTTTTAATGGCGCTTGGCGTCGTGCCCCAGTCTTCATGAAGCTTAAGGCCGATGGCGCCTGCTTCCACCTGCTCGATCAGCGGCGCTTTATCGGATGCATTCCCTTTTCCTAAGAAGCCGACATTGATCGGAAACTCCTCGGCCGCTTCCAGCATCCTCGCCATATACCACGCCCCGGACGTACATGTTGTCGCTTTGCTTCCTGTAGCGGGTCCTGTTCCGCCTCCCAAAAGGGTCGTCACACCTGAAGAAAGCGCAACTTCCATCTGCTGAGGACAAATAAAATGAATGTGCGTGTCCACTCCCCCGGCTGTTAAAATTTTGCCTTCACCGGAAATCACCTCTGTCCCCGCTCCGATGACCATGTGCGGATCGACTCCATCCATGATATCAGGATTTCCGCTTTTTCCGACACCGACAATCCGGCCGTCTTTCACACCGACATCCGCTTTGACAATGCCTGTGTAATCCAATAGCACGACGTTGGTGATAACCAAATCCAAAGCGCCATCCTTCCCTGTGATTCTGCCGTTTTGGCCCATGCCGTCGCGGATTGTTTTTCCGCCGCCAAAGATCATTTCTTCACCATATACTGTGAAATCCTTTTCGACTTCGATCCATAAATCCGTGTCGCCCAATCTGATTTTATCGCCCGTTGTCGGGCCAAACAGTTCCGCATATTCCTCCCGTGACATTTTCATCGGATTACACCCTCCATCCAGCCGGCTTGTTTTAAGTTGGCCAACGTTTTTTCTTTGCCGCGTTCATCGATAAACGTGTCGGCCATTCCGTTCAGCCCTTTAATTGTCTTGCGTCCTCTGATTTCCACTAGTGAGACCGTTTTCTGCTCTCCCGGCTCAAAACGGACCGACGTGCCTGATGGAACATCAAGACGCATGCCGATCGCCAGCTCACGGTCAAATAATAAAGCCCCGTTGGCCTCCGCAAAATGAAAATGCGAACCGACTTGAATGGAGCGTGATCCGGTGTTTTTTACCGTTACCTCCCGTATCTCACGGCCTTCATTAATCGTAATGGTTCCCTCAGCAATTTGAAATGCTCCCGGCTTCATGACTTCACCTCCGCAGAAATTGGCTGATGTACCGTAACAAGCTTTACTCCATCCGGAAATGTGGCCTCCACCTGAATGCTGTCAAGCATCTCAGGCACTCCTTCCATCACATCTTTTTCCGTTAATACATGGCGGCCGGCTTCCATCAGCTCTGCTACTCCCTTCCCATCACGTGCGCCTTCCATAATAAAGCAGGTGATATAAGCAGCAGCCTCAGGATAGTTCAGCAGAACGCCCCGCGCCTTTCGCTGTTTGGCTAATTCCCCCGCTGCAAAAATGAGCAATTTCTCTTGTTCAACCGGTGTCAGTTTCATCTGTAGTCCTCCTTCTTTTGTCATATAAAGCAGATGCGGCTACTACGAATTTGCGGAACAGTCAGGCGGGACATCACCTCCCTTTCTTCGAGAATGGGGGTCATACGGTAAGATGCCTTTCAAAGCGGCATGCCGTTTCTTCATCAGCCTTGCCATGGTCAACAACCGTTCCCCTGTCGATCACAGAAAGATAGTCAGCACAGATTAACGCGTTTTCCAGACTGCGCTCGACTAAGATAACAAATGTCTTTTTTTTTGGAAATTTCTATAATAACTTGTCTGACTAGTTCGACAATTAAAATCTGAATTCCTTCCAATTGTTTATTAAGTAAAATATTTTTCAGATTTACCATCAGCGCTCTGACGATTGCAAGCTGTTGCTGTTGACGCCTTTTCGTTTTGAACAAACGTTTGATTAAAACAAATAGCCCCCTCTGTTTAGCCGGAGTCGGCCTAATACAGCGACAATCTGCCCCGGGCGAAGCTAAGGCTGTGCAAAACCATCGATTGATCATAACCAGACGTTACATTCCTGATGGCAGCCCGTTGTTTTGCTCCGCAACCGGAAGCATGGCATGCAGGCCAGTCTGAGGCGCCGCCCTCCACGATACCGAGAACCCGACTATTGCCATTAACTCCGCATCATGGACGGTCACTTCGCTGATCGCCACCGTTCCTCTTAACGAGTGAAGAATTCCGGCCTTCACTGAATCCCCGCTTGTGTCGATATCAACTGTTTTTTCGCACTCCCGTGGCTTCCGACACTTTCTTCGGTGCAGTACATTCCGTCATCAAAACCCCTTTGTTTGATTTCTCAAATGATGTAATAAAAGTTTACAACTTATGTCATTATTATATAGAAGAGGTCTATTAATTCAAAGAATATTTAAAAAATTTAGTTACCTTGACCAAATCAGCTTCTTTTTTTGTTATATTTATTTACATCAGAAAAATCGAACAAAAAAAGACAAGAAACATTTCGTTTCCTGCCTCTTCCGTACGATTAATCTTTATCTGAAAATTTATCCTTGGCTTTCCCGATATCCTTTTGGATTTCGCCTTTCGCCTTATCTTTTTTGCCTTCAGCCTGCATGTCCGTTCTGTCAGCCATATCTCCGACTTTATCCTTCACTTCTCCTTTGGCTTTATTAAAGCCGCCCTTCATTTTGTCTTTTACACTATCGTTACCCATGTTAATTCTCCCCTCTCAATTATGTGTGTACTTGTTATCTTCCCGATCTGAGAGACAATAAACATTCTAATGTTATTTATCGATTTCGTAGCGCTCTCCGTAACGGAGCACCTTGTATATTGCCAGCCCGTCTGATGACTTTTTCTCCGAATACCGGACCGGCAGCAGGGCAAAAAACACATAATACGTAGAAAAATAGACAAACTGATAGAAAAACACATTCGGCTTTAATACACTGTGTATAATCAGCAGATTGATTGCAAAAATCGTGATGAGGTTAAACAAGCAGCCCCCTGCATACACGAGTGCATTTGAGAATCGATTGTCAATTTTCAACTCCCCGTACCGGCAAAAAGAATCGATAAAATAAATCGTTCTGAACCGTATGGGTCCAATTTTAAGCAGCGTTTTTCCCATGCCTATATCCAACGATCCTTTTCCGCCAAAAATAAAAGCCATAAAACTGTGCCCAGAAACATGTATAATCTGTACAAGCGGCAGAACAATGAGGAAAGACCACAGAAACTTCACCATATCATTAAAACCAAACATTGAATTCCCCCTCACATGCATATCTGCATCCCAAAACGGCTTTTGTTCAAAAAACAGTGCTGTAGCGATTTTTCCTGTTCTCCCCGGAAATAAACGTTCCGATGCTCCCCTTTTTTTGCATAAAAAAAAACCATCTGCCAGCAGATGGTTTTGTCTCATACTTCATATAAACAATCGTTCCTTTGAATCATCTCTCTCATGCTGACCGCTTTTTCATAAAAATACACCGCTTCTTTATATTGTTCGCGATGACTGAAATAAGAGGCAGCATCTAAAGCAAATTCTTCAATATATACATACAGGCCCTTTTCTTCCATATAATCAAATACTTCTTGAATCATATTCAAATTGACAGATTCCACATATAATGCCTGCAGAAATTTATATTTTGCCAGACTGAAGAAGTCGTTTCGTTTTTGGGCAATGGCAATCCCTTTTTCATAGTACCGTATCGCGGCTTCGCTATCTTGTTTTTTGAAAAGAACGCGAGTCAGGCTGAAGAGCGCTTTTGGAAGCTGTTCCAGCTGATAATCCTCGAAGACAGGAAGCGCTTTTTCAAAGTATTCGGCGGCCTGATCCAGCTCCCCCTTGTCATCATAGCAATTACCAATATTATAAAGGGCTGATCCGATCAAACGGGGCTGTCCTTCCAATAAAGCAAGGCGATACGCGTCATCTAAATGTTCAAGCGCTTTTTCATAATTTCTGTAGTCAATGTAGTTTCCTGATATGACGAAATGGCATTGAATTCTTCTGACTCTGTAAAAATCGTGAGCCTTATACGTCTCCAGCGCCTGTACGGCATGGTTCATGGAAAAGTGCGTCTGCTTCATAATATAAAAGACTTCCGCCACTTTAAAATGAAATTCCGCTCTTTCAATTTCATCTTCTACAAACGCAAGCATCTTCTCAGCTTTCCGATAAAAGGATATAGCCGAGATGTAATTGTTCTGTTCAAATTCGTACATTCCTCTAAACAAGTGAAAATAATACTCAGATAATCCGGAGATGCTGTCCTGATTGCTTTCCAGCGTTTTGATCAATTCACGATATTGAAGCTGAGATTCCTCGTGCAGGTCAGGCTTTACATAATCCAGCATAATTTGGTGCCGGTAGCTGATCAGCTGATAATACAGGAGAAGCAGCTGATCCTCTTCCATCTGTTCGATATCTAGATCAATTTCTTCTTTCAGTTTTACGGCATCAGCCACTTGAAATGCTAAAATGTGCTTATACCACTTATTGATTTTCACTCCTACTTGAGATGACGGGATCTCGTACGCGGCCATGCCCCTCCAACCCTTTCTATTTTCTAATTGGTTATATTTTATCATAATGTATGGCTTTGGAATTAAATTTTCTTACAATGATTCCTTCTTTATGCCTATCCTTATATATTTCGGTTTTTCTACGTATTTTTTGCACTCGGATTCTAATAAAAAAGCTTACCGGACAGTGCCGATAAGCTTTTGACTTCAAATTAACCGCCAATATAAGACATTTCCACTTTCTTTTTGCCAGATGCTTTTGATAGCGTACGATCGACTGAATACTGATCGATCCGATTTTTCCATACTGTCCCGATCATTTCTGATAGTTCGTCATCACTTAATTCCTGGCGAACCGGAGCTCTGAGGTCAAATCCGCTTGAAGCGAATAAGCAGGTAAACAGCTCTCCTCTCGCAGAAAGACGGGCTCTGTTGCAAGATCCGCAGAATGCATCAGATACAGATGATATGACGCCAATTTCTCCGGAGCCGTCCAAGTAGCGGAATCTGGAAGCCACTTCGCCTATATAATTAGGCGCTATCGGCTCAACCGGCATGTGTTTATTGATCAAATCTATGATTTCCGCCTTTGTCATGACGTCTTTCTTTTCCCATTGGTTGGTGTTGCCTACGTCCATAAATTCAATGAATCTCAGGATATGCCCTTTTTCTTTAAAATAACGGGCCATAGGCAGTATATCTTTTTCATTGACGCCCTTTTGAACGACCATATTGATTTTAACACCGAGCCCCGCTTGCTTCGCCGCTTCAATGCCTTCCAGCACCTTGCTGACAGAAACACCGCGCCCGTTTATCTTCTTAAAACGCTCGTCTTCTAAAGAATCAAGGCTGATCGTAACCCTTTTCAGCCCAGCCTCCTTGAGCCTCTTAGCATAAACAGGCAGCAGTGATCCGTTTGTCGTCATCGCGATGTCACGAATACCCGGTATGCGGGCCAGTTTTTTGATTAATTCCGGCATATCCTTTCTCATGAGGGGCTCTCCGCCGGTCAAGCGGATTTTTTCAACGCCAAATCTTGTGACAAACAATGTCGCAAGCCGTTCCAGCTCCTCAAATGAAAGCAGCTCCTCTTTCTTTAAAAAAGGATAATCCGGGCCGAATAATTCGGCGGGCATACAGTACGTGCATCGGAAGTTGCAGCGGTCTGTAACAGAAATGCGAAGGTCTCTCAGCGGTCTGTTTCTTTTATCCAACATCTGACGCGACTCTGTAATCATAGCTACAGCCCCTTCCTACTCCCTGATTCTCTCAGGGTGTGTATATACATTAAATGATCCGTTTCTGACAAATCCAATCGCTGTGATATTCAATTCTTCAGCCATTTGAATCGCAAGCTCCGTCGGGGCCGATTTGGAAATGACAATCGACACGCCGATTTTGGCCGCTTTTAACAGGACCTCTGATGAGATTCTGCCGCTGAACACAATCAGTTTGTCGCGTACGGACATCCCGTTTAGAAGGCAGTGTCCGTATAGTTTATCAAGTGCGTTGTGCCGACCGATATCTGTGCGCATCAACAGAAGCTTCTCTGTGTCGCAAAGCGCCGCATTATGGACGCCTCCCGTATCCTGAAACGTCCCGCTCCCTTGCTGCATGTCTTTCATAAGCGCCAGACATGTCTCAGGCGATATCTTGATTTGGCTGACAGCCGTCTTGGCTGTTTTGACATCCTGCTGAAAATAAAAATGACGGCCCTTTCCGCAGCATGAGCCGATCACCCGTTTCGTATAATCCTTTTGATCCAATGTCTCAGGGTGAACGAGGTCGACATATACAAAACCGAGACTTTCATCTATTGTAAACCTTTTAATTTCTTTTTGAAATCGTATAACACCCTCTGATGCGAGAAATCCGATGACAAGCTCTTCGATATGCTCAGGCGTACAAACGAGCGTCACAAATTCACTGCCATTCAGTATCACTGTCAAAGGGAATTCCGTCACCATCCGGTCCTCTACTTTGCTTATTTCCCCTTGTTCATAGCGCCATACATCCCTGACCGCAGTTACTTTATCGTTCAATGTCTCTTCCCCTCCGCAATGTTCCTGCCTTTATATTTTTTCACACTCCTCGGATTTTGTCGAATTCTGAGACACAAAAAGAGCCCTCTATATAAAGGGCTTTCACAGGATGTGATGACGGCGGTGTTTAGGCAGGACGCCTAAGCATTTAGCCGCCGTTCCTTTTACCAATGTGCATTGACAACGAACGCGGGGTTTGTTGACACGCTGAGACACCTCTGTATAAAGGACTCTATGTTTGATTATGCTGATTCTTTTTCAGAACTGTAAACAGCACAATAGCTGCGATCAAGGTGAGAATGCTGACAAAAAAGAAGGCTGCCAGTTTTAGAAGAACACCAAGCAATATGAATGCAACGGTGGCTATAAGAAAAATCATTCCGAATAATTTCATATGTTCAACCCCTTTTTAGGGTATCATTCCCGCCCAAATTGTTTTTAAACCAATAAAATAAGGCGCCTTGGGGAGCGCCTGATCTTTAGGTTCCTTACTCAGTAAATTTTTGTGCTTCTTTTTCCCAAGCCTGTTCGAACTCATCCGCACTGTTCGCTGAAATATATTCTCCGCCGCCAGCGACAGCTGCTTGTTTCATCTCTTCATTACCCTTGACATCAAAGTTGAAGCCAATGATGTTTACAATCGTATCCACATTTGATGCACGGAGCTTTTCGATTTCTGCCGCAGGGTCTCCGCCGCACGTTTCTTCACCGTCAGTGATTAAATACACCACGTTTTTCCCGTCTGCGTCAAATGCTTCAAATTCTTTTCTTGTGTCTGCAAGTGCTTTGGCAATCGGTGTCCATCCAGTCGGCTTGAGCTCACTCAATGAATTGTCAAACAGGGATCCTTCATATGGATGAAGGCCGTAAATAGTTTCCGTCGTACTGCACGAAAGGGCTTTACCGGACAGTTTATTATTCCCTGCATGCCCGAAAACGCGAAGCATAAGATTTGTATCCTTCGGAAGAAGTTCGGCAAAAGATTTTACTGATTTTTTGGCAATGTCTATTTTGCGCTCTCCTCCTGTTTTTTGAACCATACTTCCGCTTCCGTCAAACAAAACAGCTACATTTGTATCAGCCTGTTTCTCAGCGGCAAAAGACGGGGAGGCAATGGAAACAGTCAACAATCCAATGATACCGGCAGCCAGCAATTTTTTCATATGATTACTTCCTTTCTTTTTCATATTTTCCAACTATATGTTGGATTCTTCTTTATGCTAGAATACGAAAATGCAAAAAGATATAGGACATGCTGCCTTTTGTGCTGCTTTCACGATCTGTCCAAAATCGCTTGAAATGCCGTTCATTTTTAGCCATTTCCGCCCAGAAAGCATAAACAGCTTGTGTGATCATTCATTCTTTTTTCGCCTTGATTATGACAGAAAAACGGAAATCTGCTACTATGCTACAGGCAGACAGCTAATTAGTTTTGAAGTTTTTGTTACATACAAAAAGAGGCTGACCATCACCAGCCTCTTTTTTCTTATTTAGATAACATTAGTGATTGCTGAGTGAAAATTTTCTCAACATCTTTTTGGGTATAAGCCGGGAAGTATTCACCGCCGCCTACTTTCGCAATTGCGTTCAGCTGGCCTTTGTATCCCTCTTTATAATCAAAGCCGATCACATTAACAGTGATATTGTCTTTTTGCAGTTCCTTTGCTGTTTTAATCGGGTTTCCTCCGCACGTTTCCTCACCGTCTGTCAACAGATACACCACTTTTTCCCCTTTTGCATCAAGCTGGTCAAAAGAAGATTTCGCCTCGTTCAGCGCTTTGGCAATTGGCGTCCAGCCAGTCGGCCCAATTGTATTGAGAGAATTGAGGAAGCTTTGCTCGTTAAAGCTTTGGAAGCCGTATACGTTGCGAATGGCTTCACATGACTGAACTTTTCCGGAATTTTTATTGTTTCCTTCAGAGCCAAACACGCTCATTTTCACCTGAGTTCCTTCTGGCAGTGAGCTCGCAAACTTTGAAATTTCTTTTTTGGCTGAATTAAATTTAGATACACCGTCTATTCTTTTCGCCATACTTCCGCTGGCATCAAGCAAGACCGCCACGTTCGCAGGAGCTTTAGCCTCCGTTTCTTTCTTTTCAGCTGCAAAAGCAGGTGAAGTTAATCCAAAAAGCAATCCTGTCATCATGATCAGTGAAAATCTTTTCTTCATGTTCGTACCCCTTTACCAATTTGTTTCTGCGTGCAGATGTTCAACGCTGAACATAATCTATCGTAATCAACAAAAACCGAGAAATAAATAGGGCGGGCTTCCCCATTGCTGTTGTTTACTTTTGCATAGAAACCTATGTTTTTATTAGTGATTTCCACCTAACGCCCCTATGAAAAGAGAAGATTGTCCGCCTTTCGGCTTTCGTTATATGAGTCTGTCGAAGTCTGTCGACAAATGTGGATGACTTTACCACAATCTCAAAGCCTGAAATCAGGAAAAAAGGACTGATCCTTAAAGACGGTCAGAAGCTCCTCTAAACCGTTTCAGCTGCTCTTAGATAAAAGACATTCAGGAACAGAAAAAGACGCCCAATGGGCGTCTTTTTCTACTTTTTCGCCATATATTTATTCAAAAACGCATCTGCCTCAGAAATTTGTGTACCTTGGTAATAGTACTTTACAATGTCATCAACCGTTTTGCCTTCTTTGGCCATAAAATTCGCTCCGTATTGGCTCATCCCCACACCGTGGCCAAATCCTCTCGTCGTGACTGTAATTGTGTCTCCATTTCGCTTCCATTCAAAATCGGCGGAGTTGAGACCCAACTTTTCACGTATGTCTCTTCCTTTCAGCGTCTTGCCGTTAATGACGGCAGTTGCGACCTGGTGGCCCGGTGTCTCGCCGGTAATCTTCCCTACTGCGCTAGATCCATCCAGCTTGACGCCAAGCTTTTGCTGAAATTCTGCCGCTGTAAAGGTTTTCGTTGCCTTATATTTCGGAGACCTTTTATCCCATGGGCTTTTGACGCTTTTTAAATATGGGATAGCACTTGTCCAATAAGCTTCTGCATTCTCTGTGTAGCCGTTGCTTGTGGAGAAAAAGGAGGCTTCAATCGGCTGGTTGTTGTACGTTAAGATTTTGCCTTGTGTACTGGCTACCGCAGCTGTGATTTTCTTCAGTTTTGTCTCATAGCTTGTGCCCCACTGTTTTTTCAGCTCCGCTTTGTTTTTATACACCTGGAACATCTGTGTATCATCCACCAGTGAGCCTTTAGGAGCCTCAACAGCTGAATTTGACACCATCAGTCTGACAATAAATGTTCTGGCGGCGAGGGCCTGGGCTTTCAGTGCTTCAGATTCAAAGGTTGCCGGCATTTCGGAGGCGACGACTCCAATCACATACTCTTCAAGCGGAATGTCTTCTACGGATTGATTTGCGGTTCGATAGACGGGAATAGAAACAGGTGATGCTTTCAATGTTTCTGCTCCTTTCGATGCTGGTTTCGTGCTGACTGCTGTCTTTTCTGATTCTACGCTGGCCCCCGCTTCCTTATTATGCTGGAATGGTATAACCAAGAGTGTGGGAACCAAGAGAATCAATGCACATAGTACGGATAGTGTGATTGCGAATTGTTTCATATTCAGCTGCCTCCTGCTCGGGATTCGACTCTAGTCTAGTCTATGGGCAGGGACAAGCTAATATGACTCTCGTTTTGGACAGAAACTTTATTTGTCATTTACGTATTCTTTTTTGCTATTTTGCGCATAATGATGATAATACACAAAAAATAAAAAACCAGTATGCCAGAGTGACATACTGATTTTCAAGTAAGTTTATGCATTTAAGTCAGAAACGACTTCTTTATTCTCTTGCTCAGAAGCAGACTCATCATTTACACGTTCGATGTCTGCGCCCAGAGCGGCAAGCTTCTGATGGAAATCAACGTAACCGCGGTCTAAGTGCTTCAATTCAGTAACACGTGTGTGACCTTCAGCCACTAACCCCGCAAGAATCAGCGCTGCACCTGCACGCAAATCAGTCGCTGCAACTTCAGCTCCCTGAAGCTGTACAGGACCGTTAATGATGACAGAACGTCCTTCAATCTTGATATCACCATTCATACGGCGGAATTCTTCCGCATGCATAAAACGGTTTTCAAAAACGGTTTCTGTAATCATGCTTGTGCCGCTTGCACGAAGCAGAAGCGCCATCATTTGTGACTGCATATCAGTCGGGAAGCCCGGGTGAGGCATTGTTTTGATGTCAATCGGTTTAAGTTCTTTCGGGCCGATGACACGCAGACCTTCACCTTCATCCTTAATTGTTACACCCATCTCTTCCATTTTTGCAATTAAAGAGGTGAGGTGCTCAGGAACCGCTCCTTTTACTAATACGTTTCCTTCAGTGATTGCAGCAGCAACCATAAATGTGCCCGCTTCAATACGGTCAGGAATAATATGGTGTTTTACGCCGTGAAGCTTTTCGACTCCTTCAATTTTGATGGTGCCGGTGCCAGCTCCGCGGATTTTTCCGCCCATGCCGTTGATATAGTTTGCTAAATCAACGATTTCGGGTTCTTTTGCCACGTTTTCCAGCGTTGTTGTTCCTTCAGCTAGAGCGGCTGCCATAATCAGGTTCTCTGTAGCTCCTACACTTGGGAAGTCCAGATAAATTTTTGCGCCTTGCAGTCGGCCTTTTACTTCAGCTTCAATGAAGCCATTACCGACTTTGATTTTTGCGCCCATTGCTTCAAAACCTTTTAAATGCTGATCAATCGGTCTGGAACCAATTGCGCATCCGCCCGGAAGTGCAACTCTTGCATGACCTGTACGCGCAAGAAGCGGCCCCATGACAAGCACAGACGCACGCATTTTACGAACATATTCAAAAGGTGCTTCAGTTTGCAAAGCGTATGAAGCATTTACAGTCACTTCATTATTTTCAAAATGCACATCTGCTCCTAAATGACGCAACACTTCGTTAATTGTATATACATCGGAGAGCGTAGGTACATCACAAATTACGCTTTTTTCTTCACTTGCTAATAAAGATGCAGCGATAACAGGTAAAACGGCATTTTTAGCGCCTTCAACTTTGACTGTGCCGTTTAACTTCTGACCGCCGCGGACGATGATTTTTTCCAAGGTATTCCCCTCCGCGTCCCTAAATTCTCTATATTAATATTCAGTCGTAACGATTGGTGTGCCAACCGTAACGGTATGTTTTCCGCCCATTCCTGCACTTCTAAGTGCAATTTGCAAATTCATTTTATGTTTCGAGGTCATAATGTACTCTTCCCACTCATCTGTAAACGCAGAAATAGAAACGAAATTTGGCTCAACTACATGTTCTACTGATCTTGCTTGAAATTCATTTAATAACTGATTTGCTTTTTTTTGCAAAACAATATTCATATTATCATCTAAGTGACCATTTAGACAAGTAAAAATAACTACTTTTTCTTGGAATATCCCAAGTGTCTCCCGTTCAAACTGTTCATATGTATCATTCCAGCTATCCGGTGTCTCTAGACTCATTTGCTCATATAATAAATACGAAGTTGGATTGTGTTTTTTGAGGGTTGTGACAAGCTGCAGTCTAAAAGAAGTACGATTTTTTTTGTCAGTATATGTGCCAATTGCCTTTATCATTTTATCTTCCCGTGCAATCACCCAATCATATTGACGATACTCTGATTTTAAACGTTGCACTTTTTGATAAAATTCTTTTTCGGTCAGTGACATGTTTTGTTTTGCATGCAATGTCCACTTATCTATTGACACATCTTGGCGTTCCATCCCCTCTGCCATTTTTGCTAGCGGCGTTAATTCACTCGCATGAATGGTATGGAAAACAGCAATGACGAAGCTTAACATGACGGAAATGATAATAGCGTGGCTTACTTGTTTTTTCTTCATGTTCATCTCTCCCCCTTATCCCCAGTTTTACCGGAGGCAAGAGGCGCCATACGTAAAAATCTTCGTCAAAACTCGAGCTATTCGCCTCAACCCGCTTCTCCCAACCATTTAATAATGTTCAAAACCTATTAAAATAGATAGGGAAGCTGCTGTGAATAATTGAGGTAATCTAAAAAGAAATTGGCAACGGCCGTTCCAATGGCGATTGTCAGCAAAATCATCAGGAGTCTTGCCTGCACGACTTTGCCTTTTTTGATTAACGGATCTATATTGACGGCTTGCAACGCCCACCAAGTCACTGCTATAAAAATCAGGTGAACGACAATGCCGATTGCAGCCTGCTGTCCCAATACACTCATCTATTACACTCCTTTCTCTGCGTTCATACCCTTTCTTATTATATAAGAAGCACAGATAAAGATGATACATTTTATACAGAACGGAATAATCAGCCAAATCTAGGGCTAATCCCCGCTTAAAGTGCGATTCTTTTACATGGTATACTTTATTGGAAAGGAGCTGGCAAATGTGAATCATTCTTTTTTTCAGCCTGAAAAGCAATATGGTGAGGACCTGCCAATTTTTGATCAGGAATGGGAAGCAATTGCATTCTATTATGATTATAGACAGTCACAGATTGAAGAACTGAATGAATTGTGTCAGTTTTTTAACATTTCTCTTACCTATACGAGAGAAAGCCTTGAAGAGCTTGAAAACCTCTATTTTCAAAGTATACAAGAACTTTTGCTTGCTGATTGGAATCTTCCTATTGAAGAATTCGAGAAAATGATCAGTGTTTATCTTATAGATTGCGTGATTGCCCGCCATGAAGATGCTGAATGGGTTGTAAAACCTTATCCCTATAAAGACGGCGCTTATACACTTGGCTTTAGAAGACATCGTAAATCGTGGCATACAATGAATGCCTGTGATGGTTTATACCTGCGTCCAAAAGAGGATCGCCCGCTGCTGTCGCTGTTTGATTCTCTTGTGCGTTCATAAAAAAATCCTTCTCTTTATGAGAAGGATTTTTTCTTATTTCCCTGCTACATCCAATCTGTTCAAAGCCCGCTGTAACGCAAGCTCAGCCCGACGAATGTCAGTATCATCTGATTGAGAATTCAAACGCTCCTGCGCCCGCTGGCGTGCAGCTTCAGCGCGCTCTTTATCGATGCCTTCTGCTGTCTCGGCAGCCTGGGCAAGGATGGTGACCTGATCAGGACGGACTTCGACAAATCCGCCGCTGACGGCAACCATTTCAGTCTGCCCGTCTTTTTTCAGACGGACAGCGCCGATTTTAAGAGGAGCCACGGTTGGAATATGGCCTGGCAAAATACCGAGATCGCCGCTTTCGGCTCTCACACTCACCATTTCGATATCCGCATCGTATACTGGGCCGTCGGGAGTAACGATATTGACTTTAACGGTCTTCATGCTTTTACCCTCCTAGGACCAGATTAAACTTCTACACCCATTTCTTTTGCTTTCTCAACAACTTCTTCGATACGGCCTACAAGACGGAACGCATCTTCTGGAAGATGGTCGTATTTACCGGCTAAGATTTCTTTGAAGCCTTGTACCGTCTCTTTTACAGGCACGTAAGAACCTTTTTGTCCAGTGAACTGTTCAGCCACGTGGAAGTTCTGAGAAAGGAAGAACTGGATACGGCGTGCGCGGTGAACGACAAGTTTGTCTTCCTCGCCTAGTTCATCCATACCGAGAATCGCAATGATATCTTGAAGCTCTTTGTAACGCTGAAGCGTTGACTGTACTTCACGCGCAACTGCATAATGCTCTTCTCCGACAATTTCAGGAGCAAGGGCGCGTGATGTAGATGCCAACGGATCAACCGCAGGGTAAATACCCATTTCAGTTAATTTACGCTCAAGGTTTGTTGTCGCATCCAAGTGAGCGAACGTTGTCGCCGGCGCCGGATCAGTGTAGTCATCGGCAGGCACGTAGATCGCCTGGATAGATGTAACTGATCCAACGTTCGTAGACGTGATACGCTCTTGGAGCTGACCCATCTCAGTTGCAAGCGTCGGCTGATAACCAACCGCTGAAGGCATACGGCCAAGAAGGGCTGAAACCTCTGAACCCGCTTGTGTGAAACGGAAAATGTTATCGATGAAGAACAGTACGTCCTGTCCTTGTACATCACGGAAGTGCTCAGCCATTGTAAGGCCTGTCAAAGCAACACGCATACGTGCGCCCGGCGGCTCGTTCATTTGTCCGAATACCATGGCTGTTTTGTTGATTACGCCAGAGTCACTCATTTCGTAGAAAAGGTCGTTCCCTTCACGAGTACGCTCTCCTACGCCGGCGAATACAGAGATACCGCCGTGCTCTTGCGCGATGTTGTTGATTAATTCCTGGATTAATACGGTTTTACCTACACCGGCACCACCGAACAATCCGATTTTACCGCCCTTAATGTAAGGAGCAAGCAAATCAACAACTTTAATACCTGTTTCAAGAATTTCAACTTCTGTTGAAAGCTGATCGAATGAAGGCGCCTGTCTGTGAATCGGATCCTTTTTCGCATCCGCAGGAACCGGCTCATTCAAATCAATATTTTCTCCGAGAACGTTAAATACACGTCCAAGTGTTACATCACCAACCGGTACTGAGATTGGCGCTCCTGTATCTACAGCTTCCATACCGCGCTGAACACCATCCGTAGATGCCATTGCGATTGTACGGACTGTATCATCACCTAAATGAAGAGCGACCTCAAGCGTTAAATCAATACCTACTTCGTTTTCACTTGCAGCTGGCTGTGAAATTTTAATCGCATTATAAATTTCAGGCAAGTGACCGTCTTCAAAACGCACGTCGACGACCGGTCCTAATACCTGGCTAACGCGTCCTTTCTTCATCGCTATCCCTCCTGACAAAATCTTTCTATTCTAAAGCGGCTGCTCCGCCGACAATTTCCGTAATTTCTTGTGTGATGGCTGCTTGGCGAGCGCGGTTGTAAGAAAGCGAAAGTGAATCGATAAGTTCCTTCGCGTTGTCTGTCGCGTTTTTCATCGCCGTCATTCTTGCAGCGTGCTCACTTGCTTTACTGTCAAGAAGCGCACCGAAGATTAAGCTTTCTGCATATTGAGGAAGCAAAACCTCCAGAACCTCCTCTTCAGATGGTTCAAATTCATAAGACGCCGTTCTTTTTCCGCCGCCGCTGCCCAAATCAGATAACGGCAGAAGTTTTTTCTCCGTTACTTCTTGAGTAATGGCGCTGACAAAATGGTTATAAACAAGGTGCAATTCATCAAACGCACCGTCTATAAACATTTGGATCGTTTGACGGGCAAGATCTTTAATTTCTGTAAACGTTACTTCATCCCCAAGTCCTGTTAACTCGGAAATGATCGGAATCTCCCGTTTCTTAAAGAAATCACGGCCCACTCTTCCGATGGCAATCACCGCATACTCATCCTTAGACTGATGACGTTCTTGCATGGCCTGATAAGCACTCCGTAAAACCGAACTGTTAAAAGCGCCGGCAAGACCGCGGTCAGACGTAATGACAAGGTATGCCGTTTTTTTCACTTCTCTGCTGAGAAGCATCGGGTGCTTCACGTTGCCGGAAACTCTTCCGACGTTTGACACAACCTCTTGGATTTTATCCATATATGGCACAAATGATTTTGCATTGTTTTCAGCACGATTCAGCTTAGCCGCAGATACCATCTGCATGGCTTTTGTAATCTGACTTGTTTTTTTCGTTGACGTGATCCTTGACTTAATATCGCGTAATGAGGCCAAAGATTTCACCACCTTTTCTCTTCATCTGCGTAAAAAGAGAGAAAAAGAGAACCTTTTTCTCTCATCAGCATTCGAGTTAGTTGCTTGGTGCAAATGTGCGTTTGAAGCCTTCGATTGCAGCTTTGAAGTCTTCATCAGCAGGAAGGTTTCCTGTTTTCGCAATTCCGTCAAGCAGGTCTTTATGGTTTTGGTCAAGGTACATGTAGTACTCTTCTTCAAAACGTCTGATATCCGCCACAGGAATATCATCGAGATATCCTTTTGTCAGCGCATAAAGAATGGCTACTTGCTTTTCAACCGGAAGCGGCTTGTTCAGATCCTGCTTCAGCACTTCAACTGTACGCGCACCGCGGTTCAGTTTTGCCTGAGTCGCTTGGTCGAGGTCAGAACCGAATTGAGCGAATGCTTCCAGCTCACGGTATGACGCAAGGTCAAGACGCAAAGTACCTGATACTTTTTTCATCGCTTTGATTTGCGCTGAGCCGCCGACACGGGATACAGACAATCCGGCATTGATCGCTGGACGTACGCCTGAGAAGAACAAATCAGATTGCAGGAAGATCTGTCCGTCGGTGATGGAAATGACGTTCGTCGGAATATAAGCAGAGATATCTCCGGCTTGTGTTTCTACGAACGGCAGAGCTGTAATTGATCCTGCGCCTTTCGCGTCGCTAAGCTTTGCTGCACGCTCAAGCAGACGGGAATGAAGATAGAATACATCCCCAGGGAACGCTTCACGGCCTGGCGGACGGCGAAGAAGCAAGGACAGCTCACGGTAAGCGGCCGCTTGTTTAGAAAGATCATCGTATACAACAAGAACGTGCTTGCCGTTGTACATAAATTCTTCTGCCATTGTAACCCCAGCATACGGTGCCAGGTACAGAAGCGGTGCCGGCTGTGAGGCAGACGCCGTTACAACAATTGTATAATCAAGCGCGCCGTGTTTACGCAATGTTTCTACTACGCCGCGGACTGTTGATTCTTTTTGGCCGATCGCAACATATACGCAGATCATGTCTTGGTCTTTTTGGTTCAGGATCGCATCGATCGCAACAGATGTTTTACCTGTTTGACGGTCACCGATGATCAGCTCACGCTGGCCGCGGCCGATTGGAATCAGTGCATCGATCGCTTTGATACCGGTTTGAAGCGGTTCATGAACGGATTTACGGTCCATAACGCCTGGTGCAGGGCTCTCAATCGGACGAGTTTTGCTTGTCAGGATCGGACCAAGTCCGTCTACCGGCTGGCCTAACGGATTTACAATACGGCCGATTAACTCTTCACCAACAGGAACCTCCATGATGCGGCCTGTTCTTTTTACTTCGTCTCCCTCACGGATCTCACTGAAAGGTCCTAAGATGACGATACCTACGTTTGATTCTTCAAGGTTTTGAGCCATACCCAAAACACCGTTTGAAAATTCGACAAGTTCACCGGCCATACAGTTGTCAAGGCCGTGCACACGAGCAATACCGTCACCGACTTGGATGACTGTACCTACGTCTTGAACTTCAATATCAGATTGATAATTTTGTATTTGCTGTTTTATCAGCGTGCTAATCTCTTCAGCTTTGATGCTCACTTAGGTTTCACCCCTTCTATCGATTTTCCCCGGCTAATTGACGTTCAATGCGCTGAAGCTTCCCGCTTACGCTGCCGTCATAAATCCGGTTTCCAATGCGGACTTTAATGCCGCCTATTAAATCCGTCTGCACTTCATTTCTGATTCTCAGTGAAGCGACTCCGGCTTTTTTTGCAAACACTTGTGATAATGGTAAAATTTCAGCATCCGTCATCGGTTTCACTGAATATACGATTGCGTCTTCTGTTTGACGGGCCTCATTTGCGAGTTTGATAAACTCATCTGTGAGCTCAGGCACAATCGCGGCACGATGGCGGTCAATCAAAAGAAAAATCGTATTAAGCACGGACTGTGACAAAGAGCCAAATGCATTTTGGATCAGCTCTTTTTTCTTCGCAGCCGGCACCTTCGGATGGTTCAACACATCATTAAGCGCTTTTTCATTTTGAAATACTTGTTTTACAACAGTTAGCTCTTCTTCTACTTGATTCAGCTGAGCGGACTCATTGGCTATATCAAAAAGAGCTGATGCATATCGTTTAGAGACAGCTGATCCACTCATCGGCTTTCTCCTACCTCTTTAAGATAGTCCTGGATCAATTTCTCTTGCGCTTGTTCATCCAGTTCTTTTTCGATCACTTTCGACGCAATCATGACAGAAAGAGACGCTACTTGCTCACGGAGAGCAGAAACCGCCTGTTCTTTTTCCTTCACGATTTCAGTTCTTGCTGCTTCTTTCAGACGTTCAGATTCTGCACGTGCAGCCTGAATAATCTCTTCTTTTTGCTTCTCTCCCAGTTTCTTTGCGTTTTCGATAAGAGTTTGGGATTCCTGTCTTGCTTCTTTTAAAAGAACGCGCTGCTCTTCAATCAGCTGCTGCGCTTCTTTATTTTTTTCTTCAGCAGACGTAATTTCTCCAGCGATGTGGTCTTCACGCTGTTTCATTATGTTTAATAGCGGCCCTAAAGCGTATTTCTTCAGAAGCGCTAATAAGATTAACATAGCTAACAGTTGGAACAGGATATCTCCGCCGTTAAACGACAATCCTAGTTCAAGTGGTAATTGAGACATCTACTACGGCAACTCCCTTCTGCAGGTTTTTCTTTGCTGATCCAGCAGCCGCACTTGTCTCTTTTCAGCCGGCAAGGCGGGATGCTTATCAGACATAAAGCAATGGCGAAGGTTCTCTTGGAATGATCTTCGCCATTTTTAGTTCATATAAGGCTTTTATGCTTAGCCAAAGAACGCTAAGAATGCGATAACGACAGCGATAATAGGAAGGGCTTCAACTAATGCGATACCCATGAACATAAGAGTTCTCAGTTCTTTACCTGCTTCCGGCTGACGGGCAATCCCCTCTACCGTACGTGAAACAATCAAACCGTTACCAATACCTGCACCAAGTGCGCCTAAACCAATTGCAATCGCAGCTGCTATTAAATTCATGAAAAAGTTCCTCCTTTAAAATGTTATCCGTTTGGATATAATGTTTTAATGATCATGACTGATTTTATGAGACATGTACACCATCGTCAGCATTGTAAAGATAAATGCCTGGATAGCACCAATAAATAAACTGAATGCTTGCCATGCCAGCATCGGCAGAATGGCACCGATTGTACCGACAAGACCGAGAGCCACGCTTTGCGAATAATGGCTTGTTGCTAATCCCGCAAGCAGGCCGAGAAGAATCTCACCGGCGAAGATGTTACCATACAGCCGCAAACCTAGAGTCAGCGTATTCGCAAACTCTTCGATGATTTTCATCGGGAGCATGAATGGAACAGGTCTTAAATAGTCTTTGGAATATTCCTTGAGCCCTTTCATCTTCACACCATAGTAGTGGGTTAAAGCAACAACCATCACGGCTAGCGTTAATGTAATGGCAGGATCGGCTGTCGGAGACTTCCACCAGAGCTCATGTCCGATTGTAATAGAGAACGGCAGCCCCAGCATATTCGACACAAATATGTACATCAGCAATGTGACACCAAGTGCCAAGAAGTTAGCCCCTGTTTTTAAATCCATTGTACTGCCAATAATATTGCGGACGAAATCAACAATCCATTCCATAAAGTTCTGGGCTTTTCCGGGACGGATCGAAAGCGTTCTTGTCGTCAATATAGCAATCAATAAAACAATCACACTCGCCACAGTAATCATCAGAATGTTTGTCAGATTAAAAGTAAGACCTAGAAATTCTATAGTTCTGTAACCATGATTCAAAGGGTTTTCACCTCTCTTCCATTGATGAACGTTTAAGCTGGATAAAGGAATCTATCATAATGACAGGGTATATTGTCATTAATCCAATAACTGTACTTGCCATATGAAAGTATTCGGGATTTTTATAGGCAACAGCCACAGCAAGAATCGCATTGCACCACCGCGCTGCGCTCCCGAGAGATCGTATGGACTTTCCTTTCTCAACAGCTCTGTCAAAAGCATTCATTCTTCTGACGAGCAGTAAAAAATTAAACAAACTGAAAACAGTTCCCAGAATAAGGCCTAAAAAAACGGTTTTATACGCTGTTAAACCATAACCCAGTACATACACTGCCAAAATGAACAATAAATATTTGCGTTGTCTGCTAAATGTAAGCTTGGGATCGTCCATCAATTATCTGTCTCCTGATGAAAAAATAATGTATAGCTTGGATACGGCAAAAATCAGCGGTTAACCCTTAGTAGAAGACCTTTTTTGACCGGCAAAACGGGCCTGTTCGAAAAAATCATTCATCCGCAAGCCTTGCAGGGATGCTGTTTCATTCGCTTAAATAAATCCTCATAATACGGGTTTGCTGAGAGGATTTACATTGAGGATGAGGACTATAATGAAAGCTATGAAAACCTTCTCATAATACCCTCGTTTAGCATACAATAGCCCCTAACATGTGTCAATCTGTTTAAAGTTAAAAAACTTTTTATACTTTACGTCTCCACAGAATGTTCACATTTTCACCTATAATTGTATACAGATTCACCGAATAGCAAAAAACTGGATAAAAAAAATGAAACCCCCTTTTGGGGATTTCATTTTTTATTTTGTTCCAAACATGCGGTCACCCGCATCTCCGAGACCTGGAACAATATAACCTTTTTCATTTAATTTTTCATCTAGCGCCGCAATGTAAATATCAACGTCCGAATGATGCTTCTGCAATTCTTCCACACCCTCCGGCGCTGCTACAAGACACATGAAACGGATATTTTTCGCACCGCGTTTTTTAAGGCTGTGAATGGCTTCAACTGCGGAACCGCCTGTAGCGAGCATCGGGTCAACCACGATGAATTCACGTTCTTCCACATCAGAAGGAAGCTTGACATAGTATTCCACGGGTTTTAAGGTTTCTGGATCACGGTAAAGGCCGACATGTCCCACTTTTGCCGCAGGAATCAGCTTTAAAATGCCGTCAACCATTCCCAATCCTGCTCTGAGGATAGGAACCACTCCGAGTTTTTTCCCTGAGATGACTTTCGATTTCGCAGCCTGAACCGGTGTATTGATATCCACTTCTTCCAGAGGAAGATCGCGGGTAATTTCAAATGCCATGAGTGTAGCCACTTCATCTACTAACTCTCTAAAATCCTTCGTACCTGTATTTTCATTCCGTATATATGTCAGCTTGTGCTGAATTAAAGGATGATCAAATACATAAACCTTTCCCATACTGTGTTTCAGCTCCTTTTTTATTGTCCCATCAACAATTACACACTTCTATTGATTCTACAAAAAAAGACATTGAGTTTCAAGAACATCGTCAAAAAACCCGCCGGGCATAAGCCCAAGCGGGTTTTAGGATCTTAATAATCTAATTCTTTATATAAAGGAAATTTATCAGTCAGAGCAGCTACACGCTGTCTTGCTTCTTCAAGTTTTCCTTCGTCTTCGTGGTTTTTCAATGCAAGCGCAATGATAGCACCGACTTCTTCTAATGCGTCTCCGTCAAAACCGCGGCTGGTTACAGCAGCTGTACCAAGACGGATGCCGCTTGTTACGAAAGGTTTTTCAGGATCATATGGAATCGCGTTTTTGTTAGACGTAATACCGATTTCATCAAGTACATGCTCCGCAACCTTACCAGTCAGTCCGAGCGAACGAAGGTCAACAAGGATAAGGTGGTTGTCAGTTCCGCCTGAAACGAGCTGGACGCCCTCTTTCGTTAAGGCTTCAGCCAGACGTTTCGCGTTTGAAATGACGTTTTGTGCATATGTTTTGAAATCGTCCTGCAATACTTCACCGAATGAAACAGCTTTTGCGGCAATAACGTGCATCAGCGGGCCGCCTTGAATTCCAGGGAAGATCGATTTATCAATTTTCTTGCCAAACTCTTCACGGCAAAGGATCATACCGCCTCGAGGACCGCGAAGTGTTTTATGTGTTGTTGTTGTAACGAAATCAGCGTAAGGAACCGGGTTTGGATGAAGGCCTGCCGCAACAAGTCCTGCGATATGTGCCATATCCACCATGAAGTAAGCGCCGACTTCATCAGCAATTTCACGGAATTTCTTAAAGTCGATTGTACGAGGATACGCACTTGCTCCTGCTACGATAAGCTTCGGTTTATGAGCGAGGGCTTTTTCACGCACGTCATCGTAATCAATATATTGAGTTTCTTTATCTACGCCGTACTCAACAAAGTTATATTGAACACCGCTGAAGTTGACTGGGCTTCCGTGTGTTAAATGGCCGCCGTGGGAGAGGTTCATCCCAAGTACAGTATCGCCTTGCTCCAAAATCGTGAAGTACACTGCCATGTTTGCTTGTGCGCCTGAATGAGGCTGAACGTTTACATGCTCCGCTCCAAAGATTTCCTTCGCGCGGTCACGGGCGATATCTTCAACGACATCGACGTGCTCGCATCCGCCGTAGTAGCGTTTGCCCGGATATCCTTCTGCGTACTTATTTGTCAAAACAGATCCTTGTGCTTCCATAACTGCTTCACTTACAAAGTTCTCAGAAGCAATCAATTCGATCTTAGTCTGTTGGCGTTCACGCTCATTTTTAATGGCGTTAAACACTTGTTCGTCTTGCGCAGGTAAATGTTTCATCAGCGAGATCCTCTCCTATCCGTATCCTGTTCTTTGTTTTTACCATCACTATTGTACATGGTTTTTAAGGCCGATGTAAAAGATTATTTTTAAAAAATCTAAATTTTTATCGGTAAAAACGAATATTAATAACTTAAATTTAATTTAAAGTTCGGAATTTATTTCACTGTCTTAAAATAAAAGAAAAGACTGGCTATGCAGTCCTTTCATTCGCACTCATAAACCGCCCGCACTCCGCCGATTAGTTTCGGCCGTGTACGCGCCAATGTCACATGAGCTGAACCGAGGCTGTTTTGAGAGACACGCATAGGGACAGCCACCGGCTTCAGATGCATGCCGATAAACGTATCGCCTATATCAATTCCGGCGTCAGCCTGAATGGTTTCAACAAGAACAGGAGACTTCATCTGCTTAAACGCATAAGACGCCATCGCTCCGCCCGCTTTTGGAACGGGCACGGCAGAAACGGTTGGAAGCCTGAACAGCTTGGCTGTTTCTGCTTCGACGACAAGCGCTCTGTTTAAATGCTCGCAGCATTGAAACGCCAGATGGATTCCCGTTTTTTCCCGGAGCTCAGCAAGTCCGCTGTAGATGCTTTCAGCGATATCTACACTGCCCGATGTGCCGATCCGGCTGCCGGCCACTTCGCTCGTGCTGCATCCAAGGACGAAGAGCTGATCTTGTTTCAATTCCGCTTGGTCCTGAAACTCAGAAAGCATCGTCTTCCACGTTTGTTTCAACTCATTCATTAAACAGCACCCCTACAGGTTTTTCTCTTCATAATCTGAGATTTTTCCAATACGCGTTTGGTGTCTTCCCCCGGTAAACTCAGTAGTCAGCCAGATTTTTGCGATTTCCCGAGCCAAACCAGGTCCGATCACCCGTTCACCCATCGCAAGGATGTTTGTGTCATTATGCTCCCTCGTCGCCTTCGCGCTGAAGGTATCGTGCGCCAGCGCGCAGCGAATCCCTTTTACTTTATTAGCGGAAATGCTCATGCCGATGCCTGTCCCGCAAATTAAAATGCCTCTGTCAACTTCGCCGCTAACCACTTTTTCGGCCACCGGAAAAGCATAATCCGGATAATCGACAGAGCCGCTGCCGCAGTCACAGCCCATATCAATATATTCAATTTGCAATTCGTCCATTAACTCTTTGATTTCATTTCGAATGTGAACGCCGCCATGATCCGATGCAATGGCTACTTTCATCTGCTTTTCCTCCCAGCGTGTGTGATGCGGCCCGCCCGCTTTATTGACCGCGCAGCCTGTCCGCTCTTTGATTCACACCATATGATGTGCTTTTCACTATATTCTACTCCTTCACGCAGGATTTGCAAATGACCTGTTTACAGATTTTCTGACAACTTATCTGCGGTCTTTTTTCAGCTGTTTTGCCAGCTGCCGAAGAAGCTCTTCAAGCTCATCTCGCGTTTGTTTATAGATGTCAATTGAGCCGCCGAACGGATCGATGACATCACCATGGCTGCCTGTGACATATTCTTTTAAAGTAAACACTTTATCACGATAACGTCCAAATTGGCTGGCAATGATCTGTTTGTGCTGATGGGTCATAGCCAGAACCAAATCAGCCGATTCCATAAGTTCTTCCGTTAATGGAGAAGACACATGATTAAGGGCAATGTGTTTTTCAAACAGCGCTTCGACTGCATGAGGCGTCGCTTTCCCATTAGGTGAAGCAAACACGCCTGCCGAGCGGACATTGACATTCAGCCCTTCCATTTCTGCAATTGATTTAAAAAGCGCCTCAGCCATTGGGCTGCGGCACGTATTTCCAGTACAGACAAAAATAATATCCATGTCAGTCACCCCTTATTTTTCTCTATTATATATGAAGAAAAAAGAAACGGCGACTTCGTTTCTTTTATTGGTATATTAAATTGGCAAAAGCAGCTTTAATCCAAACACGATTAATATGATGCCCCCGAGCGCTTCGCTGTATGTGCCAAGCCATGACTGCACTTGTTTTCCGACCAGCAGGCCCAGCCATGTCAACATCATGCTGAACAGCCCGAACAGGGTAATTGTGAGGAGCGGATGCGAGCCGTATATCCCCAAGCTCAAGCCGACGGAAAAGCTGTCAAGGCTGACGCCGATGGCAAACAGCAATAAGCCCGGCCCTGCCGGTGACATGAATCGTTCTTCTGACTGTTTAAAAGAGGCCATAAGCATTTGAACCCCAAGAACAAAAAGCAGCGCCCCACCGATATAAACCGCTAACACGCCGAGGAGCCCTGACAGCATGTTACCGGCCGCCATCCCTGCGAGAGGCATGATGACGTGAAAGAGGCCGATGATGAAACCAATATAGAATATCTGCTTCTTTCTAAGTTTGACCATGCCCATTCCAAGGCCGACAGAAAAAGCATCCATCCCTAAAGCAAACGCCATGATGCTTAATGTAATCAGTTCGCCTATAAACAAATCCGACATACATAAATAACCCCCTTGGACACGCCCCGCTTTTTTAGCCTATGCGTGTCCAAAAAGGGTTAGAACATCTGACTGCTTTCAGCGAATCACTCTTCCTCCGGCGGCTTTCATCAGCCTGTTCATAATAGCAAGACCGACACCTGTGTCCGGAAAGGATTCCGCTATAATGAAATCCACCTTATTCTCATCAAAGCTGCGCAAAGCATCATACAGCCCTGCCGCAACAGTCTCAAGCTGAGCCCGTCTTCCGCAGCTCTTCACATAATCAGCGGAATAAACGCCCGCGTTTTCTTCTGTCGTCAGGACACCGACCCGTCTTCCGCCCTGTTGATATTCTTGAATGAGGTGCTGAATGCGCTCTGGGCTGCCTTCGCAAATGGCAAGAGGCGCTGTCGGCGCATAATGTGTATATTTCATCCCTGGAGAAATCGGCTTCTCGTTTTGGTCGCTGAGCCCTTTATCCACATGAATCGGCCCGATCACCGCTTCAATTTGTTCCTTCGTAATGCCGCCCGGACGCAGGAGAACAGGGATGTCGTCCGCACATGAAAGCACGGTTGATTCGACCCCGATTCCGGTAGGGCCTCCATCCATAATACCGGCTATGCGGCCATCCAAGTCGTGTGCCACATGCTCCGCTTTTGTGGGACTTGGCTTGCCTGATAGATTGGCGCTCGGTGCTGCAATCGGCAGTCCCGATTCGCGAATCAATGCAAGGGCAAGCGGATGATCCGGCATTCTAATGGCAACCGTTTCAAGACCTGCCGTTACACGAGGTGAAAGCGCATCAGGTTTGCAAGGCAGAATGAGCGTAAGTGCTCCCGGCCAAAACCGTTTCATCAATGTTTTCGCCTTTTCCGGCGCCGGGCCCGTTAAATCCTCAAGCTGGCTGATATCCGCAATGTGGACAATCAGGGGATTATCGCTCGGCCGCCCTTTCGCCTCATATATTTTTTTGACGGCATCCGTATTTTTTGCGTTTGCGCCTAGGCCATATACTGTTTCTGTCGGAAAGGCAACGACCTCATTTTCTCGGAACAAAGCGGCTGCTTGTGCAATTTGTGGATCATTTGTGGATAACTCGTCAGTTACATCCACAAACCATCTTTTCGTTTTCATTTCTGACCAAACTCCTTATTCACAACAATAAAACAATTGTTTTACGCGTGTAATCCTTTTGAAAGTATAAAAGATGTCCTGTAATAAAACAAGCGTTATCCACAAATTGTGGACAACGCTAATAAAGAAGTGGATAAGTATGTGTATAAACTGCACTTATCCAGACGCTTTTTTCATCAAAACGGCTCCTTCTGTTTGCCGCGATTCACAGAAGTGATCAGAAGAAAACAGCTCCTCCGGTACACTCTCAGCTCTTTCAAAACCCATGGCCGTCAGAAAGTCCGCAGAGGAATGCTGATTTGCTACTAGGTACACGGTTTTGATCTGATGCTTTTCGCACAGCACCTCCATGCTTTGAAAAAGCGTGACAATGTGGCCTTGGTGAAGCTTGTCCGATATGACAAGTGATCGCAGCAGCCCCTGGTCACAGCTTATTTTTTCAATACCGAGGCATCCGGCAATGTTTTTCTCACTGTCCTCCAGCATAAGAAATTGAGTGAAGCCTTCTTTCACGCCTTCATAGTTGGTTTTTGCCTGTTTTAAAAATGCCTCGAGCACATCTCCGTCTTTTTCCCTTGCCACCCGCAGTTGATAAAACATCCGTTCACCCCGTTTTTGCGTTCTTTCTTCCAATCTATGAGGCAAATCTATTTTTAGACCAGATGATTAGGAAAAAAGGTCGGAAATCCATTCGACTAAAAAGAATTTCACTTCTGTGCCGTCTTCTTTTTCTTCGTTCTCTTCTTTTTTGGCTTTTTCCGCTTTAGCGGTTACGTCCTCAAGCACTTTTTCAGTCTGCTTTTTTGAGGCTTCTTTATCTTCTTGTTCTTTGACGGCTTCCCCGTTAGAAAAATCGAGAAAGCAGAGGGGCGGGAACAGCACACACCACCAGTTGGCGCCGTCTCCGTTTCCAAGCGTAATCAAAATCGCTTCATACTCACCGGCAGGATATACCATGTTGCCGTAAAGCTTTGTCGGAAACGAGATTTTGTCAAAATCAACGGATATCGACTGATTCGCTCCTTCTTTCTCCATTGTTTCCTTTGCAATTGCTTTGATTTCAGGCAGCTTTGAACGAATCACGCGACGCGCTTCTTCAATAGAAGTAATATCCTTTACCCAAGTTGTGATTTCTTTATTCACCGCGTCTCTTATATGACGTTTTAATTGCTGGTCTTGATCACTATCGCTGTTTGCCAATATTCTCAAACGAATCGCCTGATCCGGTATGACCACCGGCTGATTTTCCGATTTCTGTGCCGTCTCTTCTTTTGCCAGCCCTACGAGCGCTCCAGATAATAAAAGAAAGATATATATACAAATGATTACTGTTTTTTTCATCGGTCCCCACCGTTCCTCTCCGTGCTTTGTTTCTAGCCCTATTATGGACAAGGAGAGCCGGGGGTAAACGTGCAGGGTGAAAAAAATCTAGCAAGCTGTTAATCTTATTTATGGTACGATAGTGTTTTAGGAGGTTTAAGATGAAATACAATTATACAGTGCTGTTATCAGCATTCACGATGTCCGTTCTTTATTCAGTAATTTATATTCATTCATTTATCATTGCCGCTCTCATCACAATGGCATTTTATTTTCTGTTTCCTTATTTGATCTTCGCACTGCCGCTTCAAATCATGATGAATAAAAAGCCGAAACGGTTCAGCCCTTTGTATCTGCTGTATTACCTTGCCGCTGCTTTTATTGCCAACGCGATCATTTTCGGCGTGCTTCAGCCTTCGGGACAATCTTTGTTTCAAAATACAGCCTTCTATCTTTTCGCTGTATTAACAGCTCTTATCTATTGGATATGGGATTCTGTTTTACTGCAAAAAAAGGAAGCCTAAGAGGCTTCCTTTTTTATTAAAACAAAATCGTCAGCAAATAACATAGAATGGAAGGTATCGCCGCAACAAAGAAAGCGGCCGCCATTTTCATGCGAGATGTACGGCCTTCTTTGGTTTCTGAATGGTAGTTTGCCCGCTGATCGCTTCCGCTTACAGCCAAACCCGATGTAATGATCGCGAGCCCCACTAAAGCGAGAGACGCAACGCCAAAAATCGCTTCATATGAAAGAGCCTGCGGAAAAATAGTGCCAATCATGCTCTCAATCGCAATGAGCAGGATTCCTGCTGTCAGGGCCTTTTTCATGTTTACATCCCCTTTGCTGGTGTTAAACAGCTTGATCCATTCACTCGCCAGCAAGCTGCTTATTTATTTTTATGAATCAGAGCGCATATGGTTCTGTCTTTTCCATTAATATCTTTCAGCACTTCCACTTCCGCTCCCTTAAACGCCTTGAGGATCAGGTCTTTGACCGCCGCTCCCTGGTTCCATCCGATTTCAAAAACGACAAATACTTTATCCTTCATGACAAGCGGAATGTCTTCCATAAACCGCTTATAAAATTTCAGCCCGTCTCCGCCATCGGTGAGAGCGTGCAGCGGCTCATGAAAACGGACAATTTCCGATAGATCAGCCATTTCTTCCTCTGAAATATATGGCGGGTTTGAGACAATGATATCCGCTTTTTTTCCCGCCTTAATAAAAGGCTCAAGCAGATCGCCCTGATAAAAGCGCACATTTGCTCCGAGTTTTTCTGCATTGGCAGAGGCGACTTGCAGCGCCTCTTTCGAAATATCGACCGCCGACACAGAAAAGTTTTGGTTTTCAAGCGCAAGCGTGACGGCTATTGCGCCGCTCCCTGTACCAACGTCAACAACTTCGAGCTTGCCGTCTTCAGAAAAGACACTCCGATATTTTTCAAGCAAATGAAAGACAACTTCTTCAGTTTCCGGCCGCGGGATCAGCACATCATCATTCACCATAAATTCCCGTCCATAAAAAAACTCTTTTCCTATAATGTATTGAACCGGCACGCCCTCTTTATGCATCTCAACGTGACGCTTAAAGCGATACAGCTCGTCTTCACCAATCGGTTCCTGTAAGCTTGCGAGCAGTTTGCTTCTCTCCATTCCGGTATCATAAAGCAATAGGAGCTCGGCAGCATTTTCTTCTCTTCCCGCTTCGGTTAAATAAGAAGAAGCCCATTTCAGGGCTTCGAATATCGTCTTCATCTTAACCTTCCGACTGCTGAAGCTTGCTTGCCTGATCTTCAACAATCAGCGCTTCAACCACTTCGTCAAGTTTTCCTTCAAGAATCTGATCAAGCTTTTGAATCGTCAAACCGATTCTGTGATCCGTCACACGGTTTTGCGGGAAGTTGTATGTGCGGATACGTTCAGAGCGGTCACCAGATCCGACTGCTGATTTCCGTGTTTGATCATATTCAGCCTGGGCTTCCTGCTGAAATTTATCATAGATTCTGGCACGGAGAACCTTCATTGCTTTTTCTTTGTTCTTAATTTGAGATTTTTCGTCTTGGCATGATACAACAACACCTGTCGGCAAATGAGTCAGACGAACCGCAGACATTGTTGTGTTAACGCTTTGTCCGCCCGGTCCGCTTGAAGCAAACGTATCGACACGGATATCCTTCTCATGAATGTCAACCTCTACCTCTTCTGCCTCAGGAAGACATGCTACTGTTGCAGTGGATGTATGGATACGGCCGCCGGATTCTGTTTCCGGAACACGCTGCACGCGGTGGGCGCCGTTTTCATATTTGAGTTTAGAATACGCGCCGCTTCCTGTAATCATAAAGATGATCTCTTTGTAGCCGCCCGTTCCGGTTACATTCGCTTCCATGACCTCTGTTTTCCAGCCTTGAAGCTCAGCATAACGGGAATACATTCTGTACAGGTTGCCCGCGAATAAAGCGGCTTCCTCGCCTCCCGCAGCCCCGCGGATCTCCATAATAACGTTTTTGTCGTCATTAGGATCTTTCGGGATCAGGAGCACCTTCAGGCGTTCGGACAGTGTTTCCGTTTCCTTCTGAAGTTCAGAAATCTCTTCCTTCACCATGTCGCGCATCTCAGCATCCAGCTTCTCTTCAAGCATCGCTTTTGCATCAGCCAGCTGTTCTGACGCATCTCTGTATTGTCTATATACGTCAACTGTTTCTTGTATATCAGATTGCTCTTTTGAATATTCTCTTAGCTTTTTCGGATCGTTGACTACTTCTGGATCGCTCAAAAGCTCATTTAATTTCTCGTATCGTTCTTCAATTGATTTTAAACGGTCTAACACGGTCTTCACCTCTGTTTTCCTGTGCGTAACATTCTCATTATAGTATAGTGATTAACCCCAGTCAAAAGCATTTCAATCCCATCTGGAAAAGCTCCCTCTGCTATACTGGAATTCGAGGAGGGATGATGTTGCTGAAATCCATACATCATATTGCAATCATATGTTCAGATTACGAAAAGTCGAAAGCTTTCTACGTACATAAGCTTGGTTTTCAGGTGATTCAAGAAACGTACCGCGAAGAGCGCGGCTCCTATAAGCTTGATTTGTCGCTTAACGGCTCGTATGTCATTGAGCTGTTCTCGTTTCCCGATCCGCCCGAACGACAAACCCGGCCTGAAGCCGCAGGCCTGCGTCACCTCGCCTTTACAGTCGTCAGCTTGGATAAGGCGGTTCAGGAGCTTCATGAAAAAGGAATCGAAACAGAGCCAATCAGAACAGATCCGCTGACCGGCAAGCGTTTCACCTTCTTTTTTGATCCTGACCAGCTTCCATTAGAACTGTATGAACAATAACAGTTTTTGAAGAAAAAAAGGAGATACCCACTTTCTTTGCCGAATCTTTTCTTGTTTTGTCTAACGGGAAGGGAACCGCATTCTATGGTCGAATACCTAGCTTAAAAGGAGGTATGGGATCATGAATACAAATATGGTAGCAAGTGAACTCGGCGTCTCCGCAAAAACGGTGCAGCGGTGGGTGAAGCAGCTGAATCTTCCGGCCGAACGCAATGAGCTCGGACACTATTCGTTCACGGCAGAAGACGTGAAGGTTCTAAAATCCGTTCAAAAACAAATCTCTGAAGGCACGGCGATTCAGGATATTCATCTGCCGAAAAGCGCTAAAAAGCGCACAGGCTTCCTTGTCCAAAAAACAAGTAGCGACACAGAACGAAGAATCGAGCAGCTTGAACAAAAGCTGGACACCCTTTTACAGCAAAGGCAGGACGAAAGCGAATTGATGGCAAGGATGTCGGAACTGGAACGCCAGCTGAAACAAAAAGCCGATGAAGGTGTATCTTACCAGCTGCTTCAGCACCGCAGAGAAATCGATGATATTCTTGCAGATCTGCAATCACTGACCTCACAAATGAAAGAATTCACCGCTCAGCCGATCCCCGAGACTGCTGCTGCTTCTGAAAAAACCAAAACGAGAAAAAAACCGCTGCTGTCACTGTTCAAATTTCAAACCTAAAGCAAAAAGCTCCCCGTAAAGGGAGCTTTTTTTGTTACGCAGTAAGCGCGATAATGATTGGAAGTGAAATCAATGACAGAATCGCACTGACCACAAACGCAGTTGCAGTTTCTTCTTCTTGTTTCTCGAAACGAGTCGCAATCATGGCTGCAACGGCAGAACCAGGGAATGCAACAAGAAGGATTGCTTTTGTTGTTTGGTCAGCCGGAAGTCCGATAGCAAGAGCAATTAAGAACATTAAAGCAGGCTGAACCGCAACTTTTAGTAACGCAATACCGATAGCCGGCATACTGAGTTTAATTTTACGAATACCAACGGTAACACCGACAGCAAAGAGAGCAACACCAGATGTTGTGCTTCCAAGCTGATCAAGCATTTTAACACCCAGCTCAGGAAGAGTGAAATTGAAAACCAGCACCAAGATCATACTGATTAACGGAGCAGCTGCAAGCGGCTCACAAAGACCATGCAGGATTGATTTTCCTGTCATCTTCCAGAAGCTGTCGCCACTCTCTTCGTTTTTCTTAGAAGACTCACCAACAGTAGCGATAATGATCGCGAGCGGATCAAGAATCGCGTTAACCACGATACCTGTGACCGCGATCGGAATCGCAACTTCATTCGCTCCGAATAAGCTTCCCAATACCGGGATACCCATAAATGCGAATGTCGGCTGTGCAGAGTTCAAAGAAAATACAGATGAGTTCGTTAAATCATACTTGAAAATAAATCTGCAAACCAAAAGAATGATGATATAGAAACCAACAATCCCAATAATTAAAGAAATCATTAAAGGTACTTGTGATAAAAATTCACTTCTGGAAGTTGTCAAAATACCAGCGATAAAGTGAGCTGGAAGTGCGTATTTCGTTACTAACGTACTTACCCCTTTTGCCGACTTGGCATCATAACTTCCAAAATGTCCTGCAAACCAACCCAGCACGATAACAAAGAAGATCGGCGCCAGGAGGATTAAGATATCTAAGATGCTCAAAATATTCTCCTCCAAATCCTATGTCCGTATACTTTAGCTTTACAAAAAGCTTTCCCTCGGACAGAAAAATTTACTCGCTAATTATTTCGCGATGACTTTTTTGTATTCAGGTGTCCACATTGCATCAAGTACCGCTTGTTTCACATCTTCAGGCTGACGATTTGCCACGCCGTCTTTAATTGCTGCTTCAGCAACGGCAATCGCAACTTGGATAGAAACCTCTTGAAGCTTATCAATGCTTGGAAGCAATCCTGCTCCAGGTGTTTCAAGATCAACCATTTCAGCAATCGCATCAGCAGTTGCAGCAAACATAGCAGGTGTAATGATACGCGCTTCAGCTACAATTGAACCAAGTCCAAGACCAGGGAACGCGAATGCGTTGTTAGATTGTCCGATTTCATAAGAAACACCGTTGTATTCTACATTGTCAAATGGGCTTCCTGTTGCAATAAGCACTTTTCCGTCAGTCCATTTGAACAGATCTTCAGGAACAGCTTCAGCAAGGTGAGTCGGGTTAGACATCGGCATGATAACCGGACGGTCTACGTGAGATGCCATTTCTTTTACAATTTCCTCTGTGAATGCACCTGAAACCCCAGAAGTACCAATCAAGATCGTTGGTTTCGCTTGACGAACCACTTCATCGAATGGAATTTGACCTTTTTCATCGCGCTTCCAGTCTTTCACTTCATCCGCATTGCGAAGGTAAGGTTTTTGGAAATCAAGGATGCCTTCGATGTCTTCAGTCAGCAAGCCTCTGTAATCAAGTGTGTAGAAACGTTTGTTAGCTTCTTCTTCAGATAATCCGGCAAGCACCATTGTGTCACGGATTTGGTCAGCAATACCGATACCAGCAGAACCAGCACCGAAGATAACAACACGCTGATCTTTAATAGAAGCGCCGGTTTTCTTCATAGCGGCAAGCACACCTGCAAGTGTAATCGCGCCAGTACCTTGAATATCATCATTAAATGTCAGGATTTCATGATTGTATTTTTTCATGATGTTGCGTGCATTTTTGTTGCCAAGGTCTTCCCAGTGAAGAAGCGCTTTAGGGAAGAATTTCAATGCAGCTTTTACATAAGCGTCAATGAAAGCTTCGTAGCGTTCACCTTGAACACGTTCATGCTTGTTACCAATATATAAAGGATCGTTTAGAAGTTTTTCGTTATTCGTACCGACATCAAGCACAACCGGGATAACACGGCTAGGGTCAATACCAGCTGCAGCAGTATAAACAGCCAATTTACCGATTGCGATATTAATACCGCCTACACCCCAGTCACCGATACCGAGAATGCTTTCGGAGTCAGTAGCAACGATAAGATCAATATCGCCTGCTGTCGCATGAAGGTTTTCAAACGCTTTTTCAATACCGTCAATGTTGTCGATTGACAAGTAGATTCCTTGAGGTCTTCTATATTCATGGCTGTATTCCTGAATCGCTTCACCAACTGTTGGCGTGTACACAACAGGAAGCATTTCGCGAAGATGGTTTTTCAGCAATTTATAGAAAAGAACTTCGTTACGGTTTGCAAGATCACTTAAGTAAACATTTTGACGAAGGCGGTCAGGCTGCGCTTGGAATTGCTCGTACGCGCGTTGTGCTTGTTGATCAAGAGAAAGTACAGTTGGCGGCAGAAGCCCTTCTAAGCCGAGTTCTTGTCTTTCTTCTAGTGAAAAAGCAACGCCTTTATTTAAAGTAGGAATAGATAAAACTTCTTTTCCTCTAAGAGTTGTTTCTAAGTGGCCTTCTTTCGTTTTTTTTATGTTATTCAAGCAAATCTCCTTCTTTCTTGAAATAGTTAACCAAGTTAAGTAATAACCCATCTAAAATATGACCGATCATGATCTTTATGCGACTTTGTGACAATTATTCGAACAATGTCTCAAAACTATTTACATTACGTAAGCTATTGTATGCCTGTCAAAATCAAAATTCAAGGGAAGAAAATTACTTAATTTTTTAATATACTTATTTAAATTTTTTAATTGCATATTATCAGAATATAAAAAAAACACCGGTGTTTTTAGCCGGTGCATTCTATCTTTATACCCATGTTTTGGACTATTTTTTAGATTTACCTGGGACTTCGTGATGATGTCTGCATCTTGCTTCATATGATTCAGATGCACCAACCAAAATGACCGGATCATCGTAAGAAGCAGGTTTGCCGTCAATGAGGCGCTGTGTTCTGCTCGCCGGTGATCCGCAAACAGAACAGACAGCTTGCAGCTTTGTCACACTTTCCGCAATCGCCATGATATTCGGGACGACACCGAACGGCTCTCCCCTAAAATCCATATCAAGGCCTGCTGCTATCACACGGTAGCCTTTATCGGCAAGAGATGATAAAACCTCAACAATTTCCTGATCAAAAAACTGCACTTCATCAACCGCAATCACATCTGTACTTTCACTGATGTGATCCCAAATGTCCGCAGCAGACGAAATGGCATAGCTCGTCATCGATGTTCCATTATGGGAGACAACAGCAGCTTCGCTGTATCGGTTATCAATTACAGGCTTAAATACCCTGACTTCCTGCTTGGCATAAGTTGCTCTCTTCACTCTTCTGATCAGCTCTTCAGATTTCCCCGAGAACATGCTGCCGCAAATCAGCTCAAGCCACCCGCTTTGTTTCATTATGTACATAGGCTTCGCTCCCCTCTCTCTGCCAGCTGTGTTTTAGACAATATAAAAAACAGGCAAGACTGCTGCTTGCCTGTTGAGAAATCTATTATTACTTAAGACCGTATTTTTTGTTAAAGCGATCAACACGACCATCAGCAGAAGCGAATTTTTGACGGCCAGTGTAGAATGGGTGGCATTCAGAGCAAATCTCAACGCGTACCTCTTCTTTTACTGAGCCTGTTTCAAATTCATTTCCGCAAGCGCATTTAACTGTTGCTTTTTTGAAATTAGGATGAATTCCTGCTTTCATTGTATCCATCTCCTTCCGCCCTGAATCCCGTGTGGAAACAGAGTTATTATTTCGGAGCATTTGTCCGAAACGCATATGAGAAAATTATATCAGTGATTTACTTCTTTTGCAAATACAATTTACCTTCTTGCAGATGATAGATTTGCCTGTTTCCATTCTTGATTGAGAATATCGAAAAATTCCTGGTTTGTTTTGGTTTTTTTCATTTTTCTCATGAACTTTTCTGCGAAATCAGGTGAATCAGACATCGTTTTGCGGATAGACCATAAACGATCAAGATGCTCTTTAGGCACAAGCAGCTCTTCTTTGCGCGTTCCTGAACGGCGGATATCGATGGCAGGGAAGATGCGGCGCTCGGCAAGAGAGCGGTCAAGATGGAGTTCCATGTTGCCTGTTCCCTTGAATTCTTCATAAATGACATCATCCATACGTGAACCTGTATCAACCAGAGCCGTAGCAAGAATGGTTAAGCTGCCGCCCTCTTCGATATTTCTCGCAGCCCCAAAGAAGCGTTTCGGACGGTGGAACGCCGCTGGGTCAATCCCCCCGGAAAGCGTTCTTCCACTTGGCGGAATCACTAAATTGTAGGCGCGGGCAAGCCGTGTGATGCTGTCCATCAGGATAATGACGTCTTTTTTGTGTTCCACGAGACGCATCGCACGTTCAAGCACAAGCTCGGCCACTTTGATATGGTTTTCCGGCACTTCATCAAACGTTGAGCTGACGACATCCCCAGCTACAGAGCGCTCGATATCGGTTACTTCCTCAGGTCTTTCGTCAATTAAAAGCACGATCAGCTCTGCTTCAGGCTGGTTCGCTGTAATGCTGTTGGCAATTTCCTTCAGCAGCATCGTTTTTCCGGCTTTCGGCGGCGCAACAATCAATCCGCGCTGCCCAAATCCAACCGGCGCCATCATGTCCATAATTCTTGTAGACAAGAAGTTCGGCTTTGTTTCAAGCACCATTTGACGATCCGGATAAAGTGGCGTAAGAGCCGGGAAATGCACACGCTCTTTTGCAGATTCGGGATCATCCCCATTTACTGCTTCAACGTGCAAAAGTCCATAGTAACGCTCATTTTCTTTTGGCGGGCGAACCTTGCCAGATACTTTGTCTCCGTTCCGCAAATCGAAACGGCGGATTTGTGAAGCTGAGATGTAAATGTCTTCTGAGCTTGGAGAGTAGTTGATCGGTCTCAGGAAGCCGAAACCTTCAGACTGGATGATCTCAAGAACGCCTTCCATAAACAGCAGATCTTCCTGTTCTGCATTCGCTTTCAGAATGGCGAAAATGAGTTCTTTTTTTGTCAGTTTGCTGTAATAGGAGATTTTATAATGTCTTGCAAGTTCATAAAGCTCTTTCAATTTCATATTTTCCAAAGAGGAAATAGATACGTCTTTCATAAAAACACCACGCTTTTCATAGTCAATATCTTACTCTGAACATGTCATCTGCTGCTTTTGCACAACATCCGCCAAAGCACATTCTTTTTTTAACATAAAGGAACTTCTATCGGTAACACTTCCACCCATGATCGGCGCTTTTGTTAAAAGGATTGTCTTAATGAGTTTTGAAGGAAGCGAGGACAAAAACATGAGAAGATCAATACTTATATCGTCTGTATGCGGTAGAAATTGAAACTTTCCTAGTGCTTAAAAGAAGGTATTACGCAGTAAAATTCGCAGCACTCTTTATTTTTACCTTATTTCAAAAAATTATTCAACTGAAATAAGGTTTTGACACGGAATTGATAGAGTTGACGCTTTTCTGCAAAAGTTAAAGCGGGCTCACACCCGCTTTTTCTGTTTGTTATGGACGGATTACAAGATTTGGTTTCTTTTTCAAGCTGTGTCTGCCGTCAACGAAACGAACAGTGCCCGATTTTGCACGGATAACTAAGCTTTCAGTTGTACCGACAGAGCCTTTGAATTGAACTCCTTTTAACAGCTCGCCGTCAGTAACCCCTGTAGCTGCAAAAATCGCGTCATCACCCTTCACAAGGTCTTCCATGCGAAGGACTTTGCTTAAATCAAGGCCCATTTTGTGACAGCGAGTGATTTCTTCTTCGCTTTGCGGAAGAAGTTTACCAATGATTTCTCCGCCGAGTGCTTTTAGCGCAACAGCGGAAAGCACACCCTCAGGAGCGCCGCCTGATCCGAACAGGATATCAACGCCCGTGTGGTCGAAAGCCGTGTTGATGGCGCCTGCGACATCGCCGTCATTGATCAATTTGATTCTGGCGCCGGCCTCACGAAGCTCGGAAATGATTTTTGCGTGTCTTTCACGGTTTAAAATTGTGGCAACGACGTCCTCAACGTCCTTGTTTTTCGCTTTTGCCACCGCTTTAAGATTGTCAATGACAGGTGCTTCGATGTCAATGCAGCCCACCGCTTCCGGACCGACTGCGATTTTTTGCATATACATGTCAGGAGCATTCAGAAGCGTGCCATGGTCTGCGACCGCGATAACCGTCAGCGCATTCCAGCCGCCGCTTGCTAAGATGTTTGTGCCTTCAAGAGGGTCAACTGCGACATCCACGCGCGGGCCGTACCCGTTTCCGAGTTTTTCCCCGATATACAGCATTGGCGCTTCGTCCATTTCCCCTTCACCGATTACAACAGTCCCTTTCATCGGCACTGTATCAAAAACGTCTCTCATTGCACTTGTTGCCGCTTCATCAGCCTCATCTTTTTTTCCCCGGCCCATCCATCTTGCTGATGCCAATGCCGCAGCTTCGGTCACACGTACCAATTCCATTGATAAACTTCTTTCCATTTCAACACGATCTCCTCTCACAAGAAACCATTATGAATTTTGAAGCTGTTCTATTTCTTCGTCAGTCATTCTTTCACGCCAAATTGTCGCTCCAAGCCCCTCAAGCTTCTTCTCAAGGCTGCTGTATCCGCGGTCAATATGCTCCAGTCCCGTAATTTCCGTGACGCCATCAGCCATCAGTCCGGCTACCACCAAGCAGGCTCCGGCACGCAGATCACTCGCCTTCACTTTTGCGCCTTGAAGCTCGACAGGACCTGTGATGATGGCAGATCTGCCTTCTACTTTCATATTGGCACCCATTCGTCTCAGCTCATCAATGTGCTTGAATCTTGCCGAGTAGATGGTGTCTGTGACGACACTCGTCCCTTTCGCCCTTGTCAGTAGCGCCGTCATCGGCTGCTGTAAATCAGTCGGAAACCCCGGGTATACGAGGGTTTTAACGTCAACCGGCTTTAAGTTCTTCTGCCCGCCGACAATGAGGAGCTGGTCGTCGCTTGTTTCGATATGATAGCCCATTTCTCTCAACTTTGCCGTTAACGACTCAAGATGAGTGGGGATGACGTTATCGATAATGACTTCCTTGCCCATTGCAGCCCCTGCAATCATAAATGTCCCGGCTTCAATTCTGTCCGGAATGATCGTATGCTTGCAGCCGTGCAGTTCCTTCACGCCGTCGATTCGAATCACATTGGTGCCCGCACCTTTGATTTTGGCGCCCATGCTGGTAAGCAATGTCGCGACGTCAATGATCTCAGGCTCCTTGGCAGCGTTTTCGATGATCGTTTTCCCTTCTGCCAAAACAGCGGCGAGCATAATGTTAATCGTTGCCCCAACGCTTACGACATCTAAATAAATCCGTGCGCCTCTCAGCCTTTCAGCTCGCAAATAAATGGCGCCTTGTTCATTGGTTACTTCAGCTCCGAGTGCTTCAAAGCCTTTGATATGCTGATCAATCGGACGGGGCCCTAAGTGACAGCCGCCAGGCAATCCAATGACCGCCTGCTTGAAGCGGCCGAGCATCGCCCCCATTAAATAATATGACGCGCGAAGCTTTTTTACTTTCCCGTTAGGAAGCGGCATGCTGATCATCGACGTAGGGTCAACAACCATTTCCCCATTCTCAAAATGCACGTTGCCGCCGATTTCCTTTAACAGGTCACGCAGCGTTTCAATATCTGAAATCTCTGGAAGCCCTTCAATTGTCACCTCGGAATTTGCCAAAATGGTTGCAGGTATTAACGCAACAGCGCTGTTTTTAGCGCCGCTGATATGTACTGTACCGTTTAACGAGTCACCGCCGGCAATATTCAACTTTTCCATGATAGTCTCCTTCCATAAGAAGATAGCTGCGGAGCTAAATAAAATGTCATTTTATTCTGTCTCTGCAAATAAAGCTCATGTCCAAAATCTAGCCAATTCGAAGAGAAAGAATACAACACATTGTAAAATATCAGGAAGAAAATAGCGAAGCTTTGGGGGGTACAGGTTTCAAAAGATGCACAGAGACCCGCCGGCTCGAGAGACATCGTCGTCATCCGGCAAAAGCAGTACGCATACCCTTCATTCCGATATCAGCTTCTGCAGCCCAATGATTCCTTCTCTGTAAAGCGGCGTCAGCATCTGAAGATCCGCTGTATCAGGTCGGTGAAATACAAAGGCCGCGGCAAACAGGCATAAAGCTGTTTGCCGCCCCTTTCATTATTTGTTCCAGTCTGCCAGGAATTGTTCGATTCCTTTGTCTGTTAACGGGTGTTTAGTGAGCGCATGAATGACTTTCAGCGGCATTGTGCCGATATGAGCCCCTCTAAGAGCAGCTTCTGTCACGTGCTGCGGATGGCGGATTGACGCTGCAATGATTTGCGTGTCAAGGCCGTGAATATCAAAAATCTGTTTAACTTCTGAAATCAGGTCAAGCCCGTTGTGGCCGATGTCATCTAAACGTCCCAGGAATGGAGATACATATGTTGCCCCCGCTCTGGCAGCAAGAAGCGCCTGGTTGGCATTGAAGATCAATGTAACGTTTGTTTTGATGCCTAAGTCAGTAAGTGCTCTTACCGCTTTTAAACCGTCAGACGTCATTGGGATTTTCACCGTAATGTTCGGAGCGATTTTCGCCAGTTCTTTTCCTTCCTCGATCATTTCCTCAGCTTTCAAAGAAATAACCTCTGCGCTTACAGACCCTTTCACGACGTCTGTGATCTCGCGAAGACGGTCGTGGAATGATACGTTAGCTTCCTTTGCTACTAAACTAGGATTCGTCGTTACACCGGCGAGAATTCCTAATTCATTCGCTTCTCTAATTTCATCGATATTGGCTGTATCAACAAAGAATAACATTTTCAAAAAGCCTCCCTGATTAAGAAATTTTCTGAACTGCGAATATGATTGCGCTTTCTAAAGATAGACGGAAAACCGCCTGTCAAGCTGTCAGGCGGCTATAAAAAGTTCCAATTGAATTAAGCTTGGTTTGAAGAACCAAATTCACGCATTTTACCGATAACTGTTTCTTTGATCGCTTCACGAGCTGGTCCAAGGTATTTACGTGGATCGTACTCGTCAGGCTTAGCTGCCAATGTTTCGCGAACAGCTTTTGCAGAAGAAATTTGGTTTTCAGTATTCACGTTGATTTTAGCTGTACCAAGTGAAATTGATTTTTTGATGTCAGCAGTCGGAATTCCAGTACCGCCGTGAAGAACTAGCGGAAGACCAGTTGATTTTCCGATCTCTTCCATTTCTTTGAAGCCAAGGTTTGGCTCACCTTTGTAAGGGCCGTGAACAGAACCTAATGCAGGTGCAAGGCAGTCGATGCCAGTGCGCTCAACAAGCTCTTGGCACTCTTTAGGATCAGCGTAGATTACGCCTTCAGCGATAACGTCATCTTCTTGTCCGCCTACTGTTCCAAGCTCAGCTTCTACAGATACTCCGTGGAAATGAGCAAGCTCAACAACTTTAGCAGTTGTTGCTACGTTTTCTTCAAATGGATGGTGAGAAGCGTCGATCATTACAGATGTGAAACCTGCATGAATCGCTTTCGCACAAGATTCAAAGCTTGAACCGTGGTCTAAGTGAATCGCAACAGGAACTGTCACTTTGTACTCTTCCATAAGTGCTTTTACCATAGCAACGACTGTTTTGAAGCCGCCCATGTAGCGTCCCGCACCTTCGGAAACACCAAGGATCACTGGAGATTTTTCTTCTTCAGCTGCTTGTAAAATCGCTTGAGTAAACTCAAGGTTGTTTAAGTTAAATTGTCCTACAGCGTACCCTTTTTCTTTAGCTGTATTCAACATTTCCGTCATAGAAACTAAAGGCATGTCGAATGTCCTCCTTATGTAGCCTGATTGTCTTCTAGCGAAAAAAGCTTTCCACCCTAGCATGACCCATATATTGCTGTCATATGTAAATACTCAGATCGCTTTTTCTCCATAACTAGGATACCAACTTTTCGACAAATCGGCAACATAATGACATGATTCATTTGTTTCTTCTTTTTGTCAGTTAGACTTCAGGGGCAGATATTTTTTGACGGCGTCTCTGATTTCGTCGATGTCAAACGGCTTGGCAAAGTGCGTCAGAGCGCCCAATTCCTTCGATTCTTGGATCATGTCGAGCTCTCCGTATGCCGTCATGATAATGACCCGGATGTTTTCGTCAATGACCTTCATCCGTTTTAAGATTTCGATTCCGTCCATGCCGGGAATTTTCATGTCCAAAAGCACAAGGTCGGGCCGTTCTTTTGTCACAATGTCAAGCGCCTGCAAGCCGTTCGCAGCCTGAAACGTCTGGTAGCCTTCTTTATTGAACACTTCATTTAGCAAAATACGAATGCCGTATTGATCATCAACGATTAAAATTTTTTCATTCATCATTTTACACCCCAATATTATGATTTTCGTCAAAAGTAAGCAGTATTGTATGTATTCTGTTTGATTTTCCTATTTCCTTTAATTATAATAGTCTACTTTACGACATTTTCTGAGCATTTTCTCTTTTGTTGTATACTGATATTGTACGTTATAAAGGAGGATTCACTTATGTTGAAAATATTCACGACGCAGTTAACAGGTATTTTTTCCCGCATTCAGGATAAGGAATCTGACGCGATTGAAGATGGGGCGCGGCTGCTTGCTCAAGCGGTGATCAGCGGGCATTCCATTTATTTATACGGAGCGAATGAGCTTCAGGGCGTCTTTTTTGAGGCCACCGAAAGCAAAGAACCCTTCCCATCTGTCAAAGCCTTTCCAGAAAGCGCTGAGGAAGTGACAGAAAGCGACAGGGTGCTGATGTTTTGCTCAGGGACGGGCACAGCCGAAGAACAGGCGCTCGCAAAAGAGCTTTATGAAAAAGGTGCGGGAGTCGTATGCGTATCGCCCGCAGCCAAAGACAGTGCGGGAATAGAACAGTATTGTGATGTGCATATTGATTCTAAATTAAAAATGCCGCTTGTTCCCGATGAAGACGGCACCCGTTACGGGTTTCCCTCATTAATGACAGCACTGTATGTCTATCACGCTTTATCGTTTACACTAAAAGAAATTCTGCAAGAGTATGCATAATATCTTATTGTACATGCTGGAACTTGCCGGAAACAAATAAAAAAGACTTGCCCGCTTTTGACAAACGGCAAGTCTTTTTTATTACTTCTGATTTGCAGCTTCGACAGACGCTCCGATAAAGCCTTTGAATAGAGGCTGAGGTCTTGTCGGTCTTGACTTGAACTCTGGGTGGAACTGAGAAGCCACGAACCAAGGGTGGTCTTTCAGCTCGATGATTTCAACAAGGCGTCCATCAGGGCTTGTGCCTGAGAATACGAAGCCTTGCTCTTCCATTTGCTGTCTGAATTCATTGTTAAACTCATAGCGGTGGCGGTGGCGCTCGTACACCACTTCATCCTGATACACTTCAAAGGCTTTCGTGCCTTCTTCAAGCTTACAAGGGTAAAGGCCGAGACGAAGCGTTCCCCCAAGATCCTCAACATCCTTTTGTTCAGGAAGAAGATCAATGATCGGGTATTGAGTTGACGGATCAATTTCCGCTGAGTGAGCGCCTTTTAAGCCCAATACGTTTCGTGCGTATTCAATAGACGCCACCTGCATGCCCAAGCAAATGCCCAAGAACGGAATGTTGTTTTCGCGCGCGTATTTTGTCGCGACGATTTTTCCTTCAACACCGCGGTCTCCGAATCCGCCCGGCACAATGATGCCGTCTGTTCCGCTTGTGAGTTCTGCGATATTGTTTTCTGTCACTTCTTCCGCGTTGATCCACTTCACTTTTACATCTGTGTCAAACGCATAGCCCGCATGGCGGAGAGACTCGACAACAGAAATGTATGCGTCAGGAAGCTCAACGTATTTGCCGACAAGGCCGATTGTAATCGTTTGAGACAGGTTGCTGACTTTGTTAACAAGCTCTTTCCACTCGGACATTTCCGCTTCTTTGCATGCCAATTTCATGTGCTCGCAAACAAGCTTATCAAGCCCTTGTTTTTGAAGCTCCAGCGGAATGGAGTAAAGGTTGTCCGCATCTTCACATTCAATAACCGCTTTTGTATCGATGTCGCAGAAAAGCGCGATTTTATCTTTCATATCTTGAGAAATCGGCATTTCTGTACGAACGACGATGATGTTTGGCTGAATGCCCAAGCTGCGCAATTCTTTTACGCTGTGCTGTGTCGGTTTTGTTTTTAATTCGCCAGCAGCTTTAATGTAAGGCACGAGCGTACAGTGGATGTACATTACGTTTTCACGGCCGATGTCGCTCTTCATTTGGCGGATCGCTTCAAGGAATGGCAGTGATTCGATGTCTCCGACAGTACCGCCGATTTCTGTAATGACAACATCTGCGTTTGTCTCTTTCCCTGCGCGGTAAACACGGTCTTTCAATTCGTTTGTGATGTGCGGAATGACCTGTACGGTTCCGCCAAGGTAATCCCCGCGGCGTTCTTTTTTAAGAACTGTTGAATAGATTTTACCTGTTGTCACGTTGCTGAATTTATTCAGGTTAATGTCGATAAAACGCTCATAGTGACCAAGGTCCAAGTCTGTTTCAGCGCCGTCATCCGTTACGAATACTTCACCGTGCTGGTACGGGCTCATTGTTCCCGGGTCAACGTTGATGTATGGATCGAATTTCTGAATCGTCACGTTCAGTCCGCGGTTTTTCAGCAAACGCCCTAATGAAGCTGCTACAATACCCTTTCCAAGTGAGGATACAACTCCCCCGGTTACAAAAATATATTTCGTCATTTCGTTTGCTCCTCTCTTCGCTCTTAGCTACATTTTTAAAATGTACTATTTTATAAAAAATCATTTAGCCTTTTAAATGATTTATAAGAAAAATGAGGGGTGAAAATAAGAAAGCTCCCTTTCAATTTCTTGAAAGGGAGCATAACGTACTATGTTCTCTCTTCGTTTTTGAAGAGCCCAAAATACATACTACATAGTTCGACTATGAAAGTCAAGATCGTTTTGAAGATGAAATCTGATACTATTTAATTTCCTCTTCTTCATCATCATAGTCTTCATCATCTTCATCAACAATATCTTCTTCGATCTCAAGATCGTCGTCGTCTTCGTCAAGATCTTCATCGTCAAAATCGTCGGCTTCAAGATCGAGTTCTTCCTCAACTTCATCCAAATCAAGGTCGTCTTCGTCGATCTCTTCAAACTCGTCAAGATCAAGATCTTCTTCGACTGCTTTCTTCGCTTTTTTCTTTTTCGCCTTGACTGTCGGCTGAGTTTCTTCATCAAGCTGATCATACGGATACCAGCTGCGAAGCCCCCACGTCTGGTCAGAAAGCGCCAGGAAGCGGCCGTCAATGTTTAAATCTGTATAAAATTGAGCGATGCGGTCTCCAAGCTCTTCTTTTTTCACGCCGAGCAAAGATGCGATTTCATTTAAAAGCTCCTGAAAAGGAACTGGTTTTTTATGTTCTTCAAATAATTCGTGAGCGATTTCAACTAAAGCCATTTCCTTTAGCTCTTCCTGTGAATATTGTTTGATACCCAAGGTCGGACACTCCCTTTCTATTACTTATATGTATCTGTTTTATCAATAATGAAAGCGATTTTGTATCGTTCTTATACAAACCATACCTCTCATTATAAACAAAATAAAACAGAATATGCTACCCTTAACAGCGTTAATTTAAATAATTTTACAAGAGTGATCCGACTGAGAGATGTTTTCCGTTAATCCGCGAGCATTCTGGAGATGACCAGTCTTTGAATTTCTTGGGTGCCTTCATAGATTTGCGTGATTTTTGCATCACGCATATAGCGTTCTACCGGATAATCTTTTGTATAGCCGTAGCCGCCGAAAATCTGCACTGCTTCGGTCGTTACCTTCATCGCCGTATCTCCAGCCATCAGTTTGGACATGGCGGAAGCTTTTCCATATGGAAGACCCGATGATTCTAACCACGCAGCCTGATAGGTCAATAGCCTTGAAGCTTCTATCATTGTCGCCATATCCGCGAGTTTAAAAGCGATGCCCTGCTGCTCGCCAATCGATTTTCCGAATTGCTTTCGCTCTTTTGCATATAGAAGCGCCGCATCAAGCGCTCCTTGGGCGATGCCTACGGCTTGTGCAGCTATGCCGTTTCTGCCTCCGTCAAGCGTCTTCATCGCGATTTTGAAGCCTTCTCCTTCTTCTCCGAGACGCTTTGATGCGGGCACTACACAATCTTCGAACATGATTTCCGTTGTCGGTGAAGAACGGATGCCCAGCTTCTTTTCTTTCTTGCCTGTAAAAAATCCTTCAAAATCCTTTTCTACTATAAAAGCGGTAATGCCTTTTTTCTTTTTCTCGGGATCGGTGACGGCAAAAACAATGTAAATATCAGCAACGCCGCCGTTTGTGATAAACACTTTGGAACCATTTAACACATAGTCATCGCCGATTCGTTCAGCAGTTGTTTTCATGCTGCCGGCGTCAGAGCCAGACCCTGCTTCGGTCAAAGCGAATGCGCCGATTTTCTCTCCGAGGGCCAGCTGTGTTAAGTACTCTGTCTTCTGTTCCTCTGTCCCAAAGGCAAACAGCGGCCAGCTGCAAAGAGAGATATGGGCGGAAAGCGTCACACCGGTGGATGCGCACACTTTTGACAGCTCCTCCACCGCGATAACGTAGGCTAAATAGTCACTTCCGATTCCGCCGTAATCTTCAGGCCACGGAATTCCCGTCAGCCCCAGATTTGCCATTTCCCGAAACAACTCGCGATCGAAGCGTTCTTGTTCGTCCCGTTCTGCCGCTGTCGGGGCCACCTCATGCTTCGCAAAATCGCGCACCAATTTTCGTATCATCTCATGTTCTTCTGATAATGAAAAATTCATTGCTTCTCCCCCATTTTCAGATCAGCGCCTAAAACGGATTGAGCCAGAAGCTCGACGACATCGTACGTTTTGACTTGGTCTTCGGCTTCCTTCGCCTTTGTGCCGTCCCCAAGCATCGTGAGACAATACGGACAGCCAGAACTGATCACCGATGGGTTGACTGCGAGCGCTTGCTCTGTCCTGGCGACGTTAATCCTGTTGCCTGTTTCTTCCTCCATCCACATTAATCCCCCGCCGGCTCCGCAGCACATGCCGGTTTCCCGGTTTCTCTCCATTTCAACAAGCTGCACGCCCGGAATGGCTTTCAAAATCTCTCTCGGCGGATCATAGACTTCATTGTACCGGCCCAAATAGCACGAATCATGGAAGGTAATCGTCTCATGAAGCGGGTGTTGCGGCTTTAATTTTCCGTTTTTCACAAGCTCGGCCAGCACTTCTGTATGATGATAAACCTCGCCTTCAAATCCGAAATCCGGATATTCATTTTTAAATAAATTGTATGCATGGGGATCGATCGTAACGATTTTTTTGACATCATTTTTTTCAAATTCAGAAATATTCTTCTCAGCCAGCTCTTGGAACAAAAATTCATTTCCGAGGCGGCGCGGCGTGTCTCCTGAATTTTTTTCTTTATTGCCGAGGATCGCGAAGGACACGCCCGCGTGATTAAGCAGCTTAGCAAAGGAAATTGCGATTTTCTGGCTTCTGTTGTCGTAAGACCCCATGGAGCCTACCCAGAAAAGGTACTCAAATTCTTTTCCTTCTTTTTTCATTTCTTTTACAGTCGGAATCTCAACATCCGGCGCCTCGTCACGCCAATTTTCACGTTCCTTGCGGTTGAGTCCCCACGGATTCCCTTGCCGCTCAATACTTGTCATTGCGCGCTGGGCGTCACTGTCCATTTTTCCTTCTGTCAGTACGAGGTAGCGGCGGAGATCGATGATTTTATCCACGTGCTCATTCATGACCGGGCATTGATCCTCACAGTTTCGGCAAGTGGTGCATGCCCAAATTTCTTCCTCTGTGATGACGTCGCCGATCAAGCTTGGATTGTAATCAAGCGCCGCTGCGGCTTCCTGCGATCCGCTGCCCGCTGACGAAGCAGCCAGCTGATTGCCTCTCGTATGCCGAAATGCTGCTGCGGGCACCCATGGGGAGCGCGAGGTGACGGCAGCGCCTTTTTCCGTGAGATGGTCTCTGAGACGCAAAATCAAGTCCATCGGAGAAAGCATTTTTCCGGTGCCTGTTGCAGGACACATATTTGTACAGCGGCCGCACTCGACACACGCGTACAGATCAAGCAGCTGAGACCGTCTGAAATCCTCAATTTTTCCCGCTCCGTAGCTTTCTTTCGTTTCGTCGGTAAAATCAATTTTTTCAAGTTTTCCGGCAGATTCCATTCGATTGAAAAAGACGTTTGCCGGGCCGGCGATTAAATGGGCATGCTTCGACTGAGGCACGTACACTAAAAAGCTAAGCAAGAACAGAAGATGGATCCACCATGCGATATAGAAAATCACCGCCGCGCCTGTTTTCCCGACACCGCTAAGCATAAACGCAATACCTGAGGCAATTGGCTCGCTCCAAGAAAGCCCATGCTCATGCCAAATCAGATTCATCCCGTTCCCAAGCAGAACGGTCAGCATTAATCCTCCGATAAAAATGAGAACGAGTCCGGCTTTGAAACCGCGTTTCAGCCTCACGAGCTTTTCGATATAACGTCTGTAGAATGCCCACCCAACAGCAATTAAAATGAGAAACGTAACAATTTCCTGAAAAAAGGTGAAGGCGGGATAGACAGGGCCAAGCGGCAGATTCCGGCCGGGAGCCAGTCCTTTGATGATAAAGTCAATTGCTCCGAACTGAACCAATATAAATCCGTAGAAAAACATGACGTGAATGATTCCGCTTTTCTTGTCCTTGAGCAGTTTTTTCTGTCCGAATACATTCACCCATATGGCGTGAAGCCGTTCCTTGAACCGTTGATCAAATTGTTCTTTCTGGCCGAGCTTGATGTAGGCCAGTCTCGTTTTGACCAAGTACACAAACAAATAGACAGCGTAAGCGGTTACAATCAGAAATAATAATGCATTTGCGATGAGAAAGCCGCTCATTCCAATTCCCCCTTTTTACTGATAAAGACCGCGATCCCCTACCCCCGAATCTGTATAAGATTATCTTTATGATAAATAATGAATGAGTGTTCAGTCAATAATTAAATTCCTGCTGTTCGGGCACACTACCTTTACTACGGAAAGGAGTGCCGGTATGAAGGTATTTATCGTGATTATGATCATTGTCGTTATTTTCTTTGCCTTGATTCTGCTTGATATCTTCATGGGCCGTACCGGATACAGAAAAAAGGCGTACGAGCCTGTTTTTTCAAAAAAGAAGAGTGACATCGAATTGATCCACTGCGGCGCTGATCTCGTTGAGCGGATGATGAATGATATTCGCCAGGCCGCCTCTTCTGTTCACATGATGTTTTTTATTATGAAAAATGATGAAGTCAGCCACAATATGTATACCTTGCTGAAAACAAAAGCTCAAGCTGGCGTCTCCGTTTATTTGCTTCTGGATTGGGCGGGCTGCCGGGCAATTAAAAAAACGGCGCTGCAGACGATGAAAAATGCCGGCGTACATGTCCATGTGATGAATCGTCCCCGTTTTCCTTTTTTCTTTTTTCACATGCAAAAACGGAATCACCGGAAGATTACGGTGATAGACGGAAAAATCGGTTATATCGGCGGGTTTAATATCGCCGAAGAATATCTTGGAAAGAAAGCGAAGTTCGGCAATTGGGAGGATTATCATCTGCGCATGATCGGAGAAGGCGTACATGATCTTCAAACGCTTTTTGCTTCTGATCTAAAACGTAATACCGGAATCGTTCTGGGTTCGGATGTTTGGCCAAAGCTTCAGCAAGGGACTATTTCTCACAAGATATATGCGACCGACGGTTATTCCCTTGAAAACATATACTTGGCCAACATTGCCCAAGCGAAGAATCGCCTTACGGTTTGCACGCCTTATTACATTCCATCAAAACCGCTTCAAGAGGCCCTTATTAACGCAAGAAAAAACGGCGTATCCGTGAGAATCATTGTACCGATGAAATCAGACCATCCGCTGGTACGAGAAGCAGCTTTTACGTATTATTCGGAGCTCTTGGATGCCGGCTGCCTTATTTATCGTTATTATCAAGGGTTTTATCATGTAAAAGCCCTCATCATAGACGACCATCTCAGCATTATCGGAACAGCCAACTTCGATAAACGAAGCCTGTTCTTAAATGAAGAGGTGAATGTTGAAATTGATGACGAAGCGTTTACAAGTGAAGTCTATGCCACGATTGAGGAGGATATGAAAAAGTCGGAGCTGCTGACGATGGACGATTTCAGCAAGCGCACATTCAGGCAGCGCCCGGCGGAATGGCTCGGCAGGGCATTATCTTATTTCTTATAAAGGAGAGTTCCTATGATTTTCAGATTCGGGTTCGTTTCAAATGCGATGAGCCTTTGGGATGCGTCTCCCGCTAAAACATTGACATTCGCGCGTTATTCAAAGCTTTCAAAGACTGAAAGAAAAGAAGCGCTTCTGACTGTGACAAAAGCCAATTTGCGCAATACGATGAGAACCCTTCACTATATCATCGGCCACGGCATTCCTTTGTACCGTTTTTCCAGTTCGATTGTGCCGCTGGCTACGCATCCCGACGTGATGTGGGATTTTGTAACACCGTTTCAAAAAGAGTTTCGGGAGATTGGAGAGCTTGTTAAAACACATCAACTGCGAACAAGCTTTCATCCAAATCAATTCACTCTGTTTACGAGCCCGAAGGAATCCCTCACAAAAAATGCGGTAACCGATATGGCGTATCACTACCGCATGCTTGAGGCCATGGGCATTGCTGATCGCTCCGTTATCAACATTCATATTGGCGGCGCTTACGGAAATAAAGACACCGCCACTGCACAATTTCATCAAAATATAAAACAGCTGCCGCAGGAGATCAAAGAGCGGATGACACTTGAAAATGATGATAAAACATATACAACAGAAGAAACGCTTCAGGTCTGTGAGCAGGAGGATGTTCCGTTTGTCTTTGACTTTCATCATTTTTACGCCAATCCAGACGATCACGCCGACCTGAATGTAGCACTGCCCCGCATGATCAAAACGTGGGAGCGGATCGGCCTTCAGCCAAAGGTTCACTTGTCTTCCCCAAAATCGGAGCAAGCGATACGCAGCCATGCCGATTATGTTGACGCCAACTTTTTGCTGCCGCTGTTGGAACGCTTTAGGCAATGGGGAACGAATATTGATTTCATGATTGAAGCAAAGCAGAAAGACAAGGCGCTTCTCCGCTTGATGGATGAATTAAGCTCCATCCGCGGTGTCAAACGCATCGGGGGCGGTGCGCTGCAATGGAAGTCATAAATGTGCAAAAATAGGTTTACGACTTGTCAGCTTTGGGAACTTAGGCTATATAAGACAACAATCGATGGAGGAGAAAGATCATGAAAAATATCAAGTCTCTGAAAGTAGCCGCACAGGCCTTTACTTTAAGAAATTTGATTCATCTTTATAAAATGTGCCATTCCGGAAGCCACGAGGTTTATATTTATTCAAAGAAAACGATGTGCAAAATCAAAAGCTTAATTGAGCTTGAAACGTTCCGCATGGCTCATAATGAAAAGGAATATCTAATCGTAGTTGAAGGAACAAAAGCATCACAGCTCATTGAAAAATTCCAAAATCTCATCGAGCCTGCTGAGAGAGAAGCGCTCTAACTTACATACAAAAAAGGATAGACATCTGTCTATCCTTTTTCTTATGCTCTTACATAATGGAGCTGAACCGCTTGTCCAAATTGTTTTGTCCCATTTAACCGCAGTTTTGTTTCATTTGTTAGTTCGTGAAACAGCGGGATGCCGCTTCCTAAAACGACGGGAAAACAGTGATGATGAATTCGTCGATGGCATCTTCTTTCATAAAGGCATTCACCAGCTCTGCCCCGCCAGCTATCCAGATGTTTGGGCCTTTTTCCTGTTTCAAACGGGCAGTGAAGGCTCTGGCTCCCTCATTGATAAACGTCACATGTTCATCTTGATAACTGTCGGGCGATCCTGTAAAAACATAGCAGGTTTTATCCTGATACGGGAAAACCGGTGTTAGCACTTTAACGTGCTCATATGTGCTCCGCCCTAAAATGACTGTATCAACAGTCTGATAAAAATCACTGTAGCCGTTGTCACCTTCACCTTCAAATTCATCCAGCCAATCGATGCTTCCATCTTCTTTTGCGATCATCCCGTCCAATGAAACAGCAATGTACAGCACAGTTTTTCTTTCCATGTTCTCCTCCTATCGATGCACCATTTGCCCGAATTGCGCTTGATGCAGCCTGCTGTATAGGCCTCCGGCTTCGATCAGGTCTTGATGACGGCCTTGTTCTTCAATACCGTTGTTTGTGACGACTACAATTCTGTCCGCGTCTTTGATCGTTGCCAGCCTGTGGGCGATGACAAGCGTCGTGCGCCCCTCAGACAACTCTTGAAGCGCCTTTTGGATCGCCGCTTCCGTCTCTGTATCAAGGGCTGAGGTGGCTTCATCGAGAATCAAGATCGACGGATTTTTCAAGAACATCCTTGCAATTGACAGACGCTGTTTTTGCCCGCCGGAAAGCTTCACGCCGCGTTCGCCAATCATAGTATCCAACCCATCGGGCATGTTATGGACGAGCTCTTCCAGATGCGCCTGCTTCACAGCTTGCCAAATGTCTTCTTCTGATGCGCCTAGTCGGCCGTAGGCGATATTTTCTCTAAGCGTGCCCGAGAATAAGAAAACGTCCTGCTGCACGACCCCAATCTGCCCGCGCAACGAAGAAAGCGTCATGTCTTTTATACTGATGCCGTCAATCGTAATGTCGCCCTCCGACGCTTCATAAAAACGCGGAAGCAGACTGCAAAGCGTTGATTTCCCCGCACCTGACGGACCGACGAACGCCACCGTTTCCCCCGCTTGAATGGATAGGTTGATGTCATTGAGGACATTGTGATGGTCATCATAGCCAAACGAAACATGTTTATAGTTGATATTGCCCTTCAGGCCGGAAACATCTCTCGCATCAGGTGAATCCTGAATGTCCGGCTCTGTCTCCATGAGCTCTATATAGCTTTTGAAACCCGCGATCCCCCTCGGATACATTTCGATAATGGCATTAATTTTGTCAATAGGCCTGAACAGCACATTTGTCAGGAGCACAAACGCCACAAATTCCCCGTACGATAAGGAGCCGCGAATGACAAACCACGTCCCGCACAAAAGGACAAACAGCGTGACAAACCGGGTCAGCATATAGCTGATTGAACCGTTTTTCGCCATGATTTTGTAGGAAGAAAGCTTTGTGGCACGGAAACGCTGGTTGTTGACGGCGAAGCGTTCTTTTTCAAATGCTTCATTTCCGAACGCCTGCACAAGCCGGATGCCGCCGATGTTATTTTCTACACGCGCGCTGAAGTCTCCGATATCCTTGTTCAGCGTGGTAAATGCTTTGGTCATTTTTTTGTTGAAATAAAGCGCTAGCCAAATGACGATCGGCATAATGATAAACGTTAATAAAGCAAGCTGCCAGTTAATAAACAGCATCACTCCGAACGCCCCGAGAATGGTCATGACCGCAATGAATAAGTCTTCCGGACCGTGATGGGCGACTTCACCGATATACATTAAATCGTTCGTGAGCTTCGACATCAGCGTTCCCGTCTTGTTGTTGTCGTAAAATTTGAACGAGAGCTTTTGCAAATGGTCAAAAAGCGACTTTCTCATATCAGTCTCAATATTGATACCAAGCATGTGTCCCCAGTAGGTCACGATATACTGAAGAGCCGAGCTGAGCGCGTACACCGCAAATAACCCGATTGAGGTCGCGATGATCAGTCCCCAGTCCCTGCCCGGCAGCAAGGTATCAATAAAATAATTGACGATCAAAGGAAAACTCAGCTCCATTAAACCTCCCGCGATCGCTGAGAAAAAGTCGAGAAAGAACAACGTTTTATATGGTTTATAATATGAAAAAAATTGCCGCAGCACCCTATCTTCCCCCAATGTATAAATAACTGATAATATTTCTCAATTATACTATACACGGGCTGTTTTGAAAGATCAGATTTCTTTTTTCTTACAGAACACCTGAAAACAGGCGGGCAAACGACTCTTTTGTCCGGTCAGCCACACCTCTTTTATAAAAGCCGACAGGGCTGAGCTTTTCACTTTCCTGCATATCCTCTTCAAAATGGGCCTCAAGGGTTCGGATCGCTTCGGCATCCGTGAAGAACACATTCACTTCAAAGTTGAGCTGAAAGCTGCGCATGTCCATATTCGCGGTGCCGACGGAGGCGAGATCACCATCAATGATCATGACTTTTTGATGCATGAAGCCTTTTTGGTAGGAGTACACTTCAATGCCCTCAAGAAGCAGCTCCGGGAAATAGGACCTCGACGCGTATTGGGTCAAAAAGCTGTCGTTCTTCTCCGGCACCATAACCCTTACCTCTACCCCCTTTGTCGCCGCTGCTTTTAGCGCCGTGCGAATGGATTCATTGGGTACAAAATAGGGCGTGGCGATCCATATTGATTTCTGCGCTGAAGAAATCATTTCATAATAAAGATCGCTCATGCTTTCCTTCATGTCAGGGCCTGTCGCGACAATTTGATAAATGCCTCCTCCTTCCACGGGAACCGGGGTATTGTACTCCTCTTGATCAATTAACACTTCATTGGAGACGTATTCCCAATCCAGCATAAAGATAGCGTGGAGCGTTTGCACAATTTCCCCCTCAAGCCGCAGGTGTGTATCTCTCCAAAATCCGATGTACGGATCTCTGCTGATATATTCCTTCCCAACATTTAGTCCACCCACAAAACCGGTTTTCCCATCGATGATCACGATTTTCCGGTGATTTCTGAAATTCAGCTTCTGGTTGAAAAACCCGTATTTCAGCGGAGAAAACGGGACGATGTCCACCCCCGCTTGTTTCATTCTCATAATATCTCTTCTTGCCAGCTTTATGCTTCCTGCCGCATCGTATAAAAACCTCACCTCGACACCCTGGCGCGCTTTCTCCATCATAATGTCCATCATGCCGCGTCCGAGCATGTCTGATTTAAACATGTAGTATTCAATATGTATGTAAGATTCCGCTTTTCTCATTGCTTTGAAAATGTCCGGGAAGGTTTCTTCGCCGTTTTTCAGCACTTTGATGTTGCTTTTCGTATTGATATTCATATGGGCAGCCCTGATGGAATATGTAAAGAACCTCTCTTGATTGTCCTTCAGCCCTGTCACTTCGGGCGTTTCCTCCTTGTCAAACAGCTTCCTGAGCTTTTCCCTGTTGTACATTCGTTTTGTCTTAAACAGCTTTCCCTTTACATAAAGCTGTCCCGAAAACAGATAAAACACGTAGCCGACGATTGGAAAAAAGACAAGAATATGGATCCATAGCAGCGTGTGCTGCGAGGTGCGGTTTTCAAGAATTAATGAATAGATGCTGAACAAAATAATGCTTATATAGCAAAGCAATCCTCCGTAAAACTCAAGCCTGGAAACCGGAAAAAACCAAATGACATATGCCCCGATGAGCATCATATATAAAAAGAAAAATTCCAGTCTCCTTTTCAGCATCCTGATTCTCTCCAATCTGATTCAATTACCTCTGTATTACCTCTTTTTTCTAATCGATAAACCTTGTAAGTAAAAAACCTCTCCGCCAAAAGAGGAGAGGTTTAGAGAAAACTAACTGTCACGGAATTCATCCGCATCGTTTCTGCAGAAATAAAGCAAGACTATTGGCAACGCCGAGTGACAACATGAACGGCAGGCCGAACCCGCTCAGCACTCCGGCAAGCGCCGAAAAAGAGGCGGCGCTGTGACTGCAAATACGGTGGATAGAGTGAATTTGATACCCATTCTGATGAGAGAAAATATATAAAACGGGAAATTGATCAGAAAGATATAAGGAGTTAGTCAGGCTGAATCATAATCTGGCTGTTCCGCCGGTTTAAAATGAGTAAAATCCTTGATGTTATTTCCATATACAAACATAACAGGATTCCCGGCCGCCCAGCCATTACCTTGGCAGAAAAAACCCCCTCTTGCAAGGGGGATTTTCACGAGCGTTTCCGATATACAACGTAGCTGCGGGTCAGATACTTGAGCGGCAGACTGAACACATGAACCAATCTTGTAAACGGCCACAGGATAAAAACGACGTAGCCTATCACAATATGAAACTTAAACCATAGCGGGACACTCTCCATCAAAGAGGCGTCAGGCCTGAACAAAACGATTTCCCTGAACCACGGCCCGACTGTGGTCCGGTAATCAAATCCTTTCGAATCAATGTTGAGAAACGTGGCCGCAACGCCCGACAGCATCATGAACAGCAGCAGGAGCAGCGTAAGGATATCGGATGGCGAGCTCGTTTTGCGGATTCTTTTGTCAAACAGCCTTCTGTACGTCAGGATGACAAGTCCGGTACATGCCGCAATGCCCGCCGTCAAGCCAGCGCCAATCGCCATTTTGTGATACATATGCTCTGAAATGCCAAGGGAAGCATACACGCCTTCCGGGATCAGAATCCCCATGACATGCCCGCCGACAACGCACAGCAGTCCCCAGTGAAAAAGTGTGCTGCCCGCCGCAAGTTTTTTCTTTTCTAACATCTCGCTTGATTTCGCCGTCCAGCCAAATTGGTCATGCTGGTAGCGGTAAATATGGCCGCCGATAAAGATTGTCAATACAATGTATGGCATAATACCCCAGAGGATCTGCCCGCTCATGCCTGAACAGCCCCTTCAACGCTTTCACGTACGCCAATGTTTTCAAGCGCGGCCAGCAGCACGTGCAGCAGTTCAGCGTATATACTGTCATTTTTTTCGAGACGGGATGCCAGCTCCCTCACATTGGACAGATATTTCTCAAACACGCTTCTCGCTGCTTCAATTTCTGCAGCCGCAGCAAATTCCAGCATCAGCGGCAGATAATCAGGCAGCTCTTTCTCTGTCGGCAGAAAACCGGATTGCTCGTATGTGTTTTTTAAATGCAGCAATTCAATGCCGCGTTCCCTTTGCTCGCCCGAGTTAAAGTAGGTGACATACATATTTGTTTTTTTTCCAAAGTCGAACGTATAGACATAGTGTTCAATCAGCGCTTCCGGTGAAAAGCTGGCTGACGCCTCGAAAAAGTGCAGCAGCTTCTCTCGGATTTGCCGGTTGCCGATTTCATGGATAAGAGCCTTCCATTCGGGAATCTCGGCTCTCCACTCTTCATCCGGATAAGAGAGAAGAGAGGAAAGAGCGGAGAACGTCATTTGCCGGTCTGTGGTGTTCATCTTGTTACACCTCATTTATCAAAAGTTAGAAACAGGAGCCGGGGCCGCCTGAAAATGATAAGCCGCAGCTCCCTTGTTCAGCATATAAATCTGAAACTTCTTCTCGATGACTGCTCGGTATCACAAAGCGGTCATCATACTTGGCAATCGCAAGCAGCCGATACATATCTTCAATTTGCTGTTCTGTTAAGCCGACACTGGAGATCAGTTCCGGGTCGATTGATTTATTTGTCTGGATCGCTCTCATATACTGGCGCATGACAGACATTTTCTTTAACGTTGACCGAATATGATCCGTATCACCGGCTGTTAACAGCTGCGCCAAATAATCTATCGGGATTCTCATTTGGTCGATAGCCGGAAAAATATCTTCTGCGGATTGCCGGCTGCCTTTTCCTTCAAAGAGATTCATAATTGGGCTGAGCGGCGGAATGTACCACACCATTGGCAGCGTGCGGTACTCAGGATGAAGCGGCAGCGCAATCTTCCAGTCAATGATCATTTTATAGATCGGCGATTGCTGCGCAGCCTCTATCCATTCAGCCGGAATGCCTTGTTCTTTTGCCAGCTTGGCAACCTCAGGATCATTTGGATCAAGAAAAACGTCCAATTGGGAATGGTAGAGATCCTTTTCATTTTCAACAGATGCCGCTTCCTCCACTTTGTCCGCGTCATACAGCATGACGCCGAGGTAGCGGATTCTGCCAACACACGTCTCAGAGCAGATGGTTGGCAGTCCCGCCTCCAAACGCGGAAAGCAGAGTGTGCATTTTTCCGCTTTGTTCGTTTGCCAGTTAAAATAGACTTTTTTATAAGGACAGGATGAGACGCAATATCTCCATGAACGGCATGCGTTTTGATCCACAAGCACAATGCCGTCCTCCTCGCGTTTGTACATGGCGCCGGATGGACAGGATGAGACGCACGCCGGGTTGATGCAGTGCTCGCAAATACGGGGCAAATACATCATAAAGACCTCATCGAATTCTGTTTTGATCGATTCCTCCATCTTTTGTACGTTGGGATCTTCAAGTCCCGTTATGTGGCCGCCCGCGAGATCATCCTCCCAGTTCGGTCCCCATTCGATATTCATAAAATCCCCCGTTAAGGACGATTTCGGGCGTGCTACCGGCTGGTGTTTTTTCTGCGGGCTGTTCGTTAATGTTTCATAATCATAGTTCCAGGGCTCATAGTAATCATCAATCGACGGCTGATTCGGATTATAGAAAAGGCCTGCAAGCCGATTGGTTTTCGAGCCCGATTTCAGCTCGAGCTTTCCTTTTTTCAATGTCCAGCCGCCTTTATATTTGTCCTGGTCCTCCCATTGCTTCGGGTAGCCGATGCCCGGCTTTGTTTCTACATTATTGAAGTACATATATTCCGCACCGGAACGGTTTGTCCACGTGTTTTTGCAGGTGACGCTGCACGTGTGGCAGCCGATGCATTTATCCAAGTTCATGACCATACCGATTTGCGCTTTAATCTTCAAGCCAATCGACCTCCTTCAGCTTGCGGATGACGACGTTCAGGTCGCGCTGATTCCCCGTTGGACCGTAATAATTAAAGCCGTAGCTGAGCTGGGCGTAGCCACCGATCATCTGTGTCGGCTTGACGTGAATCCTTGTCGGGCTGTTATGGGTGCCTCCGCGGTTATTCGTCAGCTTTGTGCCGGGCACGTTGATGTGGCGGTCCTGGGCATGGTGCATAAACGCCATTCCTTTAGGAATCCGATGAGACAAAACGGCTCTCGCGACGACAACGCCGTTTCGGTTGAAGCATTCAATCCAATCGTTGTCTTTGATATCCGTGTCCTCTGCATCATCTTTATTCATCCACACGGTCGGCCCGCCGCGGAACAGCGTCAGCATCGGCAGAGAATCAAAATACATGCTGTGGACAGACCATTTATTATGCGGCGTCAAATAATTGAGGACGATTTCTTTTCCCTCTTGATCAGGCCGCTTGCTCAGAAACGGGCGATGCTGGAGGATCGGTTTGAATGTCGCCATCGTTTCACCGAATTCCATCATCAGTTCATGATCGACATAATAGGATTGTCTGCCTGTCAGCGTCCGCCACGGAATTAATTTTTCAACATTCGTTGTAAACGGCGAATACCTGCGCCCTCCTTTTTCAGAGCCGGAAAACGCCGGAGACGTGATCACCGTTTTCGGCTGGGCTGTAATTTGTTCGAACGTAAAGCATTCTTCCTCGCGTTCTTCCGCCAGGTCTTTCAGCTTCAGGTTCGTGATGTTTTCAAGTGATTCCCATGCTTTGACGGCGACCTTTCCATTCGAAGTGGATGATAGGGTTAAAATCGCTTCTGCTGCCTGCTTTGCTTCACTTATATTCGGACATCCCTTTGCGACACTGTCCGAGGTGATTTCTCCCAATCTCTGTTTGAGTGATTCATATTCATCGGCTATTGACCAGCTCATCCCTTTTGTTCCGCTCGGCTTTAAAGCAACGTTCGGACCAAGTGCAGTCATTTTATGAAAAATGTGTTTGTAATCCCGTTCAACGACTTGGATGTTCGGCATCGTTTTTCCCGGAATGGCTTCACATTCGCCTTTGCTCCAGTCATTGATTTTGCCGAATGGCTGGGCCAATTCCTGCATGGTGTCGTGGAGGAGCGGTGTCGCAACCACTTCTTTCACGGGCTCCATATCGACTTCTTCTGCCAGATCGGAAACGGCTTTTGACAGCGCCTTGAAAATATCCCAGTCTGACTTCGATTCCCACGGAGCCGAGATCGCCGGAGCAAATGGATGAATGAACGGGTGCATATCTGTGCTGCTGAGATCGTGTTTTTCATACCATGTCGCCGCCGGCAGCACGATATCGGAATACAGCGCCGTACCGGCCATTCGGAAGTCAAGATTGATTAACAAGTCGAGCTTTCCTTCCGGCGCCTGCTCCCGCCATTTGATTTCTTCAGGGCGGATGCTGTCGCTGTAGTCATTCATCAAGCCGTTCGTCGTCCCCAGCAAATGCTTGAGAAAATATTCATGCCCTTTTCCTGAGCTTGAGATCAGATTTGCCCGCCATACGAAGAGATTTCTTGGAAAATTCACTTCATTATCAGGATCTTCAATCGCGAATTTCAGTTTTTTCTCTTGGAGCTGTGAGGCCACGTACGCACCAACGTCTTCAGGTGTTGCTGCCCCTGCTTTTTCAGCTTCTTTATACAGATCGATGCCATTTTGATTGAAAGTCGGGTAAGACGGAAGCCACCCCAGCCGCGCGGCCAGCACATTGTAATCAGCGTGGTGCTTGTAGCGGGATGACGCAGCAATCGGTGATGCCAAATCACTGATCGGCTGGTCCTCATAACGCCACTGATCTGTCGCAAAGTAGAAAAATGAGGTGCCGTTTTGCAGCTTAGGCACGCCCTCCCAGTCCTTTGCAGTTGCAATCGTCTGCCACCCTTCAGCAGGTCGGAGCTTTTCCTGCCCCACGTAATGGGCCCAGCCTCCGCCGTTTACGCCTTGGGCGCCTACAAGTAAAACAAGATTTAACACCGCTCGGTAGATCGTGTCGGAGTTGAACCAGTGGTTAATGCCGGCCCCTACGATAATCATGGACCGGCCGTCTGTATCGATCGCATTTTGGGCAAACTCTCTGGCAATCTTAACGACAGCTTCTTTTTTGATTCCTGTCATTTGTTCCTGCCAGGCAGGCGTAAACGGCTCAGGATCATCATAGGAGACAGCCGATCGTTCGCCGATGCCCCGGTTCACGCCGTAGTTAGCCAGTATCAAGTCAAACACGGTCGTGATGTACGTTTCTTCACCGTTCAGGTTCATTTTTTTAATAGGAAGATCCCGCTCGAGCACTTTGTTTCCGTCATTTGAAAAATACGGGATGCGCACCGTGCCGATTTCGTCCTCTATTCCCAGCACAGAGAGACGGGGTTCAATCGGTTCCCCGGTTTCTTCATCAATCATGTGCAGGTTCCATTTCTGCTGCCCGTCCCAGCGCGAGCCCATTGTCCCTTGGGGTATGGCAAATGAACTTGTCTGTTCATCCCAAACCGCAGGCTTCCACTGATCATGCTTTGTCTGCCGCCCGATGTCCTTCGCATGCAGAAACCGTCCCGCTGTGTATACGCCATTTTCTTTTGACAGGGTGACGAGAAATGGAAAATCAGTGTATTGCTTCGCGTACTCAATAAAACGTTCAGTTTCTTGGTTCACGTAAAATTCCTGCAAAATGACGTGACCCATCGCCATCGCAAGCGCCCCGTCAGTCCCTTGGCGAATACTCAGCCAGTCATCCGCGAACTTTGAGGATTCCGCAAAATCCGGACTGATCGAAATGACCTTAGCGCCTTTATAGCGGGCCTCCGCCAAAAAATGCGCGTCAGGCGTTCTCGTTAACGGAACGTTGGAGCCCCATGTGATAATATAGCCGGAATTGTACCAATCACTGCTTTCCGGAACGTCCGTCTGGTCACCCCAAATTTGCGGGGATGCTGGAGGAAGATCCGCATACCAGTCATAAAAACTGAGCATAGGGCCTCCGATTAACGACATAAACCGGGAGCCTGATGCATGGCTGATCATGGACATGGCCGGAATCGGAGAAAAACCGACGTTTCGGTCAGGCCCGTATTTCATCACTGTATACAGCAGAGAGGCTGAAATCAGCTTCAGCACCTCCGGCCATTCAGCGCGCACAAAACCGCCTTTCCCTCTCGCCTGTTTATAGGACTTCGCTTTTTCAGGGTTTTCGACGATCGATTTCCAGGCTTCCAATGGATTTTTATGCGTCTGCAATGCCTCCCGCCACAAATTGATCAGCACACCGCGCACGTATGGATATTTCACACGGAGCGGGCTGTAGATATACCATGAAAAACTGGCCCCCCGCGGGCAGCCTCTCGGTTCAAAATCAGGCATATCCGGGCCTGTTGATGGATAATTCAAATTTTGCCCTTCCCACGTGACAATTCCGTTTTTCACATAAATATTCCAGCTGCAAGACCCTGTACAGTTGACGCCGTGGGTGGAGCGAACGACCTTGTCGTACTGCCATCTGTTTCTGTATACATTCTCCCAATCGCGATCTTCGCGGGTGGTTTGGCTATGTTTATTTGAATGGTGTTCGATAGGAGAGAAATAATTCAATCTCCTAAACAACGGACTCCTTTTCTTTTTCTTCATGAGAGTTCACTCCTTCCGAGTCAGGTGATGCTAAGTTCACTATAAACAGAGACAGCGCGTTTCCTTGTGAACTATGTCACACACTCTGCTTTTTTCACAAAACGTTCACACAAAGGAGAAGGAAGGCTGCGTTCAGGCAGGACGCTTGGGTCATTAGCCGCCTTTCATTCAAAGATCAAAAAAACCGGCTCTATTTAAGAACCGGGCTCAGCGTTTTCATCCTGTGATGTATGCAGATACCGCAAAAATAATTGATAGGAACAAAAAACATTTTGCTGAAGCATAGCCAAAAAGTTCATTTGCAGCTGCGGATGGTAAGACATCATTTTCTTAAATATGTAATATGGGATATTGAGAATCAGAATGTCTGAAGTGGCATTGACTGAGATAAAGGGCGATAAATAAAGCCCGCCTTTTTCATCAATCGGAAACACATCGCCTTTTTCCCACAGCGCAACGGTTTTCGACCCTTCAGGGAGCCTCGTGTCCATGAAACGGACACTGCCTTTTAATACAATATAAACAGATTGAGAATGAAGAAAAGATGGAGACTGATCACATGAGCCGCGGATAAACGTGCCGTTTTTCAGCAAGGTTTCGACAATGGATAGAGGCACTTCATTAAACATAGGAAGTTGTTTCAGAAATAATAAATAGTCACACTGATTCATAGGAAAACCTCCTGTGCTAAGGATAGCTTTAGTGTAGCTCGACTGAGCCTGTACAGCAGTGATGTATTTCACAGCCTGTATGATGAATGTCACTTATCAGGAGGGTGACTGCATTTATAATGAAAGAAAAAGGAGGATGTCGATGAAGGCGCTGATTCCGAAGCAGCACGGCGCGTGGGCGATGCTGCTGATCCCATTTTTACTCGGCATGGCCAAGGGAGGCCCCGTTATTTGGCATATTCCGCTCTTCCTAGGCTGGCTTTTCCTATACTTAGCGGTTTATCCCGTTACGCTTGCCTTAAAAAAGAAACAAAGCAAACCATATCAAAAGTGGATGTGTTATTACGGTTTTCCCGCCTGCTGCTTTTTGATGATCTCGGTCTTTCATAAGCCGCCTCTCATCTGGGTGGGCGTTTCTTTACTGCCGCTGTTTCTCATACATATGTATTTTGCCCGCCGAAAAAACGAACGAGCCCTATTGAATGATGTTGCAGGTGTCTTGTTCTTTTGTTCGGGCGGGTTTGCGAGCTGCTGGCTGGGGATGGGAACCCTCGACGGCTGGGCTTGGTTTATTTTCTTGCAGTCTGCTTTATTTTTTATCGGGAGTTCCTTTTATGTGAAATCGGTGATTCGTGAAAGAAAAAACAGGACATTTGCATACTGGTCATGGGGATATCACCTGCTGCTCCCCTTTTTATCCGCTCTTTTCGCAGCAGGATGGGCGTTTCTCGCTTTTATCCCGAGCAGCTTGCGGGCATGGTTTTTTCATGGAAGGGATTGGCCCGTAAAAACGATTGGCATTCTAGAAATCGTGAATGCCTGCTTCTTTCTTGCCGTCATGTGCCTGTTTATCACAAGGTAAAAAAAACAAGGACACCGCGGTCCTTGTTTTTTTCAGTCAATATTGCAAATCTCCATCGGGCAATTTTCACACTCAATCTCACATCGTAAATAGTCCCGCTTGTGTAAAATAATTTTTCCGGATTCGTCTATCGAAATAACCCCTTTTTTGCGGAGATCTCCGAGCATACGATTGACGCTTTCACGTGCAGCCGCGCAAAACTTTGCCAAATCCTGATTTGTCAGGACAATGTTAATCAGAATGCCGTCGCTTCGCTCCACTCCGTAGCTGTTTGATAAACGGATAAGGGTGGAATAGAGCGCCCCCTTTTTGCCATGAAGAAGCAGATCCCTGATTTTGGACTGAATCTTCCGGAGGTGCGTGCTCATCCATTTCATGAACTCAAATGTCAAAGCGCCGTTTTGGATTAATTCTTTTTCCAGCTTATTTTTATTAATGACGAGCACCTCGCCATCCTCTAGCACTTTTGCACTGAGCATATACCTCGGTTCTTCAGTGAAAAGTGTTAATTCTCCGACGATATCATGCTTTTGGCAGATTCTAAGCGTCAAGTCTTTTCCATCAGATGTCAGCTTGCCGATTTCAATGAGTCCTGATTGTATCAGATAAAGCTCTTCTGCATCCATTCCTTCTCGAAACAAATACGTGTGTTTTTCCATTTTTCTTTTCGTGCTGATCGATTCCAGCAATTCATGCAGATCGCTGGATATAAGATCACTATCAGATGGTCGAACAGAGAGAAAATTCATGAGCTCACCTCGAAGAAAGTCACGTTGTGTGTTTATTGTAACGTGAATTGATTTGTACCCATCGAGAAAAAACTAACAATCTTGTGAATGCCCCAGTGTTAGTTGATGCTCTGGCTGTTTCTCTCCGTGTGTGTTTTCATTCTTTCCTGCCAATACATCCATATGACAAGGACAAAACTGGCTAACGCCACCTCTGAAAGCGCCATAAACCCGATCGCGTACTGGCCTGTTGCCTGAAATACACTCGCCAATATGAGCGGAGGAAAAAAGCCGCCTAATCCGCCCATGGCAGACACAATCCCATTGGCAATCCCCGCTTGCTTCGAAAAATAGAAAGGCACCAGTTTAAAAACAGTCCCGTTTCCTACGCCTGAGCAGACAGCCACGGTTAATGATCCAAACGTATAAAGGCCAATCGTCGGCGAGAACGATAGGATAATGCCTGATAATGTAAGCCCGGCAAAAACAAACATCAAGATGCGGAGCGGACTCATTTTATCAGCCAGGAATCCGCCCGCAGGCCTGAGCAGCGTAGAAACCGCAATAAAGCCAGCCGTCCGCAAGCCGGCATCTGCAGGATTCAGCCCAAAATGCTCCACCAGAAAGTTCGGCAGATAGATAGTGAAGGCGACAAAGGCACCGAACGTAATAAAATAAAACAGGCTCAGAAACCATAGCACATGATTTCGGTAAACAGCTTTGATTTGAGTCTTAACAGAAACTTTGACCTTCTTCTCATGCCTGTCGCCAAACAATACGTGCAGTAAGACAAAGACAGCCAGCAAAATCAGATACATTTGCACGGTTGATTTCCACCCGACGGCTTGAGCGATAACCGGCGCTGCAAATGTCGTAACGGCTGTCCCGATATTTCCTGCACCGTAAATCCCATTGACGACACCGTGCTTTTCTTTCGGATAATATTTCGGGAGGGAGGTCACCCCAATGGAAAACACCGCTCCCCCGATCCCTAAGAAAAAGCCGCCTGCGATTAAATCAAACAGAGAATCCGCGATACTGATCCAAAATACAGGAAATAAAAGCAAGATGAAGCTGACCATAAACATGAGCCGCGCGCCAAACCTGTTCGTTAAATACCCTAAAGGAATGCGGAGAAGCGACCCGAGGATCACAGGAATTGCCGTCACCAAAGAAATCTCACCCTTGCTTAAATGAATATCTAATGTGATTTGGGAAATGAGTGATGAAATCAGCACCCAAACCATAAACCCTGCCACCAAGCTTAATGACTGTAACGATAATTGAATGTGTTGACGGTTGATCATTTGGCTTGCCCCTTTCAATGATTCAATAATCAGTCTTATCATACAAAAACTCGGCAAACAGGATTGTGAATTACATCACACGTTTTTCTCATAAAAAAAGGACAAAGCCCGAAGACTTTGTCCTTTTGATCGTGATTACATTTTTTCCGGAGCCGATACGCCGATCAGCTGAAGCGCATTGTTCAGCGTAATTTGCGTTGCCTTCATTAAAGCCAGGCGCGCGCGGCTCTTCTCTTCATTTTCAGGGTCGATGACTTTCTCTGCGTTGTAGAAGCTGTGCAGAGCAGAAGCCAGATCATAAATATAGTTTGTGACACGGTGCGGAATTCGTTTTTCCGCTGCTTCCGCCACTGCCTCTGGGAAGCCGCCGATCGTTTTCAGCAGATCATATTCTTTTTCTGATTGAATATGGCTGAAATCAAGATCTGCCGCCGGTTTAAGTCCCTGCTCTTCCCCTTGGCGAAGCATGCTGCAAATACGGGCATGCGCGTATTGTGCATAATACACAGGGTTTTCGTTAGATGTTGATACAGCAAGATCTAAGTCAAAATCCATATGGGTGTCTGCACTTCGCATTGCAAAGAAGTAACGCACGGCATCCAAGCCGACTTCTTCAATCAGGTCACGCATCGTTACGGCTTTACCGGTCCGTTTGCTCATTTTCATTTTCTCGCCGTTTTTGTAAAGGTGAACGAGCTGAATGATTTCTACTTCAAGCGTTCCTTTTTCATAGCCCAGCGCTTCGATTGCCGCTTTCATACGCGGGATGTAGCCGTGGTGATCGGCGCCCCAAACGTTGATCAGCTTATCAAAGCCGCGGTCAAGCTTGTCCTTATGATACGCGATATCAGGAAGAAGGTACGTGTACGTGCCGTCCTTCTTGATCAATACGCGGTCTTTATCATCGCCGAAAGTCGTGGAACGGAACCAAGTCGCGCCGTCTTCTTCATAGACATGGCCTTTTTCGCGGAGCGCTTCAAGCGCCTTGTCGATTTTTCCATTTTGGTACAGTGAAGTTTCTGAATACCACACATCAAACGGCACACGGAAGTTTTCCAAGTCCTTGCGAAGCTTTTCCAGCTCGTATTTCAGGCCGTATTCACGGAAAAACGCGAGGCGTTCACTTTCCTCTTCGTTAACGAAACGATCACCGTATTCCTCAGCGAGACGCTTTCCGATCGCAATGATATCCTCACCGCGGTAGCCATCCTCCGGCATCGGTTTTTCCAATCCGAGTGCTTCAAAGTAACGGACTTCAACAGAAAGCGCCAGATTGTTGATTTGGTTTCCCGCATCGTTAATGTAGTATTCGCGGCTTACATCGTAACCCGCTTTTGAAAGCACGTTGCACAAGGAATCGCCGACAGCCGCCCCGCGCGCATGCCCGAGGTGAAGGTCTCCCGTCGGATTCGCTGATACGAATTCTACCTGAACTCGTTCACCGTTTCCGATGTTCGTTTCCCCGTATGCTTCCCCTGCTTCCAGTACAGACGGAATCAGCTTTGTTAAATATTGATTGTTCATATAGAAATTGATAAAACCCGGGCCGGCGATATCCAGTTTTTCAATCGAAGCCTTTCCTTTATCAAAATGAGCGACAATCTCTTCAGCGATTTGACGCGGCGCTTTTTTTGCCACTCTTGCCAACTGCATCGCCATATTCGTTGAGTAGTCGCCGTGTGTTTTATCTTTCGGTGTTTCTAAAACAACATTGGGAATCTGGCTTTCTTCAGCCAGTCCCGCTTTCAGAACGGCCGCTTTGATTTCTTCTTTCAGCACGTCCTTCATTTGTTCCGCAATGTTCATGCGTGAGTTCCTCCCTCATACGTGATCGTCATATTATGTAAATGCTCCTGCTCGTCTCCGACATGCATGTCATATGCGATGCTGATACGGCCTTTTTCTTCATCGAGATCAGATTGAATCGATTTTGTGCTTGTTTTCAGCTCAAGCTCACCAAATGACATTTTATATTTAGCAATTGTGGAAGCTCCCGTTACGAAACGCTGATTCATTTTGACAGCGCCTGACCTCATGACCAGGACTTCGCCTTCGCTTACTTTCACAATCGTTTTGACTTTGCCTAAGTCGTGTTCTTCATAATAAGATAGATACACTTTATTTTGTTTTACATAGTAAAATCCGGTGGTGCGGAATTCGATGACTTCTTGGTTTCCGTCATCCTCGATCACAGACTTCACATGGAGTGTTATCGGTGTCTCTTGCTTCATTCTGACACGTCCTTTTCATCATTCCACTTTGACTTGAATAGTATAATCATTCGGTTTGTAAACTTCAACTGCTTCTATCTTACCATCATTGCTCATCAGATTTGAAGATAAACCTCATAAAAAGCATTTCCTTATATAGAAGAGAAAATCATATCACTAATTACCTTTAGGAAATGTTACATTTTTCCGAAATCTATCATTTCCTTTTCACATTTTTTTCAAAATATATGTATTGAATTAGTAATTTGATAGTTTTAAGATAAAAGTACAACATAGATCTGCTAGAAAAACAAAAAAAGGGAGGATTCAATTATGAAAAAAGCTGTCATTGTAGAAAACAAAGGTTGTGCAACATGCTCGATCGGAGCCGCTTGTCTAGTGGACGGTCCTATCCCTGATTTTGAAATTGCCGGTGCAACAGGTCTATTCGGTCTATGGGGGTAAGGATCTCCCAAAAGGGCATAGTCATTCTACTATGCCCTTTTTAAGTAAATTACAATTTTTAACTAAAATCTACCTCTTGGATATACATACACAACCGTTTTTCATTTGAATCATATGTATAGGGGATGGTATTTTGTTTATAGAGCAGATGTTTCCATTTATTAATGAAAGTGTAAGGGTTCACCAGCTTCCTGAGGGTGGCGTGTTAGAAATCGACTACTTGCGCGATAATGTCTCCATTTCTGACTTTGAGTATTTGGATCTCAACAAAACGGCTTACGAGCTCTGCATGCGCATGGATGGCCAAAAAACAGCTGAGCAGATTTTAGCTGAGCAATGTGCAGTGTATGATGAATCACCGGAAGACCATAAAGATTGGTATTACGACATGCTCAACATGCTCCAGAACAAGCAGGTGATCCAGCTTGGAAACCGGGCCAGCCGCCATACAATCACCACGAGCGGAAGCAATGAATTTCCGATGCCCCTGCACGCCACCTTTGAACTGACGCACCGCTGTAATTTGAAATGCGCCCACTGTTATTTGGAAAGCTCACCTGAAGCGCTCGGCACCGTGTCGATTGAGCAATTCAAAAAAACGGCTGATATGCTGTTTGATAACGGTGTATTGACATGCGAAATCACGGGTGGGGAAATTTTTGTCCATCCAAATGCCAATGAGATTCTTGACTATGTGTGTAAAAAGTTCAAAAAAGTCGCTGTCTTAACAAACGGAACACTCATGCGAAAAGAGAGTTTGGAGCTTTTGAAGGCTTACAAGCAAAAAATCATCGTCGGCATTTCTCTTGATAGTGTCAATTCCGAGGTCCATGACTCCTTTAGAGGGAGAAAAGGCTCTTTTGCCCAAACTTGTAAAACGATAAAATTGTTGAGTGACCACGGTATATTTGTCAGAGTCGCCATGTCTGTCTTCGAAAAAAACATGTGGGAAATCCACGATATGGCCCAAAAGGTTCGGGATCTCGGGGCGAAGGCGTTTTCTTACAATTGGGTTGATGATTTCGGAAGAGGCAGAGATATTGTCCATCCAACGAAAGACGCCGAGCAGCACCGCAAGTTTATGGAATACGAGCAAAATGTGATTGATGAGTTTAAAGATCTGATTCCGATTATTCCCTATGAGAGAAAACGCGCGGCAAATTGCGGCGCTGGCTGGAAGTCCATTGTGATCAGCCCGTTCGGCGAAGTACGTCCTTGCGCCCTCTTTCCAAAGGAATTTTCATTGGGAAATATTTTTCATGATTCCTATGTAAGCATCTTTAACTCCCCTCTCGTCCATAAACTGTGGCAAGCGCAAGCGCCGCGGTTCAGCGAACATTGCATGAAAGACAAATGCCCGTTCAGCGGCTATTGCGGAGGCTGTTACTTAAAAGGGCTGAACTCTAACAAATATCACCGGAAAAACATTTGCTCTTGGGCGAAAAATGAACAATTAGAAGACGTGGTCCAGCTTATTTAGGAGGGAAACGATTTGTCACCAGCACAAAGAAGAATTTTACTGTATATCCTTTCATTTATCTTTGTCATCGGCGCAGTCGTCTATTTTGTCAAAAGCGACTATCTGTTTACGCTGATTTTCATTGCCATTGCCATTCTGTTCGGAATGCGCGCGCGGAAGGCTGACTCGCGATGAGCATTTTGGATATACACGATGTATCCGTTTGGTATGAACGGGACAACGTCATCTTAGAACAAGTGGATTTACATTTAGAAAAAGGCGCCGTTTACGGGTTGCTTGGGGTAAACGGCGCCGGAAAAACGACACTGATTAATACGCTGACAGGCGTGAACCGCAATTTCAGCGGGCGCTTTACACTGTGCGGAATTGAAGCGGAGGCCGGCATGCCGCAGAAAACATCAGATCAGCTGAAGACTCACCGTTACTTCGCCGCCGATTATCCGCTGCTATTTACAGAAATTACGGCGAAGGACTATATGTCTTTCGTCCATTCGCTTTATCAAAAGGATTTTTCAGAGCAGCAGTTTGCCAGTTTGGCCGAGGCCTTTCATTTTTCAAAATACATCAACAGGAGAATTTCGGAGCTGTCCTTGGGGAACAGGCAAAAAGTTGTATTGATGACAGGCTTATTGCTGCGCGCTCCCCTGTTTATTTTGGATGAGCCGCTCGTCGGTTTGGATGTGGAATCGATAGAGGTTTTTTATCAGAAAATGCGCGAGTACTGTGAAGCAGGCGGGACCATTTTGTTTTCTTCTCATCTGCTCGATGTCGTGCAAAGATTTTGTGATTACGCGGCTATTCTTCACAACAAACAGATCCAAAAGGTCATTCCGATTGGAGAGGAGACCGATCTGCGGCGGGAATTTTTCGAGGTGATCGGCCATGAATAACATAATCCCCATCATGTCTTTGCTGTTCAAACAGCTTTACAGCCGGCAAGGGAAAAAGGACGCCATCCGCATTGCCGCAGGCCTTGTCATTCTGGCCGTGTTTGAAATCGGGCTGATTCGCCAGGCCGGCATTGATGAATCGGTGTTGCGCAAAACGTATATCATACTCGCGCTTCTCTTAATGAACGCATATATGGTGTTTCTTTCTGTGACATCTCAATGGAAGGAATCTTATATGAAACTGAGCTGCCTGCTGCCGATTTCTTCACGGAGCTTTTGGCTCGCCCAGAGTGTCGTTTTGTTTGTCGATACCTGTTTGAGAAGAACTTTATTCTTTTTTATTTTACCGCTGTTCTTATTTGGAAACGGAACGCTGTCAGGGGCGCAAACATTGTTTTGGCTCGGCAGGTTTTCGTTTTTTACCGTTTACTCCATTATTTTCGGAGTTGTGCTAAGCAACCACTTCGTCAAAAAGAAGAACTTGATGTTTCTGCTGCATGCGGCGATATTCGCCTGTGTATGTATCAGCGCCGCTTTGATGCCGGCCGCCACGCTTCCGCTTTGCGCGGTGCATATGCTGTGGGCGGTGATCATTGACTTTCCTGTCTTTCTGCAGGCGCCTCCGCAGCAGAGCAAGATGCATTCATTTATGCGGCGATCTGAATTTTCGTTTTACAAAAGAGAATGGAACCGATTTATCTCTTCTAAAGCGATGCTGTTAAATTACGCGGTAATGGCGGCGTTCAGCGGCTTCTTTTCGTTCCAGATGATGAATACCGGCATCTTCAATCAGCAAGTGGTTTATATCGTGATTTCCGCGCTTTTGCTCATCTGCTCGCCGATCGCCCTTTTGTATTCGATTGAAAAAAATGACCGGATGCTGCTTATCACGCTTCCGATCAAGCGGAAAACGATGTTTTGGGCGAAATATCGCTTTTATTCAGGCCTATTGGCAGGCGGATTTCTCCTTGTCGTGATGATTGTGGGTTTCATCAGCGGCCGTCCGATTTCAGTTCTCACTTTTTTGCAGTGCATTGAGTTGCTGCTGGCGGGAGCTTTTATCAGGTTAACTGCGGATGAAAAAAGGCCCTCCTTCAGCTGGCAGACGGAGCAGCAGCTATGGAGCGGTTTCTCAAAATATCGGTCTTATCTGTTTTGTCTTCCCCTATTCTTAGCCACATTAGCCGGCACCGCTGTATCCTTGGCGGTCATTCCGATAGCCGGTCTGGTCATAGTCTATTACCTGCAAAAACAGGATGGTGGTTTCTTTGATACAAGCAAAAGAGAACGGCTTGGAAGTTAACCTGCTGAAGACTCATCAATTTTCAACTATTTCAATCGCCGCGAGCTTTCTGAAACCGATCGAAAGCGCGGCGGAACCTGAGGAAGAAACGATTTATTTTTACGGCGCCGCCGCATACCTGAAGGAGCAAATTATTGACGCTTTCGGTTGTGCTGCCGGCAGCCGTTTCATGTACTCAGCGAATCTCTTTTTTGATCAGCAGCTGAAAACCTGCGGGACCCGTTTGATTCACCCATTATATAACGGGAATCTTCATGTTGACGCCCTGCTGAAAACTTTTGCAGACTTGTCTTTCCCTTCTTCTCTTTCATTCGAAGCAGTTGAAAAGGCCAGGAATGAGCTGCTGCTGAGAATCGAAAAGAAATTCACTGATCCTTTCTCCTACTCGGCGGCGCGCTTGGCTGAGGAGGTCTTCGGAAACCCGATGTACGGCACAGGCATGTTTGGCCGGAAAGACAGGATAAAGGCGATTCATCCTAAACGGTTTCTCGACGCAACGGACTTTATCGTTGATTTAGTGTCCCAGCAAAAACAGCTGAACATATTGGGACAAGTACAAGCATGTGATGTTCGGGGACATGCCCCGCAAACGTCCGCTGTAACGTCCGAAAGAATACCCGTAAACCGGCATGTGTTTGAAACAGAGACACGCAGCGCTGCAGGTCCTTCCGTCTTGACACTCGGATTTGACTGCGGAGAGATGAAAGATGCCAGCGATTATATCAAAATACAGCTAATAGACGGATTACTGGGAAAGTACGGCCATTCCGCTTTATTCAAGCACTTCAGAGAGAAGGATCTGGCAGTCTATCACGTTATCACCCGTTACGATGTCATGAACAATTTGCTGCTTGTTTCAATATGTACAGATCAGCTTCATGAGATAGACATTCCCCCGCGCGTTTTGGAAGCTGTCTCAGCTTTTCATACAGATGAGCGGGAACTAGAACAGGCAAAGCAGTTTTTACGCAATGAATTGCTGCTGCAATTCGATTCTCCCGAAGGTCTATTGGCCTATATGGGGATCCTGCGCCGCTTCTCCTGCACGAAAGAAGCCTTGCTGGATGGCATCTCAGCGGTTACATGCCGTGATGTATTGCAATTCATAGCGACCATCAATTATATCGGAGCTCATGTAGTAAGGGGATGAAGAGATGGAAAAGAAAGCCTTTTTTCAACAACTGGATGAACGAACCGATATCAGATACACAGACAGCGGACTAAAAATATTCAGATTGAAATTCCCCCGCGCCCACCTGCGGCTGTGCAATGTAAAAATTGATTTTGGAAGCCGGGATGTATGTATACGGGCAGAATCCGGTGATACACTGCTTCCGTATGGCACAGCGCATTTTTTAGAGCATCTTCTCTTCTGGCATAACGGCCGCAATCTGTACAGTGATTTTTTTGCGCATGGCGCGCTTTTAAACGCATTCACTACCTACACCGATACCAATTTCATGTTTACCTCATTACCGGATCGGCTCAGACAAACGATCCCCATCCTGCTTGATGCTTTATGGAACCACTCATTTGACAAGAAGATTGTCGCTCAGGAAAAAGCTGTGATTACAAGCGAAATTCAAACAGCACACCTTAACCATCAGCTCTCATATCATTATCAGCTGATCAGCATGCTTTCTCCCTCCTCACCAGCTGCCGTTTTCCCCGCAGGCAGAATCGAAGATATTGAGGCGCTGGACATCAGTGATTTACAAAAAGCCTATAAGGCTGCCTACCAAGCCCATCGGATGACGCTGTTTTTGATTGGGGGCTCAGAAAATACAGAAACGCTTTTGCCTCCTCACCTCCAGCTGGAAAAACGTCCGGATTATCATGCTGAAAGAAAAATCATCCCGGCATGCCCTCCAGCCCTCTCACAAAAAATGGTGCTGGGTGATGAGGAGCGGATGGAAGATACATGGACCGGATTACAGATCGGCGCACTTCCCGGGCAAAACGATCTGTTGGCGATAAAGCTTTATTGGGATATCGCGGCTCGTATTCTATTTCAATTAGATTCACCGTTTTTTCAAGAGATTCAGCAAACGTACCGCCTAGAAATCGATCGTTTGTCAGCCGAGACTTATATCTATGAGGATGGCGGTTTCTTGATCCTTCACAGTCAAGGGACCCATTCTTCAGCTTATATCGATGTGGCTTCATACTATGTCACACAGAAGAAAGAACAGGTTGCCGCCTGGCTTCAATACGGCAAGGACTCTTTGACAGACGCGATCATTTATGACAGCGATTATGTGCGTAAATGCTTCGAGTGGGCAGCCGAGTGTGACAGGTGCGATTGCTCGTTTCTTGACATGTACCACATCATTCAAGATATGGATGCGCAGGTTTTCTTGTCTCTCATTGATGCAATGGCATCTTCTAACAAAGCGATCATTCACATTTCTCAGAAAGAGGCGATCAGACAATGAAAAAAAACACTGTCTTTACCCTTTTATTGCTGCTTATAGGTATGGCGGCTTATTCCTTCGGCTGGGTTCAGGCCGTTGCCGAAGCCGCCGCCCAATATGTACAGATGATCAACAATGATGCTGTGCGGCTCGGGCTGCTGGCTTGTACCGCTGCCCTCCTGATGCTGCCTGCTTTTCTCTATCTTCATTATGTCACCCAATCCGTGAAAAACATGACAGCAGCTTTTCAGAAACTCACACAGTCTCATCAAAGCTGCTGTGACTTTCAGCAACACAACTTGTGCAGCCGATATGCAGAAGACGTCAAATCGCTGCGTGACAGCTATAAAAACGTCCGCCAAACATACGTGATGGCTGCCGTGTTGTGCCAAGTCATCATATTCGGCTGCATGTTCGAAATCGTTAAAGCCGTCCCTTTCCGCCTTCACACGCCCCCTGCCCTTTCAATGGGACTTGCGATGCTACTGATTCTGTATTTATTGTTTTGCATGCGAACGTATATGCGGCAGCTTTTCCGGCACGGCAGCCTGTTCAGAAAAGTGTTTGCGGGAGTGCTGGCAGCAGCCGGGATTTGGTGGATGCTCAGTTTCTCTATAAGTGAACTTCTGTTTCTGATTATCCTGGCTGCCATCCAACAAATCGGATCATTTATTTATAAACGATTCTCTTATCGCAGCACCGCTTCTCTTGATCTATAAAATAGCTACATCGCAATCGCAGACGGACCCGCGCCAACCGGAATCACCGTCACGGCTGTATAATCACTTGTGCGGTACACGGTCACAGCATTGTCGTTGGGCTGTGCCGCATAAATATACTGTTTGTCCGGCGTTACGGCGAGGTCAAAGGCGCCGGGGAGAGACACGTTTGCAATGATCCTCTGTCTGGCCGTATTAACTACATATAAGTTATTAATGAGAAACGGTTCACTATATGGCTCTAGAAAATAAGCTCTAGTACTATCGAGAGAAAATACAATCGTCATCAGCGTTTCAAATAAACGGCTGAAGTCCCCTCCCCTGCTTAATGGAGACAAACTAATCTCCGTTACACCTTTCGGCCACAACTCACCATTCAACACGTACGCAAAATTTCCAGCGTAAGGAGTTGCAATTAAACTGGGAAATTCAAATGAATCTATGATACTTTCTACCAACTGCCCAGTATTTACATCATATTTATCAACCGACCAACTGCTTCCATTAGCGGTATAGACATACTGTCCATTCGGATCAAGAGCAAAGTCTAAAGAGCCGGGTATCGGAATGACATCAATGACCGATTGAGAGGCCGTGTTAATCACATATATAGATCCGGCGGCCATCACGTATGCGAACTCATCTGTTGGATCAAATTCGATCTTTCTCGGCCCTCCTCCAACAGTAATGGTATTTATGATAGTTAATGTTTTATTATCAATCACTGAGACAAGGTTGGTATTTCCATGGAGGACATACGTGAATGCTTTATCGAAAGTAACGCCTAGATTAGTTGGCACGTCAGAAAAAGGGATTGTTTTTACAACAGTGTTTAAATCTGCATCAATAACCGAAACCGTGCTGTCTCCAGTATTGGCAGTAAACACATACGATTGAGGGTCTGGTGATGGCGGTAAAACAAGTGTCCCGGTCACCGTAAGCGGACTGCCGTAGAACGGTACAATGAGCAGATCTTCCACTGTTATTTGACTGAAATCAGGACAGCGGCCAGACTGTGCTGCATAATAAACAACTTGATCAATCTCTTCGGTATGAATCACAGAAACCGCCCCATTGCCTTGTCCATATTGATTTCGTACAGGCGACACACTGACAAGAAGCGTAATGGTCCCTTGTACTCTCACAGCATATCGAACACCGATATCTTCTGGTTCCGGCCCAGTCTGGATTAAGCAAGGCTCACTGATACAGGACAAATTGTCTGTACTCCATGTAACAGCCGCTGACGCTTCGGCCGTATCAACCTTGAAGCCCTCAGGGAAATCTATCGGCACTTGAAACGGCGCTTCCCGGCTAATTTCCTCATCACAAAAACAGAAACAATTTTCCTGTAAAGCAGAAAGATCATTCTTTTTCATGATTTCACGTCCTTTTAGAAATGCACAACATGCAGCGGTTAAATCGTAATGGCACCCGGTGAAACCCCAAGAGATATCACAGTTTCCTCAGAATAATCATCTGTGTTGTAAACAATGATGCTCTGCTCTATAAAACGAGTTGCATACAGAAAATCGCCATTCGGGGTAAACGCATAGTCTGTTGCTGATTGCGGAAGATTTCCAATTACACCTGCTCCATTCGGACTGACAGAATATAAATTGCCAGTGAAGCTGTCATGTAAATACACCTCTGATCCACTCGTAAACATTACATATAGCCCGTCAGGCTCCAGCTCTTGGGTATCCCTGATCGTAAACGTATTTAAATCAATAACCGTCAAATAATTGAATAAGAATTCTTGTTCTAATACATACGCATACCGCTCCGTAGAATCTGTTTCTATGGATGATACGATAAGCTCTCGTTCAATCGTTCCTAAGACTTCACCGGTAGATAAGTCCACTTTTTGCACTAACCCAAAATTAAGAACATAGGCGAACAACCCATTGGGGTCAATTGCAATATCAAAACCTTCTACAGGAATAGACCTCTCAACAGTCAACGTATCAATTCCAATCACATAAATGGCAGTACCGGTGAAAACATAAGCAAACTCATGATTAGGGATAAATCTAATCAATCGAGGCGGCTGATCCAGCAATATAGTTGCTGTCACTGTTAATGTGTCATAATCGATGACAGAAATCACATTATTGTTGGGATGTAAGACAAACACAGCGCTTTTATCTGGCGTAATTTCAATACCTGCCGGATTGTACGGAAGAGCAATCGTTGTCACAACAGTATGGGTGTTTGTATCAATCACAGAAACTGATTGATCATTTGGATTCGCTGTAAACGCGTAGACGGGTTCCGGCTCCGGTACAAGCACAATCGTCCCCGTCACCGATAAAGGACTGCCGTAAAACGGCGGAACAACAACAAGGTTCTCAATCGTGATGTCACTGATATCCGGGCAATCATCCGGTTCATCGGAATAATAGACGACTTGATCGATTTCTGCATTGTGAATGACGGAAACAGCCCCGTCCCCTTGTCCATATTGATTTCGCACAGGTGAGACACTGACGAGTAGCGTAACGGTTCCCTGCAGGCGCACTGCAAATTGAACACCGACCTCATCAGGCTCTGGCCCCGTTTGAATTAAGCAACGGTCACTGACACAAGAAAGGCTGTCTGCATTCCACGTCACGTTTGCAACAGCTTCAGCCGGATCAACGACAAACCCTTCAGGTAATTCAATCGGCGCTTGAAACATGGCTTCTCGGCTTGCTTCTCCCTCACAAAAACATAAGCATTCTTCTTGTTCTGCTCCTGCTTTTTCTTTAAAGGAAAGCTTGTTTTTTCTCATTCCTTCACTTCCTTTTCAGACATACACTGCTCACGCAGATATAACAGAATATGGAAGGTTAACGTGTTTGCTTGTACAAATTGCTGAGGGTAAACGCTTCTTTTTGAAAATATATCTCCAAACATGCGGTGTAACGAAAGAAAAAATTGCGGTTTTTTTGCGCTTCTCACAAGAATGTTGATGATAAAATATGACATATATAGAATTATGAAGGGAGGGATTTGCAAACGTGACAGGTGTCATATCTTCTTCTTCCATCGGAGAAAAGATTAACGAATGGTATATGTACATACGCCGATTCAGCATACCCGATGCAGAATATTTGCGACGAGAAATCAAGCAAGAACTGGATCAAATGGAAGAAGATCAAGACCTTCATTTGTACTATTCACTGATGGAGTTTCGGCACAACCTGATGCTTGAGTACCTTGAACCGTTAGAAAAAATGAGGATTGAGGAACAGCCGAGACTGTCTGATCTGCTGCTTGAGATTGATAAAAAACAGGCTCGTTTAACTGGTCTGCTTGAGTACTATTTTAATTTCTTCAGAGGCATGTATGAGCTGGATCAGCGGGAATATGTATTAGCCATTCAATTCTTTAAAAAAGCTGAGAGCAAGCTGGTTTTTGTGAAAGATAAAATCGATAAAGCTGAATTCTTTTTCAAAATGTCAGAAGTCTATTATTATATGAAACAAACTTATGTCTCCATGGACTATGCACGTCAAGCATTTGAAATATACAGTGAACAGACTACATATGATATCAGAATGATTCAATGCCAGTCCTTATTCGGAGCCAACTTTTTGGATTTAAAACAATACGAAAAAGCAATTGCCCATTTTCAAAAAGCCTTTACACTTGCAAAAACAGAGCAACAGCCCCAATTAATGGGAAGAACACTTTATAACATAGCACTCTGCAAGCAAAACCAAAACAGTTTTGAATCAGCGATAGAGTATGTAAAAAAATCTATTCAAGTATTTGAAGGATCTAAAATGCTCCCTTCACTGCCACAAGCTTTTTTCCTAATTACACAAATTTATTTTAAATTAGGTAAGATTGATAACGCCTGTGAATATCATAAAAAAGGAAAAGAGTATTCTGCAGCTGCGGGAGATACCGTGTATCTAACGGAGTTTGAATTTTTGGAATCTTTATACTTGTCTGGACCGGATGAGGAACGGATAGAAAAATGTTTTGTTTTTCTTGAAAGTAAAATGATGTATGCAGATATTGAGGACTTCGCACTTGATGTTGCTAAATATTATCATCAACAGGAAAATTACAAAAAAGCATCTCATTACTTTTTAAAGGTTGAAGAAGCAAGACAGCACATTCAAGGGGGGGTGAATTTATATGAAATGGAAGTATAAATTATTACTCGCTTGTTTAGCTGTGAGTGCTGTATTTATCACAGTCGAAGTATCAAATTCATCAACAGAACATTTTGATGTTGCACAACGCGCCATGATCTAAACCGCCGTCCATCGGCGGTTTTTTTGTCCCCTCTTTACCCAATCTCCCAGTTCATGCTATGATTTTTTTCAATAATCTTGAAGAGAGTGGAAATGCAGCATGTCTCTGTAAAGTGTGAGAACCCACTTTACACAGTGGAATCGAGAAAATGATGTGACGGAGTTCGAAACGTCGAGCGCGACAGTGTTGAACAGACAGCTGAGACGATCGGCGTAAGCCCGACTAGAATCGCCAAGACCCTGTCCTTCAGAGGGGAAGGAGATCAGGCGATTCTGATTGTGGCAGCCGGCGATGCCAAGATTAATAACAAAAAGTTCAGGCAAACATTTGGCTTTAAAGCAAGAATGCTCTCTCCTAATGAGGTACTGGAGCAGACAGGCCATGAAATTGGAGGTGTTTGCCCATTTGGGTTGGCTCATGATCTTGAGGTTTATCTAGATGTATCGCTGAAACGGTTTGAGACTGTTTTCTTCGCATGCGGCAGCAGAAACTCCGCTATTGAGGAGAATTATCCGAATTTTCTTTCTCAAAAGCATGGATTGATGTTTGTAAAGACTGGGAATAAAAAAACATCCAGACATCGTCTGGATGTTTACTTATTTCACAAACCCAAGCAGCATTTCACGGATGATTTTGCTGGCTGTGTTTGCCGTTTGCTCTGAGTGGTCGTATACCGGCGCGACTTCCACTAAATCAGCGCCCTTTACGTTTACCTCTGAACGCGCAATTTCATGGACGGATGCAAGCAGTTCTTTAGACGTGATGCCGCCGGCGTCAACCGTTCCTGTACCCGGTGCGTGTGCAGGGTCTAATACGTCAATGTCAATTGTGACATAAACCGGACGGCCCGCCAGCTTCGGAAGCACCTCTTTCAGCGGTTCAAGCACTTCAAATTTTGAGATGTGCATGCCGTTTTCCTTCGCCCATTCAAACTCTTCTTTCATGCCGGAACGGATTCCGAATGAATACACATTGTGCGGTCCGATCAATTCTGCCGCCTTACGGATCGGCGTGGAGTGAGAAAGCGGTTCCCCCTCATAATCAACACGAAGATCTGTATGTGCGTCAAAATGGATAATCGCAAGGTCTGGGTATTTCTTGTACATCGCTTTAATGACAGGCCATGACACGAGGTGCTCCCCGCCCATACCCATTGGGAACTTCCCTTTTTCTAAAATGCTGTCCACGTACTCTTCAATCATATCCAGGCTTCGCTGCGGATTTCCGAACGGCAGCGGAATGTCGCCGGCGTCAAAGAAGTTCAAGTCAGCCAGATCGCGGTCTAAATATGGGCTGTATTCCTCAAGGCCGATTGACACCTCACGGATTCTGCTTGGACCAAAGCGTGAGCCCGGGCGATAGCTGACTGTCCAGTCCATCGGCATGCCGTAAAGAATGGCGTCCGCCTCTTCCCACTCGGGACGGCTCGCGATAAATACTTTTCCTGAATAAGCTTCATCAAATCTCATCTATAATACCCTCGCTTTCCTGTAAAAAAGCGCAAGATTCGCTCCTGCGCCATACCTTCATTATTTAATCAGGTCACTCACAAATTTCGGCAGAACAAATGCCGCTTTATGAATATCTTTTGTGTAATATTTCGTCTCAATATCGAAGAAACGGCTGTCTTCCACTGCAAGCGGATCATATTTTTTCGAGCCAATTGTAAATGTCCACAAACCGCTCGGATATGTCGGAATGTTCGCCGTATACAGCTTCGTAATCGGGAAGATTTCCTTCACGTCGCGCTGTACATTTGTGATTAATTCCGGTGTAAACCATGGGTTGTCCGTCTGTGCGACAAAAATGCCGTCTTCTTTCAGCGCTTTAGCGATTCCTGCGTAGAATCCTTTTGTAAACAGGTTTACAGCCGGTCCGACTGGTTCAGTCGAATCTACCATGATGACGTCATATTGATTTTCAGATTTTGCAATGTGCATAAATCCGTCATCTACCTGCACGTCAACGCGCGGATCATCCAGTTTGCCTGCGATAGAAGGAAGGAACTTTTTAGAGTATTCGATCACCTTGCCGTCAATATCTACAAGTGTCGCTTTTTTCACGCTTGGGTGCTTCAGGATTTCTCTGATAACGCCGCCGTCACCGCCGCCGACTACCAGAACGTGCTCCGGATTTGGGTGCGTAAATAATGGCACATGCGCCACCATTTCGTGATAAACGAATTCGTCTTTTTCAGATGTCATCACCATGCCGTCTAAAAACAGCATGTTGCCGAACTCTTCTGTTTCCACCATTTCTAAATGCTGAAACTCCGTTTGTTCTGTATGTAACGTCTTGTTAACCTTCATCGTAATGCCAAAGTTTTTCGTCTGCTTCTCTGTGTACCAAAGTTCGCTCAATTGTCATCTCCCTTTCGAGGCTGTATTCATTTATTGTAAGCGTCTTATCAGCTTTTATTCTCGGTTGAAATCTCATTTTCACCTAAGGAAAAAGTATAGAGGATGGCGGGGAAAAAGTAAAGATGCGTCCTATTCTGCGATGTTTAAAAACGATCTTTTTTTCTCATAATAGTAGAAACATAAAAAAAGGGGGAACCCGTTGTGGATGCAATGACAAATAAACGGCTGAGACTGACGCTGAAAACCGTTCGCGCCTTTATCTTTTTAGGGGCTTTTGCGGCCTTGGCGGCAGCTGCCGTGTTTATGACTGTCATTTTGATAGCCAAATACCAGGGCGCTCCCTCGGTGCAAGTGCCGCAATCCACGATTTTGTATGCGAGTGACGGCTCAAAGCTCGGGGAAACGAACTACGGCGAAAAGCGCTATTGGGTCCCCTTAAAGGACATGAATCCGACAATCGTAAAAGCGACAGTGGCGATTGAAGACCAGAATTTCTACGATCATCACGGCTTTGATTATAAACGCATGGCCGGCGCGGCGCTTGCCGACCTGAAAGCATTTGCCAAGGTTCAGGGTGCAAGCACCATCACCCAGCAATATGCGAGAAACTTATACCTTGAACACGACAAAACGTGGAAACGGAAATGGAATGAGGCGTTCTACACGATCCGTCTGGAACAAAACTATTCTAAGGACGAGATATTAGAAGGCTATTTAAATACGATTTACTACGGCCACGGCGCCTACGGCATTGAAGCAGCTTCCCGCCTGTATTTCGGCAAGCATGCCAAAAACCTGACGGATGCGGAGGCGGCGCTTTTGGCAGGAATCCCGAAAGGCCCTTCCGGCTATTCACCGTATGTCAATGAGACGAAGGCCAAGGAACGCCAGAAAACGATTGTGCGGATGATGGAAAAGCAGCAGATGATCAGCCAGAAGAAAGCGGATGAACTGATCAAGGAACCTCTTTCCTATCAGCCTTTGAATAAACAAGTTTCCAAGAGAAAGGCTCCTTACTTCTATGACAATGCCATGAGAGAACTGGAGAAAAAGCTCGGCATGACACGGGAGCAAATTGAAACGAGCGGGTTAAACGTCTATACAACGGTAGATAAACGGATGCAGCGCATCGCCGAGGAGACCATTACCGAAACGGTTAACGCGGGATCTGACATTCAAGTCGGGTTTTCAGCCATTGATCCCCGCACCGGAAACGTTCTCGCCCTTGTCGGCGGCAGGGATTATCAAAAAAGCCCGTTTGACCGGACGACACAGGCGAAGCGCCAGCCTGCTTCGACGATCAAGCCGTTGCTGTACTATAAAGCGATTCAGAGCGGATTTACGCCAGTCACTTTGATGAAAAGCGAAGAAACCGAGTTTCAAATTGATGCAAAGGGAGAAACCTATTCTCCAAGCAACTATAACGGATACTATGCCAACAAGCCGATTACGCTTCTGCAGGCGCTGGCGCTTTCCGACAATATTTACGCTGTGAAAACGCATCTTTTTCTCGGCACGAACAAACTTGTAAAGACGGCAAAGGAATTCGGCATTACCGCCCCTCTTCAAGCACTGCCGTCTCTGGCACTCGGCACCGAACCCGTGCGTCCGATTGAGATGGTCAACGCCTATGCCATGCTCGCAAATGGCGGAAAGAAAATCGAACCGACTTTTATTTCAAGGGTAACGGACGCAGCCGGCCACGTGCTGTACGAAAACCCGAATCAGCATAAACAGGTGCTTGATGAAAAAGCCGCTTTTGTCACAGCGAGTATGATGACAGGCATGTTTGATACCGATTTAAATGGATATACGTCGGTTACGGGGCGAACGATAGCCAACCGCCTGACAAGAACGTATGCCGGAAAATCAGGAACCACCAGCGCAGACAGCTGGATGATCGGCTTCAATCCGAAGCTGGCCGCAGGTGTTTGGACTGGCTATGACAAAAACAGCACCATCGACTCGGTCGAAGAAAAAAGCTATGCTAAAACCATTTGGGCGGACTTCATGGAGGACGCGCTCAAAGGCGAACCAGAAACGGCGTTCAAGCCGCCAAAAGGCGTAACCGGTGTGTACATTGATCCAGAAACAGGCTACTCATCAGGTCCCGGCTGCGCCGCTAAGCATTACACATATTTTGTGAAAGGCACAGAACCAGCAAACGTGTGCTACGGGGCAGAACCAGCAAAACAAACAAAAGACCGGCTTCCATCCAAAGAAAAGCCCGCTTCCGAGAAAAAGTGGTGGGACAAATGGCTGGGGCGACATCATTGAAAATAACCCGGCTCCTCGGAGGCCGGGTTATTCGTATGGTTGGTCAATGACCCATGGAAGAAGCGTAACACAATCGAGCTGAATAATTGGTTTTGGAAAACCCTTAGGAATGTAAATTTGGTGTTGCGGCACTGAAAATGAAATATGCCACGAGAAATCAATCTTTTTCGGATTCCATTCTTGTTTTCCTTCAACAATACGGCCTACTATAAAATAACTCGCTATATAAAAGTGCAGATGATTTTTTACCCCATGATAATTTATATCTGTGCATTTGGACGGAATGAGGCCGAAACTTTCTAATACTTGTGCTTTTTGGACTGGCAGTTCATTCACTGCCTCGTAATAGTTAAGACAGTTACCGCATTCACACATATCCTCTATTTCTTTCTCATATTGCTTTCTCGTTTCTTCCACGTCGGCTTTTATCAACCAATCGCCGACTCGAATGGTTTCGTACATCATATCCCCCTAAAAATGAAAAACCCCGAGTCTTGTTTCGGCTCGGGATTTTCCATGTCCTATTTCTGTATCACCAGTTTACTCAATGTTTACGAAAAATATCTCAAATACTTTAAAAGTTCACAGAAAATTCACAAATTAATCATCTTCTGGAAGCAGGCTTGTTTTTAATTCATCTGAGGAACGGTCCCATAGGCCCTGATCATGCTTTTTCAGAAATTCGCCTAGTACACGCTTCGAGCTGTCGTCCATTTTATCAACGATGATTTTCCGTTTCATGGATTTATCCATCAAATTCACATGCTCAGGCAGCGACTTGTAGCCTCTTCTGATGCTTCTGTCGACCGTCATTTCACAGGCTGTCACACCAGCGTAATAAGGCCCCTCTTCTTTTCTGTCAATCGTTACCCACACAAGCCAGTATGGTTTTCCGTTCGGAACTTCTTCTTTATTCGGGAGAAATTTAATTCCTTTTTCGACGGTGCTGCGGGCATGCATGGCGCCGATGTCTACGAACGCTTCTTTTTCCTCTACATCAACGAATACGGGAGAAATGTTATCAAGGCTGAGTGCCCCTACGCCAAAACCGCCGTGTCCGTCTGTCGGATCACTTTTGATAATATTAAACCCGATTGATTTTTTCTTTTTTTCTTCCATGAAGTTCTACCTCCTACAAAAGCGGTTGAAATATCGCTGAAAACAGCTTTAAAATCGAATCTCTTCCTGCATTGAGCATCGGCCACAGCACGTAAGATCCTAGCGGTGTCACAAACAGCACCAAAAATACGATAAAGCCGTAGCTCTCCGCCTGCGTCATTTTGGCACGCACGCCCGGCGGAACGAGATCTTCTATAATTCGATAGCCATCGAGCGGAGGAAGCGGCAGCAGATTAAATAAAAACAAGACAAGATTCAGCTGTATCCAAATGGAAAAAAACTGATCCAGCCCCGTGCTGAACGCCGCAAGCATTTCCATTCCGTACGCATGCATCAACACTAACAAAAAGAAACCGATAAACGCAAGAATCAGGTTACTGACGGGCCCGGCTATAGATACGAGCACACCAGCAAGCCGGGGTTTCTTAAAGAAGCGGCGATTCACGGGAATGGGGCGCGCCCACCCGAATCCGGCCACCAAAATCAAAATGGTTCCGAACGGATCAAGGTGTTTAATGGGATTCAGCGTCAGTCTTCCTTGTTTTTTCGCCGTATCGTCACCGAATTTGTATGCGACATAAGCGTGGGCAAGCTCGTGCATCGTAAACGACACAATTAGCGTGATGACGAGGTATGGCATTAAAGATAACGGATAATATAAAAAACGGTCCAAGTGAGATATCCCTCTTTCTCAAAATGCAAGAATTTACTTTATTCAGTATACTATAAGAAGCCTCTTTTTCTAAAGAGAGGAAACGAGATAAAGGAGGATTCAGCACCCATGCCATACGTAACTGTCAAAATGCTCGAAGGCCGTACAGACGAGCAAAAACGCAATCTTGTCGAGAAAGTAACAGAAGCCGTAAAGGAAACAACCGGTGCTTCTGAAGAAAAAATTGTTGTCTTTATAGAAGAAATGAGAAAAGACCATTATGCCGTCGCAGGCAAACGCCTGAGCGATATGGAATAATCTCTATAAAGCCGGCGCTTCGCGCACCGGCTTTTATTATCCCTATTGAGCCAGCTTCGCAATAATCGCCAAGAACGTCTCTTTCTCTTCGGCTGTTAAACGTTCAAACATGCCGTCAATCAGCTGCTGGCGGTTTTCAATCATTTGTTCAGCCGCTCCCCGGCCCGATTCAGAAAGCGTAATCCATACAGTGCGGCGGTCATTATTATTTCTGGATCTCTCAATAAACCCTTCCTGCTCTAAATGATTCAGAGCTGTGGTCGTGGCAGAGGGAGACAGTGTGACCTCCTTCAAAATATCCTTTATGGTGCAGCTCCCATGTCTGTATATGATCCGCAGAATAAACCCTCTTACATTATTCACGTGTTTCGGAACGGTGGCTTCATCTAATTGCTTCGTGCTTTTCAAATATTTTGTAAGTGCGTGATCCAGCAAATTTGCTTCCAGTTTGTCATGGTCCATGTCAATTTCCCCATTTCGAGATGCATTCATAACATACGAACGATATGATTTACTTATTATTTTACTGATTCCGAATAGGGAAAGTCAAAAAAGCAAAATATGAATTCACAGCTTTTATCCTACATGCCTCGATTTTCCACCTGTTTCACAAGCTCATCTTTAAATGTCTGAAAAGGAACTTGTTCATTCTGCTGATATCCGAATTGGCGGACGTTTACCGCATCCTCCTGCTCCTCATGATCTCCAAGCACCAGCACGTACGGAATTTTTTGCACCTGCGATTCTCTGATTTTATAGCCCAGCTTCTCATTGCGCTCATCAATGCCGGCTCTTATCCCCGCCTGCTTCAGCTCCGCCTGCACCTTTCTGCAATAGTCTAAGTGAACGTGCGAAACCGGTATGATTTGAACCTGGATCGGTGCGAGCCAGACTGGAAAAGCCCCGCCGTAATGCTCGATCAAAATGCCGAAGAAACGGTCGATTGAGCCGAAAACCGCTCTGTGGATGACAACGGGACGAACCTTCTCATTGAGTTCGTTGATATATGTTAAATCAAATTTTTCCGGCATTTGAAAATCAAGCTGAATTGTCGCGCATTGGTGGCTCCGTTTCAGGGCATCTTTTATGTGGAAATCAATTTTCGGCCCGTAAAACGCCCCATCGCCTTCATTGATCTCATAAGAGAGGCCAAGCTCCTCAAGGACGCGTGCTAAGGCACGTTCCGACGCTTCCCAAAGGCTGTCATCGCCTAATGAATCCTCCGGGCGAGTCGAAAGCTCAACAGAATACTCGAAACCAAATGTCCGATATACCTCATCAATCAGCCGAATCGCTTCTTTGATCTCACTCTCAATCTGATCCTCCCGAACGAAAATATGGGCGTCATCCTGACAGAACGTCCGAACGCGAAGCATTCCGTTTAAAGCGCCGCTGTATTCATGGCGATGCACCTGTCCGAATTCCGCCATGCGAATCGGCAGATCCCGATAAGAATACAGGCTGTTTTTAAAGATGAGCATGTGGCCGGGACAATTCATCGGCTTCATTGCGAATCTTGTATCATCCACTTCTGAAAAGTACATATTGTCGCGATAATGGTCCCAATGGCCTGACTGCTCCCATAACCGCTGATTCATCATAAACGGCGTACGTACCTCATCGTAGCCGGCATTTGTTTGCAGCTCACGCGAGAAGCGCTCCAGCTCATTGCGGACAATCTGCCCTTTCGGCAAATAAAACGGCATCCCCGGCGCTTCTTCAGAAAACATAAACAGCCCTAACTGTTTGCCGAGCTTGCGATGGTCTCGTTTTGCCGCTTCTTCCAGCATATGCAGGTGCGCATCCAAATCCTTTTTCTTTTGAAACGCAACCCCGTACACCCGCTGCAGGACTTCATTTTTGCTGTCTCCGCGCCAATAAGCGCCTGATACTCTTGTCAGTTTGAACGCCTTGATCATCCCTGTAGAAGGAAGATGCGGCCCGCGGCACAGGTCAACGAATTCCCCTTGCTGGTACAGTGTGATATCCTTCCCGCGCGGAATATCCTTTAAAATCTCAAGCTTAAGCCGCTCGCCTTTTTGTGCAAACAGCTCTTCAGCCTCTTCGTAAGAAACCTCCATACGTTTGATTTCAAGGTTCTCATTTATTATGTGTTCCATTTCTTTTTCGATGGCCTCTAAGTCTCCTGATGCCAAGCTTTTCCCCAGCTTCATGTCATAGTAGAAGCCGTCTTCAATCACAGGCCCTACCCCCAATGACACTTCGCCGTACAGCCGTTTTACTGCTTGGGCCAGCACATGCGCTGATGTGTGGCGAAGCACCTGCAAGCCTTCTTGTGAATCGAGTGTAACAATCGAAAGCTCAGCATCCTCCTCCAGCTTGAAACTGAGATCAACAAGCTTGCCATTGACCTGACCTGCAGCCGCCTTCTTTTGCAGACTGGAACTGATAGAACCAGCCGCTTCTTTGATTGTGATGCCTTTCGGATATTCCTGGATCTGTCCGTCCGGAAGCTGAATGTGTACATGTTTACTCATTTTAGAACACTCCTTATTCATTGTTGTATATAAAAAAACACACCCGTCCCGCAGATAGGGACGAGTGTGTGATTAACCCGTGGTTCCACCCAAGTTCCCGACAAATACGATATTGTCAGCTCGGTGCTGTAACGCAGCATAGACGGCATTGGTTACTTCAGTTCCCCAATGCTGCTCCAAGGCGGTAAATGATATTCCTAAGCTGGGAAGCTCTCACCCTTCCTTCCCTCTCTGAAAACCGTAACTATCATTCATGTCCTTTTCATCGCATGTATTCAATTCATAAAAAAACACACCCGTCCCACAGATAGGGACGAGTGTGTGATTAACCCGTGGTTCCACCCAAGTTCCCGACAAATACTATGTTGTCGGCTCGGTGCTGTAACGCAGCATAGACGGCATTGGTTACTTCAGTTCCCCAATGCTGCTCCAAGGCGGTAAATGATATTCCTAAGCTGGGAAGCTCTCACCTTTCCTTCCCTCTCTGAAAACCGTAACTATCATTCGTGTCCTTTTCAACGCATTTATGTAGTTCATATAAAAAAACACACCCATCCCTCTAAAAGGGACGAATGTGTTGATCATCCGTGGTTCCACCCAAATTCCCGATCAATTACACATGGTGATCGGCTTAAAGATGCTGTAACGCAGCATGACGGTATCAGATACTTGTTTTCCCCGATACGGCTCAAAGGCGGTAAGCTGCTTTCCCTGCGTTAGGAAGATCTCAGCTGTCCTTCCCTCTCTGGAAACCGTAAAAAGCATCTCGTGTCCTTATCAGTGCCTGTTGTTTCAATAATTTTTTACATCTTACTATATATTCCCACAAAGTGCAATCAGTGATTTACATTTTTTCTGACGCGGCAGTCCCGTTATGGGCAGCCAGAAACAGCCATACAAGCAATGCAGCGAGGCTGTATGCCGCCCCCATCATCAAAAATGTAAACCCGGCACCGGCATACCAAGTGGCGGACAGATGAATGATCACCCCGGTTATCGCTACGCCGACCAAGGCTCCGATTTGCCGGTTTGCATTTAACGCCGCACCGGCGATATTCGCATGTCTTTGCCCGGCAGCCTGCATGATCACAGTTGTCATGGCAGGAACTGTAATACCGGTACAGAGGTTCATAACAGACATCAACACCGCCAGCTGCCAATAAGGAAAATCCGGAGAAATCAGCACAAACAACAGCAATGCAATGATACAGCTGACCGCCATTGATACAAACATAAGCTGACCGGCTTCAAACCGATTCGCCAGACGGGCAAACAGCAGATTGCCGATCACGAAGACCGCCATCATCGGCAGCAGCTCCACTCCAGCCATAAAGGAACTTGCCCCTCCTGCTTCCTGCAAAAAAAGGCTGAGCATAAACATGCCGCCAAAAAGGGCGAAATTCAGCAAAAACCCGATAAATTGGGCAGCTGAGAAGCGGCCGTTTTTGTATAAGGACGCCGGCAGGATGGGTGCTTTTGCAGAAATTTCCCGCAGCAAAAACAGCACAAATGCCAAAATCGCTGCAGTAAATGCTACAAGAATCACTGGCGAGCGCCAGCCCGCTGAAGGCCCCTGTATCAAAGCATAGGAAAGAAACCCGAGAGCCATCATGCCAAGCAGATGCCCGGTGATGTTCACGCGGCCGTTTTTTCCCGGGACGCGGCTTAGGATTCGGTAAGCTGAAATGAGCGCAGCAGCCCCTATTGGCACATTGATCAGAAAAACACTCTGCCAGCCCGCCAACTGTACCAGCACTCCCCCGATAAAGGGCCCAAGGCCTGAAGCGGCGGAAACAAGCGCGGCCCACAGTCCAAACATTCTCGCCCGCGCCCGCTCATCAGGGTAAGAGGCAGCCAAAAGGCTGAGTGAGCTTGGCATAAACAGTGCTGCCCCAATTCCCTGTATGAGACGTCCGGCAATCAGCATCTGCCCATTTATAGATGCAGCGCATAGACAGGAGGCCAGAACAAAAACGGCTAGACCCAAGATATAGATCGTCTTCGAGCCGAAACGGTCAGCCAAGGCTCCGCCCGCCAGCAGAAGCGACGCAAAAGTAAGAATGTACCCGTCCACAACCCACGTTACACCTGAAAGTGACATTGAAAGAGTGTTTTTCATATCAGCCATCGCCACATTCACAACGGTCACATCAAGAGTTGCCATGAGGAAACCAAGTGCGAGCACGATCAGCACGGATATGCCTGTTGATGATGTTGATTCTTGTATAGACCCGCTATTTTTCATTACAATTGCCCTTTCACTTGCTTGATTACCCAATCATCTATTCTTTCAAGATCATACAATTCCCCGACTCTGTCCATGACATGCTGCAAGGATTCTTCTCTCATAAGATTGGACCATTTATCCTCGATTTCCCCCATGACTGTCTCCAGCACACAGTGACTTTCACCCTCAAATACAGATTGCAGCAGGCCTTTCCCCTGATACATCGAACCTCTGCCTTCGACCGCTTGATAAACATCATAAAGCGTAATGTCAGCCAAAGGCTTCGTCAGGGTAAAACCGCCCTTCGTCCCTGGCAAGGATTCTGCCAAACCTGCTTGAACCAATGTTCTCATCAGCTTCTTCAAATAAGACGGAGACACGCGCAATCGCTGGCTTATTGCCTCTGACGTCAAAGAAGCCTGTACAGGCAGCCGTGACAGTAAAAGCAGCACAGAAACCGCCTGCTCCATTCCTGATTTCATTTTCATCCTATTCACTCCTGATTCATTATGGATAACTATTATCCATAATGAATCTCTTAGCAGCTTTTGTCAATAAAAAAAGCAAAAGAAACGATTCATTTCTTTTGCTTGGTATGGTTAACAAATCTGCTTCAGTTCCTCTATGTATTGAAGCGCTTCGTCATATTCTTCATTTGTATATTTTTGCTTGCTTTTGATGGTAAAGACTTTTTCTTTCTTTTCCTCATCCTCAAGCCCGTCAAAGTAAAGGATCGTGGAAACCAGCTCTAAAAACCGTGATGAACGGCTGTTTACACTATCGATATAGCCTTTCATATCCGGCATGTCCAGATCAGCATGGTCTAAAAATGCGGAGCCTGTCTCAGTCAGCGAATACCGGTATTGAAAGTAGCCGCCCTTTTTTTCCTTCACCTCATGCAGAAATCCAAGGTTGCACAGCTCTTCAATCTGGAGCGTCAGTTCCTCCGAATACGGTCCATAAAAGTGAAAATCATATTTCTCATAGAAAGGAAACTGCATTTTCTTGGCGATATAAATCATTTTCTGCAGCTTCTTTCGCCCGATGATTTCTCCAGAATCCGAGAACACCTTCATCAGTTTTGCATGTTCTTTCAACAAATTCCCGACATCTCCTTTTTCCTTCTTTCCAATTTCTATGTCAGTCCCAGCAGCTGCCGGATTTTCATTTTCGCTTCCGGATGTTCAGAGCCGTCACAAATCAAGTCCTTTGGATAGTACAGCTTGTGGTCCGTCCGCCGTTTACCTGAGATGGATTCCACAATAGCCGACTGCCTGGACAGCTCTTTAATTTGGCCGTTTTGCGTCAAGAGATGGATCGGCAGACGCTCCTCTTCCTCTCCCGGTCGGTAAAAATCGTATGGCAGATCTGATGAAGAATCAACGACCAAATAATAGCTCGGATCGATTCCCGCCTCTTTGAACAATGAAGTCAGCTCAAAATAAGCCGACATTTCTTCATTCGGATTGAATTCAACGTATTGGAACAGCTGGCGGTTAATGAATCTGCGGCACAAGTCGGATAAAATCGCGTCTTCTTCATCCTCCCAGGCCTGGAAGTAATACAAAATAATAGATTCATCCAGCTTTACATAATCCTCCAGTGTCAATTTCCCTTCAAAAATAGAATAGAAATGAACCGGAGCGTGAGTGAAGACATAGCCTTCATCGTGCAGCTGCTTCGCCCTGTGAAGAATCTTCGTTAAAATGACCTCTGCACTTCTGGTCACAGGATGGAAGTAGACCTGCCAGTACATTTGGTAACGGCTCATGATATAGTCTTCGACAGCGTGCATTCCGCTTTCTTTAATGACGATCTGATCCTCGCGCGGCCGCATCACCCGAAGAATCCGCTCCATATCAAAATGGCCGTAGCTGACGCCCGTATAATATGCGTCGCGCTGGAGGTAATCCATGCGGTCTGCGTCAATCTGACTCGAAATCAGGCTGACCACTTGCTTGTTTTTATATGTTTTGGCAATGACTTCAGCAACATCCTGAGGGAAACCCGGGCTCACCTTTCTGAGCACCTGATTAACCTCCGTGTCTCCCAAAATGATACCTCTTGTAAAATCCTCGTGGTCAAGGTGAAAGACCTTTTCAAATGAATGCGAGAACGGCCCGTGCCCGAGGTCATGAAGCAGCGCCGCGGCCAAACAGAGTTCGCGCTCACTGTCATCCCATTCAGGGCGGCCTTTAAAGACGTCATCAACCATTCTTCTGACAATTTCATAGACACCGAGAGAATGGTTGAACCGGCTGTGCTCAGCCCCATGGAACGTCAAATAGGTCGTGCCGAGCTGCTTAATTCTGCGGAGACGCTGAAATTCACGGGTTCCGATTAAATCCCATATCAGCTTGTCCCGAACATGAACATAGCGGTGCACCGGATCTTTAAACACTTTTTCTTCTGATAATTTTCCATTTGGATACGCCATCGTCATTCCCTCTTTTTTTTAGCCGTGTTTCTATTATATCGACTCTATTCTTTGAAAACATCCTTGAATTTGCCCGGCGATTTGTTCCATCTTCATGAAAAACACATCTTGTGAAGCAAAAAAGCCTGACCTGAGGGCCGAGGCTAAGAAAAAATATGTTTTTACTTTTTTATCTTCTTTTTTACTTTGTCAATCAGCTCATCCTCTGTCGGAGCTGACAGCGGGCGATTGTTCACAAAAGCAAATGATTTTTTCCGTCCGGGCCCGCAATAAGATTGGCATCCTACCTCAACCTTTGCGTCCGGGTCCACTTCTTTCAAACGCGGCAGCAATGTTTTGATATTAGTGGCTTGGCAATCATCACACACTCGAAATTCATTAGCCATGACGTACGCTTCCCTTCATTTCTATGTTCATCTATGTGAATAACCTAAAATCACGTTTCAAAAAAATCACATCACTCTTCATTTTACAAGGATTCGACTGTTCCTGCAAGCCGCTCCATCCTTCGTATCTCCTATTCTTTCAGCCAATTTGTATAAATATTTTCCAACCTGGACATTCTAATACCATGAAAAGAAAAATGGGAGTTGAGATAAATGACAAAACAGCGACAAGACGCTTGGTCAGAGGAAAACGATCTGCTTTTAGCCGAAACAGTGCTTCGGCATGTGAGGGAGGGCAGCACTCAGCTGAACGCCTTTGAAGAAGTCGGCGATAAATTAAACCGGACATCCGCAGCCTGCGGATTCAGATGGAACGCAGTGGTCCGCCATCAATATGAAAAAGCGCTTCAGCTTGCGAAGAAACAACGAAAACAGCGGATGAGAGCGCTCGGAAACGGGCAGCCCGCGAAAAAAAGATTATTATATCAGCCTCCTGCCGTTGATCCTGAAATCATTCAAGAAACCGCTGCAGAAGAGCCGGTTAAAACGGAAACACCTTCTGTCGAAAATGAGCAACCTTTAATGTCTGGCGAACATATGCCTTTTGTTGATGAAAGCTTTAAGGAAGAGTTAGCTAGTCTATCACACTTATTGTCTCCTCAAACACCTGCAGCTGCGCCTGAGATGACGATGAATGATGTGATCCGCTTCCTGCAGAATTACGAAGGCAATCACGAGCAATCATCAGCATTAAAAATGGAAAACGAGCGTTTAAAGAAAGAAAATCAGGAATTGCAAAACAAAACAGAGCAGCTAGAGGCAGAAGTTCAAAAGCTTGAAAAAGACCAAAAAACGATCCAAGAAGATTATGAAACCTTGGTGAAAATTATGAACAGAGCCAGAAAGCTAGTTTTATTTGAAGAAGATGAACATGCCTCTCCGTCCTTCAAAATGGACCGGAACGGCAATTTAGAAAAATTAGCGGAATGACATAGAAAAATCCCAAAACGGGCAGCTGTTTTGGGATTTTCGCCATGTACAAAATCCTCTTTTCTATTGAGAAAAGAGAATTTCCTCATTTTGCAGCCGGATCAGCTATTCTTGTAAAATGAGGCCAAGCTTATGTGAATCTATTAAGACATGTGAGCTGCCTCGGCCGTTTTTTGTTTCCGAGGCGCAGCAGAAATGACCAAAAGCCCCAGCATCATAAGCGCAATGCCCAGCCACGAGGAAGGCGAAAGCATTTCCCCTATGAAAAACACGCCAAGCAATGAAGCCGTCAGCGGTTCCGCTAAAGACAGCGTGACCGCCGCCGAGGCCGGAACCCCGGTAAGCCCTTTCGCAAACAAAAAGTATGCGGCACATGTTGCAATTAACCCGATGTAAAGGCTTGTTCCCAGTCCTCTAGGGGTCCATATCCACGAGATATCTGACTGCCGTAATAGCGGCGTCAGCAAGATGGCGCTGATCATGAATACAACGGCGGAGGTCGCTCGCGGAGGCTGGGTTTTCATCATCGCTTTACTGATGAGCGTATAGCCTGCAAAAGAAGCACCCGCTCCAAGCGCCATAAGAACACCAGCCACATCAATCCGAACATTGGAACTGTCGGAAAACAGAAGCCAGCAACCCGCTAAAGCCAGCACAGTCGCAATCCACCAAGAGTTTCGCGGGCGTTTCTTCAATACGGCCCATTCGAGGGTCCCGGCAATGATAGGCGCACTGCCGATGGCAATCACAGTTCCCACTGCAATTCCCGTTTCTTTAACCGCTGTGAAAAACAGCGGCTGGTAACACGCCATACAAACAGCGGCTAAAAATACGAGCGGCCATGCCCAATTTTTCACGTGAAGCTCCCGGCTGACCCAAACCGCAAGCAGCATGGCGCTTCCTCCTATTAATAACCTGAACGCCCCAAATGCCAGCGGTGTGGCGCTTTCTGGAGCCAATGCCTGAACGGTTCCCGTGGTCCCCCAGAAAAAAGCCGCAATCAATACAAAAAGGCTGTAAATATTCCCTTTCATCTGCCTCTCCCCTTTAATATGGATGCTGATGTCATTTTATCGTTTTTCTTTTTGCCGTGGTTATCTGTATGTAAGAAGGATTTATCTGAAAATAAGATTATTGGGGTAAAATGCCGCTTGAGATAAAAAATGCATGCCGGCATATACAGCCGGCATGCGAAGAACGTTCACCCAAATACCTTTGCATTCCGCTCAGCCATCCGGACGAGGTTTTTCTCAAATTCCATTTCCTCATCAGTGGACAGTCCAGCTGAATAAAGATGAGTGGTTAACGCTTTTAATTCCGTCAATAAAGCGAACATTAAGTCTTGTACGGAGATGTCTTTTTGCAGAAGCTCACTTAAGGACGCCATCGTTTCCGGACGTATTTCCGGATAGACGCCTTTTTTATCGTTTTGTTTGTCTTTCAGCGCCGCTTGATAGAATCGTCTGATCAAGTCGGCCCTTTCACTGCCGCTTTTATCCACACAGAGATAAATTTGAACAGCGACTCCGCCGCGAACGCGTCTCTGAGAGATGCCGGCGAACTTTTTGCCATTTATACTGAGGTCATAGCTGCCGGGACAATAAGACCCTTCAATTTCATAGGCTTCGATCTTTGCATTGTACGGTCTCAGCATTCGTCTCATCAGCTCGACCATCGCTTCATATCCTTTGTCTATATCGATGCCTTTCTTTTCGTCCTCGAATATGAGAGAGATATTTAAAACACCGTCATCCAATACGACGGCAAGACCGCCGGAATTGCGTACGATCACACGGTATCCTTCACTCTCCAGCAAGGAGATGCCATCCTGCAAAAACGGGAGGCGTGTATCCTGTATTCCAAGGACAATTGTATCGTGGTGCACCCATGAGCGCGCTGTCGCCGGCGACACGCCTTTTCCGACGGACATGCACAGCGTATCATCCATTGCGAAGGATTGCTTCGCATCAAATAAAGGGCCGAGACTGGATTGGTCAATAACTCTCCATTTCGGCTGCATCAGTAAATCAATCGGTTGGTTTGCCATCTATGTAAAACCCTTTCATGTTAGGCTTATTGAACGAAAACTATTATATCATTTCAGCAGCTGTGATTGATAATTGCTTTTCAGCATCGTAATAAAAATTTCTTTATTTTTTGTATTCTCCATGAGAGGAGAATGAATGTAAGACAGCTTGCGCTTTAACGAGAAATCTTTAATATGCAGAATTGAGATTTCGCGGTGGATCAAATCCTTATGCAGTACGCTTCTGGATAGAACCGAAAGTCCCATGCCGTTAATCACCGCTTCCTTTACACCTTGATTGCTGCTGATGGTGAACATTGATTTCGGCCGAAGTCCATTTGAACTGAGTACATGATCGAGATATTCTCTCGTCCCGGAGCCTTTCTCTCTTGTCACCCACGCTTCGTTCTGCAAATCGCTGATCGAAATCTCTTTCCGCCCGGCGAGCGGATGCTGATTTGGAGCGGCAATGCACATTTCATCCTCCATGAACGGTTCAATTTCCAGCTCATTCTCGTTTGTATGTCCTTCAATCAGCCCGATATCAGCCTGAAGCATACGCACACGCTCGCTGACCTCCTCTGTATTGCCAATCATGACATCGAGGTTCAGCTCTGGATACAGCTTTTGCAGCTGGGCCAATAGCGGCGGAAGAATATACTCACCGATTGTAAAGCTTGCAGCTATTTTCAATTCGCCCTTCACATAGTGATGATGCGCATAGATTTCAGCCTTGGCTTGTTCGTAGAGAAACACCATTTGCTTTGCTCTTTGATATAAAATGTCTCCTGTCGGCGTTGTCGTAAAGTGTTTTGGCGACCTGTTCAGAAGAGCCGTTTGAAATTCTTTCTCAAGATTTTTGATATGCAGACTGACGCTGGGCTGGGAGATCATCAGCTTTTCCGCCGCTTTTGTGAAGTTTTTTTCTTCTACCACCGCTATAAACGTTTTCAGCACGTCGTAATACAAAAACCCCACCCCTGTCATTAATGAAATATATGGTTATGATTAGTTTTCTTTATTGTACTCATATCATCCATCTTGGTAAAGAAGGCTATACGGAAGCGCAAAAAAGGCAGCCCTCGGTCGAGAGCTGCCATCGTCTTCATTTTTATTACAGTGCTTGCGCCGCTGTAATTAATGCGAGATTGTAAACATCTTCAGCGTTACATCCTCTTGAAAGGTCGTTTACAGGCATATTTAAACCTTGCAGGATTGGTCCTACAGCTTCAAAGTTGCCCAAACGCTGAGCGATTTTATAGCCGATGTTTCCTGCTTCAAGGCTTGGGAATACGAATACGTTAGCGTCCCCTTTGATCTCGGAATCCGGCGCTTTTTTCTCAGCTACAGATGGAACAAATGCAGCATCGAATTGGAATTCGCCGTCAAGTGTCAGTTCAGGCGCTTTTTCTTTCGCGATTTTCACTGCATCCGCTACTTTTTCTGTTTCATCAGATTTTGCTGAGCCTTTTGTAGAGAAGCTGAGCATTGCCACGCGAGGCTCAATGTCGAACATTTTTGCCGTATTGGCACTTTCGATCGCAATCTCGGCAAGGTCTTGGCTGTCAGGCGCAATGTTGATCGCACAATCTGCGAATACGTATTGCTCTTCTCCGCGAGCCATGATGAACACGCCTGAAGTCTTTTTCACGCCTTCTTTTGTTTTGATGATTTGAAGAGCCGGGCGGACAGTGTCAGCTGTCGAGTGAGCAGCTCCGCTTACAAGTCCGTCTGCAAGGCCTTTATACACCAGCATTGTACCGAAGTAGTTCTCGTCTAATAATGCTTTGCGAGCCTGTTCTTCTGTCGCTTTGCCTTTGCGGCGTTCTACGAATGCTTGTACAAGGTCTTCCATGCCTTCATATGTATGAGGATCATAAATCTTAACGCCGTCCAGCGTAAGGTTCAATTCTTTTGCTTTTGCTTGGATCTCATTTTCATTGCCGATCACAATCGGATTCAGCACTTTGTTTCCTGCAAGCTTGCTGACCGCTTCTAAAATACGCTCGTCTAAGCCTTCAGGAAATACAATTTTAACGTCTTTTCCAGCTACTTTTTCTTGCACTGTTGAAAATAAATCTGCCACAATAAAACCTCCTCAAAAAGTTACAAAAACGCTTTCTTTTACTAGCATACTCTTCTTCCAATCAAATTCAAACAGCCAACTTTCATTATAGCGCTTTCATAAAAAAATCTTATTTTTCTAACTAATTTAAGTGACTCAATCTTCCCTTATAGGTTCTTCTATTTTGATGGAATTATACGGAAGGGATGTTCAAGGTTTCTCCACAGTAGAATCGGATAAACTATGGTATAGTGAAGGCAATCATGAAAAGATAATGGGAGTGAAGATAAATGAGTGAACAGCAAATGACGAATGAAGCTGCAAAAACGCTTGACGGCTGGTATGCGCTTCATGATTTCCGCACAATGGATTGGACTTCCTGGAAGCTGCTGTCCAGTGATGAGCGCCAATCTATCATACATGAATTCACCGGGTTGCTTGAAAAATGGGGCGTAGCCCAAAAAGAAGGAAAAGGATCGCAAACTCTTTACAGCATCGTCGGCCAAAAAGCTGATTTTATGCTGATGATCCTTCGTCCTACAATGGAAGAATTAAATCAAATTGAGCTTGAATTCAACAAATCAAGACTTGCTGAGTTCACCATTCCGGCATACTCCTACGTATCAGTGGTAGAGCTGAGCAACTACTTGGCAAGCGGTGACGGCGATCCTTATGAAAATCCGCATGTGCGCGCTCGCCTTTACCCTGAACTGCCGGAATCAAAATATGTATGCTTCTATCCAATGGATAAAAGAAGATCCGGCAATGACAACTGGTATATGCTTTCAATGGAAGAACGCAGAAACTTGATGAGAAGCCATGGTTTAATCGGCCGCAGCTATGCGGGCAAAGTCAAACAGATCATCACCGGCTCTGTCGGCTTTGACGATTACGAGTGGGGCGTTACATTATTCAGCGATGATGTCCTTCAATTCAAGAAGCTAGTGTACGAAATGCGTTTTGACGAAGTCAGCGCTCGCTATGGCGAATTTGGTTCATTCTTTGTCGGCAATCACCTTTCGCTTGATACACTTCCTCAATTCCTATATGTATAATATCCCCTCCCGCCCTATCCGGCGGGAGTTTTTTTCAATTCTCCTTTATCAGAATTTAAATAAAATTTGCTATTTTCTTCGTTTTTTCTTACGATGTAGATAATAATCCAATTTTTTCAAAGGGGTGCAGTTATTTGTCAAAACGAACCGCATTTGTTATGGGAGCCAGTCAAGGGATCGGGAAAGCAATCGCTCTGAAATTAGCAGACCAGCATTTTTCCCTCGTCATTAATTCGCGAAATTTGGATAATATTGAATCTGTCAAAGAAGACATTTTGGCCAAGCATCCTGAGGCGAGCGTCATTGTCCTTGCGGGGGATATGTCTGACCGGCGTACGAGAGCGGGCATTTTTCAGGAAATCGAATCTCAATGCGGACGGCTTGATGTTCTGATTAATAATATCCCGGGCGGCGCGCCTGATACATTTGATAACTGCAATATAGACGATATGACGGCCACGTTCACTCAAAAGACCGTTGCCTATATTGACGCTATCAAGCGTGCTTCCTCACTGATGAAACAAAACGAGTTTGGCAGAATCATCAACATTGTCGGAAATCTGTGGAAAGAACCCGGCGCCAACATGTTCACAAACAGTATGATGAATGCCGCTTTAATTAACGCCAGTAAAAATATCTCCATCCAGCTTGCTCCTCACAACATTACTGTCAACTGTCTGAATCCTGGTTTTATCGCTACAGACCGTTATCATCAATTTGTGGAAAATGTGATGAAAAAGAACAGCATATCCAAACAGAAAGCAGAGGAACAGATTGCTTTCGGGATTCCGATGAAACGGGTCGGATCAGCAGAAGAAACCGCAGCGCTCGCCGCGTTTCTTGCCTCTGAGGAAGCCTCCTACATCACGGGACAGCAAATTTCCGCTGATGGCGGCAGCATGAAAAGCATATAAAAACATCCCGCTTTTTAGCGGGATGTTTCTTGTAATGACCCGAACGGCAGGTTCAGCTTTTGAATCCGCATGACAAATTCCCTCAGATCCTCCTGCTTCGACACCATTGAGATTCTGACATGCCTTTTTCCGTTGCTTCCAAAAATTTCGCCCGGTGTGACTACGACATGGGCATGCTCCAGCAAGTAATCGGAAAATTGGTGAGATGTCTCAAACGTATTCGGAATTTCAGCCCATACGTAAAAGGTTCCTTTTGGCTTTTCCATCTTCCAGCCCAGTTCCTTTTCACAAAGCGCCGTAAAAAAGTCAATTCGTTCCTTATAAATTCGTTTCAACGATTCCGTATGCTCCGGATCTCCAGAAAGCGCCGCACTCGCTGCCTGCTGCAGCCCGCCGAACATGCCGACAAATACATGATCCTGAAATTCATTGACGGCCTGAATGATCCTTTCGTTCCCAACCGCAAACGCCATTCTCCAGCCGGCCATGTTAAATGTTTTTGAAAATGAATAAAGCTCTGCTCCGACAATTTTGGCATCCTCTGCCTCAAGAAAGCTGGCCGGTTTTTGATCGAATTCAAACGCTCCGTATGCAAAATCATGAATCAAATGGATATGATGCTCTTTTGCAAAAGCAGCAGCTCTTGCATAAAAAGCCGCATCAGCCACAGCTCCAGTGGGGTTGTTCGGATAGTTTAAAAACATAAGCTTCGCTTTTTCCAGCACGGCTGGATCAATCTTTTCAAAATCCGGCAGATAGCCATTTTCTTCATACAGCGGCATTTCGTAAAGCTCAGCTCGCGCCATCGTAATCCCTGATAAATATTCAGGATAGCCTGGATTCGGGACTAAAGCGATGTCTCCCGGATTGAGCAGGCATTGTGTCAGCACATACAATCCGGCTTTCCCGCCTCCGAAAAGCGCGACTTCCGTTTCAGGATTGATTGTCACTCCGTATTCCCTTTTATAGAAAGCAGCGATCGCTTCCTTTAAAAAAGGATAGCCCCTGAAAGGGCCGTATCCATGAAACGAAGGATTCAGAGAAGCCTCCCGCAAAGCCTCCACAATATGCGGCGGAGTGGGAAGGTCAGGGTTCCCCTGTCCGAGATTAATGATATGGGGTCCCGTTTTTTCCATTTCCTTTACCTTTTGAAAAACGAGAGAAAACTCCTGCCTTGGAAGTGTCTTGATGACATCGGACGGTGTTATTTCCATCTAAAAGACTCCTTTTTGCTCCGTTTTGTTATCCCGTTCCAAAAACGATTTGTTGACGAGCTTCGTATGCAGAAACAAACCGCATACGATCACGACAATCAGCCCCATAATGACCGGAGCGCTTAGGATGTTAATGAACATTGAACCAATAGAAATGCATAATCCGATAGACGCTTCGGCCACTGAAAAAATGCGCCCTTGAATCTGGTTTGCCGCATTTTCCTGAACCTTCACTTTTGCAAGCACTTCCCCGTATTCCATCGCGATGAAAAAGAGGATCGCCGCGATGACAGAAACAGCGAATATCGGCGTGAATAAAAACAGCGCCAGCGAGACAAGGGATAAAACGGTAAAGTACGTCAGGCCTCTATTGTTGTTAAAGCCCCATTTGCTGACAAGCGCCGCTCCGATAAAGCCGCCGAAGCCGATGCAGAACGTGAGAATAAAGTTGCCGATTTCCCCGTCACCCAGAAAGCGGCTGACAATCGGAAAATAGCTGTACACAACTCCCCACAGCAAAGCCATTGTAATCATCGTAAACATGGCGTTTAATACAAAAGCATTGGTTTTGATTTCCTTGAGCCCTTCCTTAAAAGACTGAAAGGCCTCTTTTATGTTTTCAGATTGAATCGGCACAAATTGCAGCTTGATACGGCTGATAAAAAATGCCGAAACCAGGTATGTCACACCGTTAAAGGCAACAGCCAGCTCTACAGATCCGCCTAACAGAAAGAGCCCTCCGGCAGCCGCCCCGACGATAATGGAAATGGTTGTCGCTTTTGCAAATAACGTGTTGATGCTTTTAATATCTGATTCCAAGGACGACATGACAGCGAGACGGGCGGGATTAAAAAACACGCCGCTTCCATAAGAAATAAACAGCAGGGCCAGAAAAATCAGCGGATACTCGCCTTTTGGAAGAAATGTGAGCCCCAAAAAGATGATGCCTCTGATGATATCCGTCCACAGCATGATCTTAATTCTGTCTAACCGGTCGACCAGAACCCCCAAAAACGGCTGAAACACCATCGGAATGCTTCTGACCACGATGACCCCGGACGTCACCCAATAATCGTGATAATATGTAGACAAAATGAGCAGGGCAGGGAGAACACAATAGTCTCCCATGAACGATAGCGCCTGCCCGTAAAGCAAGTATTTAGAGTTGGGTTTCAGCTGTTTCATACTGGCAGCACATACTTTGCCGTCAGCTTCGCATGCTGCTGAATTTGTCTGATTGATTCAGCCACATCCTGTGAATTACTGCCTTTCAGTTCAAATGCTGCAATGGAATTGAAAGCTTCAAACAATGTCAAATCAACTGAAGTGCCTGGTGCTGCGGCCGAAAAAGAAACGATTTCAGTATCCCCTTTTAAAAGCCCGTCCGGAATATCGATCGCTTCAATGACCAAATCCTCAGCAGTTTCTGGAATTTGGCCATTTTGTTTGAAATGCTGCGGGTACAAATGGCAGTCGGCAACATAATAAGGCTCTTGATCCAATAATCCGTCCGGCAGATCGGCGTCTTTTCCGAAACAAAGGACATCTAATAATAATTGCGCCATATCAAGGCCAAAGACCTTTTTAATATTGGGGATCATATTCCAGCCGGCGAATCTGGCTGCCGATTCAATTAAACCCGGTTCTCTGTTTTTCATTAGCTTGATCTCTGTATGTGTTGCGCAATTTTGCAGGCCAAGCCCTTCATTTGCCTTTTTGGCAGCTTCGACAATTTTCTTTTTTGCCTCTTCATCCAGAATGGACGGCGTAATGTGGGATGTCTCTGTAAACCCGATTTGCGGCGTTTTATCATGAATGGCGATCGGGAAATACTCACCGTCAGCCATGATGCCTTCTATACTGATATAGTCGGAGTACCCTTCTGTTTGATACCAGTCTCCGTACTCACCCTGTAAAAATTCTTCAGCGATAAACGGCGCTTCAAACGTAACCGCCTTTGGCACGTTAATTGATTTCAGATAGTCATTGACTCTGTTAAATTCAGCTTCTGCCGTCTCAGTGTCCGTAATCAGCGTTACACCGATTGAACTCGCTAAGTATGTAGGCTTTAAGATAAGAGGTGTGCCGATCTCTTCAAGAGCAGCACGGAAATCTTCAAGAGTTGTGACTCGTTTGTTTTTGATCGATTTGACTCCGGCCTTATTAAAAGCGTCCCTCATTTTATTTTTATCTCTGGCATTTTCGGCTGCCTGCACGCCGGCACCTCTCAGGCCCAGACGTTCACAGGCTTTCGCCATCGGAGCAATGAATAATTCATTGTTTGTTGTGATGGCATCCGCCCCAAACATTTCGGCAACCTTGACGATTTGCTCGACGACCTCTTCCTCAGGCTTGTTATGATCCTCATGCGCCCAATAAATGGAATCAGGATGCTCAAAATCAGCTAAACTCTTAAAATAGTCTTTATCTTTTATGACCGCGACCGAGTATTTTTCAATCAATGCTGCATGGGAGGCTGTAATTGCAAAAGGTCTTGGAATAAAGCTGACCAGGTTATATTTTTCAGCAGCGCTTTTATAAAACATGTGCGGCGGGCAGCCTCCAAGATCAGCGATGACCAATACTGTTTTTCTCTCCATATGTAAAACACTCCTTCTCTATTGTGCGGTGTATCCTCCGTCTGCGGTGATGGCGCTTCCGGTCATATAGCTTGATAAATCCGAGGCTAAAAACAGCATCACGTTTGCGATTTCTTCAGGTTTCCCAAGCCTCAGCAGCGGATTTACCTTCGCCTTTTCTTTTTTGATCTCTTCAAGTGTGCCTTCATTATTTTCAAGGAATGATTTTTCATTCAGCGGTGTGTCGATGATCCCCGGGCATACGCAGTTCACGCGAATGTGATGCTTCGCATAATCAACGGCCATTGATTTAGTCAGCTGCAAAACCCCGCCTTTGCTGGCGTTATAAGCAGGAATATCAGGCCATGCCACGAGTCCGCCGACAGAGCACGTATTAATGATGTTGCCCTTGCCGGCGGCCAGCATATGCTTGAGTGCATGTTTGCTCATTAAAAACATGCCGGTCAAATTGACTTGCAGCACCTTGTTCCAATCGCTGAGCTCCATCTCGTGAATAGGCGCCACGATTTCGATGCCTGCATTATTAATCAAGACATCGAGCCCGCCAAATGTATGAACCGCCGATGCAACAGCGTGCTGGCAGGCAGCTTCGTCTGTGATGTCCGTTTGCACAAAGTGCAGCCTGTCATTATTTTCTTTTCGTACCATTGCTTCTCCCTGCGCTTCATCAATATCCGCCACAACCACATTGGCCTGCTGGCCCAAAAAAGCCTGAACCGCAGCATAACCAATGCCTGATGCGCCTCCTGTTATGAGGACGGTTTTATCGGTGAGGTTCATGATCATTCATCCGCCTTCATTTTTTTTGCTTTTGCTCTGTTGTAGCGCGGCGGGAAGAAGATATTAATCGATTTTGATTCTTTTTCAGAACGGTTGATGGCACCGTGATCTTCACGAGGCTCACAGAAATAGGCTGTGCCGAATTTCATCTCGACTGTGCAGCCTTCGACCGTCATGTCATAGCCGCCGCCGATGCAGATGCCGATTTGTTCATTCCGATGTTTATGGAAAGGCATTTCTCCGCCATTTCCAGGGATTTTGGCAAGCATAATTTCTACCCAATCCTCAACAAAGAACGTAACTTCCATGCCCGGCAGCAGGTCTCTTGTTTTGAAAATATCCAAAAAGTAGTCCTCAGGACTTGTATATGTTTCATCAGCTTTCAGCCGCTTGATATCAATAGCAATCACTTCTTGGTCTGTGTCGTTTCTTGCCCCGTGAGGCACATGCGGCGGCGCGATATAGGCAGATTCCAAGGCTGTCATTTTTCTTGTCACATCTCCGACAGTCATCATCAGCTCGCCAGAAACGACCATGCCGATTTGGACCTCCTTATGCTGATGGGGTTCAACATTGGTATGCGGCGGGACGTAAGACATTAATACTTCAGTATCCCCTCGTACGGTTGAATACTGCCTCACTCCGTTTTCCCATTCAATTAATTTCGGTGTCGGGAAATAAAGCTCCTGCATATCTTCTTTAGTTTTCATCATCAACGTCTCCTTTTCCAAATAATGACCAGCTCATTGGAATGCTTTTGAATGTTTTTACAAAGGTTAGCCCGTACTTTTGCCGTGCAAGCTCATTGGTTAAGGCAATGTCATACAAACCTTCTTTTACTTTTCTTGCGGCTTGACTGGTTGAATTGACTAGTTTGAAACGAACATCTTTGCGGGTAAAATATTTTATTAAATTAATAGGTGAAGGATGTGAAACAATAACAGATGTATCAAGCATATCGTCTCTGAATTCAAAATCAGGACGAACAGCCAGGCCGTACATCGGTGTATCGCACCTGAAGATCTGCAATAGCTGCAAATCCGGCCTCATGTAGAAATGCTTAATGCCATCGTAAGCATGTGGGACGATGGTATATTCCAGCGGGCTTTGGAGCGTCCTTTCGATGCATGATTCAAAAGTATCATGCAAGGACAATTTACTGTTCAGCCCTTGTAGAAGAGTAAAATTGGAAATGAAATGCTTTGCTGCGTACTCACTGCTTGTCCCCTCAGGGCCGAGCGTGTTGACTGTAATGAGTTTGGATAGTGAATCAGTTCTTTTTTTTGTCTGAATGCTATTATCCAATATAATCATGAGCACCAACCAATCTTTTAAAATTTTAAGTAAATTTTATCCAGCAGAAATTGAACTGTCAATGTTTTTTGAAAATATTGATAATTATTCCCATACAAACAAAAAAACCCTTTAAAAAGGGTTTTTAATTATAGGAATTTAGAAACTTTGTTTATTGAGATAAGGACTGATCGGCCTTCTGCTCAAGTTTGCCGTACTTTTTATATGCGAATACACTGAGCACAAATCCGAGGACTGTGATGGCGGCGCAAATCAATCCGACAGCTGCATAGCCGTATGCCACATATACGGGTCCCATTAAAGCAGAACCTAATGTCACGGCCAGATTCGAGGCGAGGCTGTAAAACACCATGACTTTTCCGCGATGACGTTCTGAGCAGTCACTCAAAATGGTGCTGAGCAGCGTCACCGTCAAGCTTTGCATTAATCCCCAAATAAATAGGCTGACGATTAACAGAAACATTGATACCGGCGCATATGGTAAACACGCCAGCAAAACGCTGATGACCCCTAGCGCAATCAAAAGGGAGCGCATTTTTCCGATGCGGTCGGCTATCTTTCCTGTAATCACACTCATGGAAAACCCGATTCCATAAATCATGATAAATAAGCCCGCAGCCGTGTTTCCTCCGGTAAAAACGTCCTGAAGATAGGTGCCTAAAAAGGAATACATACCGTAAAAACCAATCATATTACAGAAGGTTATCGTGATATAAACAGGTACACGAGGGACTTTCAGCGCATCCCGGAATGTTCCTGCCGGCTCTTCTATTTCTTTCTTGCCGCTGTTTTTATGTTGGGCATGGCGGCGCATTTCAAGGAGAATCAGCAGGACAACTAAAACGCCCATCAAGGCGAAAATCCAAAACGTCCATCTCCAATGCAGGACGCCGCCGATAAATGATCCGAGCGGCACTCCGAAAATCAGCGCCAGCGACCAGCTTGAAACGATCAGTCCCATCACCTTGCCCCGGTATGTATAAGGAACACGATCACCGACAACTGCGTATGCGGTCGGAACAAACGCTCCCGCAGCCAATCCCGAAAGCGCCCGGCCTAAAAAGAAGAAAAAAATATTTTGAGCCAAAGCGCATATCACCGTTCCTATGATAAAAATCATAAGCCCGGCCAATAAGCTCAGTTCTCTGGAGTATTTATCGCCTAATGGAACCAAAAGCGGCGCACCGATAAAAATCATAATGCCGTAAATACTGATAGATAATGCAAGGACACTGACATCTGAGCTGAAGGCTTTTGCTAAATCCGGCAGCAGCGGTGAGATCACAAGCTCTTCAGATCCGGCCGCAAATACCCCCATCGTTAAAGCCAGTGCCAACAATAACGGAAAATGATGTTTTGTTTTGATGTCATTGTTTTGATTGCTGTTCATTCTTTCTCAAACACCTCTTCCATAATCTTCTTATCATAAAGTTGTATTATAGTTTAGCATTGTTTTTTCCTTATTTACAATTCGAACGAAATCTTTATAACTTTTATTATTTTCATTTAAATCACAATATATATTTATATATTTCATTCTAAAAAAACACAGGGATGTAACGCGTAAAAAAGCTCTCCGGCCTCCCGGAGAGCTTTTTCTATTGCGCCTCTGTCTGCTTTTTTTCAATCGGTTCATGATTTATACGCTTTTTGATGCTTAGATGATAGTATGCATAACAGAAAATAATGATCGGCACACCGCAGTATAAGCCAATTCTTTGATCCGGAATGAAAATAAGGCTGATCAACACGCAGCCATATAAACAAAATCCGAGAATCGGGACTAGCGGATAAAGCGGCGTTCTGAACTCCAGATCATTCACATTTCCGCCTTCTGCCAGGAAACGTCTGCGAAAGAAAAATTGCGACGCACAAATGGACATCCATGCGACAACTGTGACCATGCCCGAGATTGAGATACACCATAAATACACTGTTTCTGCGGCCATGACACTTGTCAGCAGCGAACAGCCTGAAATGCCTAGCGTAATCAGCAGGGCATTCATCGGCACGCCTTTTTTTGTCAGTCTGGTGAGAAAGGATGGACCCATTTGATTTGATGAAAGTGACCACATCATACGCGACGCCGCATACAACCCCGAATTAGCAACAGATAAAATGGCTGTTAAGATGACAAAGTTCATGATATCTGCCGAAAATGGGATGCCGATTTGATCGAGTACCGCTACAAATGGGCTTTCAATCACCCCCGCCGTTTTGTACGGAAGGATGGCAACCAAGACGAACATAGCGAGCACAAAGAAAAACAGCGTGCGCCAAATGACATTTCGAATGGACTTTGGCAGTGTTTTTTCCGGGCTTTCACTTTCCCCTGCCGCAATGCCGACAAGCTCCGTTCCCTGGAACGAGAAGTTCACCATGACCAGCGTAAACATAACGGCCAGCACCCCATTAGGGAAAAGTCCTCTATCAGTCATAAAGTTAGACAAAAAGGGTGTCTCCTGTCCGCCTTTAAAGTCAATCAAGCCAAACACAGCGGCTCCGCCAATCACAATAAATAATATGATCGCCGCCACTTTGATGCTTGAAAACCAAAATTCCATTTCTGCAAAGCTTCTGACAGAGAGCGCATTAATCAAAAAGATGACGATGCCGAACACGAGGCACCATATCCAGATCGGAACGGAGGGCAGCCACCTTTGCATCAAAATGCCTGCTGACGTCAGCTCTAACCCCACTGTATTCGCCCAGCTGAACCAATACAGCCAGCCAATCATAAAGCCTGTCGACGGTCCCAGAAATTTAGTGGCGTAGGCCTGAAACGATCCGGCCACCGGCATGGCAACAGCCAATTCTCCTAAACAAAGCATGACGAGATACATTAAAAATCCGCCGATGATATACGCGGCAATGGCGCCGAGCGGTCCCGCCTGGCTAATGGTAAAGCCAGAGCCTAGAAACAGCCCAGTGCCAATCACCCCTCCCAAAGCAATCATAAACAAATGCCTGCTTTTCATGCTGCGCTGCAATTCATTTTTATGATTCTGCATCATCCTTCCCCCTTTGGTTCTTTTGCCGTGATGGTCATCCGGTAGCTTTGCAAAAGATGAACGGTGGTTTGCTGTATGAGGAGAGGCAATACATGAAATGTGTACGGTTTATAGACTCGTTCTGTCCATTTATGGCCGTCTTTTCCGTACACGCCCATATTAATGGATGGAATATTCAGCTTGCGTATGTCTTTGAACGGAATGGTCCCAATCATATTCCACCCAGGGAAGTTCCTGATAAAAGAATCAATTTCGCCATCGGTTTCGTGCAGTGATAAAAAACTGCCGTCTGCCAAGTAGGGGAAAAACTTTTTGAAGACAAATGTTTCGCCTGTCGATTCAGCGGTTTTGTCAGCCGCTTCTTTTATCACATGCTGCAAAAGCTGATCTCTTGCGCTATCTTCTTTCAAATAGTTATGCGGCAGGTAAGGAGGTGCGTAAAATAGAATGACTTTTGCGCCTTGATCGGGGTCAAGCTTTTGAAGCTCTTCGATTGCCTGAAAGCATCTCATGCGAAGTTCAAGGTGCTCGTTGGCTTTGAATGTCTGCTCGATACACTGCTCGGGATCTATCCCCCGGTTTCTCAGCTTTTCTAAGTATTGCTCCAGGCTATACACTTGAATGCCCCATGATAAATGTTTCTTTGGCAGGTTGGCTCTTTTTGCATATTCTTCATAATAATCTGATAATTTTTGTTCTGTCTCCCGGCATGCTTCCTCAGTGACTTCAATAAGCAAATCCATCATTTCTTTTGCTGTTCTTTCATAAATAAAACAATTGAAGTACAAGCTGGTGCTGACAGCCGTTTGCACATTATAGGATTCCTTGTTATCACGCTGATACAAACAGGATGGGGGCAGAACCAACTCCCCTTCAACCTTTTCTGCCAGATGGATGTTATTGTGGAGACGGCTTGTGATTTCAGATGAAATGAAATTTGGGTCAATTCCTGCCAGTGTATCGCCAACATGGACTTCACGCCCGTAAATGTAAAAGCAAGGCAGCAGTTTTCCCGCGGCTCCGGTATAGATATATCTTGTCTGATCACCATCGTAAAGCGGGGTAATAAAATCCGTATTAATAGCAGCCAAATAGTGAAGCTGTTTTTCTTTTTTTAACCGGTTCAGCTCTGAAATGCTGGCGAGAATGCCCGAATGCTGGCTCTCCTCATCGGGATTGACCATAAACAATACATTTCCCGGCAACGTCTCAAGGTTCTCCGAAAAATGCAGGAGATTGGCTAAATGCACGGCGATGCCGCTTTGCATATCAACAGATCCTCTTCCGAACATCCAATCGCCTGATTTGGCATCCCGCTGAACATCCTGATCGAACTCATAGCGGCTGAAATACTCGGCCAATTTCTCACAATCAAAAGCGATATCCTTTAAAGGGCCGAAATCTTCAATTCCAACTGTATCCAGATGGGCATGGTAAATGACTGTATTTCGGCTTTCTCCATGTCCTTTAATAAACGCAAAAATATTTTTGCGATTGTATGGGTCATTGGGAATGGCCTGTTCCCACACATGACTGGGGTTTTCCTGAAAATAAGGATAGCTCGTGATCACTTCTTTGATGAAATCTGCTTTTGTCCCTTCTCCAACGGTGCCGTTCACACTGCTGAGGCTGACCAGAGATGCTGTCAGCGCCTCCACTCTTTCAGCCGGATTCATGTGACTGATTTTTGTATACTGCATAAATTGTCCTCCTGATCAAAAAGTTGAAATCGTGCGATCCGCTAAAGAATCGCACGATTTTATTTCTCTCAAATCAAAAAGCTTCGGACGTTGTTTTGGCTTGCATATGAAGAATTAAGTAATCGGGACCGCCTGCTTTTGAGTCTGTTCCTGACATATTAAAACCGCCGAACGGCTGATAGCCGACAATTGCTCCGGTACATCCTCTGTTAAAATATAGGTTTCCGACATGGAAATCCTCGCGCGCCCGTTCAATGTGCGCACGGTTTTTCGTCAGAAGCGCACCTGTTAATCCGTATTCCGTGTTATTGGCAATCTCCAGCATATGATCGAAATCACGCGCTTTGCAAATCGCAACAACCGGGCCGAAAATTTCTTCCTGCATCAAGCGGGCGTTTTCATCAACATCTGCAAAGATCGTCGGCTGAATAAAGTAGCCTTTTGAATCATCGCCTTCTCCGCCGGCCAATAGCTTGCCTTCAGATTTGCCGATTTCAATGTATTTCATCACTTTGTTGTAGGATGCTTCATGAATCACGGGACCCATATACGTATCAGGATCTTCTGGATTGCCGACAGTCAGCGTTTTGGTCAGCGCCACAGCTTTTTCCACCACTTCATCATACACATCCTGATGAATGACCGCGCGGGAGCCCGCAGAACACTTCTGTCCTGAATATCCAAATGCTGAATACACGATAGAGGATGCAGCAAGGTCAAGATCAGCGTCCTTGTCGACAAGCACTGTGTCTTTTCCGCCCATTTCTGCAATTACCCGTTTGAGCCATTTTTGGCCCGGCTGCACTTTGGCAGCTCGCTCATAAATCCGGCAGCCGACTGCACGGGAACCTGTAAATGAGACAAACCGTGTCTTCGGATGCTCAACTAAGAAATCACCGATCTCCGCACCATCTCCCGGAATGTAATTCAGAACGCCGTTTGGCAGACCCGCTTCCTCCATGACCTCGACAAATTTTGCTGCCACTACCGGGGCTGCGTCAGCCGGTTTTAAGAGAATCGTATTTCCTGTCACAATCGCTGCCGCCGCTGTTCCCGCCATAATCGCAAGCGGGAAATTAAATGGAGAAATGACGATGCCCACGCCAAGCGCTTCGTAATGATATTGATTGAACTCGCCAGCACGGCTCTTCACCGGAGCCCCTTCCTTGAGCTTTAACATTTGGCGCGCGTAGAACTCTAAAAAGTCTATCGCTTCAGCCGTGTCCGCATCTGCTTCCTTCCACGGTTTTCCCGCTTCCTTCACAAGATAGCTTGAAAATTCATGCTTTCTTCTGCGCAAAATAGCCGCTGCCTTAAAGAGAATATTCGCGCGGTGCTCCGGTCTTTGTTTTTTCCAGGAATCAAATGCCTGCAATGCGGCTTGCATCGCTTTTTCAGCAAGCTCTTGATCCGCTGTAGACGCGTACCCAATGATCTCTTCTTTATTTGCCGGGTTAATAGAAATGATTTTGCGGTCCGTTTCAATTTTTTCTCCATTTATGACAAGCGGATAATGCTTGCCGAGCTGAGTGTTTACAAAGGCCAATGACTTCCCAAATGCAGTTTTATTCTTTGCTTCCGTAAAATCGGTAAATGGTTCGTGCGCGTATGTGACTGTCATATGTAGTCCCCCTCGTGTTATGAAATATATCTTCGCATATGAATAAAAATGCAAGAATCATGCCATTTTCTTGTCTTTTGCTGAAAAAACTTGTTGAATCGAACAGAAATTTGTCTAACAGGTGATCACCTTTCTCTTTTTCCGATCTTGAACGCAAATTTATTTTGCGATTTTTGCTCTTTACGCAAAAAACAAATGCAAAATTATTTTGCGGAGGCTTCTCAAATTATACCCATCCGCGGAATCGCGATGCTTCTGCCGATTTTCTGATGCCCGTCATGTAAGCCGCCAAACGCATATCCACTTTATGTGTTGCCGCTGTCTGATAAATTGTTTCGAACGAGCTGACCATGACGTTTCTCAGTTTTTCTGCAACCTCTTCTTCTGACCAATAATATCCTTGGTTGTTTTGCACCCATTCAAAATAAGAAACCGTGACGCCGCCGGCACTCGCCAGGATATCCGGCACAAGCAGCACGCCTCTTTCATTCAGGATCTTAGTGGCATCAATGGTTGTCGGTCCGTTCGCCGCTTCAACGACGATTGACGCCTGAATGTTATGTGCGTTTTTGGCTGTGATTTGATTGGAGATCGCGGCAGGCACTAAAATATCGCAATCCTTTTCAAGCAGCTCCTCATTTGTGATGACGTCAGTAAATAAATTGGTGACCATACCGAAGCTGTCCCGTTTATCGAGCAAATAAGGGATATCAAGGCCGTCCGGATTGTAGAGCCCGCCATTGGCATCAGAAATCCCAATCACCTTCGCGCCCGCATCGTGCATGAATTTGGCCAGGAAGCTACCCGCGTTTCCAAAGCCCTGTATGATGATGCGCGCGTTTTGCAGCTTGATCCCTTTTTTCTTCACCGCCTCTTCAATACAAATCGTGACGCCCTGTGCAGTCGCCGTTTCCCGTCCTTGCGATCCTCCCAAAACAAGCGGTTTACCTGTAATAAAGCCCGGAGAATCGAATTCCCGCAGCCGGCTGTACTCATCCATCATCCACGCCATAATCTGCGAATTGGTGTACACATCGGGAGCTGGAATATCCTTTGTCGGACCGACGATCTGGCTGATGGCACGGACATACCCCCTGCTCAGCCTTTCCAGTTCTCCAAATGACATTGTCCGCGGATCACAAATAATACCGCCCTTCCCGCCGCCGTAAGGAAGATTGGCAATCCCGCATTTGAGCGTCATCCAAATGGATAATGCCTTTACTTCCTCTTCATTAACTTCTGGATGGAAGCGAACGCCCCCCTTTGTCGGACCGACAGCATCATTGTGCTGTGACCGGTAGCCTGTGAACACTTTGACGCTCCCATTGTCCATTTTGACCGGAATGCGGACAGTGAGCATTCTCTGCGGCTCTTTCATGAGTTCATACATATCTCCCGGATAACCCAGCTTCCGAAGGGCTTCCTTAATGATTGTTTGGGTAGACAGAAATAAGTTAAGAGCTTCTTTTTCTTCATCTTTCGAGACTTGCTTTGCTGACATCTTTTTTCACCTCATTGTTTTTTTGGCCGGCTGTAATGTAAGCGCTTTAAAAAATCAGCCCGCCAATTCCTTTCTGCATTGGATTCACCCTTATCATCATGCAAGATCCGTACCAGCTTTTGAATCCACAAAAAAAGAGACTGAAAACATCTCAGTCTCTGACTACAAATCTATCGATTAACGGGGATCAATCACCAGCTGCGTTTCAGCATAAAAACTGCCGATTCCCAAACCGTTTACTACATCGCCTTTAATCGTGTAAGTGCCTGCGCGAGGAAGAGTTTTGCGCACCATGACGAGGTCAAATTCGGATGCGCCTAACAAATCAAGCGTAAGCGGGAGTCTGACTGTTTTTCCATCGTTTAAAATCTGTGTTTCTTTTAGTGTTCTTCCATTCACTGAATCTCTTGTCGTAGCATGAAACCCGTCAGGAAATTGAAATTCTACCGCTCCAAGAGAAAGCACCGCATTTGGTTTATATGTCACTTCAATATCAGAAGTGGTCCACTCTTTCGTGCTGTTAATTGTTTTTGCCTCGATTGATGCAGACTGTGCATGAGCTTGGCCCGAAGGAAGTAAGATTGATAGTAAAACAGCTGAACTGATGAATAATGAAGATACGAATGAAGTTCTTTTTAGCATGACATTTCCCCCTAAATGATTGTTGAAATTTGGCCAGAGCGTCCTCTGCAGAAAAAGCGCTTTTTCATAATTCGCGAATTACCAGTTCTTTTTCTTAAAAATTAATCTATCATCATTTTCCATGGAAGTAAATGTTTTTTAAGGAATATTAACACTTGGAATTCAATGAGAATTCCTTCCTGTTTATACAAGGTTCAAATGGACGATTTCTCTCTCTTTTTCTAGTAACATCTACCTGACATTTCCTATCTTTTATCCTATTTTAAAAAAGGGCAAAAAAAGTCGAAGATGCCTCTGCTCTTCGATTGATCACGTTCCTATTTTTATCTGAATTCAGTGTTCCAGTTAAAACCGATCGTCTCATCATTCCACGGAATTCTTTTTTCATCAGGCTGATCCGGGTTATACGACATGGTGGTAAAATAGATAATTGTCAGCGGCGTCTCTCCCAGCACTCTATATCCGTGAGCCACCCCTTTTGGGATTAATAACAGCATCGGGTTGTCTTCGCCCATATAATAGACGTCCGTTTCTCCTTTTGTCTTTGAATCCTCTCGAAGATCGTATAGGACAACCTGAGCGTGGCCGGTTGGGAAGAACCAGAGATCATCCTGCTTCTCATGATAATGAAATGCCTTAATCACACCCGGATAGCTTTTCGACCAAGAGGCCTGCCCAAAATGCTCAAGGAGATTCTCATCGTCCCGGACCAGCTCAGCAAAAAAGCCTCTGTCATCGCTATGCTTCATCAATTTTTTCACCTTGACTCCATCAATCACACGTACTGCTCCTTTCCTGCAAATACTCTCGTAACGCTTCCCGCCAGTGGCGGGGGCGGATGCCGGCTTCTTCAATAGCCCGATGGCTCAGCACAGAGTATGCCGGGCGGGGCGTTTTGTTCCCGTATTCCTCTGTCGTTACAGGCAAAATGGCTGTTTCCAGCCCGCTTTCTTCCATAATTGCCGTCGCAAACTCATACCAGCTGCATATGCCTGAATTGCTGACATGATAGATGCCCGGCGGATGGCTGAACAGCTTGATGACCGCTTCTGCTAAATCCTTCGTATAAGTCGGCGAACCAATTTGATCGCTGACAACCCGAAGCTCTTGTTTCGTTTCAGCAAGCTTCAGCATGGTTTCAACGAAATTACTGCCGCCATGTCCGTACACCCACGATGTTCTGATGATCGTGCTGTCTTTTGTCGTTAATCGTATCAGTTCTTCTCCGAGCCTTTTGCTTTTGCCATAAATGGTTTTCGGATCGAGGGGATCGTCTTCCCTATATGGCTGGGTTCCTTTCCCATTGAATACATAGTCCGTGCTGATATGAACATATTGAGCTCCGATGCGGGTTGACTCAAGCGCTGTATAATAAGCGCCGATTCCGTTAATCAAGTACGCTTTATCAAGCTCTTTCTCGCATTGATCAACCGACGTAAACGCGGCGCTATTGACCACGATATCCGGCTGATAATGGCCAAACGAATGCCGTACTGAGCGCTGGTCAGCAATGTTCATCATCTTCTTTGTTAACGCAATGACCTCATATCCGGCTTGCTTCAGCTGGCGGCATAGTTCCAAGCCAAGCTGTCCTCCCGCCCCAGTCACCAATACCTTTGTCAATCAGATCACCTTCTCATCGGTCATTGTCTGTATACCACTGAATCGTACGCGCAATGCCTTCTTCAAACGTCACTTCCTGCCGCCAGCCCAGTTCGTTTTTCAGCTTTGATGCATTGATCGCATAGCGCCGGTCATGCCCTTTTCGGTCTTCCACGTGGGCGAACAATTCCTCACAGCCCAGATGCTTCAAAATGACACTCGCCAGCTCTTTATTCGTGCGTTCATTTCCGCCGCCGATGTTATACACCTCGCCGTCGGTCCCTTTTTCTAAAATCAGCTTGATCGCGCGGCAATGATCCTCCGCAAACAGCCAGTCTCGGATCTGGAGTCCATCGCCATACAGCGGAACAGGCAGGCCCTGCTTCGCATGACGGATAATCGTCGGAATCATTTTTTCGCTGTGCTGATAAGGTCCGTAATTGTTGCTGCATCGTGTAATGATGGCCGGAAGCTTGTGGGTTTTCACATAAGACAACACGAGCAAATCTGAGCTTGCTTTGCTGGCTGAGTATGGGTTATTAGGAGAAAGCGGCGTCGTTTCTGTAAACGCGGGATCATCCGCTTTTAAATCCCCGTATACCTCATCTGTTGAAATATGAATCAGCTTCTTGGCTTTTCCTTTCAAGACCGCTTCCGCCAATCGGTATGTCCCCATGACATTTGTGGTGATAAACGGCTCCGCTTGGGAAATGCTTCTGTCCACATGCGATTCTGCTGCGAAGTGAATGACGCCATCGTAGGTCTCATCAAACGCGCGGTCGATATCCTCCTGAACGCTGATGTCCCCTTTTACAAAGCGAAAACGGCTGTTTTGCTTTAATTTTTCCATTTCCTCCGGGTGGCTGGCGTACGTCAGTTTATCTAAAACGGTAATGCGCGCATCCGTTTCCCTCAGCATGAGCTTTGTAAACGTGAGCCCGATGAAGCCGGCCCCGCCTGTAATTAAATATGATTTTGCCATCACTTTTCGTCCTGTCCTTTCCGTAAAGCCTGGTGTACAAGCTGGGAAGCGAGATAAAGCGATTCGTGAGTTCCGGCATCTACCCACCAGCCTGATAACACATCATACGTAAGCTGGCTGTTTTCGATGTATAGATTATTCACATCGGTGATTTCCAGCTCGCCGCGCTTTGATGGTGATATTTGTTCAATATACGAAAACACCTCTGCATCATACATATAAATGCCGGTAACACAAAGGTTGGTCGGTGGCTGTTCGGGCTTTTCGATGATGGAACGAATCCGCTTGTTTTTCTCATCAATCTCAGCAATCCCGAAGCGTTCCGGGTCATCAACTTCTTTCAGAAGCACTTTTGCTCCTTTCCCCTGCTGTTCAAAGCGTTCTGTATAAGGCTTTAATGAATCTTCAAATATATTATCACCTAATAATAAAATGAAAGACTCTTTTTTCGTAAAGCGCTTTGCATAAGACAGCCCATCCGAAATGCCCGATGCTGCCGGCTGTACTTGATAAGTGATAGTAACGCCAAGCTCTTCCCCGTTCCCAAGCAGTTTGTAAAATTGCGGCATATGCTCCTTTTGGCTGATGAGTAAAATGTCTTTTATTCCGGCTTCTTCCAGCTTCATAATCGACCAGTATATCATCGGATACGGGCCTACAGGAAGCAAATGCTTGTTGACGGCTTTCGTTAAGGGCATAAGGCGTGAGCCGTTTCCTCCGGCTAAAATAACACCTTTCACATTAACACTTCCTTACATGCATTTTTATATCTCTTGTTCATATAAATCTTGAAGAATAGCTGTTACCCGTATAATGCCTTTGCCATCCACGAGCGGCCTTCCTCCCTTGTGCAAAGAAAGGCGAAGAGGATAGCTGCTCATAATGCGTGACATCTGATAGATGAGTGTTTCATCCGGTACAAGCTCACCCAAACCAAGATCAAGAGCGGCGCCTTGGCCAGCAATTGTTTTTGCTGTTGCCGTTTGATGCTCAACCTGAGAAAGAACAAGGCACGGCACGCCGATGCAAATGGCTTCATATAGAGAGATGCCGCCGGCGACAATGGCTGCGTCCGCTTGTTTCATCAAACCTGCCATATCATTTGTCTGTTCGGTCATCTTGTACTGCGGCTTCTTTTCGATCCGCCTTCGGACTGCCTCTTGATGCGGTGAAGCGCTCCCCATCACAAACATTATGTTTTTGTCTTTTATGTCGGGGACTTGATCAGCGGCAGCCAGCACTTTAAAAATAAGCTGCTTCGGATCACTTCCTCCTAATGCAACAAGGATATTGCGGCAGTCTTTCTTAAGTGTGTAATCCTCTCTTGCGGCCTGAAAGGCGGGGTGAAGAATAAGATAGTCCGGGCCTTCATAGATGCGTGTGTTTCCCTGAATGTACACCCTGCCTCTGATGTCACCGTAAATTCCGTTAATGACTGCGTCACTATATTGAATCGATTTACCGTTTTTCTCTTCAAAAAGAACAATTTTCGCATCTGTCTCCGTCTTTATTTTCTTTAACAGCTCTGCAGGCGCGCCTAGAATATCAAACAAAAGCAAATCAAGCTTCTTGCTTTTTATTTCCCGGAGAATAAATTCGTGCTGCTGCAGCTCCGGCTTTACGATGACACGCCAATGCTCTTCATGAAGAAACGCTTCAGACTCCTGATTCGTGTAAAACGTAATCAAGCAGCTCTGTTTGAGTTCTTCCGCAAGTCTCTTCATCCGGACAACATGGCCCATTCCCTTTTCATAGCCGCCGTCTGCGAAGATCCCAACATGCATGGCTAGTCAGCCTCTCGTTCGATTGCCGCATCGGGATTCCGGTTCAGAAGGGTGATAAGCTCTGAGGCGGATACATCGGGGCGCTCGCCTGCTTTTTGATAGAGGGCCTTTATCGATTCATAGTCTTCCTTTGTATCAATAGTCAGCCGATATTGAGGGGCGCGAAATCGTTCCGGCGCCTCTAAAAACTGAACACGATAAAGAGCTGGATGATTCCTTATATATAACGTGACATGCTCCTGATATTGATCCTCCAAATCCTGAATACGGCTGATGTCAATTAACAGGTTGGCGTTGACCACTTCGCCGCAAATCCCTAATGGGGCATTCAGGATATACGTATAATCCGACCCTTGATCAAAATGCGCCTTAATCATTACATCGAGCAGCTCCGGATCGACAAACGGATTATCACCCGTTAACCGGATGATGACTGACGGTTTAACAGCTTCTATGACCTTCACAAACCTATCGAGGACACGTTCTTCGCTCCCGCGGAAAACACGAAAGCCTTGTTTGATACAGTGCGCCTCTAATATGTCGTCAGTTTCTTTGTCAGACGTGGCGATGACAAGATTATCCCGATCCTTTTGGTAAAACGCGCTTTTCCGGACACGGTGAACGAGAATGTCAAGTAAACGATTCGATCCGAGCGGCCGAAGCACTTTTCCCGGAAGCCTTGTTGAACCCATTCTTGCCTGAATGATAAAGAGAATATCATTCATGAAACGGGCTGTCCTTCAGTAAAATGTCATCCCAGATAATGCCTGTGTCGGCCGGAATGTCTCTTACAGCCCGAACACCGCTGGTCAGCAGTTCAAAAAATCTCGGGTGCAGCCCCTGCGGCTTTTGTCCGGGCCGAAGCACTGCGATATTGTCTTCACTAAAGGCTTCACCTTTTTGAATCGGAGCTGTTGTAAAAATGCCTCTATATGCAAAATTTCTGATTTCTCCTTCGATGGCGGTCGTTGTTTTGTATGAACTGCCAAGCAGTTTTTCAGAGACCGGCTTTGTGATCCCCTGTTTCAGCTCAGCTTCCGTTTTCCTGATACCATCGACCATTTCTTTCAATTCATCCGGATTTAATGCAAACGAGTGGTCGGCACCCGGCAGATCTTTATCGATCGTAAAATGCTTTTCTATCAGTTTTGCTCCGAGCCGAACCGCGGCACATGGCGCTTCTGTCGGATGCTCGCTATGATCGGAGAAGCCGATTACCGCCTCAGGAAAAGCGGCGGCAAGCATCGGAATGACGCTGAGGTTGCTGTACTCCGGCGGTGCTGGGTATTTCGCCACACAATGCATTATGGCAATTTGATTGTTTCCCTCTGCCCTGATGGTGCGCCAAGCTTCGTGAACATCAGAGATTTCAGCTCCGGCTGTCGAGAAAATCATCGGCCTGTTCAGCCGGGCGACATATTTGAGCAGCGGGAGATGGTTAATTTCATAGGATGCGATTTTAAAAGCGCTCGGCGAGGTAGACTGAAGCAGATCAGCTGACCCCTCGTCACATACCGTACTTAAAAAGATCACCTGCTTTTCGCGGCAGTAATCCAATAGCGGTAAAATCCACTCAGCAGGCATTTCCATAGATTGAACCAAAGAAAAAATAGAGACGTCCTTGCCCGCTGCCGTCTTGTACAAACCAGGATCTTTCTGGTACATCCTATCAGCTTGGAACATTTGAAATTTCACGGCATCCGCTCCCGCTTCCGCCGCGGCGTCTATCAGCGCAAAAGCCTGATCAAGCTTCCCGTCATGATTAATCCCCGCCTCAGCAATAATAAAAACAGGAGCGTCTTTGCCTACAGTTTTATTCGCGATCTGAAACGCTGCCATTATCTCGCCTCCTTGCCCGGCCAAATATGATAATAGTAATACGATTGTTCAGCGGTGAAGCCCATTCGTTCATAAAGGCGGATCGCCCTTACATTGTGAAGCTGCGTCCCCGCTGTTACCGTTCTATGCTTCTGGGTCTCCGGTTGTTCTATGAGATTCGCCAATAAATGAAACGCAATACGTTTCCCTTCAAATCCCGGCTTTACAGCCATCAAATCGAGAATGCACTCATCATCTCTTGATAAGCCCTGAAGATAGCCGATGACCTCGCCATTGTGTTTAGCGACAATATTGACCGCCGCCCTTCCATTCAGATTGTTTCGTGTCCACTCCTGAAATATTTTGTTTGCTGCATCGCGGCTGAGATGAGGATCCTGAAAATATCTGCTTTTTGTAAACGAGTCTCGGGCCAGCTCACATATCGCTTCTGTGTCTCCGGGCTCAGGCGGTCCCAGTTCAAAAAATGGCGGTGTTTTGTCATAAAAAGACGGAGGCATCGCCAGCTTCAGCAAACTCCCGACAAAGTAAGAGGATGGCTGCTGCTGTATCACATGCGCGGCTCCGATATCTTCAGCCGGAACACGGACAAAGATAAAATCCGTTTCATCCATTTGGCGTACAGTATAAAAAGCTTCAAACAGCCTCTTTAGCTGCCCGGTACTATTTGCCGCAAGAAGTTTGACGTTGATGACTTTCTTCTGAAGCACCTTGCTTTCCCACAAAGAATCTTCGTAAAGCAATACACCTTGGAGCCTGCTGTTTTCAAAAAGGCCGAGGGAAAATTGATACGGAACATCCAGTGTAAGCTTTCTGCTTTGGAGAAATTCCTCAATTGCCTCTTTGGAGACATTTTCTTTTACCGTATACACTTAATCAGCCCCTTTTACGATATCCCGCACAGCTTTAATGACATCATCTACATCGTCGTCAGACATTGATGGATAGAGCGGGAGAGAAAGGGTTCGTTTATAGTAATTCATGGCATTCGGAAAGTCCGCTTCCTTATATCCAAATTGCTTTTGATAATACGGATGAATGTGTACTGGAATAAAATGAACGCTAGTGCCGATATTGTATTCATCCTTTAAAGCCGTAATCATTTCGCTGCGCGTAACCCCGGCCTTTTTTTCATCTACTTGCAGAACATATAGATGCCAGGCGTGCCTGCCGTCATCATGGACAAACGGCGTGATCAGTCCCGGAATCTGCTGAAAAGCGGTTTGATAGCGGCCGGCAATCTCTTCTCTCCGTTTCTGCATATCATCCAGCCGTTTCAGCTGATGAAGTCCGAGGGCCGCCTGCAAATCAAACATATTCATCTTATAGCCGGGCGATTCGACTTCATAGTACCAGCTGCCATTTGAAGAATAACGGTTCCATGCGGCTTTACTCATGCCGTGAAGGCTTAGCACCCGGATCTTATCGGCAAGCTCCTCATCATCAGTCGTCAGCATGCCGCCTTCCCCTGTCGCGAGGTTTTTGGTGGCGTAAAAGCTGAATGCCGTTGCATCCCCGATAGAACCGATCATTCTTTGCTTATAAGTCGTATATACCGCATGTGCCGCATCCTCCAGCACGAATAAACCATGATTTTGGGCAATAGCCAATATTGCATCCATATCGCAGGACTGCCCGCCAAAGTGGACGGGCACAACTGCTTTCGTTCGCGGTGTGACGGCCGCCTCAAGCTTTACCGGGTCAATATTGAGCGTGTTTTCGTCAATATCCGCAAACACAGGCGTCGCTCCCGTATGAATAATCGTATTGGCAGTCGAGCTGAACGTAAGCGGAGAGGTAATGACCTCGTCCCCGGGCCCGATCCCTTTTGCTTTCAAAGCCAAAAATAAAGCTGCGGTACATGAATTTACCGCCACGGCGTGCTTCGCCCCGACAAACGCGGCAAACTCTTTTTCAAACTGCTGAACCTTCGGGCCTTTAGAGAGCCATCCCGATTCAAGCGTTTCTGTAACCTCCTGAATTTCTTCCTTACCGATTAACGGCAATGAGTAAGGGAGAAAATGATTTCTCTTTTGCACCATTTCTTTGCGCTCCTATCATTTTATTCAGTATCTTCCCGCCTGTAATCAACCCCTGTTTTGGCTTTCAGTTCCGCAAATAAAGCATTTGTTGATTCTGCCACCGGATAATTAGCCGCTATGAATGCCAGGCGCGCCTCTTCTGCTTTTTGATGCACGTCGGGACTTCGAAGAACCTCAACCAAGGTGTGCACCAGTTCATCCGGCTGGTCAAACATAAAATCGCCAAGAGACTCATAATACGGATACGAGCGATTTCCGGACGATTTTCCGATCAGCACAGGCTTTTGAAACAGCATGGCTTCAAGACCGACTGTCGAGGTCTGCGTCACTGCGGCATCAGCATACGGCAGCAAATCATAAAGCTCCAGCTCCTTTTTGATGACTCTGCATGCTTTATGTTTTTTCGCCGCCTCGTGATACAGATCAAGCTTGTTTTTTCCGATTTCCCACGGGTGGGGTTTGATAATGATCTGCAGCTGCTTCTGATCAGAAAGCCCCTGCAGCACACCGGAATAAAAGTCTTCTGAAAAGGGCTGAGTGGCAATGAGCACAATTTTTTTAGTCGGCTGAAAAGCAAGTTTTCGATAGAATATGGACATATCCATAGGCGTTCTGTTAAAAATCTGATCGAAGCGGGGATGTCCCGTTACGAGAATCTGCTCGGGTTTACAGCCTTTTCGTATGAACCACTCTGCTTCATACGCACCAAAAACAGCTTGATAGGTTGTAAAAACAGGAATGAAGGCTTCATCTCCCATCAATGCGCCATGCTGAAGACAAATGCTGACGGCCCCTTTTCTTTGACACATGAGAGCGAGCACCCTGCTGTAAATGTCTTCTGCCGTTCCGACAATAACAGCTGAAATCTTTTCCTGTTCAAACAGCGCATCAACTGTATCAATGGCCTCTATAAATAAAGGAATATCTTTGAAAAGCCGGTCGCGAAACGCTTGATCACCAAATGCCGGGTGATCATCATAAGGGGCGAGAAGCGAACAGGCTGTTTCGAGATACTGCTTCGAATCGCCTTTTTGGCATGAATCCGCTATCTCCCGCTTGCTAATTACAGGCAGATCACAATAATGCGGCAAACTCCATCTGGCCAAAACAGCCGTTTTTTCAGGATCAAATTGATAGTAATTTCCGTTTGAAAAACGCAGGTAATCAAAGTGCAAAATGACTTTCCCTTTAACAGGTTTGTCATTTGTTTTAACGATGTTTTGGATTCTTTCTTCAAAAAACGGCTGAATCTGTCCCTCATCGATATGCTGATCCACCGATCCGAATAATTCCGGTTCTTCTTCCATCATCACCCTCAGCTCAGGGCTGATGTATTGATAAAAATTACTGATAAGCCCAAGCGGAATCCCTTTGTAGCGAAGTTTGTCAAAAAGCTCCACGTACTTCCGGTACAGCACCCAATAATTGCTTAAATAGGCCGACAAGCTCTCACCCCATTCCAAGCTTTTTTAATGATTCACGCAGCTCTCGGCAATTTCGCTGAGGAGGAAGGTTTCTGACAAATTCATTTTTTTCTGATTCAAACAGCTGAAAGTGAATTGATTGGTCGGTAATATAATTCAGGTCCAGCTCCTCATCCAGCGGGTAAAACGGATAAAAATGATTGACTCTCCAAAAGAACCGGGCATCTCCTATACGGTAAAACGCCGGGCTTTCATCCCAATAGGAGCCAAACTTCTCCTTTACCTTCTCAAGCACCGAATACCTGTGCATCACCGAGCAATGATCAATTGCGCACGGTGCGTTCCATGTCACTTGAGCGGCAGGCCTGACAGTTTCTTTTACAATGTCGCGATTCTCGTTTAAATGATAGGTTTTGGAGGCTGAGTAAATCACAGCCTTTTCAGGATGGGTATCGAGCTCCCGCACCATTTTCAGGAGGCGGTCCGGCATATAGATGTTGTCATCCGTCGCATAGGTGATATATTCACCCTCCGCCATCTCAATCGCCTGATTGATCAGTGCCGCGTATCTCGTTTTTTCTGTTCTTTCCTTCACTCCAGATATATCGCTTTGATAAAAACGCACTCGGTTATCATTCAAAAAAGGACGGATTACATTCAGCGTCTCTTCATTGGAGTTGTCATCCATAATAAACAATTCAAAATCTGAAAACGTTTGTGAGAGTATGCTAGAAATGGACTTTGCCACATAATCGCTTTTGTTATAGCTCGTCATAATGACTGATACTTTAGGCAAATCCTACACCTCCTTCTTGGAACTTCACACCTGAAACTATCGTTATCTTATGTTGCTTATGCTCAAGTTGCGCTAGGGATACAAACCAATATGCGAAAAGTTTGTGTATGTCTCTGAAAAACAGCGGCTGCCCAGAGCGAAATCTGATCGGTCCGCTGTTCTTTTTCAGCATAATCCAAGCATCAGCCTCATAAGGTGAAAGAGATAAAAATCGCACCAGCGACTAAGATCGTTTTCCATCGGAGGTGAGTCATCGCGGAGCGTTCACCTATACATCCAGAACATGTTTTGAATGGTTTTCATAAAAAGGAGGAACGATATGAAACCGAAAAAAAATCAATATCAGCAAATGCAGGCATTTGATAATATGCAGGGGTATCAGCCTCAGTTTGGCGCCAACCCGTACCCGCAGCAAGGCCAAGGCTCACAAATGCAGCCAATGGGGATGCAGCCAATGATGCCAATGCAGCAGGGACAGCAAGGACAACAAGGACAGCAGGGATTTGGATTCCCGGGCCAGCAGCAGGGCGGCGGTTTTCAAATTCCATCGGGGCCTACACCGTCAGGACCGGGCCAAAGCGTTCCCGGCATGCTGCCTGTTGAGGAATCTTACATCGAGAATATTTTGCGCCTGAATCGGGGAAAAACGGCCACCATTTATATGACATTTGAAAACAGCAAGGAATGGGGCTCGAAGATTTTTCGCGGCGTCATCGAAGCTGCGGGCCGGGATCACATTATTATCAGCGACCCGAAATCAGGAACACGCTACCTGCTCCTGACAATCTACCTCGATTACATTACATTTGATGAAGAAATTGCTTATACGTATCCATATTCCATGGCGTCCTATTCGCCAAGATAAGAAAAAAGCCAATCACTCATATGATGAGGATTGGCTTTTTTGTTTATAGATATTTGACGGCTGCGACAACGATCATAATCCAAGAAATAATAAACGCCACACCGCCGAGCGGGGTGATCGCTCCAAGAATGGAGATTTGCGTCACACTTAGAATATATAAGCTTCCGGAAAACAGTACAATTCCCGCAAACATCAGCCATCCGGCTGTCGTGACACTGCCTATGCCGGATAATTTATCAGCCAGAAACGCGACAACGAATAACCCAAGGGCGTGATACATATGATACTGCACGCCTGTGTGCCAAACCTGAAGATATTTATCAGGTATTTTCCCTTCTAATCCGTGAGCGCCGAATGCTCCGAGTCCCACGGCAAGCAGGGCGTTAATAGCCCCTAATATGATAAAAACTTTCATCTATCTCTCCCGCCTTTTCGTTAAACTCATATCATTTATCTTATCGCACCTGCACCAAAATTCAATGTTTGTTCTCCGTTGACACGAGATTGTCGGATTTTCTCCTGCGCCAAAGCTGGAACTGGTCAGCTGCTATTGCAGCAAGCGTCCCTAATACGAGCCCGTTGCTTAATAGAGAAATAAATACCGGATGCAATCCCTTTAACGCAGTTTCAGGAACAAACATGATACCGACCCCTGTCAGCAGTGAGATGCCGATGATAGACCGCACCCTTTTTGATTCTTCTTTCTCATACGAATCAAATTCGGCAAAGGCCAGACCGCCCATTGCGGAGAACACAACAAAATTCACCGCAAATCCAACGGGTGACGGCAGGCTCGCAAACGTATTCATAAAAAACGGGATTACGCTGATCACGATAACCAAAATACTGCCGAGCATAAACGGTTTTTTAGAAGGCATTTTGGTCGTTTCAATAAAACCCGCGGCTCCCGAAATCGGAACAGGCGCAATAGCTCCCGTCAAACCGCTAAGCAGATGGCTGAATGAAGCGGCAAAACCGGCATGGCGTTCATGATGCTTTCCATCAGGCTGTTTGCTGAATTTTTTCACGGCGATGTCCACAACCTTCATGCTCGCCAGCATATTCACAATCAGCAAGATGGTAATAAAAATAGAAGTGATGATCAGGCCGCTGTTAAATAACGGTGTCCCAAAAGGAAACAGGGAAGGCAGCTGAAACAGCCGGTCCGGCATTTCAATCGGCTTTGCCGCTCCGGCAGCCGCAAACAGCACCCACCCGCCGAACAAGGCTAATAAAATAGAATATTGCTTAAAAAACATGATGTTCGAATTTGTCATTATAAAAGCGGCAGCGATCACAACAAGCGCCAGGCCAAATACAAGACCGTCCACCCCGTCCTGTCGATAACCGATTCCGAGAATACCTTTTATAATGGGCTGACTCAGCTGCATGACAAGAAGTAATAAATAGACGCCCGTTACAACCGGAGTAAACAATTTTGCAAGTCTGTCAATGACCTTGAAAACACTTAACAAAAAGAAACATACAGCGCTTACAAGAAGAGCTCCCTGCAAACCCCGCAGTGTGTCTCCATATGTCGCAAACACAGTTCCCGTCAGCCCTGCGTAGATCGTATACACTCCCCACCACAAGCCGGCTGGGCTTTCATTGATCGGCAGTCTGTGGCCTTTCAAACACTGAATGACGGCGGCAATTCCCAGTACAAAAAAAGTGCTTTGAATCAATCTTGCAGAATCTGAGTGATCCAGATGAAACGACTGGGCAACCGCCACCGGAACAACAATCGCCGCAGCAATAATAAACGCTGTCCATTGCAGCGCGCCAAGAACCAATTTCACGTAAGCTCAACCTCTCTCTTTAAAAATCAAATAAAGACTCTCCGTTTCCATCCTCTTCCTGCTTCTCTTTTTCTTGCTTTCGATATTTGTTTAATCCCGCGCTCCCCATCATTTTTTCCATCATCAGCTGGTCTGTCGATGGCGGCGCGGCGGGACTTGGCGTAACGCTCGGCTGTATGCGGGGCGCGCTCGCGTTCTCCGGCTGATCAAGCACGACATCACACAGAGAACGGACAACCGCTACACAACGCTTCAGCTCCTCATCCCGTTCAGCTGTTTTTGCTTTTTTCAGCTCCTCTTCCATCTTTTGAATTAATGCAGATATATGAATGTTCATGAAGCACCCTCCAAAAAAATAAATGTTGTCTTCCTGCATTTTATCAAATTCCTGCTGTAAACGCAGATATGAGTTTGTTATTTTTTCTGACAAACCTTGCGCGATTGACAAGCAGAAGAGATTTTTCACATAATAAATCACCATACCTTACAAAAAGGAGAAACGGAATGAACAGCATCCCCTCTATCATCAGCAAGCATAAAGCCTATTTTGCGGCGGGACATACGAGACCGCTTGAATCGAGACTGAACATTTTGCGGAAGCTGAAACAAGCCGTCAGAACTCATGAAGCCGATCTCATAGCCGCTCTCTACCAGGATCTCCATAAATCCGAGCAAGAAGCATACTCAACAGAAATCGGAATCGTCTTGGAGGAAATCAGCTTTGTCATGAAACGGCTGAGAAAATGGTCCAAGCCGAAACGAGTCAAAACGCCGTTGACTCATCTAGGCTCCAAAAGCATCATCATCCCTGAGCCGTATGGAACCGTTTTGGTGATTGCGCCTTGGAACTATCCCTTGCAGCTGGCGCTTTCTCCGTTGATTGGAGCCATTGCGGCGGGGAACACGGCCGTTCTCAAGCCATCGGAATATACGCCGGCTGTTTCTGCTATTCTTTCCAAACTCATCAGCAGCGTTTTTCCTACTGATTATGTCGCTATGGCAGAAGGCGGGCCCGATGTCAGCACAGCATTATTACAGCAGCCCTTTGACTACATTTTCTTTACAGGCAGTGTAGCTGTAGGAAAAATCGTCATGGAGGCCGCCGCCAAACAATTAATTCCCGTAACCTTGGAGCTCGGCGGCAAAAGTCCCTGCATCGTCCATAAAGATGCTGACATTCAGCTTGCCGCCAAACGCATCGTCTTCGGGAAATTTACAAATGCGGGACAAACCTGCATCGCACCGGATTATTTATTTGTCCACGAGGACATCAAAACGAAGCTGGCAGAAGAAATGAAGCGTGCGATCAGAGAATTTTACGGCCCTCAGCCGGAACGGAATCCACAGTACGGCAAAATCGTCAGTGAGCGCCACTATCAGCGGCTGCTCAGCTTTCTGAATGATGGCATCCCGCTCACAGGCGGACAATCTGATCCTGATCACCACAAAATTGCGCCGACCATTCTCGAACAAGTGAGAGATGACTCTCCAGTGATGCAGGAGGAAATTTTCGGGCCGATTCTTCCGCTCTTTACATACCGCGATATCGGGGAAGTCATTGAAAAAGTCCAATCGCGCCCTAAGCCGCTCGCCCTGTATCTCTTCACCACAAACAAAGAAACTGAGCGCGCTGTTTTAGGAAATCTGTCGTTTGGCGGGGGCTGTGTCAATGATACGTTAATGCATGTTGCGACGCCGTATTTGCCATTCGGCGGCGTCGGGGAAAGCGGCATCGGCAGCTATCACGGCTTTGACAGTTTTAACACATTCACGCACAAAAAAAGCGTCGTCAAACAAACGAACCGCTTCGACTTCGCATTTCGTTATCCTTCCTCCAAAAACGGGCTGCGAATGATTCGAAAAATACTCAAATAAAAAAGCGCAGATCACCTGCGCTTTTTACAAATCCTTAATACACCAATCAATCGGCGCCTCTCCCATTTTCTCCAAATAGGCATTCGCCCGGGAAAACGGTCTGCTCCCGAAAAATCCGTTTCTCGCAGAAAACGGGCTGGGATGCGTCGATTCAATGATAAAATGCTTGGACGTGTCGATCCGTTCTTTTTTCATTTGAGCATGCCGTCCCCACAAAATAAAGATAACCGGCCGCTCCCTTTCATTCAGCACGTCAATAATTCGGTCCGTCAGTCGCTCCCAGCCTTTCCCCTTATGGGAATTCGCCTGTCCGCGCCTTACTGTCAGCACAGTATTCAGCAAAAGAACGCCTTGCTTTGCCCAGCTCACTAGCGATCCGTGATTTGGGATGCTGCACCCGATGTCCTGCTGCAGCTCAAGAAAGATATTTTTTAACGAAGGCGGCTGCTTTACACCGGGCTTGACAGAGAAGCTTAAACCTTGAGCCTGTCCCGGCCCGTGATACGGATCTTGACCCAAAATGACGACCTTGACATCATCATATGATGTATAATGCAGCGCGTTGAAAATATCCCGGCTGTCCGGATAAATCGTTTGCTCCGCGTATTCCCTCTTCAGCATCTCTCTGAGCTCTTGATAATACGGTTTCTCAAACTCTTCCTTTAGCTGATTCCACCAGCTGTCTTGTAAAAGCTGTTTCAAGATTCAGGCCTCCTTACGAACGATGAAGTCTGGAATAGACAGGCTCGCCATCCCAAACCATTTCACTTTTTGCTTCCCGCCTCTTCATCTCAGGCTCTTCAAGCAGGACGGCAAAGTTTTTCGTCGGCAGCTCCCCGAGTCCGTGCTTTTCACTTAACCGATCCAAATATTGCTTCCGCTTGGCGCCAAGGTCCGCAGACTGATTGTCTCCCGCGTCACTGAAGGCATAAATCACACTGGCGCAAGGGACACGCTTCACCCGGTAATCCTTGGCTGCGCGCAGATAAAAATCCCAATCCCAGTAATTGTGCACATCAGCATCGAAATACCCGATTTCATCATGCAGAAAACGTCTGTACATGCTGCCCGACGGCACGTATGTAGAAAACACTCTCATATCCTCATAGTCAGCGGTATAAGCAAACAATTTCCGTGACACTGGATACCTTGTTCCGTTTTTCTCTTCAAACGAAACTATTTCCGCATCAGAATGAACGAAGTCTGCCGTTTCTATTTCCTTTGCCATTTTCTCGATATGCCCTGGCGTAAAGAAATCATCGTCATCACACAGCATAATGCAATCGCCAGACGCCTCTTTTACACCGGCATTTCTCGCAGCCACATGCCCCGAGTTCTTTTCTAAATTGATGACAGCAATCGGCAGCTCCGGATACAGTGCTTTGACCGGCACGACCGATTCACCGGCATCATTCACAATAATAATTTCATACGGCTTCAAGGTCTGGCGGGAAATCGACTCCAAAAGCTCACACAGAGCCGGAATCCGATTATAGGTCACAATTACGATAGAAATCTTCATGATGCTCTCCTTCTCATTTTCATAGTCATGTACTATTAAAACATATATTGGACGGGAGATCAGTGGGAATATCCTACTGAAACGGCATACTAGAATGATAGAAACAGCAAAGTGGCTCCGATGAGAAGCACCATGATCAGCATCAGATCTCCAAAGACATGAAAGAGATCTTTCAGGCGGACGCCATTCGGAAGGATAAGACGCCACAGCTTAGATTGATAGACCGGCAGCAGCACCAGTGCATAAGAAAGACACAAGAATGTAAAAGCCGGCGGCACAAAAGCACAGCCTGCATCGTCCCAATTCATCATGATGTCTTTCATACTAGATCCATCCAATAAAAACAAAGATATCATGAGGGCTAGCAACACAAAGGACCCCAATTGAACCTCAAACAGGCGCATTTTCTGGTTATATGCAAATCGGACCGCCCAAAACCAGACATAAGCATATGAACATAGCAGCGTAAGAATGGCACCTGCTGTAAAGACGACATCAGGCAGCCGATCAAGCAGAAAAACAAAAGGCAAGCTGGCTGCCATAGCCAAGAGCATGCAGCCACCAGTAAACAAAAATACTGCCCCATGAGCTACAAAACCATATAAACAAGAGCTAATCCTCACGACATACACCTCCTTTACATAGAAATTCTATGTATATACCTAAAAAATCAGACAAGCTGACGCCTGCCAATATAACAGCCCATTCGGCCAAATAACGGAAATAACAGCGTTGCAAAAGCACAAGTTCCAACAAACCAAGGTGTCAACAAGGATTGAAACAGCGCAGCAGGAATTACATTGAATAGAAAAACAAGCATAAAAATGACGTTTGGCACCATTGAGATCAGAATCGTATGTAGAACAAGCTTTTCTCCGCGTTTTCCAAACTCCTTCACGCCTTGATACCCAATCAGCACCCAGTAGATCATATATGCAGCTAAGATCAGCCAAACAGAAACAGAAATGCCTTTCCATACTGCTTGAACAAACGGTGATTCAAGCCATACATGCATTATTGTAATCGTAATGCCGACAGCGAATAGGGCACTGTTACAAAAAAGATGGAACATCAAAAACGCACGGAACGTTACTGGCTGTATTTTCTTAAACGAAGAAACAATGTCAGTTGGTGTTCCAAACGCCTGCAATAAAGTCTGCATAGCTTCCTCCTCACTCTTTCCTTCCTGAAAAGAGCGAAACAGATGATGTTCAATATGGCTCTCAATCTCTTCTATCATCGCCTCACCCTCAGGAAGCCCTTTAAGCCCGCTTTTGATTTCGGATACATATGTTTCTTTATCCATTTTGTCCGCTCCACTTCAGTATTCGGTCCATCATGGCTGAAAATACGCTCCATTCCTTCGTGCGTTCCGCCAGCACTTCTTTGCCCTCGTCTGTAATCCGGTAATATTTGCGGTCCGGTCCTTTCTCCTGCTTCTCCCAGTAGGAAGAAATATACCCTTGGCGTTCAAGCTTGTGAAGAGAAGGATACAAGGTCCCTTCTTTCATCTGCAGTTCATTTCCGCTGCGGCTTCCCATTTCTTTTACAAGCTCATAGCCGTACATCGGCCGCTCGTTCAGAAGCGTCAATACCAATATAACCGTGCTTCCCTTAACCAGCTCACGATTTAACATCTCAAAACCCCTACCTAGTTTTCTTATGTAGCATTTTACGAAAGCCCGTTGAGATTGTCAAATGATTCCTATAGATCTTCTATATTGTGATACAGAGAAAATCTAACTATAATGAAAGACAAAACATGATGGAGGTTCAAGACATGTCTATGCATAAAGCACTCACCATTGCCGGCTCAGATTCCAGCGGCGGTGCTGGGATTCAAGCTGATTTAAAAACATTTCAAGAAAAAAACGTATACGGGATGACCGCCTTAACGGTGATCGTTGCGATGGACCCAAACAACAGCTGGGACCATCAGGTATTCCCGATCGATACTGATACAATCCGCGCCCAGCTTGCAACAATTACGGACGGCATCGGTGTGGACGCCATGAAAACAGGAATGCTGCCAACCGTTGATACTATCGAGCTTGCGGCAAAAACGATCAAAGAAAAACAATTAAAAAATGTGGTAATTGACCCGGTTATGGTTTGCAAAGGTGCTAATGAAGTCCTTTATCCGGAGCACGCCCAAGCCCTGCGTGAGCAATTGGCTCCGCTAGCCACTGTCATTACGCCAAACTTGTTTGAAGCCGGCCAGCTCAGCGGCATGGATGAACTAAAAACAGTTGACGATATGATCGAAGCCGCGAAAAAAATTCACGCACTCGGCGCTCAATATGTCGTCATTACAGGCGGAGGCAAACTCAAACACGAGAAAGCCGTTGATGTTCTCTATGACGGAGAAACAGCGGAAGTCCTTGAAAGCGAAATGATCGATACGCCTTATACACATGGCGCAGGCTGTACATTCTCAGCAGCCGTGACAGCGGAGCTTGCCAAAGGTGCGGAAGTCAAAGAAGCCATTTACGCAGCGAAAGAATTCATCACAGCGGCCATTAAAGAATCCTTCCCGCTAAACCAGTATGTTGGTCCTACGAAGCATTCTGCACTGCGCCTGAATCAACAATCATAAACAAAAGGGGCTGCCTTACAGAGAGGCAGCCCTTTTTATCACCGAAGATTTTTCACAGAAAAAACTGCCGATCCCATCGGCAGCCCGTTTATTTGATTTTTAAATTGTTTGCAGATTTCCTCAAAAATGTTTCTATCGACTGAACAAAAAGTGCATATTCCTTCATTTGTTCATATGCCCGCGTGAGAATTTCCGCCGTTTCACTGTGCGGCGTTGTTCCGCCAAGCATTTTTTTCAGCTGAAGCAGCACATCCTTATATTCTTCCCGCTTATCTTCAACTTGGTTAGCAGCCTTTTCCAAACATTCCGGTGTTATCTTCTGTTCATGTATATTCAAGAAAACAACTCCTTTTACAGAAAAAAATAGTAGGTTATCGTTGAAGAATAGCACAGATGGCTCAGATTTCACATAAGAAAATAGAAGGATTTTCTACATAAGTGTCCAAATTCCGACATTCATTTCAGATTTCCCGGTCGAACTGGCTGTTACTTCATGATTTCCCGGGAAAGGAAAATATCTCGCACTAAAGACCTCTTCTCCGTTATTGATAAAGATTTCAACAGAGGATGCGTCGATAAACATGTGCACGGTATGCAAATCCTTGATGCGGCAATGTCTCGACTCTTTTCTTTTTCCGTCGAAGCTCGTCCGTTCCAGCGTAACAATCCCCTCGCCTTTATGGAAGGAAAACGAAGCCGTTCCGCGGATACTGATTGAAAAACCGGACTCCGTATGAATGTCTTCCAGCAAGATCTCAGCTCTTTCAGCGTTTTCCACTGGAAGTGTGCCAGATGATTCGTGCATGTGGATTTGTAATTTCTTCTCGTTTCTGCGCATGGCTTTCAGCTCAGGCAGCGGCTGCTGAATCAGCTTCTCGCCTGATATTGTCAGCTGTCTCGGCAGCGTCATGCAGTGAATCCAGTGATAGTCAATCGTCGGATGAGATCCTTCATCCTGGTCAGGCACAGCCATCCATGCAAACAAAATTCGTCTGCCCTGATCGTCTTCAAGTGTTTGCGGCGCGTAAAAATCAAAACCTTGATCAAGCTCCATAAATTCACCATGCTTCAGTTCAGGCTTGTTATAATCAAGACGGCCGACAAAATAACCTGATTGATATACGTTCTGATAACGGAAACCGTCAGCCTCAAGCCCTTGAGGCGAAACAATCAGCACATCCGATCCTTGAAGGGAAAACAAATCAGGGCATTCCCACATGTATCCAAAATCGTCCAGCCCGTTGAAGCCTGCGCCGGTTATCGGGCCAAGAAATCTCCACTCTATCAGGTTATCAGAAGCAAACAATACAGCCTGCCCTTTCAAATTCTCTGTTTGCGCACCAATCACCATATACCATGTGCCTTCATGCTCCCATACCTTCGGATCGCGAAAATGCGCCGTATATCCTTCCGGAAGGCGGGCGACGACACCCTTTTTCTCAAAGGACAGCCCGTCGTCAGAAACAGCAAGGCATTGATACGTTTCCCGATTTCCATCCTGATCCCTGACATTTCCTGTGTAAAACAGATAAAGCCGATCGTCTTTCGTGACAGCGCTGCCCGAGTAGCAGCCGTTTTTATCAAACCAATCACTCGGAGCCAGCGCAATCTCTTCCCGCTTCCAATTCACAACATCCTGTGTCGTATAATGCCCCCAAAATTTTGCGCCGTGCCCCGTCTGAAACGGCTGCCACTGAAAGAATACATGATAGCTGCCCTTCCAATAAATCACGCCATTCGGGTCATTCAGCAGCCCAACCGGCGGCATGATGTGAAAATGCTGGCGGTGCGGATCGCTGTTAGCGATGGGCTCTTTTTTCTCCACTTCTTCATAAGCCCGGCGACGAAGCTCCTGGTCATGTGCTGTCATTTTTTCCTCACCTCATCCTCATTAATCTTCATGACAAATGCTGCAATGAACGCTGACACTGCCGCAATCGCCATGCCAATCAGATAGTTGATCAAGTTGCCCATGCCAAACGGCGCAGCAATGGCGATCATCGGAATTCCCGTTAACCCGTAAGCGTTTGCAGCTACATGTGTAAAGACGACATATGCCCCACCCAATGCGCCTCCGATCATCGCGGCGATAAACGGTTTTCGGTAGCGAAGATTGACTCCGAATATGACGGGCTCAGTAATGCCGAGAAAAGCGGAAAGTGCTGCTGGAAGTGCGATTTCTTTTGTCTTTGCCTTTTTCGCCATAAAGAAGACGGCAAGACCTGCCCCGCCTTGTGCGACATTCGCCATTGACCAGATCGGCAGCAAGTAGTTTTTGCCTATATCTGCAATAAGCCCCGCCTCAATCGCATGGAAGCTATGATGAACACCTGTCAGCACGATGAGTGAATACGTGCCCCCGAAAATCAGACCCGCAACAAAACCGGCATGGTCATACACATAAGTTAAAGCAACCGTAATGCCGGAGCCAAGCGCTCTGCCCAGAGGGCCAATCGCGATAAAAGCAACAAAACCGGTGACAATTACAGTAACAAAAGGTGTAACAAGCAAGTCTACCGCATGCGGAACCACTTTTCTTGTCCATTTCTCTACCTTGCTCATTACATAAACCGCCAGCAGAACAGGGATGACAGTTCCCTGATAGCCTAGAAGCGCGATATCAAATCCGAAAAGATGCATATAATCAGGTGTGGCTTCCGCCAATCCCCATGGATTTAAAAGAGACGGATGAATCATGATTCCCCCGATGACCGCTCCCAAGTATGGATTGCTGCCAAACTCTTTTGAAGCGCTGACCCCGATTAGAATCGGCAAGAAAATGAATGCTGCACTTGAAAACATATCAAGCAGCTGCAACAGCGCAGAATCCTTGCTCATCCAATGAAACGCATTGATCATACCCAGCAATCCCATTAACAGGCCGCTGGCCACAATAGCCGGGATAATTGGGACAAAAATATTAGAAAGCGTTTTCGCAAATCTCGCAGCGGGATTCAGCTTTTCTTTTGCCGCATCCTGATGATTGACGTGTTCCTCACGCTCAATATCAGCTTCTTTAGAAAAAGCATCGAATACTTTATTCACAAGGCCTGTTCCGAAAATGATCTGGTACTGGCCAGAGCTGCTGAAAGCCCCTTTAACGCCATCAAGCTCTTCTACTTGTGCTTGATCTATCTTTGATTCATCTTTCATCACTAAACGCAGTCTTGTTGCACAATGAGCCGCGCTGATGATATTTTCTTTCCCTCCGAGAAGCTCAATGAGGCGTTTTGCAGTCTCTTTGTAATCCATCTATTTCTCCCCCTTTTATTTAAACAAAAAAGACCTAAAATTCGCCAACGAATAAAGGACACAGCGATCCTTTTTCATTTACGCAAATTTTAGGTCTTGCCTGCTTTACCAGTCACAATCCCGCTTATTCAGATTAAGAATACGCTTTCATCATAAATCATGACAGCGTTTTCGTCAACTATTTTTTTAGTTAAATAGTTTGATAAAACATGTAGACAAAACTTCGTAAAAATTAATTGTGAAATACTTCACAATATCGTGCTATACTATGCTCAATCATGAAAGAAAGCAGGAAAAGACAATGGAAACTCAAGCATTGCAAAAGGTTGAACAGTATGCTTTGAAAAAACAAAACATATTCGCTTCAAGCAAAATCCGTTATGTGCTTCGGTCCATTTTGGCCAGTATGTTTATTGGTTTTGGCATTACAGCCGCAAGCAAAACAGGAAGCTATTTCTTTATGGCTGATTCTCCGTTTGCCTTTCCGGCAGCCGCTGTCACTTTCGGGGCCGCTATTCTGCTGATTGCTTACGGAGGCGGAGATTTATTTACCGGCAACACCTTTTATTTCACCTATACCGCGCTCCGGAAAAAACTCAGCTGGCGCGACACCCTGTACTTGTGGATGTCAAGCTATGCCGGCAATTTAATCGGCGCCATTCTGTTTGCCATCCTGATCAGCGCGACGGGACTTTTTGAGGAGCCTTCTGTTCATTCTTTTTTGATTCATTTGTCAGAGCACAAAATGGAGCCGCCGGCTTCCGAATTGTTTTTCAGAGGAATGCTGTGCAATTGGCTTGTGTGCCTCGCCTTTTTCATTCCAATGTCTCTCAAAGGGGAAGGAGCAAAGCTTTTTACCATGATGCTATTCGTTTTCTGCTTCTTTATTTCCGGCTTTGAACACAGCATTGCCAATATGTGCACATTCGCCATCTCGCTTTTGATCGAGCACCCTGATACAGTGACACTGATGGGAGCAGTCAGAAACTTAATTCCCGTTACGCTCGGCAATCTGACCGCGGGAATAGTCATGATGGGCTGGATGTACTACACACTGAATCCTGATCAATAAAAAAACTTCCAGAGATCACTCCCTGCAAGTCAAATCGGTTATTCCGAGAGATCTTGAAGACGCTGGACATGCAGCGTGATATAGCCGGCCTCGGTTTCCGGCAAATGTAATTGATATTCATTTTTCAAAAACTCCGCCAGCTCCAGCGCACATTGATAGGCGAATGAATACTTTTTTTGGATGAAATAAAGCATCTCCTCGTCCATACGATGGAGCGCTTCATTTGATTCCAACCGGCTGACCGCGTATCGCAAATGCGTGACAAGGCGTTGATAGGAAATGCTGTTTTCATCCACCTTTCGATTAAAGTATTGTTCTATTTTCTCTATCATTTCTTTGATCATGGTCGTATGCTTCAGCGCCGAATACATGCTCTCCGCATCCATCTTCGCCGTATGGATGTGAAGGGCAATATAACCCGCTTCATCTTCAGGCAGAGACACGCCCAATGTCTCTTTTACATGTCCGATCGCCCACAGGCCGATCTCGTATTCTTTTTTATAGAGCGCCTTTATCTCATGCAGCAATTTATTCTGCACAAGCAGCCCATTTTGAATCCTTTCGATCGCAAAGGACAAATGGTCGGAAAGCGCAATATGAATGTGATCGCTCAGCGGCGCCGCGAGCTCTCCTTCCGCATAGCTGATGATATCCTCAGCTATTTCTATATGCTCCTCCGGCAGTGTTTGCAGGATTTGTTTGAATTTTTCATTCTCGTCGCGCACGACAAAGATTTTTTCCACTTTATTCATAGGGATGAGATCATTTTTCTTTTTTTGAAAAGCGATTCCCGGTCCCATCACGATTTTTTCCTGATCATCCTCTTTTATTAAAGCCGCATTGTTGTTTAATACTTTATAGATTTTCAAGAGGTTATCTCTCCCGCCAATTTGCTTTTGACTGGGATTTTACCTCCTTTTGACCGCCATGTAAAGATGCGGGCCCGCTCTCTCCTGCTTTGGCGATTCCTTGAAGGCTTGCAAACATCTTCTTTTATAAAGCGCGGCGGCTTTCGCTTTCTGCTTTTCTTCCTCATTCACAGCCATCCGCCACTCATAAAACGAAACGAGTCCTGCGGCCTGCACAGCCGCCTTTCTTTGGTATGTACGCTGAGCCGAATAGACCGCGGCAGCCGCAGTTTTTCTGTCCGGCGTCACCCAGTTCATCAAAAAGACCATCCACACCCGTAAAGATACAAGCAAACGTTTCATAGAAAAACATCCCTCCGCTTCTTTTTGGCAGGCAGCCTTTTTAGCAGCCCGTTTTCTCAGCCGCAGCCCGCAAGAAAAGACGGCCGATTTCTTTTCTCGCAAACTAGCAGCTCTAGCAAAACTCATGACTCTATGATAGACCGTGGAAAGAGAATTCTTTGTCACAATATGAGTGAAAAAACCAACTAGTTTTTAGAAGTTTTGTTGAAAGCTGAAAGAATTGAAATGAAAATTGGAGAACCGCTTTAAAAACTTTATACACAAGTTATCCCAAAGATAAGAACAACTTAATCACAAGAGATATCCACATGTCCACAAACTCTATCTATATTTTGTATACGAACGTATATTCCTAACTATATATATACACAGGTTTATTCACTTATACACAGGGTTCTGTGTATAACTCCTTCGTTATACACAAACGAAATCCAATAAATGGTCCAAATGACACAAGGATTTTTTTGAATTTTCAAGAAATATATACTAGATCTTTCACATTTTTTCTAAATACAAAGGGGGAAACACATTGAAAAAGGGGATCATTCGCTTTCTGCTTGTAAGTTTCGTCTTATTTTTTGCGTTATCCACAGGTATTACGGGCGTCCAGGCAGCTCCGGCTTCTTCAAAAACGTCGGCTGATCTGGAAAAAGCCGAGGTATTCGGTGATATCGATATGACGACAAGCAAAAAAACAACCGTTATAGTGGAATTAAAAGAAAAATCCTTGGCAGAAGCGAAGGAAGCGGGAGAAAGCCAATCGAAAAGCAAGCTGAAAACCGCTCGCACCAAAGCAAAAAATAAAGCAATCAAAGCGGTGAAAAACGGAAAAGTAAACCGGGAATATGAGCAGGTATTTTCAGGCTTCTCTATGAAGCTCCCAGCTAATGAGATTCCAAAACTTCTCGCGGTAAAAGACGTTAAGGCAGTGTACCCGAACGTCACATATAAAACAGACAATATGAAGGATAAAGACGTCACAATCTCCGAAGACGCCGTATCTCCGCAAATGGATGACAGTGCGCCTTATATCGGAGCAAACGATGCATGGGATTTAGGCTACACAGGAAAAGGCATTAAGGTGGCGATAATTGACACTGGGGTTGAATACAATCACCCAGATCTGAAGAAAAACTTTGGACAATATAAAGGATACGATTTTGTAGACAATGATTACGATCCAAAAGAAACACCAACAGGCGATCCAAGGGGCGGAGCGACTGACCACGGCACACACGTAGCCGGAACTGTGGCTGCAAACGGAACAATTAAAGGCGTAGCGCCTGATGCCACACTTCTTGCTTATCGTGTGTTAGGGCCTGGCGGAAGCGGCACAACGGAAAACGTCATCGCCGGTGTGGAACGTGCAGTGCAGGACGGGGCAGATGTGATGAACCTGTCTCTCGGAAACTCTTTAAACAACCCGGACTGGGCGACAAGCACAGCGCTTGACTGGGCCATGTCAGAAGGCGTTGTCGCTGTTACCTCAAACGGCAACAGCGGACCGAACGGCTGGACAGTCGGATCGCCGGGCACATCCAGAGAAGCGATTTCTGTCGGTGCGACTCAGCTGCCGCTCAATGAATACGCCGTCACTTTCGGCTCCTATTCTTCAGCAAAAGTGATGGGCTATAACAAAGAGGACGACGTCAAAGCGCTCAATAACAAAGAAGTTGAGCTTGTCGAAGCGGGAATCGGCGAAGAAAAGGATTTTGAAGGGAAAGACCTGACAGGCAAAGTCGCCGTTGTCAAACGAGGCAGCATTGCATTTGTGGATAAAGCGGATAACGCTAAAAAAGCCGGTGCCATCGGCATGGTTGTGTATAACAATCTCTCTGGAGAAATTGAAGCCAATGTGCCAGGCATGTCTGTCCCAACGATTAAGCTTTCATTAGAAGACGGCGAAAAACTCGTCAGCGCCCTGAAAGCTGGTGAGACAAAAACAACATTCAAGTTGACGGTCTCAAAAGCGCTCGGTGAACAAGTCGCTGATTTCTCATCACGCGGTCCTGTTATGGATACGTGGATGATTAAGCCTGATATTTCCGCGCCAGGGGTCAATATCGTGAGCACGATCCCAACACACGATCCTGACCATCCATACGGCTACGGATCAAAACAAGGAACAAGCATGGCATCGCCTCATATTGCCGGAGCGGTTGCCGTTATTAAACAAGCCAAACCAAAGTGGAGCGTTGAACAGATTAAAGCCATCATCATGAATACCGCTGTCACTTTAAAGGATAGCGATGGGGAAGTATATCCGCATAACGCTCAAGGCGCAGGCAGCGCAAGAATCATGAACGCAATCAAAGCCGATTCGCTCGTCTCACCTGGAAGCTATTCATACGGCACGTTCTTGAAGGAAAACGGAAACGAAACAAAAAATGAAACGTTTACGATTGAAAATCAATCTTCCATTAGAAAGTCATACACACTTGAATACTCATTTAATGGCAGCGGCATTTCCACATCCGGCACAAGCCGTGTTGTGATTCCGGCACATCAAACCGGGAAAGCCACTGCAAAAGTAAAGGTCAATACGAAGAAAACAAAAGCTGGCACCTATGAAGGAACGGTTATCGTCAGAGAAGGCGGAAAAACGGTCGCTAAGGTACCTACATTGCTGATTGTGAAAGAGCCCGATTATCCGAGAGTCACATCTGTCTCTGTCAGCGAAGGGTCTGTACAAGGTACCTATCAAATTGAAACCTACCTTCCTGCGGGAGCGGAAGAGCTGGCGTTCCTCGTCTATGACAGCAACCTTGATTTCGCCGGCCAAGCCGGCATTTATAAAAACCAAGATAAAGGTTACCAGTACTTTGACTGGGATGGCACGATTAATGGCGGAACCAAACTTCCGGCCGGAGAGTATTACTTGCTCGCATATGCCGCGAACAAAGGCAAGTCAAGCCAGGTTTTGACCGAAGAACCTTTCACTGTTGAATAAGAAAAAGCCCTGCCCAATCGGCAGGGCTTTTTAAAGATCAGTCAGCAAACGCCTCCTGCAATAATCGATACGATCGGAGCTTATCTTCAAAATGATGCGTGATGGTCACCACCATGATTTCCTCTGTTTCATACGCTTTACTCAAAGCTAACAGCCGCTCCTTAACCTGTTCTTTCGTACCAACAATCATTCGATTTCGATTATCAGCAATTCGTCTCTGTTCATAAGGAGAATACGTATTTTTCCGAACAGCTTCATACGAAGGAACTCCCTCTAAAGGAATACCCTGCTCTCCCGCCAAAAGTGTAAAATCAAGCACAGCCTCAAGCTCCTCTGCCTTCTCCTCCGTGTCAGCACAAAGAACAAAAACAGCAACTGCCGCTCGAGGCGTATCTCCTAACACAGACGGTTTGAATCGTCTCTTATACTGTCTGACAGTACCCTCTCCGCCCTCTCCATTGATAAAATGGGCAAACATATAGCCAGCGCCAGATTCAGCTGCGAGCAGCGCGCTTTCTCCAGATGAGCCGAGCAGCCACACATCCGGAGCCGTTGAAATATGCGGCGCAGCGGTCAGATTCGGAAAACGGTGTTTGTCATCCGCCAAATCATGCAAATACATGGTCAGCTCCTTAATTTGCTGCGGATACTGATCAGCATTGCGCTTACCGCCGTCATTAAGCGCCCATGATGCAATCGGCATTCCCCCCGGTGCTCTGCCAAGCCCCAGGTCAATTCTTCCTGGTGTCAGCCCCTCCAGAACACGAAAGTTTTCAGCTACTTTATAAGCACTGTAATGCGGCAGCATGACTCCTCCTGATCCAACACGGATTCGCTTTGTTTTCGCCGCTATATGACTGATTAGCACCTCAGGACTGGACCCTGCCAGCCGTTTTGAAAAGTGATGCTCAGAAACCCAAAATCTCTTATATCCAAGGTCCTCAGCAGCTTGGGCAAGCGCAACGGTTTGCTGTAAGGCCGTTTCTGCATTGCTGCCCTCTGATACTGGAGATTGATCTAATATACTTAATGAAACCATCCCTACCACCTCATCCTCATCGTATCACTGATCCCCTATTTTTTCTCCAAAGCCGCTCACACTGCTTATCAGTGTCCCCTATCATTCGCCATTTATTTGTGAAAGCATGATCCTATTTGTCGGAATATGTTACACGTGAAACATAAAAACCCCTCCAGACGGAGAGGTTTGCTTTAGTTTTTATTAAAGCCCTTTTCTTTCACGTAGTCATTTAAATACGTACGCGGCTTTTGCTTCATAAAGTTCAGTATTTGATCGGACCACGTTTCTTCCCGCTGCCCGTTTGTTCTTTCTCTATAGTAATCAGAAATGGTTTTGTCATACGTATTCATAGTATGACGGAAATCGTCTGTGTTCACATTATACGTATTCTCATGATAAACGGCCTGCTTTGGCAATCTTGGTTTTTTGCCAGAAAGGTTCGCAGGATGGCCTACTGCCAGTCCGAAAAGCGGGAGCACATGATCAGGCGTTTGCAGCACCTCTGTCACCTTGTCCAGTTCATTCCGAATGCCACCGATATAGCAAATGCCAAGCCCCATGGATTCAGCGGCAATGCTCATATTTTGCGCTGCCAGCGCCGCATCAATCAAGCTAACCATAAACATTTCTGTATTCTCGAGCAGCTCAGAAATATGTTCACCTTTTTCCTCAGCCAGTTTTTGATGGCGGTACAAATCCGCACAAAATACAAAAAAGTGTCCGTTCTTCTCAACGTAAGGCTGATTCCCAGCAAGCACGGACAGCTCACGTTTTTTCTCAGGATCAGAAACCCCGATAATCGAATATGCCTGCACATAGCTGGATGTAGACGCAGCCTGCGCACTTTTCACTAATGTATCAATTTCTTCAGCTGTCAAAAGCTGATCAGTAAAAGACCGGATTGACCGATGATTCAAAATGGTTTCGATTGTGTTATTCATCACAAAAACCTCCTTATCACTTTTTATCATATCCGAAAAAAAGTGATCTCAAAAGCGAAATGCTCTGAACAAAAAAAGACAGCCTCTGTAAAGGCTGTCTGCATATTAAGAATTAAAAAGATAACTTCTGTATTTCGTCAGCTGCACACTTGCATTATATACAATTCCAAATCCGATTAACGTGGAAAGTGTCGAGCTTCCCCCATAGCTGACAAACAGCAGCGGAATCCCGGTAACAGGCATAATGCCGATGTTCATTCCGATATTCTGGAATGTGTGGATCACAATTAACGCCGTATAGCCAACGCAAAAGAAAGAAGCGAAACGGTTAAACGGATGTATTTTGTCTATCAGAACGACAAGCCTGTAGATTAAAAAGAAGAACATGATGACAACAATTGCACAGCCTATAAAGCCAAATGACTCACCTAAAATGGCGAAGATAAAATCGGTCTGTCCTTCTGGTACATACACCTTTAAATTGTGAACTCCATTTCCCACAATGCCGCCTGAGCCGATGGCCATAACGGCCTGATCAACCTGCCAGCTGCTATTTGCGTCTTCCTGAGTTGTTCCATTTGTATCAGAAACCCAGGATGTTACCCTTTTTATTTGATATTCTTGTATCCCCACTGATTTAGCAGCATCAGGAAAATTAATCATCACTAACAAGATAAGAGAAATAAATAAGATACCTGAACCACCAATGATTGCGATCAGCTTCCAGTTTACTCCTGACATAAAGATCATGACAATCACAATAAACATACATATTCCAGCTGTACCAGCATCCTGAAGAAGGATAAGTCCAATCGGCACTACCGATACACCTGCAATCTTAAGCAAAAGATGCACATCATCTCTGAGCGTTCGGATTTTTTTAGGGCTTGCTTTTGAAATCACTGAGGCTACCATCATCATGAGCCCGATTTTCATAAATTCAGAGGGCTGTAACGTTACAGAACCAAACTGAAACCAGCTTTTTGCGCCGTTTTTCACTGGTGCAATAGACTCAGGACTGACTCTCAATATCAAGAGAAGCAAAATCCCAAATAAAAATACATATAAACTAAGTTTTTCAAGCTGCTCCAAATCAAAATACAGCAGCACCGAAATAGCGATAGCCCCCAAAGCATAATAAATAATTTGTTTCGTCCAGGCATTATCTCCATACTGCCCAAACTGACCGGCAGCATAAATCGCCAATACGCTTATAATAAAAAACACACCAAATATAAAAATCAAATCCCCCTGGTAAAAGGGGCTTTGCTGTTTCTTATATCGACTCATTCTATCCCGCCTTACATTTTCATCGGAAAATCACTAATGTTTATTATACATGAACCACGTTCAAGATGACACGTGAAGCTCGCTTCCTTTTAAGTTTTTTCCGCACTTGTGGCGCTTTTCAGCTACACGAAATATGACGTATGATAAACCGAAATGTTTCGATTGACACAAAACTTTTCAAATAAAAAAACCCCTTTTAAATAAGGGGTTAAAAGAAATCCATAAGAAATGGAGGTTTTAGTTGAAAGTCGTCATCAAGCCGTTTGATTTCCGATACCGGCCCTTTTATCATGCCTGCTTCAAAAAGGAAACGGGCACTTCTGGCGCCTAGGAAGAAAGCGGTTAAAGAAGATATGCTGCATTCTATTAGATGGTCAGATGACTCTTCTGGAACGATCTGCACCTGCTGCGAATCGACGCGGAAAGTCTGTTGATTCCACGGTGCCCATTGATCCGTTACCTTAAAGTCAAAGGGAGCTGTTACCCGAGATTTTGGATATTCCCGTAAAAAACCTTCAACGTCAACGATGCGCGTCATACTATAAGGATATATCTCTTGTTTGACCCGGGGTTCGGCAGTTAAAAAATCAAGATCTTCCTCCATCCGTACAGTCAGTTCCGCTTCATTTAGCATCGAATCATGCTGGCAAATAAAATTCCACAAGCCCCTCTGTGCCTCTCTGTTCAAATAAACAAATTCCTCAACTCTCATCGTTTTATTTTTGATGTCATACACAAGATATCCACAGGGCACCCCATCTTCAGAGATGTACATAGCTTTCATTCCATGGATCTTCTCTGTCCAATGCTCCTTTGAACGCTTCATCAGCCCATTATGCTTCGTTCTGTACTGATTATAGATGGCATTCACTGCATCTGTTTCATCCTTTTGAAGCCTCCTCACGTCCCCGGGGGCATCGCCTAGTTTTTGAAACTGTTCTTTAAGGTAAGTCAGGCGTTTTTGATAGAAACAGAGTTCCCAGCCAAATTTGCGGTAAAAGGAGATCAGGAACGGATGCAAAAAGCTGATGGTTTGGTTTCTTTTCTTCATAACCGTTAGAGCGTCTAGAATAAGTTCCTTTACTGTTCCTTTTCTTCTGTATTCAGGCCAGGTTGCTACCCCGGCAATACCTCCCATCTTCATCTCCTGCTCTTCCAGCATGACAGAAAAGGGAATGATGTGAAGCTTAGAAAGGAGCTTCTCTTGTTCTTTGATTCCGATGATGTAATGGTTCTCTAAAGCTTTTACTTTCTCTTCTCGTTCCTCAACACTAAGTTCTTTCTGAAAAGCATATTCAGACATACTGATTACTTCCCGCCAGTCTTCTTTTTCAAGCTTTATTACCTGATACATCTACATTCCCCCTGTTCTAAAAGAAAGCTCCGTACAATCTCCTATCTTATAAAGCATAAAAATAAGACAATAGGTCTAACTCATTTTAACGAAAATGTGTATCAATTTCTGGAAAACATGGTATAATAATTGTAACAGAATGTTCACAAAACAACCACAAAACAGACACAACTCAGTTCCTCTATTTCATTTTTGTAAACGTTATCACAAAATGAAAGGAGACGGGTATGATGGACATGTTTTTTGCTTACTTATTGGTTGCCAGCGCAACGCCTCTCTTTATTTGGCTTGATAACAAAAAAGTCGCACTTTCAGCTATTCCGCCAATCATCTTAATGTGGGTATTCTTCTTCTTTTACGCAACAGAAAGCCTTTCTCCACTTGGACACACTCTCATGATTATCTTGTTTGCCGTCAACGTCATTGTCGCTCATATCGCTGCATTTATCATTTACGGCCTTCCGTATCTTCGCAGAAAGCGAAGCAGCTGAAGACAGCAAAAAACCCTCTTCCAATGAAGAGGGTTTTTGTATTATTCGTTATGGCCTGAATGCTCTGAGTGTTCAGCGCCTCCAGGAGGATTTCCGTCCATATGGTCACCATGGTGATAGTGAGCCGCGAAAATCCAGATGGATCCAAGTACGATAACGATCGCGCCAAAGAATCCGAACAGCGTGTTTCCGACTTGGATCGTGCCGTTTTCGCTCTCTGTCATATGCATGAACATGAGAAGCTGCAGCGCCGCCTGAATGAAGGCGAAGCCGAAGATAATCCAAAGTTTTGCTGATGGACTCAATTCAGTATAAACTGCAACCCATAGAGCCAGCAGGGTCAAAACGATAGACAGGATAAAACCTACAATGTGTTTCCATGGAAAGTGACTGTGTTCAGCAGATTTGTTTGCCATTTTACAGACCCCCCAATCCCATGAGATAGACACCTGTAAAGATGAAAATCCATACAACATCTAAGAAGTGCCAGTACAAGCTTGAGATAAAGATTTTAGATGAAGTTTGCGGAGTTAAGCCGCGTTTCTTCAACTGAATCAGAATTCCTGTGATCCAGAAAATCCCGATTGTTACGTGAGTTCCGTGAGTTCCAAGTAAAACAAAGAATCCAGACCAGAACGCACTTGTACTGAGAGCCGCTCCTTCATGTACATAGTGAACAAACTCGTTGATCTCGCATCCGACGAAGCCGGCACCGAGAAGAAGAGTGATAATTGTCCAAATGACTACGCCTTTTAAACTTCCGCGGCGCATTTCATGAACAGCGATCCCGCAGGTAAAGCTGCTGATCAGCAGCAAGAACGTCATAATCATTACCAGATTGACTTCAAATAGTTCGTCTGGCAAGACACCTCCAGCTGTTCTGTTTTTAAGAACGAAGAAGGTTGCAAATAGTGTTGAGAACAACACAATTTCTGCCCCTAAAAAGATCCAAAACCCGAGAATATTAAGTCTGCCGGTTTCAGATTGATATTCCATAGGCGCGTTAGAATTGCCGTGTTCTGCATGTTCCATAACTCACGCCTCCTTATTCGGAAATCTTTCTTTCCGTCTCTTTTATTTCATCAACACTAATGTAGTAGCCGTTGTCGTATTCGAATGAACGCAGAACCATGCAGAGCAGGACTCCGATCAATCCGACTACGCCCATCCAGTACCATTCAAAGACAAGTCCAAAGCCTGCAAGACCGAAGGCAACAGACATAAAGAACGGTCTGCCTGAGTTGCTTGGCATATGGATTTTCTTGAATTTACTTTCAGGGTATAATTCAGTTTTTTCTTCTTTCATATGCAGGAATGCATCTTGAGATTTGACTTCAGGAAGCACCGCAAAGTTGTAATGCGGCGGAATCGCAGAAGAAGTCGCCCAATCAAGCGTACGTCCCACACCCCATGAATCTCCGCTGATTTCACGAGTAGAGTAACGGAAGCTGTAGTAGATGTTATAGCAAAGGATTAAGAATCCTACGCCCATCATGAAAGCTCCGACTGTTGAGATAAAGTTCAATGTTGTCCAGCCGTCATTCGGTCCGTATGTGTAAATACGGCGAGGCATGCCTTGAAGCCCCAAGAAATATTGCGGGAAGAAACAAATATTGAACCCGATCATAAAGATCCAGAAGAACCATTTTCCGATTCTTTCGTTCAGCTTGTGGCCGAACATTTTTGGATACCAGAAAATAAATCCGGCGAAACAAGCAAATACAGTACCTGCGATCAGCACATAGTGGAAGTGAGATACAAGGAAGTACGTATTATGGTATTGATAATCCGCTGCTGCCATCGCAAGCATAACCCCTGTAACCCCGCCGATAACGAAGTTAGGAATGAACGCAAGCGCCCACAGCATAGGTGTTGTAAAGCTGATTCGGCCTTTATACATTGTAAAGAGCCAGTTAAAGATTTTAACCCCGGTTGGGATTGAGATTGCCATTGTCGTAATTGAGAAGAATGAGTTAACGGACGCACTGTTCCCCATTGTGAAGAAGTGGTGAGTCCAAACTAAGAAACTCAATACAGAGATGGCGATAATAGAACCAACCATCGCTTTGTAACCAAACAATTGTTTTCTTGCAAAGCTTGAGATGATTTCTGAGAAAATACCAAACGCCGGAAGAATAACGATATATACTTCAGGATGTCCCCAAATCCAGAACAAGTTAGCCCAAAGCATCGGCATACCGCCTGCTTCCAATGTGAAAAAGTGAGCGCCGAACAAACGATCAAATGATAAAAGTGCTAATGCTACTGTAAGTACAGGGAAAGCAAACACGATAATAACCATTGTGATCAGTGTTGTCCATGTGAACATTGGCATACGCATTAATGTCATGCCTTTTGTTCTCATTTTTAAGATTGTTACCATAAAGTTGATCCCTGTCATCAGGGTACCGATACCGGCAATCTGAAGTCCGAGGAGGTAGTAGTTCTCACCCGGCCCAGGGCTCATGTCGTTACTTGCAAGCGGCATATAACTCGTCCAGCCTGCGTTCGGAGAACCTCCGATAACGAAAGAAATATTGAAAAGCATCGCCCCTACAAAGAACGTCCAGAAGCTCAGGTTGTTCAAGTAAGGGAACGCAACGTCGCGGGCACCGATTTGAAGAGGCACAACAACGTTAATAAGACCGATTAAGAACGGCATCGCCATGAAGATGATCATGATTGTACCGTGAGTTGTAAAAATTTCATTATAGTGGTTTGAGTCTAAAAAACTGTTATTCGGAAGCGCTAGCTGGGCACGCATCATCAGACCGTCGACACCGCCGCGGAATAACATTATTACAGCAGATATAATGTACATGATTCCGAGTTTTTTATGGTCAACAGTAGTTATCCATTCAGACCACAGCCATTTCCACTTTTTGAAGTAAGTCAGTACAAAAATAATGGCAATGGTTGAAAGCGCAATGGAAACTTGTGCGCCCAGAATTAATGGGTCACCAGTTACGAAAAATTCGTCCCATTTGAATTTCATGCAGGCTTCCTCCTTTCCTGATCAATATCATTCTTCTGTATCATCAGACTTCTTAAATTCGTTTTTCTTTACGTTTTCAAACGGATCTGTTTTAGAGTGCGGTGAAACGGCTTGATAGCCAAGGCGTTTGCGCGCCTCCATCGCGTACTCAGCGTCTTGTCCGTGATCAACGTATTTCAAGTGAGTAGAAGAGAACGTTAATTCGTCCACATTTTCAGGAAGCATCAATTCATCATACTTCTCTTTTGTCAGCTTAGGAGCCTCGTTCTGAGTCTTTTTCACCCAGCTGTTAAAGTCTTTTTCTGTGACTGCATTCACATCAAACTCTTGGTCTGCAAAATGTTCACCTGTGAAGTTCGCGTTGCGGCCTTCGTAAGTACCCACTTTGTCAGCCTGTAAGTATTGATCCATCAGCATTCCTGCCATCGCATATTTTTGCCCTCCAAGCTGAGGAATCCATAGCGAAGCCATTGAATCTGCAGATGAGATTTTGAACAAGATCGGGCGGTCGACAGGAATGTTTAAGTAGTTGACCGTTTCAATATCCTGTTCAGGGTAGCTAAATACCCATTTCCAGTCTACCGAAGTAGCATAAACAACAAGAGGCTCTTTGTCTTTTGTTGCTTCAGGAGCTTTTTCTAACGAATATATCGTCTGTACTGTTGGCACAGAAAGTGCAATGACGATTAAAATTGGGATCACTGTCCAGACTACTTCTAAAAACGTGTTACCGTGAATTTCTGGGTTATAAGATCCATTATCTTTGCCTTTACGGTCGCGGTATTTTACTAAAATAATGGTAAATAGAACAAAGACGACCCCGACGATAAACAGCATAAATCCGATAGATAACAGGATTAAATCACTTTGCTGTTCAGCTACAGGTCCTTTCGGATCTAGTACTGAAGCATTGCTGCATCCCCCAAGGACGAAAACCACAGTTAACAGCGCTAATACAAGCAACGGTTTTAATGCTCTGAACAAGAAGATCACCATCCTTCCTATTGATGTAATAAATCTGAAGTGCATACTTCCTCAAAATCTTTTCTCTACTTTGTTATGCTATCAAAAACTTCACTTATTAGCTTTATTTTTTTATAAACTTCATCCCATTTTCGCTTAAATGTCATAAAATCGACAAAAATTGCTCCAACTTTATTCACATCTATCGCTTAAGATGAAAAGTTTCTAGTTATTTCCGCATATAAAGTAAAGAAAGATGATGAAGAACTAATTCTGACAAATTAAGGTTTACCACAATAAAAAACTTAGGTCAATCAAAAATTTCATTTTGTTAAACTTTCTAGATAGGAATTATTTTTTCCTTGTCTAGCATCTTTTCACACGGTTACCATTTTAACGCATCAAATATTGAAAGAAAAGGCGCAATGAAGAGCCAATATGCTCTGAATTGTCCGTATTTTTTTATGAGAGCATCCAGTTGTTTATCTTATACAAAAAAGAGGAATGATATAAGCAAATAAATAAAAAATAGGATGTGTTGCATGATGAGTTTTCTTATTTCACTTATCGTCGCTATTATTATCGGATGGCTTGGAAGCCTGTTTGTAAAAGGAGATATGCCCGGAGGAATTATCGGGTCTATGATCGCAGGTCTTATTGGCGCCTGGATCGGACACGGGCTGCTTGGAACATGGGGGCCGCACCTAGCGGGATTTGCCATTATTCCAGCGGTAATTGGCGCAGCCATTGTTGTCTTTCTAGTAAGCCTGTTAACCAGAAAAAGAGGATAAAAGCAGCAGCACCCGAAGCGTCAGCGCTTTGGGTGTTTGTTTTGCCATAAAAATCGAAAAAGCCTCAACCCTAGCGGTTGAGGCTTTTGACTGGTTTGGCGCCCAACTGGTCGATAAACCTTCTGAAGGCTTGTTTTCCTTCTGTTGTCTGTTTAAACACACCGGCGTGTTCAAGAATGCGAGCGAATACATGTCCCAGCTCTTCTTTTATGACTAGATCTGCATTCTCTTTTGTTATGGTTCTTTTTTCCATCATCCGAATAGCCCACTCACTATGTTTTGCCGTGAGCGGATTTTGTTCTAAAGCTGTTTTCGGATCAGCAGAGCATAGCGCCGCTGCCGTTTCTTTCATTTCCTCCTGTAAGCGGCCCGGCAATATCGCCAATCCCATGACCTCAATCAGGCCGATATTTTCTTTTTTAATATGGTGAACTTCCTTATGGGGATGAAATATCCCTAATGGATGCTCCTCATCCGTCCGGTTGTTCCTCAGTACGATATCGAGTTCGTACAAGCCTCCCCTGCGCCGTGCAATCGGTGTGACCGTATTATGGGGCGTATCGCCTGTATAGGCGGCAATGCCGGCTTTTTCATCGGAATACGTCTGCCACGTGCGGAAGATATGGTCAGCAGCTTCGGCGACATGACCCGGTTCGTCTCCTTGGAGCCTGAGCACAGACATCGGCCACTTCACTAAGCCCAGCGACACGCCGGGATAATCGTTTAATTCATAAACGTCTTCCGCTTCTGCACGTGCCATTGGAAAATCATGCGCGCCGCCTTGGAAATGATCATGGCTTAGGATGCTGCCGCCGACAATCGGCAGATCCGCGTTTGAACCGATAAAATAATGCGGATATTGGCCAAGAAATGACAGCAGCCTTTCAAATGTTTTTTTGCTGATCTCCATCGGTTCATGTTCACCTTTTAAGACAATGCAGTGCTCCGGATAATAGACATATGGCGAGAATTGCAGGAACCATTGTTCGTCCTCAAGGATGACCGGAATGATTCTGTGATTTTGCCGGGCTGGATGATTCACGCTTCCCTCGAAGCCGACATTTTCTTTACACAGCAAACACATCGGATAATTTGTCTGTTCCTGCTCTTTTGCAGCCGCAATCGCTTTCGGGTCCTTTTCAGGCTTTGATAGGTTAATGGTCATTTCCAGCTCGCCATATTCGGTCGGCACCGTCCAATGAACATTTTTGGCGATTCTGTCAGTCCGTATATAATAGACATCCTCTGAATATTGATAGAATTCCTTTGTCGCCTGTTTTGGGCCGTATAATGCTTTTGTCTCTTCAAATTTGCGAATGACCTCGGACGGGGCAGGCACAAAACAGCCCATCAGCTTTGCGCTGAGCAGGTCACGGTACGTATCTGTATCCGCTTCCATTCGGCCGGTTTCGGCAGCCCATTTATAGATGGGAGCTAGCAAGTCCGGCAGGCTTTGTGACTGCTTGATGCTGGTGCTGGAGTTCGGCTCGGGATGTGTGATGCCCAGCGCTTCATAAAGACGGTTTCTCGTATATTCCCGATCCCAGATCGAAATCAATTTTCGTTCCAGGCCATACTCAAGCAGCTGTTCCAGATGTTCAATAATACTCATATGTCACTCCCCCTTTAGTTCTCTCGCTCCCTCTCCGATATCCGCGACATAAAAGTCCGCTCGGAGCCCTGTTTTTTCTTGATATCTGTCTCCAACCTTCTGAATAAAATCATCAACGAACTCATCTTTTACAATGCTGATGGTGCAGCCGCCAAAGCCTGCTCCCGTCATTCTTGATCCAATTACACCTTCGTGATCCCATGCCGCAAACACAAGCTCATCAAGTTCAGGGCATGTTACTTCATAGTCATCCTTCAATGAAAGGTGGGATTCCTTCATTAACTGCCCGATTTCATCTATATTGTTCTCTTTGAACATATGGGCCGTCTTAATAGCACGATGATTTTCGTATACAGCGTGCTTTGCCCGGCGTCTGTTCGTTTCATTTTGGATCAGGCTGGAATGCGCATCGAAATCAGAAGGCTTGATGTCGCCCAGTGCGGCAATATCGAGGCCTTTTTTCAGATCAAGCAATGCATTATTGCATTCTTGGCGTCTCGTATTATAGCTGGAGTCAGCCAATGTCCTTTTTTTGTTCGTGTTCGCGATAACCAGCGCGAGGCCTGAGACATTGAGTTTGCTATATTCATAGTCAAGCGTGTCACAGTTCAGCAGCATCGCATGATGTTTTTTCCCCATTCCAATTGCAAATTGGTCCATAATTCCGCAATTGACGCCGATAAAATGGTTTTCCGCATGCTGCGCCATTTTCACAAGCTCAAGCGCATCTACTTCAGGATGAAAATAGCTTTGGAGCACGACCCCCATCAGCAGTTCAATAGAAGCGGAAGACGACAGCCCCGCCCCGTTTGGAATATTCCCTGAAAATACAATGTCAAAGCCATGGGGAACTGCATATCCCCTCTGTTGAAATTCATAAATAACGCCTTTTGGGTAGTTCGCCCAGTCTTCTTCTTTTTGATAGCGAATGTCGTCAAGGCTGCATTCCTTGATCCCCGCGTCTTTAAAGTTGTCTGAATACATCCGGACAACCCCGTCTTTTCTTTCTGCAACAGCAGCATATGTACCCATTGTCAGCGCGCACGGAAAGACATGCCCGCCGTTATAGTCTGTATGTTCTCCAATCAGATTCACTCTTCCAGGTGCGAAAAAAAACCGTAACCCCTCTTTTTCTCCGAATACACTTGCAAATATCCCCTTTAGCTCTTCCCGCATGTGCAATCACCTTTCTGGTTTTTATTTTTTATTCCCCTTATTTCTCCATAGAAAACGGCAGATCATATGCTGCAGTCCTCTCATACACCTTCTTCCTTTGTTTTTTTAAAGACGAGCCATTTGCTCGCAACATAGTTGACGACAACAATGACCGCGTTGTCGAGTATTTTGGCCAAGGTTTCATTTGTATTGAACTGGCCGACAAGAATGATCATCATGCCTAAATCTATGCCGAGAGACAGGACCCGTACGCTGAAAAAAGCAGTGAGCTCTTTCAGCAGGCTCTGCAGATCATGTGTTTTTTGCTGAAACACATATAATTTATTTGTTATGTAAGCAAACAGCACGGACAAAATCCAAGCGGCGACAGTGGCGGCTTTGTAATCCACATTCATGATCTCTACCAATATATAAAAGCTGGCGATATTCACAATGGTTGTGAAAACCCCCATAATGATATACATAATTATTTCTCTATACTTCACTGATGTTCCTCGCTTTCTGAAAAACTTTTCAAAATTCTTGGCCTCTCGTGCTCTCTGTCTAAAGTAAAAAATACCGAAAGTGCGTCTAAAAAGCTGCGGAAGGTGGCTGGCTGGCCCAATACATATGATTGTTTGATGATTCCGTCGAGGACTGCACATATTATTTTAGCCGTATATTCAGGATCAATACAGGCGTCAATCAGCTTTCTCTCCTTCAGCCACTTAATATATAACACATTTTCTTCCACCCACAATTCGTACAGCCGGACATAGGCCTTGCATTTCTTTAAGACTTTATATGTCGGCATGTTCATGGCAAACGAGGTGATGTCCCACGACGGCTTATTTATGTAATAGGAATAAAGCAGTTCTGCAGCGTGTTTTGCAGCCTCGTCCAATGTCAGCGATTTCACTGACTCCCGCTCCATTTGATCAAGATACCCTATAATGATCTTTTTTTTCATCTGACGTTTTTCGAGAAGGTACAGCAGAAAATCGTCCTTGCTGACAAAATGAACATAAAATGCTCCTTTGCTGTACCCGGCGGCTCTGCTGATATCTTCTACAGAAACCGGATCATACGCTCGGTCAATCAACAAATTCACGCCAGCGTCTATAAAACTTTCAAATGTTGCTTCTCTTTTAATTTGAAATTTGTTTTTTTTCATATTTTTCTCCTGGCGGTAATGATTACCCTTATCTTACACCGGATCAATCTTTAGCGGTATTTATTTCTTTGAACAGTTATGCTATTCGGTTTCCCAGGGGTCATTTTTAATAGGCTAAATGATTTATTTTCATTTACATACTATCCAGTCAGTATTTAATTGTTTATTATTATAAATAAGGTCCATTGGTTATATTAGTCATTTTTTTAGGGAATAGGTAGGTGGTTTTTCCTTCAGTTTGTGAACACCGAGCAACTATGTGTGAAATTTGTTGTACTCGCCTCATCATCGCGCTGGCTTGTCTTTTATTGCCCGCATGTTGCAGGAAAACATTTTATACAATTGGAGGTTACTATGAAAACTCATGTTAAAAAAGATTTGGACAAAGGTTGGCATATGTTAATTCAAGAAGCTAGATCCATTGGATTAGGCATTCATGATGTGAGGCAGTTTTTAGAATCTGAGACAGCATCGAGAAAGAAAAACCACAAAAAAACCGTCCGGCAAGACTAGTCCGAACAGGCGGATCTATTTACCTCTGGCTTTTCTATCACCTGATCTGAGTTTTCACCATATCCTCTATTCAAAAGCAAATCGCTGCGCTGAGCTTGAGGACAAACGGTGTGTCAGCTAACTACGACAGACAGCCGGTGATGCGATCACCTCTTGGCACATGCATTGTCATAAAGAGGTGATGCGAACATGATAACCGTGCTCTGGTAAACAGCAGCTTTGCTGAGAACAAGCTGCATTCGGTGAGGTTTTGAAAGCAAACTCGTTTATACACGGCCGAGCTTGAAAACCTTCGCCTGTCTTTAGACCACTGTGTTCACCTCTTCACGACTTCCTTCTTTTTTCATCCTCCAGATATTGTTCAACGCATAAATCGGACTTTCAGTACATACCTATTGGTGTACCTTTTTGCTTACGTTTAGCGAATAAAAGGAGGAAAGCCATGTACAAAGCTGATTATAAACAGATTGCTGCAACGCCGTCTTTTCAAGCTTTTTTAAAGCAGAAACGCGCTTTTATTGTTCCTTCTGCGATTTTCTTTTTTGTTTTTTATTTTTCACTCCCTGTTTTGACATCTTATTTCACCTTTTTGAATGCACCGGCCATTGGAGCTGTTTCATGGGCTTGGCTGTTCGCCATCGCCCAATTCGCTATGACCTGGATACTGAGTACTGTGTATTCCCGGAGAGCCGCCCATTTCGATAAGTATGTAAGCGCTTTAAAAGAGGATCTGAAGGGTGAACAGACATGAATATGACTGCTTTTTTATTATTTTTGGCGATTGTTGGCCTGACGCTTATTATCACGTATTTTGCCGCGAAGCGGACGAAAACGACGAGTGAGTTTTATACGGCGGGCGGCGGGCTCACCGGCGTTCAGAATGGACTGGCAATTGCCGGTGACTACATGTCTGCCGCCTCGTTTCTCGGGATTGCCGGAATGATTGCGTTATATGGATTTGATGGCTTCTTTTACAGCATCGGTTTTCTGGTGGCTTATCTCGTTGTCTTGTACATCGTGGCGGAGCCGCTTCGGAATCTTGGAAAGTACACGATGGCAGACATGATTGCCGCTCGCTTTAAAGAAAAGAAAATCCGCGGTGTCGCGGCTCTCAATACCATTGCCATCTCTACTTTTTATATGATCGCCCAGCTCGTGGGGGCGGGCGCGCTGATCAAACTGCTTCTAGGGCTGGATTATACCGCGGCTGTCCTCATCGTCGGAGTGCTGATGACCATTTATGTCGTGTTTGGCGGCATGATCGCGACAAGCTGGGTTCAAATTATTAAAGCCGTTTTGCTGATGGCCGGGACACTCGTGATTTCGATTATCGTGTTTTCGAAATTCGGCTTTAGCCTTAATACCATGTTTGAACAGATGAAAACGGCTACTCCGCTGGGCGCTGATTTTTTGAACCCCGGAAATAAATACAAGGTACCGCTTGAGACCTTGTCGTTAAACTTGGCACTCGTGCTGGGAACCGCCGGGCTTCCGCATATATTGATCCGGTTTTATACCGTTAAGGATGCCAAGACGGCCCGTACATCCGTTGTGTCAGCGACATGGATTATCGGTGTGTTTTACATTATGACGGTATTTCTCGGCTTTGGTGCCGCGGCATTTGTCGGTTTTGACGCGATTACGGCGGCTGATCAAGCGGGAAATATGGCGGCTCCGCTTTTAGCAAAAGCACTCGGAGGAGACTTTCTGTTCGCGTTTGTGTCAGCCATCGCCTTTGCCACCATTTTGGCTGTCGTGACAGGGTTGGTGCTGTCTGCCGCCTCAGCATTTGCCCATGATATTTACAGCCAGATCATCAGAAAGGGAGAAGCAACTGAAAAAGAACAGATGAAAGCGGCCAGATGGGCTTCTGTCGCCGTGTCAGTGCTCTCGATTCTCCTTGCGATTTTTGCACAATCCTTAAATGTGGCGTTCCTTGTTGCACTCGCGTTTGCGGTAGCCGCCAGCGCAAACCTTCCGCTGATTGTGTTTACAGTCTTCTGGAAACGATTCAATCCCTCAGGCGCTTTATGGGGCAGCCTGACAGGCCTGATCAGCGCGCTTGTGCTGGTGTCGATGAGCCCTAGTGTGTGGGACCCGGCCGGAGGTGCTATTTTTACCGGTGATCCGCTCATTCCGCTGTCTAATCCAGGGATTATTTCCATCCCGCTCGGCTTCCTCGGCGCGTGGCTCGGAACGGTGCTGTCGTCTGATAAAACAATTGATGAAGATACGTTTGCGGAAATACAGGTGAAGGCGCATACTGGCGTCCATATGGAACAGGAATAAAAAAAGCTCTCTTTATCGAGAGCTTTTTCCTTACTTTTTCTTCTGCTCGTCAGAAATCGCTTTTTCAAATACATCCTTGCCGGCAGCACCCGGAATTACAGTGTCACCGATAATAAAGGTTGGAACGGCTGTGATGTCAGCCTCTTCATAGGCGTGCTTCAAGGCTTGGCGCTGCACGTCCTGATATGTTCTTATTTCCAGTGCTGATTTGAATGATGCACCGTCTAATCCCACTTCCTCGGCGAGCTTCGTCAAGATGTCAATGTCGCCGATATTTTGGCCCTCTTGGAAAAATGCCTGAAAGACACGGGTGTTGTATTCATGTCCTTTATTGTATTCCTTCGCAAAATGGAAGCCTTCAAACGCGAGGTCTGTATACGGATGGGGCGAGACGTTTGGAAAATTGATCTCGACTCCTAATTTCTCCGCCATTGGCTGAATTGATGTCTGCCACATGTACTGTTTGGAAGGATCATTGACCGGATCAAGCTGAGGAGATGGGCTTGGGCGCAGTTCAAACGGCATCCACTCGACTTCAACATCCTTTCCTTTTATCGCTTCTTCAAAAGCGGCTTTTCCAACAAAACAAAATGGGCAGACGTAATCTGAATAAACTTTAATGTGTACTGTCATGATAATCTCCTTTCGTATAAATTGATTTTAAACTGTAACAATTAAAGTTACAACTGTTTTTTAAATAAAGAAGCCGATAAGGCTTCTTTCAGATTGTTGACAAAATCCTAAAAAGTTTTAGGATTTTGTCATCCTTTCAGCGTGATTGAAAACCCTTGAAGTCTAGGAAAGCCGAGCATTGGAGCGGAGCGAATGCTCTAATTCGTGAGCATCAACGCACAGGCTTGACAACGAATGCGAGGGTTTGTCGACACGCTGAAAGAAGCCTGTAAAGGCTTCTTTTATGATTCCAGCAAACGCTGGGCAATATATTCTCCTTTTTTGCAGCCGCCTGGGCATGCGTATAAAGCAGAACCGATTGTTTGTGTATATTCGTTTAACGCATCCTTTGCTGAAAGAGCCTTCAGCATCGGGATAAACTGATTGTCGGGATTTTTTTGAAAACTGATAAACAGAAGACCTGCATCCATATAGCCGGTTTTCGGATCAAGCCCTTCTGTGTAAGAGAAAGCTCTTCTCAAAATTTGTTTTCCCGTAGATTTCGCTAGACTGACGTGTGAATTAGACGGAATTTGATTCAACTTAACGGGATCTGTTTCCTTTTTCTGCCCAAAAGGCGCCCCCGAGCTTTTTCTGCGGCCGAAGGTATCCTCTTGGTCCTTGAGGGAAGAGCGGTCCCATATCTCAAGGAACATTTTGATTTTCCGAAAAGCCATATAGGTGCCGCCCGTCATCCAGTCAGGCTCACCAGACTGAATCCACACGATCGAGTTCATCAACGTGTCATCCTTCGTGCTCTGGTTGCCTGTTCCATCTTTAAACCCGAAGAGATTGCGCGGTGTTTCGCCATTTTTTCCTCCGCTTAAAAAGCCTTTGTTCACAAAGCGGACCTCACAAGTGCCGACCGCTTGATTTAGCAGGTTACGCAGCGCGTGAAACGCCACTTGCTCGTCGTCTGCACATACTTGAATGCAGATGTCCCCGCCTCCCTGCTTTTCATCCAGGTTGTCATTGGGCATCGCTGGAAGAGCGGCTAGGTGCTTCGGCTTTTTGCTTTTCAGCCCGAAGCGGTCCTTTCCGTCTTTTTCAAAAAAGCCAGGCCCAAATCCGAATGTGACCGTTAAGTTGGAAGGGGATAAATCAGCAGACTCACCTGTATCCTGCGGCGGCAGATACTGATTTCTCTGCTCAGCTGACATTTTCTTGCCAGACGTCAGCATCTGTGTGAGACTTGTCCAGTTTCTAAATAACGTAATGATGTCGCTTTTGTCTTTTGCTGTTACATCCAGTGCAGCAAAATAGACATACGTCTGATGGGCAGTTGTGATTCCGGCCTGATGCTTTCCGTAAAACGGAACGACCTGATCATCCTCTTTTTCATCCTTTTTCGATGACTTGGCCGCGGTCTGCACAAGCGGAGCGAGTCCGCCGAGTCCGCTGGCACCGATCGCAACGGCTGCCCCCGCCATCGCTCCCCATTTTAAAATGTCCCGTCTGTGAATTTGTTCTGGCTTTTTTTGTTCATCACTCATGCTGTTACAAAACTCCTTTTATAGCACATTCGCAATCTTCGACATGGTTTCAGAAAGAGTCGTCAGCTTTGTGCTCAGCTCTCTGATTTGCTTTTCACTTAATTTATCATAAGACGTATAGGACTGATCATTTGTTTTGTATTTTGCCATTAAAACTTCAAATTCGCTGAACTCCGTATCCAGTTTTTCCGTCAAGTCGGAGTGATCTTTTACAAGCGCGCTTTTCACTGTTTGATAAACGGCTTCGGAGCCTTTCACATTTGCCATAAGGTCAACTAAATCAATCCGTGAGTAGCGCTCTTCTTCTCCCGTGATTTTCGAAATTCCGGCTTCGTTCAGAAGCTCCATCGCGCCTGCTACAATTTGTTCAGGGGTTAATTTCAGTGATTGAATTGAACCGTCAAGCTCTTTTACATCTTTGAGAAGCTGGTCAGCTGTTGCCTTTTCCCCGGAAATATCTTGATCCTTCCAAATGGCCTTCTCAAGCTTATGGAAGCCTGTCCATTTGTCTCCTTCTTCAACATCGTTTTCTCGTGCATCAATTTTCGGGTCAAGATCTCCAAGGCTTTCAGCGATCGGTTCGATACGCTCGTAATAAACACGCGCTTTCGCATATAACGTTTTAGATTTTTCGATATCGCCGGATTTTACAGCGCTTGTAAATGCTTCAGTCGCTTTGACAAGCTGGCCACTCTGCTTTTTGACATAGCCTTTATACTCATCCGCTGCTTTTGCCAGCTGATCGCTAGCCTTTTGGCCGCTCTTCTTCGCTTCTGTCAGGTCTTCTAAGGACGCTTTCAGTGACTCGGATTCTGTCTTGATTTTTGCTGTATCCGGTTTGTCTTTTTGCGCTTCTGTGTAGATTGGCTGAAGATGCTTTTCGATTTCTGTATATTCGAATGGATAGTCGCTGCGAATATCATTTTCAAAGGAAAGCCAGTAGCTGTTTAACTCTTTCCCCTTCTTTTCAATCTCTTTTTGGTCTCCTTTTTCCGCTGAGTCATTCAGCTTAGAAATGATGGTTTCCATTTTATTTACGGATGCGGTGATTTCTTTAGTGACCCCGCTTTTTTCAGATGAAGCTTTTTCTTTAGTTGAAGATGTGTCATTGGCTCCGCAGCCTGCGCACAGCGCAAGGATGCATCCGGCTGATACAGCGATTTTTGTGAAATTCATTTCGTCAGTTCCTTTCCGTTTGTAAAATGTTTTGCCGCTTCTGAAACAAGCGCAATCAGTAAAAAGAGTAAAATCAACATTTGCGGAATCGTGCTGTACACAGACGGATAAATGCCTAGCACCGATACAGACGGCAGCCAGCTTTCTGCATCAGACGGAAGAATGCCCGCCAGTTGAAGGCTGTGAACGCCGGTTCCGAGAAATTTCACGCACATATACAGGACAACCGCCATTGATAGAAGAAAAAACGGCTTCAATGGAATGCGCATTCCGAGCTTGATCATCAGAACACCGACGATGACGAGAACGATAAGCCCTGCGGCAGTTCCGCCGATCAGTTCAGTGAGCGGAAGCTTCCCGACAAGCCCGATGAAAAAGATGACCGTTTCGAGACCTTCTCTTACAACTGCCAGAAATGCAATGAGCGCAAAGGAAAGCAGGCTTCGTTTTTTTAGTGCCTGTGACTTCTGGATATTGATTTTTTCTCTCCATTTATCCATTGAGGCGTTTCTGTGCAGCCACACCCCGACATACAAAAGCATGACAGCGGACAGTACGCCGGTAACGCCGCCAAGCAAGAAATTGTTTTCTCCGAATACACTGGAAGAGAACAGAACCGTGACACCGATGCCGGCTGCTAAGGAAACAGCCATGCCGGCGGACGCCCCACCCCAGATCCATGTCGAGGAACGCGTAACCCGCGCTTTTTTTGTCATGGTTAATAGCGCTCCGATGACAAGGAGGGCCTCCATTCCTTCACGAATCGGGATCAGCGCCGCATCCCACCAGCTGTAGCTGCTTGAAGCGATCGGCTCGAGCAATTGAATCATTTCGTCAATTTGCTTTGATACCTTTTCAGGATGGCTGCCGATCTCCGCCTTCATCAGTGCCAGATTTTCCTCCGATGTCGTATAGGCTTCTTTCGATTGGGACACGACGTCTCCCTCAACGGCGAGCCAGGATGTAACTAAATTGTCGATTGCGGATGACGCTTCATCCAATTGTTTTTTTTCTATGAACTGTTTTGTGTCTTTCAAGCTTTGTATATAGGCTGTTAAGGACGCCCTTGATTGACCTGAGGTTGTCTTTTTCAGCACGACAGCCTGCTGATAGGTTTCTAAATGAGACGAAAGCTCTTCAAGCTGTGTTTTGAGCTTGCCTGCGTCTTTATTGATAAAAGAAAGAGAAATCATTGCGATATTCGCGTCCATTTCGCTGTGAGAAGAAAGGTTTTCCTTCTTAATAGAAGGTTCTTCTTTTTTCCACTTCGCCTTGAAGGTTTCAAACGTTTGTTGTGCCGAGTCTATATCTCCGTCTTGTACGGATTTGATCATTTGCTTGTTTAATTGAATTAATGCGGCGATCGGATCATCTTCCGCATGTGCCGCAGAACCGAAAACCATCAACAAGCTGAATAAAATAAGTGCCAGCCCCCGAGCCATCATGTTCCTCCTATAATTGAAAATGATTATCATTGTATAACATAATCATAGCCAGTTCCTGTCCTTTGTCAATTAAAATTTGAAGGTCTGAAAACCTTGATGGACAGCAAAAAAGCTGTCCTTTTACAGAACAGCCTTTTGAAGGAAGATGAACGATTATCTTTCTGTTTTATATGTTTGAATTTCCTCACGAAACTTGCGTGCAGCACTCTCAGGATCTTCCGCCTGACTGATGGCGCTGATCATACTGACGCCATCGGCCCCCGCTTGGATAACAGGTGCGGCATTTTCTATTGTGATGCCGCCGATGCCGACAATTGGAATGCTGATGCCTTGGCGGCGCACTGCTTCGATAAGAGATACACCCTGTACCGCTCTTGTATCCTTTTTCGTTTCAGTCGGATAGATCGGCCCAAGCCCGACATAATCGGCTCCGTCTTCTTCAGCTTGCTTCACCTCAGACATCGTATGGGCAGAAACGCCGAGAATCATATCACCTATGGCAGCTCTTACCTCTTTCGCATTTGCGTCTTCCTGGCCGATGTGGATACCGTCAGCTTTCAGCTTCAGAGCCAATTCCACATCATCATTGACAATGAACGGAATACCAGCTTCACGGCAAGCTGCCTGCGCTTTTTCAGCAAATTCAATCCGAGCCTCTCCTGTCAGCGCATCCCCGCCTTTTTCACGGAACTGGTACAGGGTGGCACCGCCTTTTAACGCTTTTTGTACAACTGTAACAGGGTCGGCTTTCGTATTGTTTGACCCCATAATGAAGTATACAGATAATAACTCTTTCATCATTTCCCGAGAAATACGAGTCATGAGACAGTCACCCTTTCTATAGTCGCCCATTCTTGGACGTCTTGTTCAGTAACAGTTGAAAGCTTGTTCAGCAATTCAATCTGAAAGCTTCCAGGGCCTTGGTCAGCCGTCTGCTGTGCGGCAAGCTGAGCGGCGACCCCATACGAAGAAATGGCCGCAATAGCAGCAAACAATGGATTTTCTTCCACAGCGCAAAACGCACCGACGACGGAAGTCAGCAGGCAACCGGCACCTGTCACTTTTGTCAGCAGCTTGTGGCCGTTATGAAGGGTGTATACATGTGACGTGTCGGCTATGACATCAACTTCACCAGTTATCGCAATGACCGTTTTTAGCTTTTGTGCCGCCTGCTGAGCCAGCCGGATGATGTCGCCTCCGCCTTCACCCGCATCAACACCTTTGATCAGCCAATCGGTCACGCCGACGGTATGGGCAATTTCCGCCGCATTTCCTCTGATTGCAGCAAGGCACACCTCACGAATGATGTCACGTGCCGATTCAGTGCGGAACGGTGTTGCTCCGGCACCGACAGGATCAAGAATGACGGGAACGCCATGTTCATTGGCTGATTTTCCCGCGATGATCATCGCTTCGACTGACTCCTTGCTCAGCGTCCCGATATTTAAAACGAGTGCACCCGCAATCTTCGCCATATCGGCGACCTCTTCTTTTGCGTACGCCATTACGGGCGATGCGCCGAGCGCGAGCAGGCCGTTTGCTGTGAAATTCGTTACGACATTGTTGGTTATGCTATGCACCAGTGGGCTGTGCCGGCGGACAGCAGTAAGACATTTTGCTGCTGATTGTGCATCCATGTTTGCATCATCCTTTACTATCTTTTTTCGGGTCCCATAAATACGATTTCGTATGTTCGAGCCAAGCTCTGGCGGCAAACGACAAGTACCGGTCCTTTCTCCAAATAATGGCGAGGTGCCAAGGGATGACCGGATCGACAAGCGGAATGACTTTCACTTTTTCCGGGTCAAGGCCGCGGCAGATCCGTTCCGGCAAAAGCCCGATCCCAAGGTTTGCTGATACCATCTCACTGATAAAATCCCATTGTGATGTTTCATAAATGATATGGGGCCGGAACCCAGCCTTGATACATTCCGTCATAATTCGGTTGTGCAGGACAAAATCCTCTCTGAAGAAAATAAAAGGCTCGTCCTTCAACTCACGCAGCTGACATTCTTTCTCATCAGCCAGCCGGTGGGAAGGGTGAACGACAAGCATTAAGGTTTCTTTTACGATTGTAAACGAATGAAAGATATCTTCGTTTGCGGGAAGGACCACAACGCCGATATCAAGAGAGCCGTCCCCGACACCTTCTTGGACTTTTATAGAACCGTCTTCGACTAGCTGAAAGGTGACATTCGGATAGTTTTCACGGAAATCGCCGAGCACTCTGGGGAAAAACCCCGATCCGATCATCGGCGGCAGTCCAATCCGTACGTGCCCTTTCTTGACTTCCATAATATCATTTAATTCTGACGTCAGGTTTTGAAATGATTTAATGATTTCCTGCGCCTGCACATACATGCTATGACCGGCATCAGTCAGTTCCACCTGCCTGCCGTTTCGGTAAAACAGTTCAATTCCGAGCTCTTCTTCTAAATTTTTGATCATTTTTGATATCGTCGGCTGAGATACATAAAGGGATTGGGAAGCCTTCGTAAAACTTTTTAAACGGGCGACTTCCAAGAAATATGTTAAATGGCGGATATCCATGTGCTTCACCCTTTCTATAGACAAAAGGAATACTTCTTATTCTTAATATATATTTTACCTATAGCGAGACCTTATGTACAATAAGTATATAAGGGAGGCATCAATATGAAAAAACTGTTGCTAACCGTTATTCAAATCGCTCTGTTATTTATATTTGCTCGGCTGATTAATTGGGTGACAGCCCTTCTTCATATAAATATTCCCGGCAGTATAATAGGGATTGTGATTCTTTTCACATTATTGCACTTTAACATTATCAAGCTTGAATGGATCGAGCTTGGTGCAGCGTGGCTTCTCGGGGAGCTGCTTTTATTTTTTATCCCGTCTGCCGTCGGAGTGATTGAATACGGAGACATTATGTCGAAATTTGGTGTCAGCATTCTGCTTGTTGTCATCATCAGCACGTTTGTCGTGATGGTGTCTACAGGAACGCTTACACAACTCATTGCAAAGAGAAAGGAGAAAAAGCATACGTGTTCATCGGAATTGTAAGTTTGTTTTTAACGGTTTTGGTGTATTTAGGAGCAAAAAAGGTATATCAACGCTTTCCGCGTGTTTATACGTCGCCGCTATTGGTGACGCCCGCTGTGTTAGTCGGTCTGCTGCTGCTGGTGAATGTCCCGTACGAGTCCTATAATCTCGGCGGCGGATTGCTGACCGATATGCTACAGCCGGCCACCGTGGCATTCGCGATCCCGCTATATAAATATTTCCCTGTTTTAAAGAAATACGCAGTGGAAATTATTTTGAATGTGGCCGTCGGTTCATGCATCGCGATTATTTCTACCGCTCTTATTGCGAAATGGCTTCACCTCGGCACCGGCTTAATTGACAGCCTCGTCCCGAGATCAGTGACAACGCCGATCGCGATGAACGTATCTGAAATGATCGGCGGAATGCCTGCCGTCACAGCCGTGTTTGTGATTTTAACCGCTTTGCTCGGCACAGTGATCGGCCCGATGGTCATCCGCTATTTCCGTATTGATAACGAAATCGCGCGGGGCGTGCTGCTCGGCACAAGCGCACACGGAGCGGGAACGTCAAAGGCATTTGAGCTCAGCTCTGTGTCCGGCACGATTTCAAGCGTATCGATGATCTTAGCTGCGATTATGACGCTTTGCGCGGCGCCGTTTTTACTTTCATTTATGTAAAAAACTGTCCTCTCGAGGGCAGTTTTTTTATGTGCTTCCCCTTATTGAAAAGCTCGCAAATTACAATATAATGTAATTTGTGGATACCAAAGGAGGCACCTTGATGCACAACTTGCAGGTGAGACGGCATTATGCCGCGTTAAAAGGATTTTATTTGTTTGCTTTTCTCGGTACGGGCAGCATGATTCCCTTACTCAGTATGTATTTAACGAAGGAACAGCATTTAAGCGGATCACAGGTCGGCTTGATCATGTCGCTGGGCCCGATTGTGATGATTTTCTTTCAGCCGTTTTGGGGCATGCTCAGCGACTATACGCAAAAAACGAAAGGCCTGCTGGCGGTTTGCACATCAATCACAGGCATCATTGGATTAGCCTATATTGCATTTGACAGTTTCCCTCTGTTTATTTTGATTGCGGCCTGTTTTGCAGCCTTTCAAAGCACGATTATTCCACTTTCGGACAGCATTTCACTAAGGTACACACAAGAAACAAACGGCAATTATGGCGGAATCCGCCTGTTTGGTTCTCTCGGCTTCGGTGTCGCGGTGTTTGCCATGGGACAGGTGACGAACCAGCTGTACCCCATTCACGTGATCTTTATCTTTGGCTGTGCCTTTCTGTGCATTGCCGCCATATTGGCTTCACAAATGCCCGGCCAGCAGAAAACAAAAACAAAGGTCAATATCCGCAAAGGATTCCGGGAGCTTATCAGCAACAAAACTTTCCTCATCTTTATGATCATCACCTTTACGACATTTGCTCCAAACTTAGCGAACAATACGTATTTCAGTCTTTTTCTGGACAAAAGCGGCGCGTCTCTTTCCGCTATCGGCATTTTATTTTTCATCGGCGTGATTTCAGAAATACCATTTATGCGGTTTGCCCAAACATTTATAGATAAAATGGGGCTGCTCAACGTCATTATGCTGTCAGGCGGAGTCTCATTATTCAGGTGGGCGCTCTATTTCACGGCGCCTTCACTATGGATCATATATGCGACGGTCTTTCTTCAGGGAGTGGCCATCGGTTTATTTATCCCGGCGGCGCTTCAATATGTGAAAAAGATTACCCCAAGACACGTTGAAGCGACGGCGCTGACCATGTACGCCGCCATTGGCAACGGGTTCGGCAACTGGTTCTGCACATTTGCAGGCGGGTACATTTTTGACTACGTGTCGATTTTCGCAGTCTACTTGCTTTTTGGCATTCTGAGCATAGCAGGCTTTGGCCTGACATTATATTTAATGAAGGCTGAAAAAAACAAACATACACTTCATCAGCCGGCTGTTACTTTTAAACCATAATGACTATAATGAACAAAAGAAAGGATGTGCGTTATGAACGGGCAAGAGCGAAACAGCATTTCGAAAGGGTTGCAGGTTGATATTGTATTGAAAGCAGATCAAAAAACAGGAAAACTGACGAGAGGGACAGTGAAGGATATTTTGACGAAATCAAACTTTCATCCGCATGGCATTAAAGTCCGTCTTGAAGATGGCCGCATTGGCCGCGTCCAGCAGATCATTTCTACATAAAAAAAGCTGCCCCTGAACAGGGCAGCTTTTTCATTATTTTTTCTGCAGAAGGACCACTTTCAGGTAGTTGCCTTCCGGAAATGCCGAAATCGTTTTGAAATCCTCCGGCAGCGTAAATTCCTCAATGATGGTGTAGCGTTCGTTTGTTTCTTTAAATGCGGCATCGATAAAGCCTTTGAATTTCTTCATGCCAAAGGCGCTGCTGTTTGTAGAGGCAACAATGACACCCTTGTCAGCAGTGATGGCGATCGTTTCCTTCAGCAGGTTTTTATAATCCTTGGCCGCGCTGAAGGTGCGTTTTTTTGTACGCGCAAAGGAAGGCGGATCGAGAATAATCAGATCAAAGCGCAAATCCTTTTTTGCAGCATATGAAAAATAGTTAAACACGTCCATCACTTTAATGTCGTGCGCTTCGTAATCCAGCTTGTTCACGCTGAATTGCTCGATCGTTTTGGCCAAACTTCGGTTTGCCACGTCGACGCTTGTTGTTTTCTCCGCTCCGCCAAGCGCCGCTGCCACGGAGAATGCACCCGTATAAGAAAATGTATTTAAAACGGTTTTCCCTTTTGCATAGCGGTCTCTGATCGCCTTGCGCACATGTCTCTGATCCAAAAAGATGCCCGTCATGGCGCCTTCATTCAGATCCACCGCGTATTGAATGCCATTCTCTTGGATGATGATCGGGAACTCGCCCCTTCTCCCTTTCACGAAGTCATCATCTTCAACGTATTGTCCAGCCGTGTCGAAGCGTTTCTTCTCGTAAATCGCTTTATAATCAAGATCCATCTCATCCAATGCCGAAATCAGCATGTCTTTAAAGGTGTAAATTCCCTTGCTGTACCATTGAATCAGCAGGTAGCCGTCATAATAGTCGATGGTGACGCCGCCGACACCGTCGCCCTCACCGTTGAACAGGCGGAAAGCTGTTGTATCTTGAGCCTCAAATAGTTTGGCGCGCGCTTGGGCCGCTTTTGTTAATTTGGTGAGAAAAAATGCCTGGTCAACCTGTTCATGTTTATTGCGGGTAAGCGTCCAGCCGACCCCTTTGTTTTGCAGGCCATAATAGCCCCGCGCGAGAAACTCGCCGCTCTCAGACACGATATCAACGAGGTCTCCTTCTTTCATGTGCCCCGCACTCCCTGCGAGAGCTTCTTTTTCGATAAGGGGATAGCCTTTTTTGATTTTGGCAGCGTGTGCTTTCTTTAGGGTGAGTAGCTTCATATATGTCGTCCTCTTTCTGTTTGCTTTCTCTTATCGTACCACAAAACGCCAAGATGTCTGCATTGACAGAAAGGAAAGGTTTTTCTACGATAGACAAAAAGAGTTTCGAGGAGGAGCAGCATGCCAAAACGAATTGACCATACAGGCATCATGGTAAGAGATATTAACGCGTCCATCACATTTTATGAAGAGGTACTCGGCATGAAATTGAAGGATCGCATCACACACACGAACGGTGTAATCGAGCTTGCATTTCTTGGCTTTGAAGACGGCCCGGAAACAGAAATTGAACTGATTCAAGGCTACAGCAGCGAGCTTCCCGCTGAAGGAAAAGTGCACCACATTGCCCTGCTGACTGATGACATCGCGGCTGAATATACAAAAGCGGAAAAAATGAACGCAAAATTTATCGACGAAGAGATTACAACTCTACCAAACGGGTACCGTTACTTTTATATCGAAGGTCCTGATGGTGAGTGGATTGAGTTCTTTCAGCGATAAAAATAAAGAACGTACATTTTGTGATGTACGTTCTTTTTTATCTATACCAACTGATATACGTTGACTCATCGCAAACCATCGCTTCCCAGCCCATACGCTGAACCAGGTCATTGATGTTTTTATCTTTTGCTAAGAAGACATTAATGAATGAGTCATATACACTCATAAACACAAAGTCCATTTTCTCATCAGTCAAAACGAGCTCTGCTGCGGCTTCATCAAGAACCGTCCGCAAGTTGGCCTCAGTTATGTCCAAAACGCCACGATTTTCCACAATCGGTTCTGCGTAATAAAACCGATTGGATCCGTTCGCACCTAACACCTTTACCAAACTCGGAATATGAAAATTTGAAATATGATCCTCACTGGGATAATAGAGGTCTCCATTTATGTTTTCATGTAACACCTCAGCCAAATCCTCTCTCGCGAACTCGTCCCTTAAAGCGCCTATCGACGTCATTAAAGCCAGCGCCAGCTCAGCATGTGTTTGAAAGCCGCAAGAAGACATAACCTTCTTCCAGGAAACAGCCTTGCCTATTCCTCTTATTTCATCATCGTTTGGATAAATATGCTCGTAATCATTTTTTCTTTTTGCATTCTCCCATCCTTCAGGCATTTGGATAAAAGGAGAAAAGATAAGTGCAGCAGATGAGTATTCAACTGGTACTTGTTGTAAGATTGGTGATTCGTCATCTAACCATATATAATCTAGCATGCGCACCTCCTTTACATATTCTAACATTCTCTTTCGTTTAAAAGGAGATGATCAGCCCTATGACAGGCCGATCATCTATCACATCACATTTTTATCCGCCAGATTCAACCGCACTCTCTTCCCGCCATTTTTGATGATCCCATATTCTGAAAAACGGATAGTAGATAACACAGGTGATCAGCAGGTTTACCAGCTGCATAACGGCGCCCGACACCTTTCCGCCTGTCGCCAGGTAGCCTGATATGAGCGGCGGCATCGTCCACGGCACCGCGATTCCGGCCGGTCTTGCCACCAGCCCGGTGCTCATGCCGATATAAGTCGCCGTAATCGTGAGGAGCGGTGCGATGATAAATGGGACAATAAGGAGCGGATTCATGACAATCGGCATGCCGAAAATGATCGGCTCGTTGATATTAAATAACGCAGGGCCGATTCCTAATCGTCCAAGCTGCTTCATTTGTTTGCTCCGGGAGCGCACAAGCATCGTCAGGACAAGCGCCAGCGTCGCCCCGCTCCCGCCGACATTGATCCAAATTTGAAAGAACTGAGTCGTAAAAATACTCGGCAGCGCCTCGCCCGCTTGGAAGGCAAGACGGTTGGCATCCATCGCGCCGTACCAAATCGGCGCCATGATTCCACCAATGATGGAAGCCCCGTGAATCCCGCACGACCAAAGCAGCATCTGCACAAATTCAGCGATCAGGCTTCCGCCGAGACTGCCGCCAAGGATGGAAAGCGGTGTCCCAAGCAGGTCTCCTACGACATTGTGCAGACTCTGAAAAGGTGTCATTTCAATCAAAAGGCGCGCCAGCCACACGAGAAACACAATGATAAAGCCGGGAATCAGCGCGACAAACGATTTGCTTACCGCAGGCGGCACACCGTCTGGCATTTTGAAGACGATATTTTTTTGAATAATGTACCGATAGATTTCGGTTGAAAACAAGGCGATCAGCATGGCGACAAATAAGCCCTTGCTGCCGAGCAGCGTGATCGGAATTCCGCCCCCTACCATGATGGGTTCCGTTGAGCCATCCGGTGTAAACGGCACCTCAAACGGCGTCGCCAGCAGAAATGCGGCAATTGAAATCGCTCCGGCAGAAAGGGCATCGACACCATAGCTTTCTGCCAACCGATAGGCGATCCCAAAAGCGGCAATCATCGCCATAATATCAAACGAAGCGTTAACAGGATATCCGAGCTTATCGGCCCACTCGTTCCCAAACACACTCGCCATGAAATCAGCATACCCCGGAATCGGCAGGCTCGTTAAAATCAAGAAGACAGACCCGATAATAATCAGCGGCATGGTCAGGATAATTCCGTCACGCAAAGCGCTGAGATGCCGCTGCCCGGCAATTTTCCCGGCGACAGGCATTATTTTTTCCTCCATCACCCGAGTGAATGTGCTCATCTTAAAAGCCCCCTTTTCTCATTGCTTTGTGAACAACCTCCGCAATGTTTTCTTTATCTTATTTTGAAAACGCTTACAAATTCATTTGGAAAATTTCCTCTTCATGCGGAAAAAATCTGCATTTTGCTAAACAACCCTGCCCATGAAAAATTTTTTCCTTCTTACTATTAATCTCTCTTTTTTTCTCCGATATATATATCAAACATCATAGAAAAAGGAGATGAATCATGAAAAACATATCTTGCAAACTTGTTGTATCAGTCACTCTGTTTTTCAGCTTTCTCACCATAGGCCCTCTCGCTCATGCGCAAAACAGCAACGAGAAAGAGGTTATTGTGGTTTATAATAACAAGGCCGGTAAGGAAACCATCCTGGACAGTGATGCTGATGTTGAACAGCAGTATAAGCATCTTCCCGCGGTAGCGGTCACAGCAGACCAGGAGACAGTAAAAGAATTAAAGCAGGATCCTGATATTTTGTATGTAGAAAACAACGTATCATTTACCGCAGCAGACAGCACGGATTTCAAAGTGCTGTCAGACGGCACTGACACCTCTGACAACTTTGAGCAATGGAACCTTGAGCCCATTCAGGTGAGACAGGCTTGGAAGGCAGGACTGACAGGAAAAAATATCAAAATTGCCGTCATTGACAGCGGGATCTCCCCCCACGATGACCTGTCGATTGCCGGCGGGTATTCAGCTGTCAGTTATACCTCTTCTTACAAAGATGATAACGGCCACGGAACACATGTCGCAGGGATTATCGGAGCCAAGCATAACGGCTACGGAATTGACGGCATCGCACCGGAAGCACAAATATACGCGGTTAAAGCGCTTGATCAGAACGGCTCGGGGGATCTTCAAAGTCTTCTCCAAGGAATTGACTGGTCGATCGCAAACGGGATGGACATCGTCAATATGAGCCTTGGCACGACGTCAGACAGCAAAATCCTTCATGACGCCGTGGACAAAGCATATGAACAAGGCGTTCTGCTTGTTGCCGCAAGCGGTAACGACGGAAACGGCAAGCCAGTGAATTATCCGGCGGCATACAGCAGTGTCGTTGCGGTTTCAGCAACAAACGAAAAGAATCAGCTTGCCTCCTTCTCAACAACTGGAGATGAAGTTGAATTTTCAGCACCGGGGACAAACATCACAAGCACTTACTTAAACCAGTATTATGCAACAGGAAGCGGAACATCCCAAGCGACACCGCACGCCGCAGCCATGTTTGCCTTGTTAAAACAGCGTGATCCTGCCGAGACGAACGTCCAGCTTCGCGAGGAAATGCGGAGAAATATCGTTGATCTTGGTACCGCAGGCCGCGATCAGCAATTTGGCTACGGCTTAATCCAGTATAAAGCACAGGCAACAGATTCAGCGTACGCGGCAGCAGAGCAAGCGGTGAAAAAAGCGGAACAAACAAAAGCACAAATCGATATCAACAAAGCGCGAGAACTCATCAGCCAGCTGCCGGGCTCCGACGCCAAAACTGCCCTGCAAAAAAGATTGGATAAAGTACAGTCATACAGAAATGTAAAAGATGCGAAAGACAAAGTCGCAAAGGCAGAAAAATATAAAACACAGCAAACCGTTGACACAGCACAAACTGCCATCAACAAGCTGCCAAACGGAACAGACAAAAAGAACCTGCAAAAACGCTTAGACCAAGTAAAACGCTACATCGCGTCAAAGCAAGCGAAAGACAAAGTTGCGAAAGCGGAAAAAAGCAAAAAGAAAACAGATGTGGACAGCGCACAATCAGCAATTGGCAAGCTGCCTGCAAGTTCAGAAAAAACGTCCCTGCAGAAACGCCTTAACAAAGTGAAGAGCACCAATTTGAAGACGGCACAGCAATCCGTATCTGCGGCTGAAAAGAAATCAACTGATGCAAATGCGGCAAAAGCACAATCAGCCGTCAATCAGCTTCAAGCAGGCAAGGACAAAACGGCATTGCAAAAACGGTTAGACAAAGTGAAGAAAAAGGTGGCGGCTGCTGAAGCAAAAAAAGTCGAAACTGCCAAGGCAAAAGTGAAGAAAGCGGAAAAAGACAAAACAAAGAAATCAAAGACATCCGCTCAGTCTGCAGTGAATCAATTAAAAGCATCCAATGAAAAAACAAAGCTGCAAAAACGGCTGAACGCCGTCAAACCGAAAAAGTAACCAAAAACCTTTAAGATTTGCATTCCAAGTCTTAAAGGTTTTTTACATTCTAAGAACACCACACACAACCTTTTTCCCATCCATTGTACAGGCTTTTCATACTATTGCTATACAGCCATGAACAGCATAAAATGAACGTTATTACAGTTATCACCACATATGGCGGGATTGTGACTGGGCAGGCAGGCAAGACCCAATGATGCAAAGGGAGTATTAATGCCTAAAAAGCAGGGCATTTTAACTCTTCTTTTCGTGTTGGGCTCATAACGGCGCCTTGGACAACCCCCTATTCTCATGCTCCGTCGTCGCGTCGACGCGGGCATTTTTGTCATTTTCAGCCGATATTTCTCACTTTTTTCATTTTGATTGTCAACTTTTCATTTGATACGATGAACAAGCCGACTTTTCTTCAGCAAAGGAGGTTTTGATTGCTTGCATAAAGAGATTGCAAAAGAATTACTGCTGCTCGCAGGAGGAAAAAACAATATTATCAGCATCAGCCATTGTACGACCCGTCTTCGTTTTGATGTAAAGGACGAGACGAAAATTGATATACATGCCATTGAGAACCTGCAAGGTGTGCAGGGCACCTTTTTCCGTTATGGGCTTTTCCAGATTATCTTCGGAGCAGGCGTCGTCAACAAAATATATAAAGAAGTCGTTCATGTATGGGAGAACGCGCCTTCTGAAGAACCTGTCCACCAGAAAAAAGCCAGCCGGAAGCTGAACCCTGCCGCAGCTTTTGCGAAAACACTGTCCGATATTTTTGTGCCGATTATTCCGGCAATAACAGCAAGCGGCCTGCTCATGGGGCTGATCGGCATGATTAAGGTGTTTCACTGGTTCGCTGCCGGCAGCCCATGGATTAAAATGCTCGACCTCGTGTCCAGCACAGCCTTTATTTTACTGCCGATTTTAGTCGGCTTCAGTGCCGCACGGCAATTTGGCAGCAACCCATACCTAGGGGCAGTGATCGCGGGGCTTTTGACGCATCCTGATCTGCTGGACCCGTCTATGCTCGGCAGCAAAACCCCGTCTTCTTTAGACATATGGGGGCTTCATATCCCAATGATGGGCTATCAGGGTTCCATGATACCGATTCTTCTTTCCGTTTTTGTCATGAGCAAAATTGAGAAGCTATTAAAATCGATTGTGCCGAAGTCGCTTGATGTCGTGATCATTCCCTTTATTACGGTCATGGTGACAGGATGCCTCGCGCTGATTGTGATGAATCCCGCCGCGTCCATCATCGGCCAGATCATGACACAATCGATCGTCTATATTTATGATCACGCCGGCATTGCCGCCGGAGCTCTTTTCGGCGGCATCTACTCCACCATCGTCCTATCTGGATTGCATCATAGCTTTTATGCAATTGAGGCAACGCTGCTTGCTAATCCGCATGTCGGTGTCAACTTTTTAGTGCCGATATGGTCGATGGCGAATGTGGCCCAAGGCGGAGCGGGGCTTGCGGTATTCCTCAAAACGAAACAATCAAGCCTGAAAAAAATTGCGCTCCCCGCTTCTCTGACCGCGTTTTTAGGCATTGTTGAGCCGATTGTATTCGGGGTAAATCTCAAATTGATCCGTCCCTTTATCGGAGCAGCCATCGGCGGTGCTATTGGCGGAGCATACGTGGTTGCGGTACAAGTTGTGGCAAATTCCTACGGGCTGACAGGCATTCCGATGATTTCAATCGTGCTGCCGTTTGGCGCCGCTAATTTTGTTCATTATATGATCGGTTTCTTGATCGCAGCCGTCTCTGCTTTTATAGCTACATTGTTTCTCGGGTTTAAAGAAGAGACAGAATAACTGGATTTATTCGTTTTCATTCATAAAACGGGGGATGAAAGGACAAAAAAGCTATGAAAATTAAAAGAATCTTAAATCATAATGCTATCGTCGTAAAGGATCAAAATGAAGAGAAGATTCTCTTGGGTGCAGGAATTGCGTTTAACAAAAAGAAGAATGATATTGTCGATCCGTCAAAAATAGAAAAAACCTTTATCAGAAAAGATACACCTGACTATAAGCAGTTCGAAGAGATTTTAGAAACATTGCCTGAAGACCACATTCAGATTTCTGAGCAAATTATCTCTCATGCCGAAAAAGAGCTGAACATCAAAATCAACGAGCGCATTCATGTCGCTTTTTCAGACCATCTTTCTTTTGCAATTGAACGCCTGAGCAATGGGATGGTTATCAAAAATCCGCTGCTGAATGAAATCAAAGTCCTTTATCCAAAGGAGTTCCAGATCGGCTTATGGGCCAGAACACTGATTAAAGATAAACTGGGGATTCACATTCCTGATGATGAAATCGGCAATATCGCCATGCATATCCACACAGCAAGAAACAATGCCGGCGATATGACACAAACGCTTGATATTACAACAATGATCCGTGATATTATCGAGATTATCGAAATTCAACTGTCTATTAATATCGTTGAAGATACCATCTCTTATGAACGGCTTGTGACCCATCTCCGCTTTGCCATTCAGCATATCAAAGCAGGCGAATCCATTTACGAGCTGGACGCAGAAATGATCGACATCATTAAAGAGAAGTTTAAGGATGCCTTCCTGTGTGCCCTAAGCATCGGCACCTTTGTGAAGAAGGAATACGGCTTTGAATTTCCTGAAAAAGAATTGTGCTACATCGCCATGCATATTCAGCGGTTCTACCAACGGTCAGTCGCACGCTGAGACAAACAAAAAACGCTTTTGATCATCTCAAAAGCGTTTTTTTATATCTGTATTATTGGTTGATCGCCGGATTCCCAATCGTATTCCACTTCGTATAGGACATGTAATGGAAATACTCATCGCGATACGGATGTTTTGTATTGGAGTTCCAAGGCTTTTCTCCGCCGCAGAAGTGCACGATTGCCGGGTTTTCTCTTGTTTCATTATATTGCTTCCGCCCTAACAGAGTCGATGGGGTTTTCAGCTTTAACATGATATAGGTTTGAGCGTTCCAGCGCGGATGAAGTTCATACCACTGATCATACAAGATCGCATTCAGTGCATCTTGGTCATGCAGCACAAGAAAGTCTTCGTCTGGGTGTTCATTGATAAAGTTGATGACTTTTTCTGTGATGTTTTGCTTTCTCCAAGACTCAAAATCAATAATCATGATACCTGAGTTAAAATACTTCCCTGTATCAGTGACGTTCATTTCTTTCAGGCGTTCATGCTGCCCCGCATCCTCAACAGCGGCTACGGTGTATGGCGCAATGTCTAAGTCCCATAGCTTAGAAATATCCTCTAGGACAAGCGCATCACAATCGATGTAAATCATTCGTTTGATGCTTTCATCCTTAATTAAGTCGGGAATCGAAATGCGGTAATACGCGGCTTTTGTAATATGGCTGCTCTCTACCGCATGTTCATACATTTTGGTATCCACTTCTAAAAACTCAATCGGCACTCCGAATTTCAAAGTGGTTTCTTCCAGTCTTTTTTTGTTATCAGGCTTAATTCCGCCATCAATGACGTATAATTTTACCTCTCTCTCCTGATCCATGTTAGTCAATAAAGAAACGAACATCCCACCTAAATGACGAGCATAATTATCATCTGCGCATGATACGATATGCATGATTTCATCTTTCCTCAATGGTATTCATCTCCCTTTTTGTTGTACAAGTTACATACCCTTTTTCAAAAAAATAAACACGTTCTCCGACATTTTTTTAAACAGAATGTGTGATACAACAAAAAAGGTGTCATTTTTTGAAGATGCGATAAAGCCAATAAAGAATGAAAAAGCTTGCGATTGTGATGGCTTCAGCCGAGACGATATACCACGGCCATGGTCCGAGAACATCTAAGAGAGAGGATCCGCCCGGTTTTTTCGTCAAATACATATAATTTGCGCCAAGCCAGCGATCAATCAGGAAAATACAGACGCCGTACACATTAACAAGCAGGACTGTCACCCATAATGAGCGCTGGCCCATTCTGTAGGTGCCAATCACAGCCATCAGCAGACAGGATAAAAACACAGATCCGTGAGAAATAAAAAAGAGGATATATCGTATATGCGGAAATGAAAACATACCGAGGTCAGGAGTGGCAAGAGCCTGAATCGAACTGCCGACGCCGACAAAAAACAAAAATACAAACAGCTTTCTGCTTTTTGTCACTAACATAATAGCTGACAAATACACCGACAGGTCACTAAGCTGGAGAGGCAATGAAGTGCGCACCGACCACCTGCCCGTGGCGACCATCCATATTTGATAGCCGATTTGCGAACCAAGCAAAAGAAACACAAACAGAGAACGCAAAAACCGGCTGGCCCTCGGCAGCTTGACCCTCTCTTGGAACAAAAACAACAGAATGGCCAAAAGGGCGATAATCGCTAACGTCACTACATGCTCTGTCGAAAATAGATGAAACGGATCATGTTTATAGACGGATTGAACATATTTTTGCAAAACTGCACCCCCGTTTGCGGTTTTTTGTTTATTTTGGCGTTGTTTGGGCTTTTTTTATTCAACCGATATATGGGCTTGAAGTTCACACCAGACTCTGCTACAATTCGTTTCATAGCTAATGATTCTGATAATTTAAGGCAGGCCTAAAAAATGGAACGTTCACATCAACATCAGCAGCTTCGGAAGGAAGAACACGATACACTTTCTAAGCTCAAACAAATGCCCGTCGAGTCACTTAACCTGGAAGCCATTTCGATCGCTACGAATCTGTATCGGTCTGCACAAAGGCTCCGTGTCAAAATGGAGACTGAGGTTCTTTCTTCCTATAACCTTTCTTGGACCGCTTTCTCCATTCTTTATGATCTATGGGTATGGGGAGCGCTCGAAACGAGAAAAATCGCTGAGCTGTCAGGGATATCTACAGCTACAGCAAGCAACGTGATCAAAACGCTCGAAAAAAAGAATTTTTGCCGTAAAAGCATCGACACAAGAGATCGGCGACTCGTGTTTGTCTCTATCACCGATTCCGGCAAACAAGCAATCGAAGAACTCTACCCGGAGTTTCACAAAGGGGAAACAGAGCTCATTGCGGGAATGACGAAGGACGAACAGAAAATATTGACAGGGCTGCTTAGAAAGGTAGCTGACAATCTTCATACAACATAAGCTTTGACGGGAATCCAGTAGCGGTTTGTCTCCCTGTTTCAGAGAGCCGGCGGAAGGTGCGAGCCGGCACACAGCAAACGTGAATTACCTCCCCGAGCTTTCTTTGTGAACCTTAAAAGTAGCAAAGAACGGGAAACCGTTATTCGAATGAGCGGAAGACAATGTCTTCAACCAGGGTGGTACCGCGTGCATTGAGCCACGTCCCTTATCGGGATGGGCTCTTTTTTGTGTTTGTAAAAAAGGAGGAAAAATGATGAGAACATTTGAGCAGCTCACAGCGTCACAGCAAAAAGAGGTAGAAAGACAGCTTCAGCTATACATGACAGGCGCCCACGAAGTCATACCGCCGGAGGAATTAAAGGCAAAGCTCGTGAAATCAATTTCCACGGGCACGCCGCTTAAAATTAAGCTCGGATTAGATCCGTCTGCACCGGATGTACATTTGGGCCATACGGTTGTGTTAAATAAGCTTCGCCAATTTCAAGAAAACGGCCACATTGTCCAGCTGTTAATTGGGGATTTCACAGGAAAAATTGGTGATCCGACGGGAAAATCGGCAGCCAGAAAGCAACTGACTGATGAAGAAGTTCAGCACAATGCCAAAACCTACTTTGAGCAATTCGGAAAAGTGCTTGATCCAGAAAAAGTCGAGCTTCACTATAACTCAAAATGGCTGAAAACATTGAATCTGGAAGATGTCATTGAATTAGCAGGGAAAATAACGGTAGCCCGCCTGATGGAGCGCGACGACTTTGAAGAACGCATCGCCATGCAAAAACCAATCTCACTGCATGAATTCTTTTACCCATTGATGCAGGGATATGATTCTGTCGTTCTCGAAAGTGATATTGAATTAGGCGGAACGGATCAGCATTTCAATGTCCTCATGGGACGGCATTTCCAAGAACGATACAACAAAGAAAAACAAGTCGTCATCCTTATGCCGCTCTTGGAAGGCTTGGATGGCGTCGAAAAAATGTCAAAGTCGAAACACAACTACATCGGCATTAACGAACATCCAAACGACATGTACGGAAAAACGATGTCACTGCCCGACAGCCTGATGAAAAAATACATCCACTTGGCAACAGACTTAGAGCTTGAAGAGAAAAAACAGCTCGTGAAAGACTTAGAAACCGGCGCCGTTCATCCGCGTGATGCCAAAATGCTTTTAGCCAAAACAATCGTCCGAATGTATCACGGAGAGAAAGCAGCAGAAGCTGCCGAACACTCGTTTAAAACAGTCTTTCAGGAAAACAGCCTTCCTGATGATATTCCGTCTGTCCAATGGGAAGGCGAGAAAACAATCGCGATTGTCGATCTGCTCGTTACATTGAAGCTCCTCTCTTCGAAGAGCGAGGCGCGCCGCATGATTCAAAACGGCGGTGTACGCATCGACGGAGAGAAAATAACAGATGTTCACGCCAAAGCAGAGATAAGAGAGAATATGATCATCCAAGTCGGCAAACGCAAGTTTTTAAAGCTCCAATAGTCTGATATTCCGAAACGCTTATGACCCTTCATTCATAAGCGTTTTTTGCAGGTATAAAGCACTGTCTTTTCAAAAACGCTCTTCATCTTGCAGGAAACTCCTTTAGCATCCCGAAATATTCCCCAACCATACATTTAGGGGAGGTTTATTTTTGATGAAAAAGCTTTTGACTGTCATGACGATGGCTGTTTTAACTGCCGGCACACTGCTCTTGCCGGCACAGAGTGTCACCCCTGCCGCGCACGCTGTACAAATATCAAATAGCGAGCGTGAGCTTCCATTCAAAGCAAAGCATGCGTACTCTACCATTTCTCAGCTAAGTGAAGCAATCAGCCCCAGAATAGCCGGAACTGCAGCTGAAAAAAAGAGTGCCCTATTGATCGCCTCATCAATGAGAAAATTAAAGCTTGATGTGAAGGTTCAACGATTCAACATTCCTGACCGGCTTGAGGGAACACTGTTTTCAGCAGGACGCGATATTCTTCTCCAAGCGGCGTCCGGCTCAGCTCCGACTGAGGAACAAGGGCTGACGGCCCCGCTTTACAATGCGGGATTGGGCTATCAAAAGGACTTTACCGCTGACGCCAAGGGCAAAATCGCCTTAATTTCCAGAGGAGACCTGACTTATTACGAGAAAGCCAAAAATGCCGAAGCCGCCGGAGCAAAAGCTGTCATCATTTATAACAACAAAGAAAGCCTCGTGCCTATGACGCCAAACCTGTCGGGAAATAAAGTCGGCATTCCGGTCGTCGGCATTAAGAAAGAAGACGGTGAAGCACTTACCCAGCAAAAAGAAGCCACCTTAAAACTAAAAGCATTCACAAACCAAACCTCTCAGAACATCATCGGAATCAAAAAACCAAAGAACATCAAACATCCAGACATTGTGTACGTGACGGCCCATTACGACAGTGTTCCTTTTTCACCCGGAGCAAATGACAACGGCTCAGGAACCTCTGTTATGCTGGAGATGGCGCGTGTCTTAAAAAGCGTTCCATCTGATAAAGAAATCCGCTTTATCGCTTTCGGCGCCGAAGAGCTCGGCCTGCTCGGCTCCTCCCACTATGTAGATCATCTATCAGAAAAAGAGCTGAAACGAAGCGAAGTGAACTTCAACTTAGATATGGTAGGCACAAGCTGGGAAAAAGCGTCTGAGCTGTATGTCAACACATTGGACGGCCAATCTAACTATGTTTGGGAATCCAGCCGTACGGCTGCTGAAAAAATTGGATTTGACAGCCTGTCTCTGACACAGGGAGGATCATCTGATCATGTGCCATTCCACGAAGCCGGCATTGATTCCGCCAACTTTATTTGGGGAGACCCGGAAACAGAAGAAGTTGAGCCGTGGTATCATACCCCTGAAGACTCGATCGAACATATCAGCAAAGAACGCCTCCAGCAAGCAGGCGATCTTGTGACAGCCGCAGTCTATGAGGCTGTGAAAAAAGAGAAGAAACCGAAAACCATTAAGAAACAAATGAAGGCGAAAGCATCTGACATTTTTGAAGATATCAAATAAAAAAAGACGGCACTTGGGTGCCGTCTTTTTTATAATGATCAGCTGTTTAGCCGTCTATAAGTAAAGCTTTCAGTTTATCAACTGTATTTTCTTTTTCTAACGGGCGATAAATGGTCAGTTTCAAATCAGGAGAGTCATATATTTGTAATGTCATATGCTCCATCACCATTTTTCCGGCTGCCGGGTGATGAAGTACTTTTTCTCCTGCGTGTGTGCCTAATACTTCGTGGTGGTTCCACCACTTTTTAAATTCCGGGCTTCTTTCAGTTAACTCATCGATCAGCTCTTTTATCCATGCTTCCCCAAGAAACCGGCTGGCTGTCGATCGAAACTGTGCGATAAGTTTTTTGGCGTGGCTTTCCCAGTCGTCAAGCAGATCCCGATACTCCTTCGAGGTGAAACATCGCCATATGGCGTTCCTTTCCTTACTGCCCATATGGCCAAAATTGCCGAACACAGCACAAGCTGCTGTGTTCCAAGCAATAACGTCCCACTTTTCGTCAGTCACATAAACAGGGCAATTGGTTAAATGATCAATAAAGTGCCGCACAGCCAGAGGAAGGCTCTTATTATCTTCATCCTGATCATCTAAAGGAACATGATGGCCAGCCAACAGAAAGACATGACGTTTTTCCTCATAATTCAATTTGAGCACTCTCGATATGCTTTCCAGTACCTGTGTCGATACCCGAATATCCCTTCCCTGCTCCAGCCATGTGTACCATGTGACACCTATACCAGACAGCTGGGCCAATTCCTCTCTTCTCAAGCCTGTTGTTTTCCTTCTGGTGCCCATAGGCAATCCAAACTCTTGCGGAGAAAGCTGTGCCCTTTTCAGTTTTAAAAACTCCCCTAGCTCTTTCCGTTTTTCTGCCATACTGTCCACATACACACTCTCCTTCTGCATAGAATTTCCTATTAGTATTCTACATAAAAAGGAGAAGGTTTTTATATTATTTGTTTCGTTCTGCAAATACTTCCGCGGCCACAGGAAGAATGGTATTCAGTGCATTCGGGAAACCTGAGTAAATAATCATCTGCATCATGACTTCTATGAGTTCTTCTTGTGTCCATCCGACATTCAGGGCTCCGTTAATATAGAATTTTAGCTGCTGGGTATTGCCCAATGCAGTCAATCCAGCAACGGTTGCTAATAATCTGGATTTCAGATCAAGACCTGGTCTTGAAAAAATCTGACCGTAGTTAAACTCCACGGCAAGCACACCAAGGTCCGGAGCGATGGAATGTTTAAAATTGCCCACGATCGCTTCATAGTTCTCCTCATCAATTTGTTTCAGAATATCTAACCCTTTTTTATAATGTTCACTTGTTCGCACCAGCTTCTATCTCCCTTCCAATATCGCTTTTTTAGTAGTACGATTTATGGTAATCCTTGAACTGAAGGCAATACCGACCATGATCATCCCCAGAATACAAACACCGTTCCAATGAAACAGCATCCAGACTGCACCTCCTGCATACGATCCCAAGGCGCCGCCTAAAAACGTGCTGACCATAAAGAGGCCATTCAATCTGCTTCTCATTTCAGCCGACAATTGGAAAATCTCCGCCTGACACGCCACCTGATTCGCCTGAATGCCCATGGTGATGAATAAAGCGCCCAATACAATCACAATCAATGAAGTCTGGCCTGCCATTAATAAAACAAATGACAATAAGGTAAAAGACATACAAAGCTTGTTGGAAAAAGCAGCTCCTTTTTGATCAATAATCCGGCCGATCAGCGGAGTTGCAAAAGCCCCGCCAATTCCCACCAAACCGATTGTTCCGGCAGTCTGGCTGCCAAACGAGAATGGAGGTTCACTCACCATAAACACTAACGTCGTCCAAAATAAACTGAAGGCGCCGAACATGAAGCCTTGGTTTACACATGCTTTTCTTAACACTTTCTCCTTGATCAAAAGCGGAAATAATGAAGAAATGAGTTTTCCGTAATGAAATGCATGTGTCCCTTTGCTTTTCGGAAAGCAGAAGTGAATGATCAACATAATGATGACGGCTGCTGCGCAGGCAATCCAATACATCACGCGCCAGCCATAATGGGCATCTATCGCCCCGCTGACCACTCTCGCCCCTAAAATTCCGCAAACCAAGCCGATGGCTACGTTTCCGAGTACTTTTCCTCTGTTCCTGTCATTTGCTAAACCTGCCGCAAACGGCACAAGGATTTGAGGAATAATCGTGAAGAATCCCAATAATAAATTTGTGATGACTAGCCATGGAAAGCTTACAGCTAACGCTGAAGCGGCCGAACAAACCCCCACTAAGAATAGCAGGCTCACAATTAAGCGGCGGCGTTCAAAAAGATCTCCCAATGGAACAAGCAGAAGGTTCCCCGCCGCATAGCCAATCTGCGCCAATGTAGCAATCATCCCAGCTTGTGCCGGCGTCACATGAAACGTGCCTGCCATGCTGACAAGCAATGTTTGATTGATATAGACATTAGCTACCGTAAACCCGCTAGTCACCGCTATAAGAAAAATCAAACCTCTCGATAATGAAATGGAATGGTTCATGTTTACCTCCTTTCCCATGCATGATAAAGCAGGTTCAATCATGGAAACAGAAGTGAGTTTATACTGGTATAAAAAGTACTAGCAAGCAAAGCAAAAAAGCGAAACCCTGTCAGGCTTCGCTTTTGTTATCAATCCACTTCTTTCTTAATCCCCAGCATTTTCTCATCTAGGTAATGGGCAATCTCCGCGGCTTCTTTCAGCTCATCTGTTAATTGCTTAGGAACGTCATTGTTCAATTTATAATAAATTTTATGTTCAAGGCTCGCCCAGAAATCCATCGCGATTGTCCGGATTTGAATTTCTGCTTTGACGTATTCCACACGGTTCGTTAAATTCACAGGCATCTCAATGATCAAATGCAGGCTTCGATAGCCATTCGGTTTGGGTGTCTGGATATAATCCTTTACCTTTACGATTCTCAAATCTTCATGCTGCTTCAACACATTCACGACGTTATAAATGTCAGAAATAAAGGAACAGATGATGCGCACGCCGGCAATGTCGTGAATATGCTCCTTCATTTCCTTCGTCGTAATCTCACAGCCCTTTCTCATTAACTTATTCACGATGCTTTCAAAGCTTTTGACACGGGATTTTGTATGTTCAATCGGGTTGTGACCGTGAATGAGGTTATATTCCTGGCTGATAATTGAGAACTTTGTATCGAGCGCATCTAGCGCAAATTTATAAACTAATAATTCATTTTTCCAATCTTCCATTACTGTTTTTAAATCGTCCATATGTGTTACAGATAAATCCATGTTCGTCATCTCCTTTAACGGAACTTTATCCGCTGTCCATGTACTAGACGTCCCTGTCTGCTGCAAGGTTCTATGAATTTTTTTACAAAATGCGGTCGATTGTAACAAAAAAAGACCGCACGAAACGAGCGGTCTTTTTTATTATCGGAAATAGCTGATCAATAATCCGATCGAGAGCAGGAATCCGAAAAATGTATTTGTTTGGGCTGTTGATTTCATTGCGACAATCATATTCATCGGCATTTCTTTTTGGACGAAGCCCTTCACTGCTTGAACCGGCTTAGGCACGCTTAAAAAGACGACAAACAGCCATGGGCTTGCGGCACCGGTAATAACCAAGCCGACAACCCAGATATAAGCGACGGCAAACGACGCAGCTAACAGAGTAACAGCTCCCTTATGCCCCATCAAAATCGCCAATGTTTTGCGTCCGCCTTTTTTGTCCTCTTCAATATCACGAATGTTGTTCGACAGGTTAATCGCGCCGACAAGAATCGCAATCGGGATGGAAATCAAAATGCTTTGCGTGTTGATCATATCTGTCTGAATGAAAAACGAAATCAGCACAAACACCGAACCCATGCAAATGCCTGAGAATAATTCACCGAACGGCGTGTACGCAATCGGCAGCGGCCCGCCTGTATACAGGTAGCCGATCGCCATGCCGACAAGGCCGATCAGCGCAAGCCACCAGCTGCTGCTCGCACAAATATAGACACCGAGCAAAATGGCAATCCCGTATGAGGCGAGAGCTAATTGCAAAATCGTTTTAGGCTTCATTCCGTGGCGTACAATTGCCCCTCCGATTCCGACTGATTCTGCTGTATCTAACCCGCGTTTAAAATCATAATATTCATTAAATAAGTTCGTCGCGATCTGGATCCATAGGCAAGAAAACAGCATAGCCAAAAACAGCAGCAGATCAACCTTCACATAAAACATCGCCAAAACGGTTCCGAGCAGCACAGGCACAAACGATGCGGTTAACGTATGAGGACGGGTTAACTGCCAAAGGATCTGCCCCATGCTTTCTTTTTGCGGCGCTGTCTGACCCTCACCCTTATTTGTTTGGTTCATCTTCCTCTTCCTTTCTATTAAAAGGCTTACTTTTTTTCAGCCGGCAGCTTAATAAAAAACTCCTTTTGCTTCCTTATCTATCATAATGACTTCTCCCTTATTTCACAAGATACCGCAAGAAGGCGTTTTCTTTCTTATTATACGCTTCTCGCCCTGATTTCATTAGGTTTCTGCTTTCACTTGAACGAACAGGTACAGAAAAATTTTTTTAAGTACATTACGCTTTTTAAAAGTTAAAAAGATCTTTTGACTCCAGGTATCTTTTCCTTTATTATGAATCAGCTCGAAACATTCCATTCTTGCCCTTGCAGGTATAAAGATTCATTTTCAAAAACATACGCCGATATATTAATTTGAGGGAGATTAGGGAAAAAATGAAACTTTTTGAGCATCTGATCGTCAAATAATCATGTGATTGTCGAAAAAAACGGGAAGGGAATTTTTGATATGCTGCAATTAATGAAACAGCTGTATGAAAAACCCGCTGTCAAGTGGACATGTCATACAGGCTTTTATTTGATGATACTGCTTGTTTTGTTTTTTATGTATGGTTTTCACACCGCGAATACCGGTTCATATATTTATAACGATTTCTAATTGGAGAGAGAATAACTATGAAACTTTTACATGCTATTCAAACACATGCGGAAACTTATCCGCAAACCGATGCCTTCCGCTCTCAAGGCCAGTCGCTCACGTATCAGGAATTATGGGAGCAGTCTGACCGCGCGGCTGCCGCGATCCAAAAACGCATTTCTGGGGAAAAGAAATCTCCTATCCTTGTGTACGGCCACATGGAGCCGCACATGCTTGTTTCCTTCTTGGGAAGTGTCAAAGCGGGACATCCTTATATTCCGGTTGACCTGTCTATTCCGTCCGAACGGATTGCGAAAATTATCGAAAGCTCTGGAGCAGAATTGCTGATCCATGCAGCAGGACTCTCAATTGATGCAGTCGGCCAGCAGATTCAGGCAGTTTCTGCGGAAGAACTGCTGGAAAACGAAGGCGGCTCTGTCAACCAAGATCAATGGGTCAAAGAACACGAAACGTTTTATATCATTTACACTTCCGGAAGCACAGGAAATCCGAAAGGCGTGCAGATTTCCGCTGCGAACCTTCAAAGCTTCACAGACTGGATTTGTGCAGACTTTCCAGTCAGCGGAGGAAAAATATTTTTAAACCAAGCGCCGTTCTCATTTGATTTGTCTGTCATGGACCTATATCCGTGCCTTCAATCAGGCGGGACTTTACATTGCGTGACAAAGGATGCTGTGAACAAGCCGAAAGTCTTATTTGAAGAGCTGAAGAAGTCCGGACTGAATGTGTGGACATCAACACCTTCCTTTGTGCAAATGTGCCTGATGGATCCGGGTTTTTCACAGGATCTGCTGCCTCATGCGGACACATTTATGTTTTGCGGAGAGGTTCTTCCGGTTTCTGTGGCCAAAGCGCTGCTTGAGCGTTTCCCGAAAGCGAAGATTTTTAATACGTACGGCCCGACTGAAGCGACAGTGGCTGTCACATCGGTTGAAATTACGGATGACGTCATCAGCCGCAGCGAATCGCTTCCAGTGGGCTTCGCCAAACCAGATATGAACATTTTCATTATGGATGAAGAGGGACAACCGCTTCCTGATGGAGAAAAAGGAGAAATCGTCATTGCAGGGCCGAGTGTAAGCCGAGGCTACCTTGGTGAGCCAGAGCTGACGGAAAAAGCGTTTTTCTCTCATGAAGGCCAGTGGGCATACCGAACTGGCGATGCCGGCTTTATTCAAGACGGTCAGATTTTCTGCCAAGGACGTTTGGATTTTCAGATTAAACTTCACGGCTATCGAATGGAGCTGGAGGAAATCGAGTTCCATGTCAGACAGTCACAGTACGTTCGCTCTGCTGTCGTGATTCCTTATCAGCCAAACGGAACAGTTGAGTACTTGATCGCTGCTATTGTGCCTGAGGAGCATGAGTTCGAGAAGGAATTCCAGCTGACAAGCGCTATTAAAAAAGAGCTTGCCGCTTCCCTTCCGGCATATATGATCCCGAGAAAATTTATCTATCAGGATCACATTCAAATGACGGCTAACGGCAAAATTGACCGAAAACGCATTGGCGAAGAGGTTCTTGTATGACGCCTTACAGCTCGTTTTTATTCTTTATACTGCTTGGCATTCTTCTTCTGCCGACGATCATTCTCGGCTTAAACGGAAAAAGATTTCAAGCATACAACATGTTCATATCTATCATTATATTGGCTTTAATTTTTTCGCACGACTTACACGGGGTCATCGCGCTGTGCCTGTTTACAATATGGCAGGTGCTCCTGATCAGCGGCTATCTGGCATACCGGCAGAAAGCGAACAGCGGCTTTGTCTTTTGCGGGGCTGTTATCGCGTCGATTCTGCCTTTATTTCTGTCAAAAATATGGCCGTTTCTGTCGCACCCGCAGCCGCATCATGCGCCGCATAACCTGATCAGCTTTTTAGGGATTTCATATTTAACCTTTAAAGGCGTTCAGCTAATTATGGAAGCAAGAGACGGACTGCTGAAAGAACAGCTGCCATTGCACCGCCTGCTGTATTTCATCCTGTTTTTCCCGACGATTTCCTCCGGCCCGATCGACAGATACCGTCGGTTCGTAAAGGATGAACAGAAGGCTTGGACGAAAGAAGAATACGCCGACCTGCTGTATACGGGAATCCATAAAATCTTCATCGGTTTCCTGTATAAATTTATTATCGGCTACGCGATCAATACGTACTTCATCATGAATCTTCCCGCAATCACGCACAATAAGATTCTTGGGAACCTGCTGTACATGTACGGCTACAGCATGTATTTATTCTTTGATTTCGCCGGCTACACGATGTTTGCCGTCGGGGTCAGCTACATTATGGGCATTAAATCACCAGAAAACTTTAATAAACCGTTTATCAGTAAAAACATTAAAGATTTCTGGAATCGCTGGCATATGTCTCTGTCATTTTGGTTCAGAGATTATGTGTTTATGAGATTCGTATTTTGGATGACTAAGAAAAAGTGGATCAAAAACCGTATGGCCGTCTCAAACATCGGGTATTTCCTGCTGTTTATGCTGATGGGGGTTTGGCACGGGCTCGCGCCGCAATATATCATTTACGGCCTCTATCATGCCGTTCTAATGGCATGTTACAACTTTTTCGAGAAGTGGAATAAGAAATATAAATGGCTGCCGTCCAACCGCTGGACAACCATTCTCGCGATTGTGATCACATTCCATTTCGTTTGCTTCGGGTTTTATATTTTCTCAGGAAAACCATTTCATCACCACCATTAAAGGAGATTAGAAAGCTATGGATTTTAAACAAGAGGTATTAGACGTTTTAGCAGAGGTTTGCCAGGATGACATCGTAAAGGAAAATCCTGATATTGAAATTTTTGAAGAAGGTTTGCTTGATTCTTTTGGAACAGTAGAATTGCTGCTTGCGATTGAAAACCGTTTTGATATTTTAGTGCCGATCACTGAATTTGACCGGGACGTTTGGAATACACCTAACAACATTGTAAATCAGCTGTCTGAGTTGAAATAATGAAAAAGCGTTTTTTCGGTCCAATTATTTTGGCGTTTATTCTATTCGCAGGCGCCATCGCAATTCCATCTTCATGGCTGACAGGCTTCATCACCGATAAGCGTGTGAAAGAGTCAGCAACAGCCTTGAATCCGAGTATGTTTCAAGGGCTATATTTACAAGATCAGATGCTCAAAGATCCGACATATCTTCCGATTTACGGGTCTTCTGAGCTTTCTCGGCTGGACGAGTTCCACCCATCTAATTATTTTCAGGTAAACAATGAGGGATTCACGCCATACCTTGTCGGCAAAGGCGGATCCCAGTCATTGATTCATTCTTTAAACTTCGCTGCCCACATGGATCAGCTGAAGGGCAAAAAAATCGTATTCATCGTGTCTCCGCAATGGTTTATTAAGCGCGGGTCTGATGAACAGCATTTCGCGCCGAACTATTCTGCGCTGCAAGGGCTTGATTTGGCATTTAACGATCAGATCGATCCTGAAATTAAAAAGAAAATGATGAAACGCATGCTGCGCTTCAAGGCTGTGCAAAACGATGCCATTCTTTCTGAACTGTACAAAGCAATGGTAAACGGCCAGACGTGGAAAGTGAATGCGCTGAAGCCGGCGGCCAAAGTGTATTACAGCATGCTGGAAAAGAAAGATCTGTATTATTCAACGACAGAATCATCCGGGCCAAAGCGCTATATCTCGCAGTCAGTAAAGGATAAGTCATGGTCTGAATTGAATAAACTGGCGGATCAATCAGGCAAACGCCACTCCGGTTCTAACGATTTTCACATCGACAACCCTGTCTATAAAAAGCTGAAGCCGAAAGTGCCTAAGCTGAAAGGGAAAAACAAAGGAAGATCGTATGCGGTGTCACCGGAATATGGCGACTTTGAAATGATGCTCGATATCCTGAAGGATGCGGGCGCAGAGCCTATGTTTGTCACCATTCCTGTTAACGGGAAATGGTACGATTACACGGGCTTCCCGAAAAAAGGACGCACTGACTATTACAAAAAGGTAAATAAACAAATCAGAGCGAAGGGCTTCCAGGTTGCTGATTTCTCAGGGCATGAATATGACCCGTATTTCATGAAAGACACCATTCACATCGGCTGGAAAGGCTGGGTGTATGTCGATAAAGCAATTGACGAATTTTATAAAACCGGAAAAGTCACTTCATCCTGAGCATCTCATAGGACGCGGCTGCATATTTCCTGCTAAGATTTGAAATAGTAAAGGAATCACAGCCAACTTAATTAAGAGGTGTTACATCCAATGAAGATGACAGGCAATACGGTTTTAATCACAGGGGGTTCTGCTGGCATCGGGCTTGAACTTGCCAAGCGCCTGCTGGAGCTCGGCAATGAAGTTATCATTTGTGGACGCAGCGAAGCACGTCTTGCAGAAGCGAAGCAGCAGCTCCCAAACATCCATACAAAGCAATGTGATGTTGCAGACCGTTCGCAGCGGGAAGCATTGTATGAATGGGCTTTAAAGGAATATCCGAACTTGAATGTTCTCGTCAACAACGCCGGTATTCAAAAGGAAATTGACTTTAAAAAAGGGACAGAGGATCTTTTTGTGGACGGTGATGAAATTGAACTTAATTTCCAAGCGCCTGTCCATTTATCCGCCCTTTTCACACCTCATTTGATGAAGCAGCCTGAAGCGGCAATCGTTCAGGTCACATCCGGGCTTGCGTTTAACCCGTTAGCTGTTTATCCGGTGTACTGCGCAACAAAAGCAGCACTTCACTCGTTCTCGCTTACGCTCAGACACCAGCTCCGCGACACGAGCGTGGAAGTGATTGAAATGGCACCGCCTATGGTGGACACGGGCTTAAACCAAAAATCACGCGATAAACAAGGCCTGACGTACCGGGGCATTTCATCTGAAGAATATGTTCAATATTTCTTGGACGGCTTGAAGGAAGGCAAACAGGAGATTACAAATGAACGTGTTGAAGGTCTTCGGGATGCCACTCGCGCCGATTATGACAGGTTATTCGAGCATATGAACACGCAGGAGAATTAATTTCTCCTGCTTTTTTCATATGAATTTCTTACAAATTTGAGCAAACCTATTGCGATTATTTGTTGAAGGTATACAATAGAATATAATTATTTTCAAATAAGTTTGATAATATAAACAATTTAACAGCAGGGAGATTGACCATGACTAAACAAACGATTCGCGTTGAATTGACATCAACAAAAAAACCGAAACCAGACCCAAATCAGCTTTCGTTCGGAAGAGTGTTTACAGACCACATGTTTGTAATGGACTATGCGGCAGATAAAGGTTGGTACGATCCAAGAATCATTCCTTATCAGCCCTTATCAATGGATCCGGCCGCAATGGTCTATCACTACGGCCAAACCGTGTTTGAAGGGTTAAAGGCTTACGTGTCAGAGGATGACCATGTTCTGCTTTTCAGACCGGAAAAAAATATGGAACGCTTGAATCAATCAAACGACCGCCTCTGCATCCCGCAAATTGATGAAGAACAGGTTCTTGAAGGCTTAAAGCAGCTTGTCGCAATTGATAAAGACTGGATTCCAAATGCGGAGGGCACGTCCCTATACATCCGTCCGTTCATCATCGCAACCGAGCCTTTCCTTGGTGTTGCGGCATCTCATACGTATAAGCTCTTGATCATTCTTTCTCCGGTCGGCTCTTATTACAAAGAAGGCATTAAGCCGGTCAAAATCGCTGTTGAAAGTGAATTTGTCCGTGCGGTAAAAGGCGGAACAGGAAATGCCAAAACCGCAGGAAACTATGCTTCAAGCTTAAAAGCGCAGCAGGTCGCCGAAGAGAAAGGATTTTCCCAAGTGCTTTGGCTGGACGGCATTGAGAAGAAATACATCGAAGAAGTTGGAAGCATGAACATCTTCTTCAAAATCAACGGTGAAATCGTAACGCCGATGCTGAACGGAAGCATCCTGGAAGGCATTACGCGCAATTCAGTCATCGCCTTGCTTAAGCATTGGGGCCTTCAAGTTTCAGAACGAAAAATTGCGATCGATGAGGTCATCCAAGCCCATAAAGACGGCATCCTGGAAGAAGCCTTCGGAACTGGTACAGCAGCTGTTATTTCCCCAGTCGGCGAGCTGATCTGGCAGGATGAAACACTTTCGATCAACAACGGTGAAACAGGGGAAATCGCAAAAAAACTATATGACACGATTACAGGCATTCAAAAAGGCGCTGTCGCAGACGAATTCGGATGGACGACCGAAGTCGCAGCGCTGACTGAAAGCAAATAAGAAAAAAGCCGGCCCATTACAGGCCGGCTTTTTTTACGCTTCAATTTTGTTGAAAAACTGCGGCAGATACGCTTTGTGCGCCTCCAGCATTTCGTCTAAAATCTGTTTGGCCACAGTATCGGACGGGACAAGCGGGTTAATCGTCATGGCAAGGAGTGCAGTTTGGTAGTCACCTGTAACTGCCGCTTCTGCCGCGACACGTTCAAAGGATTTGATTTGCTGGACGAGGCCGCGGACAGACACCGGCAAGTCGCCGACAGCAATTGGCTTAGGGCCGGTTTTCGTCATCACACAGTTCACTTCAACTGCGGAATCGTCTGGAATACTCGCTATTGCACCATTATTGATCGTGTTCACCGGCTGAATGTCATGTTTATCATTATAAATGGAGCTGATTAAGTTACATGCTGCATCACTGTAGTAAGCTCCGCCCCGTTTTTCCAACTGCGGCGGTTTGATCGCAAGGTTCGGATCTTTATAAAGCTCGAACAGCTCTTTTTCGACCTTCTGTACGACTTCAGCGCGGGTGCCCTCCGTTTGTGATGCTTCAAGTTCGTGCTCCAGCATCTCTTTTGTTTTGAAATAGTAACGGTGATAGCCGCAAGGGATGACATTGAGCGCTTTTAAGAAATCCGGTTCCCATTCGGCGCCTGAGATATTTTTCATCGTCATCGCGTTTTTCGGGTCGCCCATCGCCTCGATGACTTGCTCCTTCACACTTACGCCGTCCAAGAAAACATCCAGCCCAAATACCATATGGTTCAGTCCGGCGAATTGGACTTCTACGCGGTCCACATCTACATCAAGCGCTTTGGCTACGCCCATTTTGATGCCGATTGGAACATTACAGAGACCGACGACTTTCTTCAGGTTGGAGTAGCGAAGCAAGGCTTCTGTTACCATGCCGGCAGGGTTTGTGAAGTTAACAAGCCAAGCGTTCGGGCAAAGCTCTTCTATGTCCTTTGCGATCTCAAGGATGACCGGAATTGTGCGCAATCCTTTAAACAGGCCTCCCGGGCCGTTTGTTTCCTGGCCTATTACACCGTATTTTAGCGGAATTCGCTCATCCTTTGCTCTTGCCTGCAAAAGTCCGACGCGAAATTGAGTCGTGACAAAGTCTGCGTCTTTCAGCGCCTTTCTCCGGTCGAGCGTAAGATGAATGTCAATCGGGACGCCAGCTTTTTCAACCATCCGTTTGGCGAGTGTGCCGACAATATTCAGCTTTTCTTCGCCCTCGGGGATATCGACAAGCCATAATTCTCGGACAGGCAGCTCATCATACCGTTTAATGAACCCCTCCACTAGCTCGGGCGTATAGCTTGAACCTCCGCCAATCGTTACAATCTTCAATCCTTTTGTCATATGCTTGCTCCCCTTTGCTCGGTGATTTTTTCATATAACTCAATGATCTCTGCAGCCATATCCTTCACTGTCATTGCATTCATTAAATGATCCTGTGCATGAACCATCAGAAGCGTCATTTCCGTCTTTTCTCCGCCCGCTTCATTTTGGATCAGCTCTGTCTGATAATGATGGGCTTTTGACAATTCTTCAGCAGCGTCTTGAAGCTTTTTCCGCGCTTCTTCTGCGTCACCGCTTTTCGCAGCGGCAATGGCCTCCATTGCGGAGCTCCTACCGTTTCCTCCGTGAAGGATGATTTGAAAAATGATTTGTTCCATTTCCTCATTCACGCGATTCACTTCCTTTCTCTACAGGGCCGCTTCTTTGTCATCTGATGCTGCAGGCGTTTGGACCAGCTCCAGATCGTTTTCTTCTTTCAGCTTCTGCTTATCCCACATTCTGAAGAATGGATAGTAGACAACAAAGGACACGACAATATTAATGGCTTGCATGACCGCGCCTGAGACTTTTCCTCCTGTCGCCAAGTAGCCTGAAAAGATCGGCGGCATGGTCCACGGCACTGCGATACCCGCCGGTTTTGCGACAAGGCCGGTGCTCATTCCGATGTACGTAAGTGTCACTGTGACAAGCGGTGTGATGATAAACGGAAGTAAGAGCATTGGGTTCATGACGATCGGCATTCCGAATATAATCGGTTCGTTAATATTGAAGATGGCCGGGCCGACCGCAAGCTTCCCGAGCTGCTTCATTTGTTTGCTTCGGGCGCGCAGAAACATCGTGACAACCAGTGCCAATGTGGCGCCGCTTCCGCCGATATTGACCCAGATATCGAAAAATTGCTGGGTGAAAATCTTAGGAAGCTCCTCACCGGCTTGGAATGCGATCCGGTTGGCATCCATTGCGCCGTACCAAATTGGTGCCATGACGCCTCCGACAATGTTTGCACCGTGAAGGCCGCAGGCCCATAAAAGCATTTTGACGGCTTCGGCGACAAGGCTTCCTCCAAGGCTTCCTCCCAGAATGGAAAGCGGAGTCCCCAATAAAACGCTTACAATATTATGAAGGCTGTCAAACGGTGTCGCTTCAACAATCAGCCGAGCTGCCCAAATTAGGAAGATGACGGCAAAGCCGGGGATTAACGCGACAAATGACTTGCTTACCGCCGGCGGAACACCGTCCGGCATTTTGAAGACTAAATTGCGCTGGATAATGAGGCGGTAAATCTCTGTGGACACCATTGCGATAATCATGGCGACAAACAGGCCTTTGCTCCCCATGAGCGAAAGCGGAATCCCGCCGCCAACCATGATTTCTTTCGTCGCGCCATCCGGCATAAACGGCACTTGATAAGGTGTTGCTAATAAAAATGCCGCAAGGGAAATGGCTCCGGCCGACAAGGCATCAACGCCGTATTTCTCGGCGAGCCGGTAGGCGATGCCGAACGCGGCGACAAGACCCATAATTTCAAAGGTCGCGTCGACTGGGTAGGCCAGTTTTTCAGACCAGGAGCTGCCAAACGTTTTCGCCATAAACTCAGCGTATCCCGGGATCGGGAGGTTGCCAATGATGAGGAAAAAGGAACCGATGATAATCAGGGGCATCGTGAGGATGATACCATCACGCAGCGCCTGCAAATGACGCTGTCCCGCAATTCTTCCCGCTATAGGCATGACCTTTTCTTCTAAGATCTGATTGACTTTATTCACATAGCCCGCCCCTCTCTATGACACATGTCCAAGCTGTTCAGCTGATTTCAGCACTTCCGCCCCATTGCACGTGCCATAATGGACGGTATTAATGACGTCTACCGGAACCCCCTTTGACTCTCCTAATTTTTTGAGCTGTGGAAGCATGTAACGGACTTGCGGACCGAGAAGCAATACATCCGCTTTATCGATATGATTTTGTACAGAATCGCCTGAAACTGCCCAAATGGTATAGTCTTTTCCCTGTTCCTGCGCACTTTTTTCCATCTTGCTCACCAGTAAACTAGTAGACATGCCTGCTGCACAAACGAGTAATATATTCATGTAAAAAACCCCCTAAAGTTTGATCAATTTTGTAATGTCCTGCTGTTGCTATCATCATATTATGAAATCGCTTTCATAAACACTCAGGGTTTTTCCGCAGGCAACGGAAAAAAGGTATATACAGGCTGTCAGCTCAGCATTTTTTGGTCAAACACCTCCGAAAGCTCTTGATATGAACGGCATTTGACCAGCTGGTTCACCGCCGCCGGGTCATCCAAAATGCTTCCAAGCAGCTTATACATGCTTTGCAAATCCGCTTTGTTCTCCTTTTCGACACAAAGCAGACAGACAAATTGAACTCGCTGACTCTCCCAATCGATCGGTTTTTTGAGCGTACAAACGGCCCAAAACGTTGTTTTCGTCTGCGGAACAAGCGGGTGCGGGATGGCAACAAGATTGCCAAAACACGTTGGCGACATGTCTTCTCTTTCAAAAATGGAATCTATGATTTCTTCATCGGCAAAGCCGCATTCGACCACTTTCTGCCCTAAAAATTGAATCACTTCTTCTTTTGAGCGCAGATCCTCCTGAAAAAAAACGAGTTCTTTTTTTAGGTAGCGATTGGCTTTTTCCTTTTCATCACTCAGAATAGATTCTATTTTTGTAAAGTCAGTTCCGCCTAAGATGGTGTTAACCTTCAGTACTGGTACAGGGAGCTCTTTTTTAATCGGAATGGTGCTGATGACAAAATCAATTGATTCGTAGGACATTTGATCAAGACTATAATACTCAGCCGTTCCAAGAATATCGAGCCGCTTGCCGAAATGGGAACGCAGTTTTTCGCGCAGAAGCTGGGCGCTTCCGGCTCCCGATGCGCATACAATGATACAGCGTTTCGGCGGGCTTTCTGTTTTTTTTCGTTCAATCGCGGCGCCAAAGTGGAGAGCCAAATATCCAATTTCGTTTTCATGAATCTCAATACCCGTTTGTTCCTTTATCACGATTCCGGCAATGATCCCGGCTTCAAAAGCGAGTGGATAATGTTCCTTGATCGCTGCCAGCATCGGATTTCGAAGATTCATGCCGTATCGGTTGCGGCTGATCGCCGGCTTCATATGCAGTGCCAAGCCGATTTTCAGCTCTTTGTCATGCAGGATGCCAAGCTTCAGTTCACGATCAACAGCTTTGATCATGGCAAGTGTCAGCTGATCGGTTTCCTCTTCTATTGAAAATGTGTCCTCTCCGCATTGTGATTGTGTCATTCGTTTTGTGCCAAGGAGATGCATGGTGATGTAGGCCGTCTCGTCTTTCGGAAACGTAACGGAAAGCTTTGATTCCAGCTCTTTTACGATGGCTTCTGCAGCCTGGTACTCCTTTTGATGCAGGATATGATCCATATCTTTCGGGAAAAGAGAAACATAGTTTTCCGTTCTGATCCGTTTACAGGCGATAGCGATATGGATAATGAGGTTATTCAGTCCCATGTTGGACAGAGGGATGCGGTCGTTTTTCATTTTTTTCAAGATGGCGGAACGGATGATCTCAATTTCTTCTTTTGGCAAAATATCAGCCTTTTCATTTAAAACATCTATCTCCGTTTCTCTTTCATCGACAATGTACTCCGCCATGCAGTACCTCATCTGCACCTCGTCCCCGCGCAGCTTGAAGCCGTAATTCGGACGTGTTTCCATGACGATGCGGTAAGGCAGCAGACGTTTCTTTACTTCCTTTAAATCCGTTTGGAGTGTAGATTTTGAGATAAATAGTTCTTCAGCAAGTTCATCGAGCTTGAGATAATGGTCCGCCAGCAGCAGACGTTTCATAAGATAGGCCATTCTCTCCTCCGGCAATACCGGCAGGCCCTTTTTTTGCTGAAATTCATCTTGCAGCAGTGTTCTGAATACTTGCTCGTCATCAATGCGGAGCTTGTAGCCGGAGCCTCTTACAGATTGTACAAAGGCACCGTGACCGCTTAGCACACCTTGAAGTTCCTTTATATCATTGCGGACTGTCCGCGTCGTTACGTTTAATTGCGCGGCAAAAAACGAACTTGTCACCGGGGCTTCAGCCGCCATCAGCAAGCGCAGAATATCACGTAGTCGCCCATGAAGCATGAGAAAAACCTCCTAACTAGTAGATGCAGGGATTCAGTGAATAGGCAGAAAGGATGATGAAGGGATGCGAAATGTATATAAATTCTATAATGGAGAGAATGGCAAGTCAATGAACATCCGGAGGACTAGAGGGAAAACTGACCTATAAAAAAACAGCCGGGATCAGCCGGCTGTTCTAGATGCGGACATATTCTTTTGTTTAGACGCCTTGCGGTCCTTCATGATTTTTCGAACAATCGGGTAAATGACCGGCGCCCATTTGATAACGGTTTTGATCATCTTTTTCAAAGCTCCGATTCTCCCTTCTTTTTTCTCAACCATTCCCCTGATTGCCTCTTCCTTAAACATGCTAACGCGACACGTACCTGTTTCCCGTCACCCAGAAACGCCATGGATAATCGCGTGCCTCCCCGCTGTTGTCAATGCCGATGCGCGGGCCGGTTGAAATTGCTTCCGGTGTGTACCCGCTTTCGATGTAAAGCGGCTGTTCCGTGATCCAGCGTCCGTAGTCATTCATCGTGACGCCAAGCGCTTTCGTCAGCTTTCCTGGTCCGTTTGTCCATTCCCTCGGACTCCTGCCCGGCCTTCTCTCCTCCATTAACAGCTGGCCTTCATGCGGCTCAATCGCCCTGATTAATACCGCTTGCGGGACATCCTCTTCCGCGGCAACGACATTCAGCAATGTATGGGTGTGCATCACGTATGTATATACCCGCCCAGCTTCTGCAAACATGATCTCAGTCCGCTTCGTCCGGCGGTTGTTAAAGCTGTGTGCCGCTCTGTCTCCAGCACCCATATAGGCCTCTGTTTCCACAATATAGCCTGACGCTGTGCCTTCGTCTGTTTCTTTTACAAGAAGGCAGCCCAGAAGCGATGGGGCAAGCTCAAGAGCGGTTTTTTGATAAAACGTGATGGGCAGCGGATTTTTTTCTCTCGTCACGAATCGACCTCTCCTTTTACCGATTTTTGTACATTGTACCATTCCCGAAGCAGATCAAAAAAAACGGCTGTTTTAAAATCTTTCCATTCAGGGAATATTGTTACCGTTCAAAAAAGGAGGGCCAACCATTGAAAGATGATCATCAAAACAAGCAGCACCAATCAAATGCCCAAGGGAGCGAGGAAGCGCTTTCCCATAAGACATCCGGGAAAAACGAGTCAGAGGATACCCTAACGAATAGGCAGGGGCATCCTGTTACTGACAACCAGAATGTGAGAACCGTCGGGAATAGAGGGCCTACAACACTTGAGAACTATGATTTTCTCGAAAAGATCAGCCACTTCGACCGGGAACGCATCCCTGAGCGGGTTGTTCATGCCAGGGGAGCAGGTGCACACGGGTATTTTGAAGCGTACGGAAGCTTCGGAGACGAACCGATTTCAACATACACACGGGCCAAGCTCTTTCAGGAAAAAGGCAAGAAAACACCGGCATTTGTCCGTTTTTCAACTGTGAATCATGGAAAACACTCGCCTGAAACATTGAGAGACCCGCGCGGTTTTGCTGTAAAGCTATATACAGAAGACGGAAACTGGGATTTGGTCGGAAACAACCTGAAAATCTTTTTTATCCGCGACCCGCTGAAATTTCCGGATCTTGTACACGCATTTCAGCCTGATCCAGTGACAAACATCCAGGATGGTGAACGTATCTTCGATTTCATTTCTCAATCTCCTGAAGCGACACACATGATCACCTTCTTGTTTTCGCCTTGGGGCATTCCGGCCAACTACCGGCAAATGCAGGGTTCAGGCGTACATGCCTATAAATGGGTGAATGAGGAGGGCAAGGCCGTTCTCGTGAAATACCATTTTGAACCGAAGCAGGGCATCCGCAACCTGACACAGAAGGAAGCAGAAGAGATTCAAGGGAAAAACTTTAACCATGCCACACAGGATCTATATGACGCGATTGAAAATGGCGATTATCCAGAGTGGGAAGTATATGCTCAAATCATGAGCGATGATGAGCATCCTGAACTGGACTTTGATCCTCTTGATCCAACAAAACTGTGGTATAAAGACGATTTCCCATGGAAACCGATCGGCAAATTGGTTCTGAACAAAAATCCGGAAAACTACCATGCGGAAGTGGAGCAAGCTTCATTTGGAACGGGAGTGCTTGTCGACGGGCTTGATTTTTCAGACGACAAATTGCTCCAGGGGCGTACGTTTGCCTACTCTGATACGCAGCGCTACCGTGTAGGCGCAAATTACCTGCAGCTTCCGATCAACTCGCCGAAAAAGCATGTCGCCACCAACCAGGAAGGCGGGCAAATGCAATATCGGGTCGATAGAGCAGAAGGACAAAACCCGCACGTCAACTACGAGCCATCCATTATGGGCGGGCTGAAGGAAGCGAAGCAAGACGGAAAAGACCATACGCCGCATGTCGAAGGTGATGTAAAGCGTGAAGCGATTGACAGAACAAACAACTTCGGACAGGCTGGAGAAACGTACCGGAGATTTACTGAATTTGAGCGGAACGAATTGATTACGAATTTGGTGAATACGCTTTCTACGTGCCGAAAAGAAATTCAGGATCAAATGATTGAGAATTTCACAAAAGCTGATCCTGACTACGGAAAACGTGTAGCAGAAGGGCTAAAAAAGGTTTCCGAAAACAACAGCAACGGGCCGATCGGCACAACTGAAACGGAACAGGCTGCAAAGCAGGCTGAACAGGAGAGCCATCCATCTGATCCGTATTAAAAACAGCGAACAGGGCTTTTTTAGAAGCCTTGTTTTTTTATTTTTCTATTGAAACGCTTTCAATAATTGTGTTGTACTTGGAAGGAAAGGGGTGGAGAGATACGATGGAATTACAGCAGGACTTGATTCCTCATAAAAAAACAATCGGTGCTTTAGATCACGCCGTTTTTTTATGCATGGTATTTTGTTTCTGGTTTTCAGGCTATATTTACGTTCCTGTATTCAGTCTGTATTTGGAGGATCTGCACTTTTCATATGGCGCAATCGGCATCATTCTCGGCAGCTACGGGGTCACGCAAATCCTTCTGCGATTCCCGCTCGGCCTTTTGTCAGACATCCTGTTTTCCTTGCGCAAGCAATTGTTAATTGCCGGGTTCGGCTTTTCCGTCCTCAGCAGCCTGCTTTTTCTGATGTTTGATTCTTTTTTCTTCGTGCTGGCCGCCCGGCTTTTCGCGGGAATCACTGCTTCTATGTGGGTGATGGCGACCATTTTATACGCACATTATTTCAACAATGGCAATGCATCAAAAGCAATGGGCATCATGCAGTTTTTTACCGTCATGCCTCAGTTTGCCAGCATTGTGTTCTGCGGGCTCGCCACAGCCCATTTAGGGAGGCAGGTTCCTTTTTGGATGGCGCTGGCAGCTTCTGCCGCAGGTCTGGTGATCTGCTGCTTTATTCAGGATCCGTCTGCTCCTCCCGCAAACCGTGGCACCATTCGTGTCAATCAGTACATCAAAGATACATTGCGGCTGCCAAAGCTGAAGCTTTTCACCATCCTGTCTATGACGGCCCATGCCGTATTATTTATCACAGTGTTTGGTTTTACGCCGCTTTACATGAATCAGCTCGGAATGGGCGACGCGGAGCTTCTTTGGGTGATGAGCGCCTTTTTCCTCCCACACGCAGCCGCCACATTAAGCTTTGTGCTTCTGCGTTTTACAAGCCGTATCGCTTACTTCGTGATGCTCATTAGTTTCGCTGTCACCGGGGTCTGTTTGCTATACGTTCCTTTTTCAGCTGCATTGTTCATGGTTTGCATCACACACGCCTGTATCGGACTGGCGCTCGGCTTCGTTTTTCCTCTGCTGCTAAGCCATGTCGTCGAAATCAGTTCTGCCCGTTTAAAAATGTCAGTGATGGGGTTTTATCAATCATTTTATGCGCTAGGCATCTTCCTCGGGCCCCTTCTTGCCGGAAAAATCGCACAGCTTGTCGGGCTTGCGGGAGTTTTTTATGGAGCCGGGTCTCTGGCATTTGCCGCCTTTTTTGTGATGCTCGCGCAAAAACGTAACATGATCAATTAATAGCTTTCATACCGCCGGAAGCGCCACACAGAAAACACGGCCAGAAGCATGATGCACAGAATGGAGAAAGTGAGTGACCATCCGAAAAAATCTGCCCGCTCTCCATGAAGAAGGATATGCTCCGCCTGCTTGCAAATCTCAGCCGGAAGCCACTTCGCACCATCTGGAAATAGTGAAACAGCAAAGGAAACAGCTGCTGTGAGCCCGATCCCGCAAGCCGCAGCTGCTCCGACAGACCGGAATATCGTACTTCCGGCAAGGCCGGCGGTCACAATAAATATCACCCAAAGCGCGTAAAGGCCAAGGCTTGCGGCAAAGCGGCTGAATGATGCGTCCTCAAACAGCAGCCCGACGTAATAGTAAGCAAGCCCGTATCCAGCTGCAAACGACATAATGCCGATCACGCTTTGGATGAGCCATTTACTCACGATATAATGGGCTGCCGTCACAGGCCGCGACATAATCAGCGCTGTTACCCCTTGATTTCTTTCATTGGCTACACTGCCCATCACGCTAAAGATGACCAGAGCCATGCCAAGCGTGTTGAATTGAGAAAGCGTGCTGACCATCACTTCAGACCCGGAGGGCATCGTAAAACTGATTTTCATGCCGTCAGGAAGGTTCCCTCCATGTGCGATGATTTCCGGCATATAATAAATGGTCAGCGGCTGTGTCAGCTCGACGATCATCATCGCAATCGGCAGCCAAATCAGCTTGCCGCTTTTCCATCCTTCCAGCCACTCCTTCTGCAATAGCGTCATCATCACCTTCATGCGTGCACCACCTTTAGATAGACGTCTTCTAGAGACTCCGTTTTCTGTTTAAAGCGGGTGACGGTCAATCCCTTTCGGATACAGTCACTTAATAATGACCGGCCAGCGTGTATATCAGGCAGCTCGAAAACCGCTTGGGACGGATTCTTATAGACAATAGCTGAGACGTAAGGCTTCTCTTCAAGCCAACCTTCCAGCTTCTCTTTCACTGAAAGGGTAAAAACGTTCGTTTGCTGCTGTTGTTTCAGCTCCTGTAACTCGCCTTTCCATGAAATCTCACCGTTTTTCATAATCACCACTTGATCACACACCTGTTCTGCATCGTGCAAAACATGTGTAGAAAACAGAACGGCCATATGCTTTTTCAGCTCCCGCATCATGTCCAGCACCTCGAACCGTCCTGTCGGATCAAGCGCAGACACCGGTTCATCCAATATCAAAAACTTCGGTTTATGGAGCAGTGCCTGTGCCAGACCGAGTCTTTGTTTCATGCCTCCTGAATAGCCCCCGATCTTTTTGTGCGCCGCTTCGTGCAAACCCACAAATTCCAGCATCTCGCCGATTTCCTCTTGGCATTTTCTCTTCGAAAGGCCGGACAGTCTCCCCGCAAATGTCAAAAATTCATTTGCGGTCATCCAGGAATAAAAAGCTGGATACTGCGGGAGGTACCCAATCAAACGCCGATCCGGCTTTTTTTCTCCTAACAGCTTAATGTTTCCGGAGGTTGGCGAAAGCAGACCGGCCAGCATTTGCAGAGTCGTGGTTTTGCCGGCTCCATTAGGTCCTAATAGTGCGACACACTCATTTTCATTCACATGAAAACTGACATTCTTTACAGCTTCATGATGCCTGTACGATTTGCATAATGATTCAATAGACAGCATATCGGCTTACCTTTGCTTTCTGCCGACGGTAAAAAACAAAATCGGGCCAATAATATTGATACATACAATAATTGCAGCCCACATCCACTTTGGCCCGTTCGTCCGCTCTTCTTTTATACAGCTGATGAGGGCAAACACCGCCAAAGCCAGCTGTAATACAATCAGCGGCAAAATCATTTCCCAAGAAATATTCATTGCTTGATCCCCCTTTTCTTCCGATCCGGCCTAATGACAAAAAAGTAATAACAAATCAGAGGCATCGGTGCTTGAATCAATCCGACAATCCCCCAAACCCATGCCATGCGATTACGTTTTTTCGCATCAATAAATAAAAAGATTCCCTGCGCCAATACGATGAGACAAGCCGCAACCGTTATGATAATTTCTGTTTGTGTCATCCGCGTTTCACCTCGCATTCGCCGAGATGCCTTTTTTTCTCAGCCGCAATCAAAATCGGCAGCACCGCAAGCACACAAACCTGAAGCACAATAAACACAGCAGGAGCTTGAGTGAAAGCTAAGATTGCAGCACTCACAACCATCAGCGCGCAGAATACAAATAAAATGATCTCTTGAAGAAGTTTTTTTCTGTATTCAGCTTTCATTTGTGACAGCTGGTGAAGCAGTTCTTTTTGATTCGGTATAGAGGGATTGGCTGTTTGATCAATTTTTTTCCATTCTGACTTTAAATGATCAGAAAGCTTTTCTTTATTCATCGTCCCACTCCTTTCTGATTTGCTGGAGCCCTTTATGAACTCTGGACTTTACAGTGCCTTCTTTGATTTGAAGCATCACCCCGATTTCAGCGTAGGTATAGCCGTAGTAATGCCTTAATAAAACCGGTGTGCGCAGTTTAGGGTCCAGCTTTGAAAACAGATCGAGCGTTTCGCTCCACTCTGCCCCTTTCGCCGACACGTCCCACTTGATCTTGCGGATTGTTTCCTCCGTAACTGTCTGATTCCGTTTCCATTCTCTCTTTCTCTTTTTCTGGTGATCGAGATAGAGCCGCGATGCAATGGAGATCAGCCATGTGGAGAATTTTGAACGGCCCTGAAAGCTTCTTAAATGGAGGTACCCTTTCAGAAAGGTTTCCTGAACAAGTTCCTCGCTGAGATCGGGGTGAAGGGAAAGCTTTAACAAGTATTTATATAAGAAAGAATAGTGATAGTGGAAAAGGGCTGTAAACGCCTCGTCGTTTCCCTCTTTCGCCTGCTGGATCAGCCGCTGTTCTTCATGTGTATCCAATGACCGTGATCCCCCCTTTTTTGTTTTTCTGCCTTATGAGACGACACCGGATTCAAAAGCGTTCATCTTTTTTACAATTCTTTTCAGCCATTGACAGATCAGGCTTCCCGGCCGTTTGGCTGCATATCCTTATTTGTAAACCCCCTTATAGTCTGTTAAGCTATGACTTTATGTCGATTTCAAAAAAACATCCAATATGGAGGACGATGCATTGAAAGTAGAAAGGCGAACGATTGAATATATTCCGAATGAAGAGAGACATGGTAAAGCGAAAGATTTATTTCCCGTATGGTTCGGGGCTAATATGCATATCACCACGTTAGTGACCGGCACGATTCCCGTTGCAATGGGACTTAATCTGTTTTGGAGTGTTGCCGCTATTATTTGCGGAACCTTAATCGGTGCCATATTTATGGCGTCTCATTCCGCGCAAGGCCCTCAGCTAGGCATCCCGCAAATGATTCAAAGCCGTGCCCAATTCGGCGTAATCGGAGCGATTCTTCCCCTCTTCTTAGTCATGTTTATCTACCTTGGTTTCTTCGCAAGCAGCACGATTCTGGCGGCCGGAACCTTAAGCAGCTTTGTTCCCATCCCGGGATCATGGAGCATTATAGGCTTAAGCGCCGTATGTTTTTTACTCACCATTTTCGGCCATGATTTGATTCACAAAATGCAAAAAATCCTTTCTTGGACCTCTTTTGCTGTATTTTTTGCTGCAACGATTCTCATTTTTCAATTGCCGATTCCGGCAGGCAGCTGGATTCCCGGAGCGATTGATCTGCCAATTTTCTTGGTGGCAGTTAGCGCAGTTGCGACGTGGCAGCTTGCCTACGCGCCGTATGTTGCCGATTATTCAAGATATCTGCCAGTTAAAACACCGGCTTCAAAAACATTTTGGTACAGCTATGCAGGTACATCTGTCAGCTCCATCTGGATGATGCTGCTCGGCGCATTGCTGACAACCTCACTTCCTGACTTTACGGCAAACTCAGGCAGCCAGATTGTCCAATTGTTCGGTCCCTTCTCGTTTATTATGCTGATCATTGTGTTATTTGGGCAAATGGCAATCAATGTTTTTAACCTGTATGGGGCCTTCATGTCCACGACAACAACGCTGGAGCCGTTTCTGAAATTAAAAGTCACGCCCAAAGTCAGAATCATCATGATCCTGGGTGTCACGCTTGTCGGCACAGTCTTAAGCCTACTGGGACAGAGCAATTTTATGGAGCTGTTTTTGAATTTTATCTTTTTCATCAGTTATTTCTTAATTCCGTGGACGGCAATCAATTTAGTCGATTACTACTTCGTTCGCCACGGAAAGTATCAAGTCAAAGCCATGTTCGACGTAAACGGGCCTTATGGAAAGGTCAATTGGATCACCACAATTGCGTTCGTTCTGTCTATCTTGCTGGAAATTCCGTTTATCAACACAAGCTTTTACATCGGACCGCTTGCCAAAATGTTTGGCGGCGGAGACATCGCATGGATTATCGGCTTGGCCGTGCCTTCTGTGCTTTACTATGTATTAATGAAACCGCGTCTGAAAAAACGGGCGGGGTATCAAGAAAAGCTGTCTTCTCTCTGAAGACAGCTTTTTTATCATTCAAATCGTTTCCACACGCGGGGCAGGATGTCAGATAGCTCATGAGCGAGCAACGTATGAGTGGAGTGCTCGTCCGTCCAGAGCTCGGCGCACGCACCATGCAAATAGACCGCGTTTAATATGGCGTGCTTTGGATCTTCATGGCAGCAGAGCATCCCCAATATCATGCCCGCCAGCGTGTCACCGGTTCCGCCCTTGGCGAGCGCCCCGTTTCCGGTTGGATTGAGCCAGCAGTCTCCATCAGGAAACGCGATGACGGTTTGGTTTCCTTTTAACACAATGACAGTCTGCAGCTGAGCCGCCCATTCCTTTGCATATTCCGCTCTTTTTTTCTGCAATTCGTTCACGGGCACCCCTGTCATTCGGGAAAACTCGCCCGGGTGCGGCGTGAGGATGACGGGGGCCTCTCGTTTCGGATATGTGCGCTTCGCCAGCGCTCCGGCATCCAAAATAACAGGACAATCAGCCGCAAGCACATGATCGACTGCCTGCTGTACGCTTTCCGTTTGCGGAAGGCCCGGTCCGATGGCAATGGCCCGGTACGTCTCTTCAAGCTGAGCATCCGCCGCCTTTTTCCAGCCGTCACGCCAATAGGTCGCCTCGGGCAAAACAGGAACAATTAGCGGGATTACGCTTTCTGATGTACCGATGACAAGCTTGCCGAGACCGCTCCGCATGGCCCCAAGCCCTGCAAGCAGCGCTGCCCCCGGCATGTCGTCACTTCCAGCCAGCAGCAAAGCCGTACCGTACGTGCCTTTATGGCTCTCCGCATCTCTTTCAGGAAGCGTGGCCCTTACATGCTCTTCCGTCCAATATGGAACATTCATCTCTATCCCTCCTCTGCTTTCTTTTCCTATTTTTCCTGTCCCTTTTCTTTTTCAAACAAAAAAGACAGCCTTTTAGGGCTGTCTTCTATTTTACAGGAACATCAAGGTGATACAGGCGGCTGTACCGTTCGTTTGCCGCCAGAAGCTCCTCATGGGTTCCTTCCATTTCTGTTTTGCCGTTTTCGAGAAATACGATTTTATCAGCCGCTTCCACTCCCGCGAGATGGTGGGTAATCCATAAAATCGTTTTTCCTTTCAGCACCTCAAACACCGTTTCCATCAATTCACGTTCGGTAATAGGATCGAGGCCGACTGTTGGCTCATCGAGGATGATGATCGGTGTATCCTGCAGCAAAATCCTCGCAAGTGCGATCCGTTGGCGCTCTCCACCGGAAAAACGGATGCCGGTTTCTTGTACAGAGGTATGATATCCATCAGGCAATGACTCAATGTAGTCATGCAGCTTGACCTGCTTTGCGGCGCGGCGCACATCCTCGTCGCTTGCTTCTCCGTTTCCGAGCCTGATGTTGTTCAAAATGCTTGTATCAAACAGGTGCGGTTTTTGATTTAACACGGCCACCGCATCCGCAATCTGATCCTTTAACAGCGCTGTCTCCACTCCGTTTAACGTTACAGAACCGGAGTCCGGTTTCAAGGCGCCCTCGATTAATGCAAGCGATGTTGATTTCCCAGAGCCGCTTCGGCCGAGCAGCGCCATTTTTTCTCCTTGGCGCAGCGTAAAGGAAAAGTTGTGCAGCACTTGGCTGCTGTTGTCATAAGAAAACGTCACATCACGAAAGGCCAAGGTGACATCTTGAAGATCGAGCATTTGATCCCCTGATTCAGTTTGTGACGCCTCCAGCTGAGGAGCCACCTTGTTCATGCGTCTGATAGAATCCTGATAGCCCGGCACTTCGCCTAAGGCATCCGAAAGCGGCAAAAAGGCTTCCGTCAACGGAAACACCACTAGCACAAAAGCGGCAATCATCGTTTTAGCGAGCTCGCCGTCCGCTTGCTGTCCCGCTGTCCAAAACAGCATCAGCAAAATAAGGCCAGCGACAAGGCATTGCGCAGCAAAGTCCCGCCATCTTGTAAAGCGTTGTTTTTTCCGTTCAAGCTCAAACCAATCACGTTCCTCTTTTTCATAAGCATCAATAAAAGCATGCCGGCGTCCGCTGAACATCCAGTCGCTGACACCCATCACAGCATCTGTCAGACGGCTGTACAGCACATTCCGTCCGCTTTTCAGCTTCGCATTCTTCGCTCTCGTCACGAGCAAAGACACAACCGGAAACAATACAACAAGAACAAACAAATACAGCGCAAGCAATATGGCAAACGGCCAAGAGAAGAAGCCGAGCGCTATCACTGACACAGCATACAGGAGCAAGGCTGAGATCGCAGGAAAAATCGTTTTTAAGAAAGCATCCTGCAAATGCTCAATATCCTCAGACAAAATGCCGAGCATATCCCCCGTGCGAAAACGGGAACGCAGCATCAAAGCACCCGGCTCAAGCATATTGTAAAGGCGGACGCGCATGTCAGATACGATTTTCAAAATGATGTGATGGCCGACGAGCCGTTCCACATATCGCGACACAGAGCGCGCAATCCCAAAGGTGCGCACAGCGACAATCGGCACATAAATGAGCAGAATGTTTTCCGGCCTTGTCGCCGCTTTAGAAATCAAAAAACCTGAGGTGAACATGAGAAAAGCAGCAGAAAAAATCGTCACCGCACCCAAAAAGATAACCAGAACGAACAGGCGGGCATTTTGCTTGATATACGGCAAAATCCATTCTTCTTTCTTCATGCTCTTTCCCCCAGTTGTGCCTTCACGAGTTTGGTATACACACCGTTTTTCTCCAGCAGTTCATTGTGAGTCCCGATTTCCGCAACCCTGCCCCCGTCAAGCACGATAATTTCGTCCATATCGAGCATCCAGTGAAGGCGGTGAGTCGCGAGAAAGACGAGCTTATCCTCAAATAAATCCAGCATCGTTTCTTTTATTTCATATTCTGTTTCGATATCAAGATGGGCGGTCGGCTCATCCAGCAGCAGGATCGGACGGTTTCCCAAAAAGGCGCGGGCCAGCGCGACACGCTGTGCCTGGCCGCCGCTGAGCGCCCGGCCGCCTTCCCCGATCCGTCCCTCTAATCCGTCAGGAAGGTTGTTCACCAGCTCCGTCAGTCCCGCTGAGGCAGCAGCACGTGTTGTATCCTCTGCCGAAGCGCTTGGATGGTAGAAGCGAATGTTGTTGCCAAGCGTATCATCAAAAATGTACGGATGCTGGGGAATGTAAAGAAGGTTCTTCTGCCAGCTGCCGTCCTGCAAATGGGACCGGCTTGTACCATTAACCTCAATCATCCCGCCATCCGGCTCTAAAAATCCGCCGAGAATATCAATTAATGTTGATTTTCCGGCGCCGCTTGCACCGATAATGCCGATTTTTTTCTTGCCCTTGAATGAGAGATGAATATCAGACACCGAACGGCCGACTGACACGTCTGACAGCTTCAGCTCATCCTGATCGGACCAAGCTTCGAGCTGAAGCGGCGTCTCTTCTTTAAAACCAGGCTGCGACAAAATCTCTTGAATGGTTTTTCCTGCTTCCTGGCCGTTCAGCGTTGCATGATAATCATTCCCCACTTCCCGCACCGGCAAAAAATACTCAGGCGCCAGAATAAGCGCCGTTAAAGCGGGGCCAAGCAAAATATCGCCGTCAATAAGGCGCAGGCCCAGAAATACTGCGACTGTCGCCACCGACAGCATCGTGAAAAAATCGAGGGCGAATGATGACAAAAACGCCACCCGGAGTGTGCTCATCGTTGCCTTGCGATACCGCTCACTCACATAGAAAATATTTTTGCTGTGTGACTTGCTCAAACCTAAGAAACGCAATGTCTCCAGCCCGCGAAGAGAATCAACAAAATGATTGGAAAGTCTCTGATAGGATTTCCACTGACGATCCGCTTTTCTCTGCGCGACAAGGCCGAGGAGAATCATAAAGATGATCAGAATCGGCATAGCAGCGACTAAAATGATGGCTGATGTCCGATCCTGAAAAAACACATAAATGACAACTGCCGCAGGCACAATCGCCATGCTGACCATTTTCGGCAGAAACAGCTCCAGGTAGCGGCGGAACTGGCTGATGCCTTCCATCGCCAGCGTCACCATTTGCCCCGTCCCCTCTTTCTTTGCAAAGCGGGGGCCTAATCGGAACAGCTGATCAAGAAAACTTTTCCTCAAATCTGCTCCTGTCCGGGCGGCGTATTGATAGACGATTTTCTGTCGCGCCACCGTCACCCCGTGCCGGGCGATAAAAGCGATGAGGAAAAAGCTGATCACCGGAAAAAGAGAGGTAATGCCCTTCCCGTTGAACAGTCCGGTTACGGCCTCACTCAGCCACTCTGCCTGCATAATAATGGCGGCTGTCTGAATCAGCGTTAAACAAGTAATCAAGGTGAGAATCCGCTTCATTCCTTTATATCGAAACAGGTCTTTTCCCATTAATAAGTCATAGGCTCCTTATGGCTGACGCGCTTCCGGAAGACATAATAGCTCCAGATCTGGCTGCCGATGACGAACGGCAATAGCGTTAATGCTGCAATTGACATGACTTTAAGCGAATAATCTCCGGAAGAAGCGTTAGCTACTGTTAAATCGTATGCGCTATGAAGCGAGCTGACCATTACACGAGGGAATAGGGAAATAAAGATCATTCCCACGGTCAGCGCCAGACCAGCGCCTGTCATCCCAAATGTCCAGCCGTCTTTTTTCTTACGAATAAATACAGCCGCGAGCATAAAGCAGATGACAATCAAAACAGCGAGCGGAATGGTAATCTCGCCGCGGCGTGTAAACATGTCTGTCTGATACGCAGAAAGGGCCGCGAAGGCAAGAACCGCTACAAAAACAACACCCATTATCTTTTGCGCCATTTTCCGGGCGCGGTTTTGCAAATCACCAATCGTACGCAGCGTGATAAACATTAATCCATGCTGGAAGCAAAGAAGTGTTACCGTCACACCGCCAAGTATAGAATATACATTGATATAATCAGATACATGTGCGTGAATGTTCATGTCGGCATCAATCGGCATCCCGCGGAATAATGTCGTGAACAGCACACCAAGCACAAACGGAGGAATCAGACTGCCGAAGAAAACGACCCAGTCCCAAACCTTTACCCATTTTAAATGATCCACCTTGCCGCGGAACTCAAACGCGACCCCGCGGCCCATTAACGCAAGCAGCACTATGACAAACGGAATGTAATAACCGCTCAGCATCGTTGCATACCAGTTTGGGAATGCCGCGAAAATGGCGCCTGCGCCAGTCAAAAGCCAGACTTCATTCGCGTCCCAGAACGGCCCGATCGTGTTGATCAGCACTCTGCGTTCTAATTCATTATGGCCAAGAAAACGGGTCGCCATGCCGACCCCGAAATCAAAGCCTTCCAAAAAGAAGAATCCTACAAACAATACAGCAACGAGTATAAACCAAAGATCATGAAGAGATGCCATGGTATACCTCCTGACTAAATGGATCTGTTGATACAGGCACATCATGATGATTATCATGCTCCGCACCTTTTTTAATCTCACGGATAAACAAGAAGACAAGCAGCGCGCCCAGAATCATGTACATCACACCGAATGCGATGATTGAGAATAACAAGGAACCCGCTGTTACGTTAGGCGACACGGATTGAGCCGTTGTCATCAAGCCCATAACCGTCCAAGGCTGACGTCCGATTTCAGTCATAATCCAGCCCGCGGAGTTCGCAAGAAACGGGAAGGAAATCAAAGCAATCATGATGCGCAAATACCATTTGCTGTTTTCTAGCTTTTTGCGGCGGTTTAACCAGAGGCCGCCTAATGCAGCAAGGATCATGACAACGCCTGCGCCAACCATGATACGGAAGCTCCAGAATGTCGTTTTCACTGGCGGAATGTAGTCGCCTTTTCCGTATATTTTTTCGTACTCAGCCTGAAGGGTTTTCATCCCTTTGACACTTCCGCTGAATTTCTGATAAGCCAAGTAGCTCAAGGCATAAGGAACTTTGATTTCATTTGAGCTTTTTTCATTTTTTGTATCGATCGTCGCAAAAGCGGTCCAAGCAGCAGGGTCACCGCTGTCTTCCCATAGGCCTTCACTGGCAGCCATTTTCATCGGCTGTGATTCCATCAAGTGCTCAGCCTGCATGTGTCCGCTAAGGCCGACGCCAAGACCGGCACAAAGGCCGACGATCATTGCGAGTTTAAAAGATTGCTTAAAGAACGGCACTTCTTTTTTCTTCAGCAGTTTAAAAGCACTCACTCCGGCAATAAAGAAAGCTCCAGTGGCAAGCGCACCGAAAATAACGTGCGGGAATTCAACCCAAAGCTGAGGGTTTGTAATCAACGCGCCAAAATCATTCATTTCCGCGCGGCCGTTTTTGATCGTAAAACCGACCGGCTCCTGCATAAAGGAGTTTGCTGTTAAAATCCAGAAAGATGACATGATCGTTCCGAATGATACGAGCCATATGCAGAGAGCGTGAATTTTCTTCGGCAGGCGGTCCCAGCCAAAAATCCATAATCCGATAAAAATAGATTCCATGAAAAACGCCAATAATGCTTCAATCGCAAGGGGAGCGCCAAATACATCTCCGACAAAACGGGAGTAATCTGACCAGTTCAGTCCAAACTGGAATTCTTGCAAAATCCCCGTTACAACACCGACTGCGAAATTTATTAAGAATAAGTGTCCCCAAAACTTTGCCATTTTGAGATACAGCTCATTTTTCTTTACAAGATAAAGAGTCTCCATCAACGCAACCATAAACACAAGCCCGATAGACATCGGCACAAACAAGAAGTGAAACAACGTTGTTGATGCAAATTGTATGCGGGCTAATACCAATTCACTCATGCTTTCTCCTCCATTTCCGGTTAAAACTGTTAATTTGCTCACTACTTCACAAATAGAACCGAGACTTTGATCAGTAATTCACAAAACAGACGAAAAAAATATTGCTCAATATTTCACAAATGTGTCAAAAAGTCGTCCAATATGAGGCAAGATTGCCAGACTGACCAAATGACACAACCTCTGACTGGTTCATATTAAGTACTTTACAACGATTCATTTCAAAAATAAAGCCTAAAATACCTAAAAAGTCCCGCACTATGTGACGGATTTTTGTCTATTTTGTTGCTTATTTATGTCGGCTGCTAGGATAAATGACCCTTTATTATCGTACATCAACACATCGTTCCTTGCGAACAAAATGCTTGCCCCCGCCCCAGCACTCGAGTCTCAGCATTCCGTCATAAACAGATTTTAGTCAGAATGCCTCTTTTCATTTAAACCGGCAAGAGGAGGAAAGTTGAATAGTAAATTTTTAATATATTAATAATTTCAATTTTTTAGTATACTTAACATAGTGAACAATTTCACTGCATCAAGAATAGGGGAGGTTTTTCAATGGGAGAGCTTCAAACACAAATGCAATTGCAAACGGATACAATTCACGAAGGGGTTCGAAAAGAGAATTGGTTTGCGAAAGCCATGAATATAAAAGTAGGCATCATACCGCTTCCTGTGTATGCCTTGCTGTTTATATTAATCACTGTTTTTGTTATGCATCACGATGTAAAAAGTGACATTTTGACATCCATTGCCGTCATGGCGTTTTTCGGATTTACCTTTGCCCAAATCGGCAAATCGATACCGATAGTTCGTTCTATCGGCGGCCCGGCCATCCTAGCTACTTTTATTCCGTCCGCTGTCGTGTACTATCACCTGCTGCCTAATGATATCGTCAAATCCACCACAGAATTTACAGAAAACTCAAACTTTCTATATTTGTTTATCGCCGGCATTGTCGTCGGAAGCATTCTCGGCATGAAAAGAGAAACACTCGTAAAAGCATTTATGAAAATCTTTATTCCGCTTATTGTCGGTTCTGTCACAGCCGCTATTGTCGGGCTGGCTGTCGGGACATTGCTCGGACTCGGATTTCAGCATACCCTGCTGTACATTGTCATTCCGATTATGGCTGGAGGAGTCGGAGAAGGCGCTATCCCGCTGTCCATCGGATATTCTGACATCATGCCCATTTCTCAAGGGGAAGCGTTTGCACTTGTTCTGCCATCGATTATGCTGGGCAGCTTGTGCGCGATTATTCTAGCGGGATTGCTGAACCGCATCGGAAAGAAAAAACCGGAATGGACAGGCAACGGCAAAGTGGACCGCTCCGAAGAAGAGTCCCCTGCGCTGGAGGAATCACAAAGCGGACAACAAATGTTCAACCTTTCTTTATTTGCGTCAGGCGGTATCCTTGCTGTTTCTTTATACTTAGTCGGCATGCTCGCCCATGACTTTTTCGGATTTCCGGCACCCGTTGCCATGCTGTTACTGGCTGTTCTAATCAAGCTGTTCAGATTGGTGCCTGCCTCAATTGAAAATGGCGCGTTTGGAGTGTCCCGCTTTTTTTCAACAGCTGTGACCTACCCGCTTCTCTTTGCGATTGGGGTATCCATGACGCCGTGGGACAAGCTTGTCGCCGCTTTTAACCTCAGCAATATTATTACGATTCTGTCTGTCGTTGTGACCATGATGGCCGTCGGCTTCTTCACGGGAAAATGGCTGAACATGTATCCGATTGAAACCGCCATAATCAATGCGTGTCATTCTGGGCAAGGCGGCACGGGTGACGTTGCCATTTTAAGCGCCGCTGAAAGGCTTGAGCTAATGCCTTTCGCCCAAGTGTCTACCCGCATCGGGGGCGCGATTACAGTATCCTTAACCTTATTGCTGCTGCACCAATTTTATTGATACACCTCGGAGCAAGTTCTTCGGAAAACGAAAGAGCTTGCTTTTTTGCATGTCCGTGTTTTTGCAAGTTCCCATCCCATGCTATAGTAATAGTTGGAAATACTAGATAGAAAGGAATATGGCATGCCTATGGGAACTCATCTATTTCTCTTTATGCTTCTCGGGCTGGGATTTTATTTGATATCAGCCCTGGCAGCAAAACTCATTCCGGCCATAGACTTCTGGATTGATATTGTTCTATGGGTCGGCGCTGCAGTTTACATCTTCTCTCATCTCTCATTCATGGACGGCATTGTCTCAATCGCGACAATGTTCTACTGCTATTGGACCGCAATGGATCTCATTGTTTCAGAGCGTGCGGAAAAACCTTCGGGAGACTGGCAGGAGATCGAGCTGGCCAGAAACAAAACACGCCTCCTGTCAGACATTGCACTGACCGCCGTTGTGTTTGCGGGCGCTGTCATTTTTTTCATCTATGGACCTGACCCAAGCCCCCTCAAATATGTAATCCTTTTCGGCATGATCTCCGGCGGAGGGGCACTGGTGAAGCGTATACTGAATGTTTTCAGCGTAAAGGTTTTTTATTCAGCTGCCTTAGAAAAATTGCATATCAGCTCACACTATGAAACCCGTACATACCCGCTTTCCGATTTGAAGGATATTCAGCTTGAATCAACGGCAGATCTCTTAAAGCTCCATCCGCTTCTGACGATGTATTCATCCCGTTTAGATTTGACAACAAGCTTTCAGCAAGTCATTAAACTGTCTCTTCCCGGCGAAACACTGTTTCTGACGGTGAAGGAACCGCAAAAATGGAAAACAATTCTCCAGGAATACACAGATGCAGAAAACAATGTGGACAATGTGATTTCTGTTTTGCCGTTTTATCATAGAAAAAATGTGAAGCGGCTGCTCGGTAAGCTTTATTTTGCCGCCAGCGTAAAAGGGGTATCCGCTTACGCCTTATTGGTGCTCGCGTTATACGCATTACACGCCTCTCCATGGGTCATGGCTGTTGCCGTAATCCTGTATTGGGTATTCAACATGTATATGTCAGACCGTGTGTTGCGGGCGGCGATGGACGCCAAGCCTTGTCATCATCCGCATGTACAGGCAGCGGCCGATAAGATTTTTCGATCGGCCGGCATTTCCCATGTCCGCATATACGAAACGGAGAGTGATGATTACAACGGAATGGCAGTAGGCATGAATGTCGGGAGGTCAATGGTCATCCTGACAAGCGCCACACTAACACTTCCACAGCGTGTCATTGAAGGCATTCTGGCCCATGAGGCGATTCATATCAAAAAACGTGACGTTCTGTCTTCACAGCTTTTGCGTTTTCTATATCTTGGAGCTGTCGTTGGGATTTTCCTCTTGTTTGAGCAGCATATCACCCATCCCGAGGCCCATAAAATTGTGCTTTGGGCTTTCATTATGGCAATCATTATCCTATTCCAGCTCTATCAATCCTTTTGTTCACAATGGATGGAGGTGCGTGCTGACAATCTTGGCGCATCATTGCTGGAGGGCGGTTACAAACAAATGGCTGAAGCCTTGAGAATCTTGGCGGTTCGGCAGGATGAGGACATACAGAAACAAAGTGCCTACAGCTCTGAAGCAGGTGAAGACGAGCTTCAAATTGATTCTCTCACCCGTGATAAAAGCTGGCTTTTCAGACTGATTGATTTTCAGTTCGCTCCTCATCCCCCTATGTATTGGCGTGTCGGCACTTTATTGTCAAACAAAGGACATGGGGTGCTGAAGCGCTGGCTCAGAGACCGCCTGAAAGAATCGATCACTTTGAAATGAAACCGGTCAGCGTTTCATCCGTATAACAGATATGGTGAAAAAAGGGAGTGACCAGAAGTGATAGTGATCTTATTGATAATAGCTATTATTGTTTTTCTTTCAGTCATTCAGACGCAGTCATCGGATAATAAAAGCCGCCAGCAGGCGGACAGCGGGTATTTCGGTTATTCAGACAACGGCTCACACCATGATGGATGCGGCAGTGACGGAGGTTTCAGCGATTCCGGCTGTGGCGGCGGAGGGGGCGGCGATTAAACGCCGCCTTTTTTTATTTCATTGATTCGATGTACGCACCAAAAGCCGAGCCCGACATGCCTGGGGACACGCGCACACGATGGAGGGCATACATTCCCTGGTCTCTCGAAGCCGCGCCCGGCTCTGTCGTCACGCCCATTTGATAGCCTGTTTTTTCAGCGGCCTTCAGCGTCTCCTCATTGTAGCGCCCTACCGGATAGCTGATGATGGTGGTTTGCTGATGAAACATGTTGTCAAACAGCTTTTTCGAATCAGCCATCTCACTTTGCTGCTGTTGAGGCGTTAATCCGTTCAGTTCAAGGTAGTCAATCGTATGGCTTTCAATCGATATGCCGTGCTGTGCCATTTCCTTCATTTGCTCCTCTGTCAGATGGTGCTTATGTCCGATCGATTTGCCGATCATAAAAATCGTTGCCTTCATCCCGTACTTTTTCAGCACCGGATACGCATCTTGATAATTGTCGGTGTACCCGTCATCAAATGTGATCAGCACGCACTTCTCACTCGGTTTTTTATCCTGCGTCAGCATGAGATATGCCTCTTTCGGCGTTAATGTCTGATAGCCGTTATCATGAAGCCACTTCATATGCGCCTCGAATTCTTTCTTTGGCACACGGAGGCTGTTTCCTGAAGAAATGCTGTGGTACATCAAAATCGGCAGCTTTGCCGGTTTCTCTGTTTTGATCCATGCGGATGTATCGTCTTCTTTTTTCTGAACTTGTACTGCCTTTTCTTCCGGTTTCTTTTGTTCCGCTTTTGGCATCGGCTGCTCTGCATTCGCCTCTTGATCAGCGCAAGCCGCAAGCGCCAAACAGCTGCCCAAAAGAAAGATGCTTAAAAACAATCGTTTCATCGTTCTCCTGCTTTCTGTCTTTTTCTTCCTCCTTTTTCATCGGTTTGATTCTGAAATTTTCAATAGCAAAAAACCGGACATCCCCATGTCCGGTTTTTTTGATCTTATCGGATTCTCACTTCTGTCTCACTGTCAAAGAAATGGCCTTTATTCATATCAAATGCAACCGTCAGTTCATCGCCCGATTGAATATCGAGGCGGGCGTCGATCCGCGCAATAAAGTCTTGGTTGTCTATCTGCGAATAAATCATAATTTCAGAACCGAGCAGCTCTGCAACATTGATTTTCGCCTTAATCGAAGAGTTCTTATATGATTCCACGACAATCAATTCATCATGTATATCCTCAGGACGGATGCCGAAGATGACCTCTTTGCCGATGTAGCCTTTTTCACGCAGCACTTTCATTTTTCCTTCCGGGACGGTTAATGCCGCAGAACCGATTTTGATTAAGCCATCCGTGAGCTTTCCTTTGAAAAAATTCATCGCCGGTGATCCGATAAACCCGCCGACAAAGACGTTTTCAGGGAATTCATATACATCCTTCGGCGTCCCGATCTGCTGAATTTTCCCATCTTTCATGACTACAATCCGTGTCGCCATTGTCAGCGCTTCTGTCTGGTCATGCGTCACATAAATCGTTGTAGTCTGCAATCTCTGGTGGAGCTTAATGATTTCCGCCCGCATTTGCACCCTCAGCTTCGCGTCCAGGTTTGACAAAGGCTCATCCATCAGGAACACCTTTGCATCCCGCACGATTGCCCGGCCCAGCGCAACCCGCTGTCTCTGTCCGCCTGACAGCGCTTTCGGTTTACGGTGCAAATATTCCTCCAGCCCGAGAATTTTAGCAGCTTCCTCTACTCTTTTTTTGATTTCAGGCTTCGGCATTTTCCGAAGCTTGAGCCCGAACGCGATATTATCGTAGACCGTCATATGCGGATAGAGCGCGTAGTTCTGAAATACCATCGCGATATCCCTGTCCTTTGGCGCTACATCATTGACCCGTTTTCCTTCAATATAAAAATCGCCTTTCGAAATTTCTTCAAGTCCTGCGACCATTCGCAGCGTCGTTGATTTCCCGCAGCCGGACGGGCCGACGAATACGATAAATTCCTTATCGGCAATATGAAGGTTAAAGTCATCAACCGCCGGTTCCTTCTGATCATAAAATTTATAAATGTGCTCCATCCGCAATTCAGCCATCTAACATCCCCCTTTGTTATTGTAAACGCTTTCTTATATTGAGTGTAACAGCAATTCCCTCTCGCTAAAATGGGCAGCGTTCATAAAATCATCCAGCCATTTTTCGTGCATATTTCCAATTTATTCTGAACTTTCATTTTGCAGGCAGATAAAATAGGCAAGAAGCGCGCCTTTGTACGATTTGATATCTATCCCTGACCGCTCAATAAATTTATCAATCCGATATTGCAGGCTGTTGCGATGCAGATGCAGCTTTTTCGCTGTTAATGTGACGTTTGAGTTGTTTTCAATAAACAGCTTAATGGTCTTCCTTAGCTCAGCTTCACTTCCAAATAAAAGCTCAGCTTCTTCAGAGAGCAGCGTTTCCAGTTTTTCTTTTTCTGTTTCTAATAATAGAAAAGGAAAGATCATCTCAAAGGTCACACTCTGCACCTGAGGCAGCCGTTTTTCAGCAAACAGGAAATACGCCTGTTCACGAGTGTAATGTTTTCGCAGACACTCATCCGGCTCGTAAAATCTTCCGGCGTAAAAACGGACACTGAAGTAGAAATCACTTTCAAGAACTTTTGCGAGCGATTCCAGTTCGCCCTTCTTCGCCGCCGCTTCACTTTCCTGCTCGACAATCACGCCTCTGTCCTCATGAATCCACACAATCACAAAAGACACCGGCCAAAAATGGCGAACCGCTTCTGTAAAGGACGTCCTTTCTATTTTGCCGAATAAATGAAAGTGAACAAATCTCGTCCGTTTCTTTATGTACGCCGGCAATTCCCCTCTGGAAAAAAGGAACGAAAACCACTTGTTTTCCTCAGGTGATTTCATAGACAGTTGATTGCCCTCATCCGCAGGCGTCAAAAATGATTGCAGCACCAATACTTCTTTTTCACTGATCTCTGTTTTCGGAATGGAGATATACCTCTGATTGCTCTCATCAAAAAAACATAGACAGCCTTCCCTTATGCAAAGCTCCTCAGACACAATCGAACCGGGATAAATAGCCAGCAGCGATTTCATAGAGTCTCCTCTCTTATGTAAGGATCTGTATATTCAGTATAAGGCGAAACACACATGTTCTCCACTAAAAAAGAGTATATCCGGTATAGATAGACGAGAAACTGAAAGGGAAACCTCATTCGTTTACATATTGGCTTCAGCGGAAATAGAAGAGGATATGCAGGACCAAAGGAGGGCCATCTTATGAGTTTCGAAACGTTAAACAAAAGTTTTATCAATGGAAAATGGACTGAGGGAGAAAGCGGACGTACGGAGGACATTTTGAATCCGTATGACCAGTCTGTGATCACAACAGCATCTTTGGCAACGGGCAAACAGCTGGAGGATGCGTTTGGCATTGCACAGAAAGCCCAAAAAGAGTGGGCCAAGAGCACGACGGAAGACCGAAAAGCCGTCCTGCAAAAAGCGCGCGGCTATTTACAGGAAAACCGTGAAGACATCATTATGATGATCGCCCGCGAAACTGGCGGAACGATCATTAAATCAACAATCGAGCTGGAACAAACGATTGCGATTTTAGATGAAGCCATGACGTATACTGGTGAATTAGGCGGCGTCAAAGAGGTGCCATCCGACATTGAAGGGAAAACCAATAAGATTTACCGCCTTCCGCTAGGTGTCATTTCATCGATTTCTCCATTTAATTTCCCAATGAATCTATCCATGAGATCCATTGCGCCCGCAATTGCGCTGGGTAACAGTGTTGTTCACAAGCCTGATATCCAAACTGCTATTTCCGGCGGGACCATCATTGCGAAAGCGTTTGAACACGCCGGTCTTCCTGCCGGTGTCCTTAACGTCATGCTGACGGATGTAAAGGAAATCGGGGACGGCATGCTCACCAATCCAATCCCGAGATTAATCAGCTTTACAGGATCAACAGCAGTCGGGCGCCACATCGGTGAAATCGCCGGGCGTGCCTTCAAACGAATGGCACTTGAGCTCGGCGGCAACAATCCATTTGCCGTTCTTTCAGATGCGGATGTCGATCGTGCTGTGGATGCCGCGATTTTCGGAAAATTTATTCACCAGGGACAAATCTGTATGATTATCAACAGGATCATCGTTCATCAAGATGTGTACGATGAGTTTGTAGAAAAGTTCACCTCCCGTGTCAAACAGCTTCCGTACGGCGATCAAACCGATCCAAAAACCGTTGTCGGCCCGCTGATCAACGAGCGCCAAATCGAGAAAGCACTGGAGATCATTGAGCAGGCAAAGGCAGACGGCATAGAGCTTGCGGTTGAAGGAAAACGCGTCGGAAACGTGCTGACGCCGTACGTCTTTGTCGGTGCGGACAACAACAGCAAAATTGCCCAAACGGAGCTGTTTGCCCCAATCGCGACCATTATTAAAGCTGGCAGCGACCAGGAAGCGATTGACATGGCAAATGATACCGAATACGGCCTCAGCTCTGCGGTTTTCACTTCTGATTTAGAAAAAGGCGAAAAGTTCGCCCTGCAAATTGACAGCGGCATGACCCATGTCAACGACCAGTCCGTCAATGATTCGCCGAATATTGCCTTTGGCGGAAACAAAGCAAGCGGTGTCGGCCGCTTTGGCAACCCATGGGTAGTAGAGGAATTTACCGTGACGAAATGGATTTCGATACAGAAGCAATACCGCAAATATCCGTTCTAAATGAAAAAATCCCTCTGCTTCAAGTACAGAGGGATTTTTCTTTATTTAGATATATCCACAAACCCTTCGCCAAACACATCGCGTACGTCATGAACGATCACAAACGCTTTTTTGTCGCAGCTTCTAATGATTTTTTTCAGCATAGACAGCTCCTGTTTGTTAATGACGATATACAAAATCTCTTTTGATTGGCCCGTATAATTTCCCTTCCCTGATAAAATCGTCACGCCCCGATCCATCAAGGTATTTACCTGCTCTGCAATCTCACTCTTATTTTCTGAAATGACCGTAATGGCTTTTTTCGTATTCAAACCTTCAATAATGAAGTCCATCACTTTGGTACCGATATACAGCATCACGATCGTAAACATCATTTTTTCTGCACCAATAATAAAATAAGAGCTAAATACTACGATTAAATCAAAAAACAAGAGTGCATAGCTGATATTCCAGTCTAAATATTTATTAGCAATTCTGGCCAGAATCGCGGAACCAGCCGTCGTCCCGCCGACCCGGATAATCATGCCGATCCCGACTCCCGCAAATACACCTGCGAAAATCGTATTAATGATCAATTCATCAGACGGAATGCTCCACCCATGTGTCAGATGAAGAAAAAGCGAATTTGCCGCAACCGCAATGATCGTATAAACCGTTGTTTTTCCATCCAGAAACTTGTAGCCGATTAAAAGCAAAAACGCATTTAAGATAAAGTTCGTGACACCAGGAGACCATTGAAACAGATAATACAATATCAGCGTAATCCCAGTGACTCCGCCTTCCCCAAGATCATTGGGAATCGCAAATAAATTAACCGCAAGCGCGAAGAAAAAAGCGCCAATCACAAGCATAAGTACATCCAGCATTCTCTTTTTCATCACGAAAACACTCCTTCTCATTGTTCTGTTCTAGCAAATAAAAAAACCCAGGAGAACGCTCTCGAAAAAGAGCAGAAACTCCTGGGCTTTTATCCCACCGTGTCATAACAGCCAAGCTGCTATGTGTTTTCTCTCGGTCACAGTCCAATTTGCATTGCGGAACCCTAGAAAACCACTGTTTTTATCATATCCTTTTCACTTTCCAATATTAGCATTATAAGGGACGGTTCGAATTGGTTCAAGGGGTATTTGCGGAACTGAAAAAACTTACAAGGGTACCTTAAGAGGCGTTCTTGTTCTTTAAAAAGGCCTTCTCTATTGAGAAGGCCTCCATTCTTATTCCGCACTCTTATACCCATTCACATTAGAAGACTGCCATCTCCAGGAATCAGCGCACATTTCCTCAAGGCCGCGTTTCGCTTCCCAGCCCAGATCCCGCTTGGCTTTCGCAGGATCTGCAAAGCATGTGGCGATGTCTCCCGGGCGGCGGTCCGCAAAACGGTACGGAACCTCTTTCCCTGACACTTTTTCAAAGGCTTTGACCATTTCAAGCACGCTGTAACCTGTGCCTGTTCCAAGGTTGTATGCATCGGCTCCTGTAGAGTTCAATACTTTTTCCAGCGCCTTGACGTGGCCTTCTGCGAGATCAACGACGTGAATATAATCGCGTACGCCTGTCCCGTCTTTTGTCGGATAGTCATTTCCGAATATGCTTAATTGCTCGAGCTTCCCGACTGCTACCTGTGCCACATACGGCATAAGGTTATTTGGGATTCCGTTCGGGTCTTCACCAATCCGTCCGCTAGGATGCGCGCCGAACGGGTTAAAGTAACGAAGCAGCGCAACGCTCCACTCATTGTCGGCTGTATGCAAATCACGCAATATTTGTTCAAGCATGAGCTTCGTCTGCCCATAAGGATTTGTCGCGCCTAATGGAAAGTCTTCCGTAATCGGCGATGTTTCCGGAACGCCGTATACTGTCGCGGATGAACTGAACACGATTTTCTTGACGCCGTATTTCTCCATGGCCTCACATAAAATAAACGTTCCTGTAAGATTGTTATGATAATATTTGAGCGGAATCGCAACAGATTCACCGACTGCTTTTAACCCAGCAAAATGAATCACAGCTTCGATTTCATTTTCAGCAAAAACCGCATCTACTGCTTCCCGGTCCAATAAATCCGCTTCGTAGAACGTTAAATCTTTTCCCGTAATCTCCTTTACACGGTTCAGCGCCTCAGCCGAACTGTTGGACAGATTATCAAGAACAACAATCTCGTAGCCGCTGTTCAATAATTCAACACATGTGTGGCTGCCAATGTACCCGGCACCACCAGTAACAAGTATTGCCATGATGTAAACCCTCCTAAAAAATGACCTGCTATTATTATATAGTGTTTAGGACGGCTCCACATCCATTTTTAAGAAGTTTAATCGTTTATTAATAGTTTTTTCATATGTTATCAGCATTTTCACGCCATGTTACATGACTTTATGCAGCGCGACCAAGTATAGCAGCTGAAAAATCAATCTGCCGGTTGACGTTTTCCTTTCCCTTTTTCGCTATGCTTAATGCAGAAAGGATTTGATGACATGGCGATGAGCCCATATATTTTTATTGTATTGATTCTTATTATTTTATCGATGTACCGAGAGAGAGCTGTCAGACCCGGGAAGTTGCTGATCATTCCGCTGCTGCTCTTATGGGGCGTATCAGCATCGTTTCAGCCGGCGTATTTTCATTCCGTATTACATGTGGCGATCAGCGGCATTTTATTATTAATCGGGCTGGCCTGCGGGTTTGGCATTGGAAAGATGGTAAACGTGCGGATTCACCCGGAAACCGGAAAGGTCACTTCACGCGGCTCCCTTGGAAGTGTTATTCTCATTCTAGTGATACTTTCTTTGCGCATGGCCGCGAGAACATGGCTGCCTGAGAGCAACGAGATGTTTATTGCCATTATTCATTCTATGTTCTTCATTCCCCTCGGCACCATCACAGCACGCAACATCATGCTTTACAAAGCATACCGACGGCTGACCGACGGCAAAGTATCCATTCAATAACCGAAAGAAGGATCAGCATGAACGGACAAACTCCGGCTCGGCACTACTACAAGAAGCTTGTGCCGAGCCTTATTCTCATTTTGAATTGCATACAATTTTTATCTCACCCAGCCAAAGCTGATCCCATTTTGTTAGCATTTGTATTTGCGGTATACTTAGCATTCATTTGGATCATTCCCTATGTGGCATCCACTGCTGTTAGTTTTTGCATATTCATCGGACTCTGGCTCCTGACCGATTTCTTTTGGGCTGTTTCCGGCCAAGAGCAGGGAGCCGCCTTTTTTTTACTCGTATTTTTAATGGTTTATGCAGCCATAAAGCTTCCTGCACGGCTGTCTTTGATCCTTACAGTGTGCCTAATTGGGGGCAATGCTTTCTTTTTGTATTCTATTTTTGACAGCAGCTGGGACGATATCATCAGCAACATCTCGATCATGATCGGACTCTACGTCCTCTTCTCCTCCATGCGTTTCAGACGAGAAGCGAGAAGGGAGGCTGAACGGAATCATGCTGAATTGGCAAAAATGCATGTGCAGCTGGAGCATGCTCATAAAGAACTCCAGAAAGCGCATGCAGAGCTGCAGGAGGCTTCTGTTCTTTCATTAAGGTACGCGGTCCTTGAGGAACGTACAAGAATTGCCCGCGACATTCATGACAGCATCGGTCACGAGCTGACTTCTGTGATTGTTCAGCTTCAATCCCTTCCCTATATCCTTAAAAGCAGCAAGGAGGATTCAGAAAAAGTCATTCAAAATGTACTGAGTGTCGCCAGGGAGTGTCTTCAAGAAGTGCGGTCTGTTGTTCACCAAATGGGCCGTAGTGAATCGATGGTGGGGCTTACCGCTTTGCGGGGGCTCATTCATCAAGTGGAGGAACGGAGCGGCTTGCACGTTTCTTTAGATACTGCCGGACTGTCAGAAGAGTCTTGGCCTCCAAACGTGAGCGAAACGATCTACCGCATCTTGCAGGAAGCGCTGACCAATATCATTCGTCACGCTGACGCTTCTCATGCGGCGGCCGTCATTTCTAATGACAAGTCCCATCTCTATGTCACAATCACCGACGACGGACAATTCACCGGCAGCCTTACTTATGGATTTGGCCTGACAGGAATGAAAGAGCGCGCAGAAAAAGCAGGCGGTTCCCTTACTTTCAGTGCCGTACAGCCGAGCGGCCTGAAAATTGAGCTGTCATTGCCGCTCATGACAACGCATAAGGAGCAAAAAGATGAACAAAGATAACATACGCGTCGCGCTTGCCGATGATCAGCCGCTTGTGCGTGAAGGCTTCCGCTACATCATCAACGCACAGCCGGATATGACGGTTTCTGGCGAGGCCGGCGACGGTCACGATATTATAGCACTCGCAAAACAAACAAAACCCGATGTCATCCTCATGGATGTCCAGATGCCGCATTGCTCAGGCATCGAAGCGGCGAAAGACATTATGTCCGCACTTCCAGATACAAAGATAGTCATTTTAACCACCTTTGACACGGAAGAATACGTATTTGAAGGCATCCGTGCGGGCGCAGTCGGCTATCTGCTGAAGGATACACTTCCTGAGGAGTTGATAGATGCGATTCGCGCTGCGGCGAGAGGCGAGGCGATTTTCCGTACAGTCACAGCTGCTAAAATTATCAGTGAGACATTTCGAGCGAAACAACAGCCTCATGCAGAAGAACTGGCAGAGCCGTTCACCAAAAGAGAGCTTGAGGTTCTTCAGCAAATGGCCTACGGACTGAGAAATGAGGATATTGCTGAAAAGCTTTTCGTCAGTGAAAGCACTGTGAAAACCCACGTGCACCGCATCCTGCAAAAATGCAATGCCCAAGACCGGACACAGGCAGTCGTTTTTGCCATTCGAAACGGTATTGTGCAATAGAAATCTCTCATCCCGCCATGCTAAAATAAGACAAAGGAGATGATTGGAAATGAAAGAAGAAATCATTGAACGGTTTACTACATATGTAAAAGTCGACACACAGTCCGATGAATCCGTTGACACTTGTCCTTCCACACCCGGCCAATTGACATTAGGAAACATGCTCGTTGATGAATTGAAGTCCATCGGCATGCAGGATGCAGCCATTGATGAAAACGGCTATGTCATGGCAACTCTTCCCTCCAATACTGAAAAAGACGTGCCGACAATCGGTTTTCTCGCTCACGTCGACACCGCTACAGACTTTACCGGCAAAAACGTGAATCCGCAAATCATCGAAAGCTATGATGGAAAAGACATCGTTCTTAACGAACAGCTGCAGGTCACCCTGTCACCTGATCAATTTCCTGAGCTGTCCGGCTATAAGGGCCATACACTCATCACCACAGACGGCACCACCCTTCTCGGCGCAGACAATAAGGCCGGTATCGCTGAAATCATGACAGCCATGGATTACCTCATCAAACACCCTGAAATCAAGCACGGCACAATCAGAGTCGCCTTTACGCCTGATGAAGAAATCGGAAGAGGGCCGCACAAATTTGATGTGAAACGGTTCAATGCTTCCTTTGCCTACACGGTTGACGGAGGGCCGCTCGGCGAGCTTGAATATGAAAGCTTCAATGCCGCTGCCGCAAAAATTACGATTAAAGGCAACAACGTACATCCCGGAACAGCTAAAGGAAAAATGATCAACTCTGCGAAAATCGCGATGAAGCTGAACAGCCTGCTGCCGGCAGACGAAGCGCCTGAATATACGGAAGGCTATGAAGGCTTCTACCACCTGCTGTCGATTCAAGGAGACGTAGAGGAAACAAAGCTCCACTACATTATTAGAGACTTTGACAAAGAGAATTTCCAAAACAGAAAAGAAACAATGAAACGTGTCGTTGAAGAACTTCAAAACGAATACGGGCAAGACCGGATTCTGCTGGATATGAACGACCAATACTACAACATGAGAGAGAAAATTGAACCTGTCATCGAAATCGTCAACATTGCCAAGCAAGCGATGGAAAACCTCGGCATCGAACCGAAGATTTCCCCCATCCGCGGCGGAACCGACGGATCACAGCTGTCCTACATGGGGCTTCCGACGCCAAACATCTTTACAGGCGGGGAAAACTTCCACGGCAAATTTGAATACATCTCAGTTGACAACATGGTCAAAGCCGTAAATGTCATCGTTGAGATTGCAAAGCAGTTTGAAGCGCAAGCATAACGCCAAAAGCCAGTCCAAAAAAGGACTGGCTTTTTTGTGTGAAAATGAAACATTTTAAACGCGTCCTCCGTAAAACAAGTATCAACAAATGAGGAGGAAAAACAATGACAAAACATGCAATCGCTGCAAAGAGTCTCTTGAAAAAATGGATCATTTCCAGGCCGCTTAACATGCAAAAGAAATCCAGCCCATTTCAAAAAATCAGAAAAATGTTCAAACGCTTCTTCAAATAAAACATTCAAATCCCTAAATACAATCCCTATTCACCCGTACCGCCCAAATGCTCCGTAATTTGGGTTTTTTGTGTTCAATTCCGCAAAATAGGGTATAAACCAAACAAGCAAGAATACAGCACCCAAAAACAGGCAATTCGAATTACGCAAACTTAGGTTAAAAGTTATATAAAGGAATTTATTTTATCGTCGATAGTAACTATAGAACCAATCATCAACAAGAGCAAACAGCGTGATTCAAGACTATTTTCAGGTCATCAGGTTATACTGTTTTAGAGGGACAGTTTCTTGTTATTTATTGATTTAGAATTTTTTGAATACTTTTTGGCATTTTATCCGTACAATAGAGAGTACCAAAACTTTTTTTGGGAGGTATGTAATATGATCCTATTTATTATCATCGCATTATGCGGCTATCTTCTTTTTTCTTTCAGCAAGGACAATCGCCGCAAACCGCAAAAGACAAGCCCTCTGCCAGCAGCCGCACCTCATCACAACAACCTAATCGACCTTGACGCCATCCGCCAAAAACGCCGGATGCATCTTTCCTAATTCTATATTTCAAACGAAAAGGCTGCTGAATCACGCAGCCTTTTAAAATTGTTTTGATTTAGAGCCTGAAACCTTTTCGCCACCTATCCGTAATTTCATACAAGGCAAACCCAAAGGAGACTTCAGCAATGATCGAGTTATTTATGAAACAAAAAATGTTCTCATTTAAAGATGCATTTCACATTTATGACCGGGATGAACAAGAAACATTCAAGGTGGAGGGGCGTTTTTTCTCGTTAGGAGACTCATTACAAATGACAGACTCATCTGGGAAAACGCTCGTTTCCATAGAACAAAAACTAATGTCTTTATTGCCGCGCTATGAGATTTCAATTGGCGGGAAAACAGTTTGTGAGGTAACGAAGAAAGCAACGTTTTTCAAACCGAAATTTGTGATTTCCGGGCTTAACTGGGAAATCGATGGTGATTTATGGAGGGATGAATTCCAGCTGACGGACGGGGAAAATGTCCGGATGTCAGTGAGCAAAAAGTGGCTCAGCTGGGGTGATTCCTATCACTTGCAGATTGCAAACGAGGAAGATGTTCTGATTTGCACTGCCATCGCTATCGTGCTTGATATGGTTTTATATAACGATGAAGATGAAAGTATTTTCTAAAAAGCATTGACAATTGATCCAAAAGTAATAATATTAAGATAATTGAAATCTGAATATGAAGTTGTACCTTATCAAGAGAGGTGGAGGGACTGGCCCTATGATACCCGGCAACCGCTGTTTCAAACAGAATGGTGCTAAATCCTTAAGAACATTGCGTTCTTGCAGATGAGGCGGAGATTTGATCATTCAAGCTCTTCCTTCACAAAGGAAGAGCTTTTTACATGCTCAATATTTCAGAAAAGAGGCGAATAACATGGCTCAACAAACGAATGTTGCAGGACAAAAAACAGAAAAACAACGCAAAGCACCTTTCCGCGCCGATCATGTCGGCAGTTTGCTTCGTTCCGTTCCGGTAAAGGAAGCCCGGCAAAAAAAAGCGGCTGGTGAGATGACAGCGGAACAGCTTCGTGATATCGAAAATCAAGAGATCACCCGCATCGTGGAAAAACAAAAAGAAATCGGTCTCGATGTGGTAACAGACGGGGAATTCCGGCGTTCTTGGTGGCATTATGACTTCCTGGAAGGGCTTGACGGTGTGGAACCGTTCATCCCGGCTGAGGGGATTCAGTTCCATAACACAAAAACGAAAGCGCGCAGCATCAAAGTGACGGGAAAACTCGATTTTACGAGCCACCCAGCGCTTGCTGATTATCAATTTTTACATGAGATTGCTGGTAACGCGACGCCAAAATTGACCATTCCCAGCCCAAATATGCTGTTTTTTGGCGAAAAGGCGGATAAAGGCATTTATGACGATCAAGAGAAATACTTTCATGATCTGGCCCAAGCGTACAAAAAAGCAATCAAAGCCTTCTATGATGCTGGCTGCCGTTATCTCCAGCTTGATGATACGTCATGGTCTCTCTTCTTTGAGGAAAAAGGCAGAGAGGTTGTCCGGGCGCTCGGCGGTGATCCAGAAACATTGCCAGCCATATTTGCCAAAACAATTAACGATGCCGTCGCAGACCGGCCTGACGATTTAACGATCACAATGCACATTTGCCGCGGCAACTTCCGCTCAACCTGGGCGGCATCAGGAGGGTACGACGCTGTAGCGGAAACGATTTTGGACGGCTTAAACCTTGACGGCCTTTTCTTGGAATACGATGATGACCGCTCCGGAAACTTTGATCCGCTCCGTTTTGTGAAGCGCAAGGATCTGCAAATTGTGCTCGGCTTGATCACATCGAAATACGGCGAGCTTGAAAATCCTGAGGATGTGAAACGCCGTATCAATGAAGCCGCGCGTTTTGTCAGCTTGGACCAGCTATGCCTGAGCCCGCAGTGCGGTTTCGCCTCTACAGAAGAAGGCAACCTTCTGACAGAGGAGCAGCAATGGGCAAAGCTTCGCCATGTCATCGACATTGCCAACGATGTGTGGAGATAATCTATCATTGACAGAAATAGAAAATGTGTGAATAATAGATACTATCAGAAAATTTCATAAAAAGGTTTTCCTTATCAAGAGAGGTGGAGGGACTGGCCCTGCGATACCCGGCAACCGCTGTTTAACAGAATGGTGCTAAATCCTTTAGAGCAATGATTGCTCTTGAAGATAAGGTTGAGATTGTCACGCAAGCTCTTCCTTATCCAAAGGAAGAGCTTTTTTACATTTGAATGGAAAGAAGGAATGGACAACATGTCACAACAAACAACACCCGCAGAACAAAAATCACTTCAAAGAAAAAAACCGCCGTTTCGCGCGGATCAAGTCGGAAGCCTGTTGAGATCTGAGCCCGTTAAAAAAGCGCGGCTGCAAAAAGCGGCCGGCGATATTACGGCTGAGCAGCTTCGCCAGATCGAAAACGATGAAATTATCCGCATTGTGGAAAAACAGAAGGAAACCGGCCTGAACGTCGTGACAGACGGTGAATTCCGCAGAGCATGGTGGCACTTTGATTTCCTGGAAAACTTAGATGGCGTTGAGCCGTTTACTCCTGAGCAAGGCATTCAATTCCATAACGTACAGACAAAAGCACGCGGCATTAAAGTCACAGGTGATATCGACTTTTCAACTCACCCAATGCTTGAAGATTACTCATTTCTCCATAGCATTGCCGGTGACGCGACGCCAAAGATGACGATTCCAAGTCCGAATATGCTGTTTTTCCGCGGAAAACTGGAAAAGGATGAATACAAAAACGATTATCAACTTTTCCAGCACGATGTATCCAAAGCATATAAAAAAGCGATTCAAGCGTTTTATGACAGAGGCTGCCGCTACCTCCAGCTTGATGATACAGCGTGGGCCGTTTTCTTATCAGAAAAAGGCTTAAAACAAATCGAAGCGTTCGGAACAACGCCTGACGAGCTTCGCCAGCTGTTTGCGAAATCCATTAACGACGCGATTGCAGACCGCCCGGATGACTTGACGGTAACCATGCATATTTGCCGCGGCAACTTCCAGTCCACTTGGACAGCGGAAGGCGGCTATGACGCAGCAGCCGAAACCATTTTTGACGGCTTGAATCTTGACGGACTTTTCTTAGAGTATGATGATTCACGCTCAGGCGGATTTGAGCCGCTCCGTTACGTAAAACGGTCTGATCTTCAGCTTGTTCTTGGCTTAGTGACATCTAAATTCGGTGAGCTTGAAAATCCGGATGACGTGAAACGCCGTATCGAAGAAGCGTCCCGTTATGTAAGCTTAGACCAGCTTTGCCTCAGCCCTCAATGCGGATTCGCTTCAACTGAGGAAGGCAATAAGCTGACTGAAGAACAGCAATGGGCGAAGCTCCGCCATGTGGTTGAGATCGCTAATGATGTTTGGAAATAAGCAAAGAAAAAACACACTTGATTCCCTAGCGGAGCAAGTGTGTTTTTTATGTCATTGTGCGGTGTAGCCCCCATCAAGGACGACAGCCTGCCCAGTGACGCCCTTCGCCTTCTCGCTTGCCAAAAACACGGCATAATCCGCAATTTCCTTGACGGAAAGCAGTCGCTTTTGCGGCACAAGCGGAAAAATGACTTGTTCAAGTACAGAGTCGTAAGGGACATTTCTAGTTTTCGATAGATCGCTAAGCTGATTGCGTACAAGCTGGGTATCGACATAACCCGGACAGAGCGCATTGACTGTTATGCCGTGGGGCGCGCCTTCCAGCGCCCCTACTTTTGTGAGTCCAATGACGCCGTGCTTGGCGCTATTATAAGCGGATTTCCCTGCAAAGCCCACTAATCCATTAACAGACGCAATATTAATGATTCTGCCAAACTGCTGTTTTTTCATGATCGGAAAAACATGCTTCATTGCAATAAAGGGAGCCGTCAGCATGACCTTGATCAGCTGTTCAAAGGTGTCTGTCGGAAACTCTTCAATCGGAGCGACGTGCTGAATACCGGCATTGTTCACCAGAATATCCAAGCGGCCGTATCGTTTTTGGATGACGTTTACCGTATCAGCAACTTGCGCTTCCTTTGTCACATCATACGGAATGGCCGCCGCGTCAAAGCCTTCTTCTGCAAGCTTGGAGGCTGCTTTTTCACATGCTTCCGGACGGAGGTCTGAAACGATGACGCTGGCACCTTCCCGGGCGAATTCTCTTGCCATTTCGAATCCGATTCCGCCGGCAGCCCCTGTCACCAAAGCGACTTGTTTTCTCATGTCAAACACCTTCCCATTAAGAATTGAGTACAGATTGGCTTACAGCGAAATCAGCTTCTGTTTTTTCATAAACCTCTTCAATTGTGACACCATCCTGAAGCTCCGTCAGTGTCATGCGGCCGTTCACAAAATCAAATACAGCCAAATCCGTAATCAGCCTGTGTACGACTTTCTGGCCTGTCAGCGGAAGGGAGCATGTTTTTTTCACCTTTGATTCACCATGCTTATTGACGTGCTCCATGATGACAACGATTCGTTTCGCCCCGTTGACGAGATCCATGGCGCCGCCCATCCCTTTTACCATTTTGCCCGGGATCATCCAATTGGCCAAATCCCCCTGCTCCGAAACCTCCATTCCGCCAAGAATAGCCAAATCGATATGCCCGCCTCTTATCATCGCGAATGACTCAGCGCTGTCAAAATAAGAGGCGCCCGTCACTTCAGTGATCGTTTCCTTTCCCGCATTGATCAAATCCGCGTCTTCCGTTCCTTCCAGAGGATAGGGGCCGATTCCGAGCAAGCCGTTTTCCGACTGAAGCATGACGTGAACGCCATCGGGTATCTCATTTGCGACAAGCGTCGGCATGCCAATCCCGAGATTCACATTCATGCCGTCCTTGATTTCTTGTACAGCCCGTTTGACCATTCGTTTTCTCGCTTCCTTCACTTGGCCTCACCCTTTCCCGATGCTTGCTGAACTGTTCGTTTTTCAATCCGTTTTTCTTGGCTCGCGCCAAGCACGACATGTTGTACGTAAATTCCCGGCGTATGGATGTGATCTGGATTGAGCTCTCCTGCTTCCACGATTTCTTCCGCCTCGGCAATCGTGATCTTGCCTGCCATGGCGGCAATGGGATTGAAATTTCTCGCCGTTTTCCTAAAAACCAAATTGCCCATGGTGTCCGCTTTCCACGCTTTGACAATCGCCACATCGCCGGTAATGCCTCGCTCCAGCACATAAGTCCGGCCGCCGAATGTTTTATGTTCTTTTCCCTCGGCTATGGAGGTGCCGACGCCTGTCGCCGTATAAAATCCCGGTATGCCTGCACCGCCTGCACGAATTCTCTCAGCGAGCGTTCCTTGGGGAACAAGCTCGACCTCGAGCTCTCCGCTTAAAAACTGCCGCTCAAAAATTTTATTTTCACCGACATAGGAAGCGATCATTTTCTTGATTTGCTTGTTAGCCAGAAGCAAACCAAGCCCCCAGTCATCGACTCCGCAGTTATTGCTGACAACGGTTAAATCCTTTACTCCCTGATCTCTTATAGACAAAATGAGCTGTTCAGGGATGCCGCACAGCCCAAACCCTCCCGCGATCAGCGTATCCCCATCATGAATCAGTTTCGCAGCTTCCTTGCTTGATGACAGCACTTTTCCCATATTGATGCCCCTTTCGTATTCTTCTACACTAGACCAGTCAGGCTGTAAATCGCGATCACAGCAAATACGGCAGCCGTTTTAATGAGCGTGATCGCAAAAATATCGCGATAGGATTGCCGGTGGGTCAAACCCGTCACGGCCAGAAGCGTGATAACGGCGCCATTATGCGGCAGTGTATCCATCCCGCCTGATGCCATTGAAATGACCCGATGCATCACCTCTGGCGGAATATTGTAAGCCTGAATCGCCTGTAAGTATTGTTCTGACATTGCGCTTAACGCAATGCCCATTCCTCCCGAAGCCGAGCCGGTGATTCCCGCCAGCGCAGTTGTCGTAACGGCGCCATTTACAAGCGGATCGGTAAAAGTATGTGAAATTCCGCTGCTCAGCTTATGAAACCCCGGCAGCGCGGCGATAATGCCGCCGAACCCGTACTCAGCACCCGTATTCATAGATGCCAGCAAGGCGCCGCCAATTCCTTCATTCAGCCCTTCCTTCAATTGGGCAAACACACTTCTCCAATCAAATAAAATCGTTGTGATGATGCCAATCACTAAAGCAATCTCCACCGACCAAATAGCAGCCGCGGAAGAAATATCAAGCCTGCCGAACTCCTTTAATCCTATGGAAGAAAAATCAAATCCATTCGGATACCACTTTGGCAGGTAAATGGTGAAATATTTATTCACTGCACCGACGAGAATAAGCGGGACAAAGGCAAGCGCGTGCCGAATCGGGCTTTTGTCCGGTTCAGCCGCGGACTCAATCGATTCAGGAGCAGGAGCATTCTGCGAATCAAAACCGCCATAGCCTTCGCCAGATGCCTGCGCTTTCTTCCGCCTTGATTCCAAATAGAGCATCCCAGCTGCCAGCACAATCACTGCGCCCATCAAACCCAGCCAAGGGGCGGCATAAATGTCTGTTTTGAAAAACGACGTCGGGATGACATTTTGGATTTGCGGCGTTCCCGGAAGTGCGTCCATCGTAAACGTAAAAGCCCCTAAAGCAATCGTTCCCGGGATGAGGCGTTTTGGTATGTTTGCTTCTTGGAACATGTTTTTCGCAAAAGGATATACGGCAAATACGACAACAAACAGGCTGACACCGCTGTACGTCAAGACAGCACCCATCAGCACAATGGCAAGTATCGCTCTTTTTGCCCCGACAAGCCGGACAATTGTTTTCGCGATTGATGCCGCAAGCCCGGCTATTTCAACGACCTTTCCAAAAATGGCACCGAGCAAAAACACTGGGAAATACAGCTTAATAAAACCCGCCATCTTCTCCATAAAAATTGATGAAAAAAAAGGAAGCACATGGCTTGGATCTGTCAGCAGCACCGCGAATAACGCGCAAATCGGCGCAAACAATATGACAGAAAATCCCCGATACGCCGTAAACATCAGCAAACCTAACGCCAATAGAATGATGATCAGTTCCACACACACATCCCCCGTTTCCGCGAACTAGAAAGCGTTTACAAAAACCTGTCCGCATCGGCTGTTTCCGTCCCCTTTCCATATGTACGAGAAGCGTGGGCCAACTATTCCGATTAAAAAAGGAAAGCTCCTTTTTTCGGAGCTTTCCTCTGCCATTCATTTCATTCCTATTAGGATATCAACATCAACCGTAATATCGGCTGATTTCATCTCTTTCAGCAGGCTGACTCGATCTTTCGGCGCCGACCAGGCAAGCGGCGTCATCTTGAGAAGCCAGTGAATTGCCTGCTGGTCAAGCGTTTTAACATAGCGCAGCCTGACAGGACGGCTGTGTGCTGCATTTGCTGTAAAACGCTCAACTGCTGCCGTATTGGAATACGTGCGCCTTGGTGAATCAGTATATAAAAATTGCCTTAATTCTATTAAATAGTCGCTTCGCGGCACTACTTTTATGAGCATGCCATCATTCTTCAGCAGTCTATGAAACTCTGCATAATTGGACGGCGAAAAAATAGACAGCACAACATCAAATTGGCGATCATGAAAAGGAGCATGCGCCACATCGGCAACCGCCCACATCTGATCTTTGAATGCCTTAGAAGCTTTTAAGATCCCATCCTTCGAAAGATCTATGCCGGATCCTATCGCTGCTTTCCCTGCATAATCAAACCCGCAAAGCGCATTCAAATGAGAACCCTCACCGCAACCGCTGTCCAGGATGGTGAATGCCTCATGACCAGATTTGGGATGACTGATGAGTTCTGCAATCGCATCATGGAGCGGGTCAAAAAAACCACATTCTCCAATCAGCCTGCTCCTCGCTTCAAAAAGCTCAGCACCGTAACTGGTTTTGACCGGCTTCGTCAGAAAGTTCACGTAGCCGTGCCGAGATAGATCAAATGTATGTCCTCGTTCTGTACAAATCAAGCTTTTCCCTGATGCCGCATCCATAGAAGAATCGCAGAGCGGGCATCGAAACATGCTGAAATCAACTGTTCGCTTCATGATAAAAAACACCCCATTCATTCATTTTTAGTTAAATGAAAAAGGCATAGACAAATAAACCTAGGCCTATCTCAAAAATTGGCCAGGTCTGGCAGTTTGTCTACACCTGTCATTATCTATAACGAATGAATTGGATAATCATGAAAAAAACTCCCTTTCTGCTGTATGGGTTTCCCCATTTCCATCATACAACAAATCTCCAGGAGCTAGAACCTTATAGTGAAGAAAAATCAGTACTGACATGCTGGTATCCCGCCAACATCATATCAGCATAGCAATCCAGCATGTTTTTCCTTTATTTTCTCATTTCAGAATATAAATTTTATTATTGTGAAAATAGTTAAAAAGGTTGATTTTCAAAAAGTGAAAGGATAAAATACTGCTATCATCTTAGAAAAAGACATTCTTGTATATGATCAGTAATATGGTCTGATTGTTTCTACCTAGTAACCGTAAAAAACTAGACTACAAGAAAGTTTGAATAAATTTGAACGAGTTGAAAAGGACAAGTTCTTTTCTGTTTGCTCTTATTTTTCACACTTTCTGCACTTCCAGAATTTGTGAAGGATAAGAGCTTTTTTTGTTTCCATAATAACCCTCATAGGAGTTGCTATCATGTACTTTTTACTAAACCTTGTCGGTCTCATTGTGATTATGGCAGTTGTATTCCTATGTTCTCCGCAGAAAAAGAAAATCAAGTGGCGCCCGATCATGACGTTAATTGTTCTGGAATTGCTGATTACTTGGTTTATGCTGGGAACAAAAGTCGGAAGCTGGGCTATCGGTAAAATCGGTGATTTCTTCACTTGGCTGATTGCTTGCGCCAGTGACGGTATCGCGTTTGCCTTTCCGTCAGTAATGGCGAATGAAACAGTAGACTTTTTCTTTAGTGCGCTTCTTCCAATTATCTTTATCGTCACATTCTTTGATATTTTAACGTATTTCGGCATTTTGCCTTGGCTGATTGATAAAATCGGATGGGTGATTTCAAAGGCTTCCCGCTTGCCGAAATTAGAAAGCTTTTTCTCTATTCAAATGATGTTCCTGGGAAATACCGAAGCACTTGCGGTTATTCGCCAGCAGCTAACGGTTTTAAGCAACAACCGCCTGCTCACATTCGGCTTAATGAGCATGAGCAGCATCAGCGGCTCCATTATCGGATCTTATCTGTCAATGGTGCCTGCGACATACGTGTTTACAGCCATTCCTTTGAACTGCTTAAACGCGCTGATTATCGCAAACCTGCTGAATCCTGTTCACGTGCCGGAGGATGAAGATATCATCTATACACCGCCTAAAGAAGAGAAGAAAGACTTTTTCTCTACGATTTCTAACAGTATGCTTGTCGGCATGAACATGGTTATCGTTATTTTGGCAATGGTGATCGGATATGTCGCATTAACGTCAGCAGTTAATGGCATTCTTGGCGTTTTCGTACACGGCCTGACCATCCAGACGATTTTTGCTTATCTGTTCAGTCCGTTCGCATTCCTGCTTGGACTGCCAGTGCACGATGCGATGTATGTTGCTCAGCTGATGGGCATGAAATTAGCAACGAACGAGTTTGTTGCGATGCTTGACTTGAAAAACAATCTCAAATCCCTTCCGCCTCACACCGTTGCGGTGGCGACGACATTCCTGACGTCCTTTGCAAACTTCAGTACGGTCGGCATGATTTACGGCACGTACAATTCGATCCTTGACGGAGAAAAGTCAACGGTCATCGGGAGAAACGTGTGGAAGCTCCTCGTCAGCGGAATTGCGGTATCTTTATTAAGTGCTGCGATTGTCGGCCTGTTTGTGTGGTAGAAACATTGAGCCATATCCCTTTTCGGATATGGCTCTTTTCATTATTGATAAATAGAGGCTGGCACCTGCACATCCCGGATTCCCGCTGCATAAGGCCCCAAGTCATACTGGCCGAAGACGATGGCGATTCCGTTTGCCGTAAAGTAAAACATTGTGTCTTTGTTTAGGGTTATATCCTCTTTCTTTACATCAGGGAAAAACAGCTCATCGTGTTTTTTGATATAGCTATATAGGTAATCTCTCGTTTTGCTGACTTTTGTTTTGGTGTTCAGAATCTGATCCAGCGTCACCCGCTTTTGTGCTTTCAAGTCATAGTTGAAGGACTGGACAGACGTTAAACCGTGGGCGCCCCCTGAATAGATATAATTGAGTGTTTGAATGCTGAGCTTGCCTGCCGCATTGTATTTGACGCTGAAGGATGTTTGATATTCCGTTTTAAAGCCCTGCTGTTCGCCTGCTTTTTTGTTTTTCAGATATTCCTGATACGATTGTTCAATGTAGACTTTCAGCTCTTGATTGATTTTCTTTTCAAACGCGGCATTCCCGACGTGATGCACTTGTGGATACGTTAACTCCTTGATCTTTTTGTACGTATGGGTGCTGACAGTCGGTGTTTTCGCTTGAACTGCTTTTAAAGATGGGGCCGCATATGCAACTACGGAAAAAAGCAAGACTGCAATCCCCGCGGCTTTCAGCATGTTATTCCATTTCATACAATCTCCTCCTTTGATGTCGTTGTTTATCATTCCCTTATTTAAGCAATACACACTTTTATAGACTGATTAAATCGAAAGAAGTTTCTAGGTCTAACAGCATGATTTTTCCAATAAAAAAAGAGACACAGGATGTCTCTTTTTTTACTGTTTGCGCCCAGAAATCGCTTCATGAACGGCCTGTGCCAAATCTGTATTTCCGAACATTTCTAATACCGCAATGACAGTCTGGTCCGGAATGTGCTCTGCTTCGTGTTTTGGCACGACCAGATCGTCCATGGTTTTTTTCAAGCTTTCATTCAGCTTTTGCTGCGGATACGCTTTGGCGTACAGCTCCATCGGATCAAGATCATGGTTCACGCACCACTGGGCAAACACCAAAATCATCATATTTTCATCGCGTTCGTAAGCTTCAGCGAGCTGTTTTTCGTTCATTTGTCATGCTCCTTATGAAAAGTATCTTCCTTAAAGATACAGGAGCCGATCAAATTCGTCTATCCCAATGGCGATGAGCAGAAACCGCATCGATAAATGCCTTGCTGAAAGCGGTGTAGTCAGGTTCATCTTTAGCCGTTACGATGCCTGGCCCCTCTGTTGTCCCGACAGAGGATTGAAGAAGGTCAATTCCTTCATTTGCCGCACCGATCGCCTTGTAGTGATTGTAAGCTTCTCTGATAAACGCCATCGCTTGTTTGTTGTCTTTTAACCCCGGCCCTCCTGCGGCATAGACGGCATCATACAGAACAGAATCAACCGTCAGGAACGTGCCGCTGGCCTCAAGCTGCTGTCCGCTGCCGCTTGTCATATACCCCAGATTTTGACTGATGATATCTACTGTGATTCCTTCTTGCTTTAAGGCTTCCAGCACTGTTTGCAGTTCTTTTTCATGAAATCCGTTTCCGGCGAGTACAGCGACTTTTCTTGTTGACGCGGTTTTCACTGTACGGGCTTGGCTTAACGCAGGCGAAGTAAGAATTTCTTTAGATGCTTTACGCTTCGCGGGCGCCGCCACGCCTACTCCTTTGGCGATTTCTTCTGCTAAATCTGTATCGACATTGCTGAAGACATCAACGACCTGCCGCTGTACGTCTTTGCTTTTGACCTTCCCGACCTCGAAGCAGAAAGCAGAAATGATGTGCTGTTTCTCCACAGGAGACATGCTGTTCCAGAAAAGCTTCGCCTGTGAGTAATAATCGTTGAAGCTGTCGCTTCGCTGGCGGATTTTTTTGCCCTCGACTTTTTCCTGATAGTGGACGTAGCCGCCTTCTTCAGCTGTCGCAGGCGACGGATCATTGTTTTGCAGTGAGTTTTTATGATAAGCGACAGGCCCCTTATTGATCGTCATCCGATGATAACCGTCATATTGATTGTTATGGAATGGACATACCGGCCGGTTAATCGGAAGCTCATGGAAGTTCGGACCGCCAAGACGAATCAGCTGTGTATCCGTATAAGAGAAAAGTCGCCCCTGCAATAGCGGGTCATTTGTAAAATCGATGCCCGGCACGACATTTCCCGGGTGGAATGCGACTTGTTCTGTTTCCGCAAACACATTATCCTGGTTGCGGTTCAGCGTCATTTTCCCAATGATCTTCACCGGCACAAGCTCTTCCGGCCACAGCTTAGTCGGATCAAGAATATCAAAATCAAACTTGAATTCATCTTCCTCATCAATCATCTGCACGCCGAGCTCGTATTCAACCTTGCCGCCGTTTTCAATTGTTTCCCACAGGTCACGGCGATGGAAATCCGGATCTTTCCCGGCAATTTTCTGCGCTTCATCCCATACGAGAGAATGCACGCCGAGCACCGGCTTCCAGTGAAATTTCACGAAACGTGCCTTTCCTTGTTCATTGACAAAACGGAACGTGTGAACGCCGAAGCCTTCCATCATTCTGTAGCTGCGGGGGATGCCTCTGTCAGACATCGTCCACATCACCATGTGAGCCGACTCAGGGTTATTGGCGACAAAATCCCAAAACGTATCATGGGCAGTCGCGGCCTGAGGCATTTCATTGTGTGGCTCAGGCTTAAACGCGTGAACCAAATCCGGAAATTTGATTGCGTCCTGAATGAAAAACACCGGAATGTTATTTCCCACAAGGTCATAGTTTCCTTCTTCAGTATAAAATTTTGTCGCAAAGCCTCTGGCATCCCGCACCGTGTCTGCGGAGCCTTTAGAACCCGCAACCGTAGAGAAACGGACAAATACCGGTGTCTTCACCGAAGGGTCCTGAAGAAATTTGGCCCGTGTGTACTCGGTCATTGGTTCGTAAACCTGAAAAAAGCCATGCACGCCAAATCCGCGCGCATGCACAACGCGCTCCGGAATCCTCTCATGGTCAAAGTGCGTCATTTTCTCCCGGAAGTGAAAATCCTCCATCAGCGTCGGGCCGCGAACCCCGGCTTTTAACGAATGCTCATCCTCTGACACTCGCAAGCCTTGGTTTGTCGTCATTTTCTTCCCGCTGTTATCGGCCCTGTACTGCTCAAGCTGCTCGTCCTTTGAGTGTTCATTTACACGTTTGTTTTGGTCATCACTCATGTCTGCTCCCCCTTTTTAAAACGAAACATTCTACAGCACATTTACCCGTGGCGTTCTTCATATAAACTGCTAATCCGCTCATTAGGATTTTTGGTCTACATATAAATATGCGGTCATACACATTTGAAATAAGCCTTCTTCACAGAAAGAAAGGATGGAAGCGCTTACCAAAAAAGCTGTTGAATAGGGGAGGTCATATCATGCTTGCCATACTCGGTTTTGTGATGATGATTGTCTTTATGTACCTTATTATGTCTAACCGGCTTTCCGCTCTTATTGCTTTGATTGTCGTTCCTATTGTGTTTGCCCTGATCAGCGGATTTGGCAAAGATCTCGGCGAGATGATGATTCAGGGCGTTACAGACCTCGCCCCTACCGGTATCATGCTGTTATTCGCCATCCTGTATTTCGGCATTATGATTGACTCAGGCCTGTTTGATCCTCTCATTGCCAAAATCTTATCGTTTGTCAAAGGAGATCCGTTAAAAATCGCCGTAGGCACAGCGGTTCTGACCATGACCATTTCGCTGGACGGAGATGGGACAACAACCTATATGATTACCATTGCAGCGATGCTGCCTCTCTACAAACGGCTCGGCATGAACCGTTTGGTGTTAGCCGGAATAGCGATGCTCGGTTCGGGGGTTATGAATATTATCCCGTGGGGCGGGCCGACTGCGAGGGTTTTGGCTTCCTTAAAATTGGACACGTCAGAGGTTTTCACGCCGCTGATTCCCGCTATGATCGCCGGCATTCTCTGGGTGATCGCCGTTGCTTATATCCTCGGAAAGAAAGAGCGGAAGCGGCTCGGCGTCATTTCGATTGATCACGCACCGTCTTCCGATCCGGAGGCCGCACCGCTCAAGCGCCCCGCTCTTCAATGGTTTAACCTGCTGCTGACTGTCGCTCTGATGGCCGCACTGATCACCAGCCTGCTGCCGCTCCCTGTTCTTTTTATGACTGCGTTCGCCGTCGCCTTGATGGTCAACTATCCAAATGTCAAAGAGCAGCAGAAACGAATCTCGGGGCATGCGGGTAATGCGTTAAACGTTGTCTCAATGGTGTTTGCTGCGGGCATATTCACAGGCATTCTCTCCGGCACAAAAATGGTCGATGCCATGGCGCATTCTCTCGTTTCACTCATCCCTGATGCCATGGGCCCGCACCTGCCGTTGATCACTGCGATCGTCAGCATGCCATTCACCTTTTTCATGTCGAATGACGCCTTTTACTTCGGTGTCCTTCCCATCATCGCCGAAGCCGCTTCCGCTTACGGAATAGACGCCGCTGAAATCGGAAGGGCCTCCTTGCTGGGGCAGCCTGTGCATCTGCTCAGCCCACTTGTGCCTTCCACCTATCTATTGGTAGGAATGGCAGGCGTCAGCTTTGGCGACCATCAAAAATTCACTATTAAATGGGCCGTGGGAACAACGATTGTGATGACGATTGCCGCACTTTTGATTGGGATTATTTCTTTCTAAATGTATGAGCTTGATCAGCATTGAGTGAGTACGTGATTTACAGAGGGGAGAAGATCAAATAGGATATTATGAGTGAATAGAAGATTCATGCCAACAACTTCTCATTACAATCATAAGAGCCTGCTATATTGCAGCAGGCTCTTTCACATTTTGCATTATTTTTTTGTATAGCGCACCCAGTCATAATGAGCGTATAGCGGATTTACACCATTGTAGGAGCCAAGCCATTCATCGACACCCGTGCCATTCCACAAGTTCATCATGATCTTTCCAGGTGTTGTCGGAATTTGGTTTGTTGCAGTATGTTTTAATTGCCCGTCGACATACCATTTAATAGAGTTTGGCTGCCAATCGAATGCATACGTATGATAGGCATTGGCTGCATCAAACCCGAGATCAACAATCTTCTCATGGTTTCCTGCACCATTTGTATAATAGTTAAATTGAACCTTCGTTGTGTCTTTTCCTAAAAATTCGATATCAATCTCATCCCAAGGAGTTCCATCTGTTGGACCTGTGTAAGTGAAGAACGATGAAACGATCCCTGTGTTTTTAGCTGGTTTCATTCTGACTTCATAAAGTCCATAGCCATATGTTTGAACAGAACGGTTTTCCCCGCAGTCAAACTTGTTATAAGCTGGGCTTGTTAGCGCTAAACGCATTTCACCCAATGACGTCATTGATACGTTATTAGCCCGCCACGTGCAGTTGAACATATTTCCATTCGAATAACCATCTGCTTTTTGCCAAAAACCGGAGTTATAGCCGTTAAAAGGGTCAAAAAACGATCCACCTGTTTGAGCCGAGGCAGTAGAAGTGACTGCAAACAAACTCATAAACAATCCAGTGACAAGAAGCAGCAACACTCGTTTCAGATAAGGCATATTGGCATTCCCCTTTCATCGAAAGCGTTTTCTATGTTGATCTTACATGATTCTTTTAAAAGGGAACATCGGTCAAAATAATGATAATACCGAATCTTACTTACTTGAATCCTGTAACTATCATCATCTTCCCTCTGAAAAAAATAAAAACCTAAATTACCATCAGCACAGACAGAGATGATCCGCACTCATTGTAATTTAGGTTTTGCCTGCTTTATCAGTAACAATCCTAGCATTTTCATATGTGAATGTAAGAAAAAGTGAACACAAGGAAACAAAAATGTCAGCGCTCTCATTATGCTTGTTTAACTACCCTTTCTATGTGAATGGTTAAATACAGCAGTTCGTCACTTGTGAGCTTGTGCTCATACTCCCGCTCAATGTAGGTTTGGATTTTCTTCGTGCATTCATACGCGCGATGATACTTTTCTTTCACTGTATCCAGCAAAAAATCGTCCTGGCTTTCCATGTGAGTGCCGTTAAATAGACGCTGCGCGAAAAACTTTAAGTGGGTGACGAACCGATAATAGTGAAGCGATTCTTCGTTGAATTCAATCTTAAAATGGTATTTTACAATACTCAAAATCTCTTGCATGACTTTTGTAATGTTGATGATATTGGGCATCTCTTCATTCAGCTCGGCATTTACAATATGCAGAGCAATAAAGCCTGCTTCATCCTCTGGCAGAGACACACCAGTCTTGTTTTTTACCATAACCAACGCTTCTTTGCCGATCGCAAATTCGTCTTTGTAGAGCCGTTTTGTTTCCCACAGCAAGGCGTTTTTGATATCAAGCCCTTTCTGGTTGCGCTGGATGGCAAAGTTAATATGGTCGGTCAGCGACACATAGATGCTGTCGTTGAGCTTTTTGCCGAGCTGTAATTTTGCGTAGCTGATAATCTCTTCGGATACTTCCATACACTCGATCGGTATATCATACAAAAGGGTTTTGAACTTTTCTGATACATCCTTGTTATCGAGCGTGAACACTTTCTCAATGCGGGCTTCATCGACATCATCGCCGGACTTTTTCTGAAACGCGAGCCCCCTGCCCATGACGACCAATTCTTTCCCCTGTTCATTGACCACACTGATCACATTATTGTTGATCACCTTCGCAATTTTCATGACATGTCCCTCCATTCAACTAAGAACAGACTATATCTTGATTGTACATTCTTTTTGTACTAGGTCAATATCATCAGGGAAAGACAGAAGCTGGTCAGTACAATTCACTCCGTACCTGCTGCCCGGGCTGTTTTTGAAGCAGCGCCTCCAGATGGCGTTCAAATGATGCCTTGTCAGCTTTCTGCTTTTTGACAATGCTGTTCATGATTTTGACGCTTTCGGCGCTGTATTGTGTATATTGTTTTTTCAGCTGATCCAGCTGCTGTCTTGTCTTCTTCGCGTTTTTCGGTGTGACTTGGCCGATGAGTTTGATCATATTGTCTGCGGTCTCAAAAAAAGCGGCTCTATTTTCTGTCAGCTGCTGAATTTCGATCCGGCTCATGTCTTGATTACGCGTTTTTTGAAGCAAGGCGACCGCCTCGCTGTTTTGTTTTTTGAGCGATTTGTTCTCAAGCTTAATCGATTCGAGATTCTCCTTCGCAATGTCTGCTTCTTCTTCAGTCATGCTGATTCGCACGAAGTATTCTGGATTGCCGATTCCATAATCAAATGCTTCGCTCACTTGTATCATGGAACTGAACACAATGGCCAGCTGCCTGTCGCTTGCGAGGGCTTGGAAATCCTGCTTTTTCTTGCTGCTCATCGGTTTGGCTGCGGTTTGTTTTACTGTCTTTTGATCACAGTCTGCGAACATCTGAGCCTCACCTTCACTTTCGCATGCGCTCATCACAAGAACTGTGACCAGCAGGCTTATACACAAGCCTATTCGCCTCATGCTCTGTCTCCTCTCTGCTGAATCCCTTCTGGAAAATACCATGAAATATAGTTAAATGGTACCAGATGCACCTAACCCCAGCAATAAATCAAAAGTATGATTTGAAGCGAAAAAACATAAATATTTTGTAAAAATTGACGTGCATTCCATTCTTTTCAGGCCTATTTCTCGTACAATAGAAGTATCGTTACCGGAGAGGGGCTCTGATGATGAAACGTTTTACGAAACAAGAAAACAGCTGGGTGTTATATGACTGGGCAAATTCTGCTTACTCAATTGTCGTGACCACCGCGGTATTTCCGTTATTTTATAAATCAGCAGCTGCGGAAAGCGGTGTCAGCGCCGCTCAATCGACTGCCTATTTGGGCTATACCATTGCGATTTCAACGTTTATTCTTGCGATGCTCGGCCCTATTTTAGGCACAATCGCCGACTATGAAGGGTGCAAGAAAAAGTTCTTCGGTTTCTTTGTGTCAGCCGGTGTCGCCAGCACCGCGATGCTCGCCTTTATCCCTAGTGAACATTGGCTGCTATTGTTGCTGTTTTATACGATATCGGCTATCGGTTTTTCCGGCGCCAATGTGTTTTATGATGCCTTTCTCGTGGACGTTACGCCTGAGAAGCGGATGAATCTCGTCTCGGCACGGGGTTTTGGCTTAGGATACATTGGAAGCACGATTCCATTTATCATCAGTATTGCTGTCATCCTGCTCGCACAAGCAGAGACGATTCCAGTGTCTGTATCGGCCGCAAGCCAGCTGTCCTTCTTCATAACGGCTGCCTGGTGGGGGCTGTTCACCATCCCAATGATTAAACATGTCCATCAACGCTATTACATCAAAAAAGAACCTCATATTGTCATCAACAGCTTTAAGCGGCTCGGCCAAACGATGAAACGGATCAGACAATACCGGGCACTTTTCCTCTTCTTGCTCGCTTATTTCTTTTATATCGACGGAGTCGGCACGATTATTACGATGTCGACATCCTATGGATCAGATTTAGGGATCGGCTCCTCAAGCCTTCTGATCATCCTATTTGTCACTCAGGTGGTCGCTGCACCGTTTTCGATTGTATACGGAAAACTGGCAGAACGCTTCACGGGGAAGACCATGCTGTACGTCGGGATCGTCATTTATATGATCGTTTGCGTGTATGCCTATTTTATGAAGACAACACTTGATTTCTGGATACTGGCTATGCTTGTCGCCACCTCGCAGGGCGGCATTCAAGCCCTCAGCCGTTCCTATTTCGCCAAGCTTGTGCCAAAGCGCCACGCCAATGAATTCTTTGGCTTCTACAACATTTTTGGAAAATTCGCCTCAATTATGGGGCCGCTGCTCATTGCCGTTACCGCCCAGCTGACCGGGAAATCCTCGACTGCGGTGTTCAGTCTGATCATTTTGTTTGTAATTGGTATTGTGATTCTTGCCTTTGTTCCGGAGGAGACCAGCGCCGATGTCAGCCAGCAGCAAAATGACCTGCCCCTTTAACTGGGAGCAGGTCATTCATCATTTATTCGCTTTATTCACCTTCAGCTTTTTCCCTTTGACGGTTGTGTTCTTCATCACTTTGAGAACATGAGGGCCTTTACCATTTAAAATCTCAACGTATGAGGCGTTATCCATGATCGTAATGATGCCGATGTCGTCAGCTGACACACCGTCAATTTTGGCAATCGTTCCTACAAAATCAACGGCTCTGATTTTCTTTTTCTTTCCGCCGTTAAAATACAGCTTCATAATGTCTTTATTCAGCTCTTCGCTTTTGTCCTTTTTGCTTTCCGGACGGTCATTCATTTTAGCTAGAAATTCTGGTTTCTTCCTTGCCACTTCCTCTTGAGAAGGGGCTTCTATTTTTTGAATCTCAAATCCGATATATTCTTCAATGTCGGCTAAAAACCGTTTTTCGAAGGCCGTGACAAACGAAATGGCCTTTCCTTTGTTCCCTGCGCGTCCCGTTCGGCCCGTGCGGTGGACATAGCTTTCTTTTTCAAGCGGCAGATCATAGTTGATGACAAGGGAGATATTTTCAATATCAATCCCGCGCGCGGCGACATCCGTTGCGACTAAGTAACGGTACTCGCCACGTTTAAATTCATTCATGACGTCGAATCGGTCTTCCTGAATCATTCCGCCGTGAATTTTATCGCATGGATATCCTAAGTCATCCAATTCATCGGTCAGCTGATTGACGTGCTCCTTCGTTCGGCAGAAAATGATGCAGCTGTCGGGATTCTCCGTCATCAGCACATCTTTCAGCAATGAAAATTTATTCTCTTCTCTTACTTGAATCACCGCATGTTCAATATTCCTTGTGGTTAGGCCGGCCGCTTTGACTTCGATATGCTCGGGGTTTTGCATATATTGACGGCTCAGCTTCTCGATATCCTGCGGAAGCGTCGCTGAAAACAGCATCGTTGTGCGCTCAGTCGGCAGATGCTTGATAATCGCCTCCACCTGCTCAATGAAGCCCATATTCAGCATCTCATCCGCTTCATCAATGACCAAATAAGAGAGACGATCCAACGGCAGCGTGCCTTTTTCAATATGATCCAGAACACGTCCCGGCGTGCCGACAACAATGTGGCTTTTTTGCTTAAGCTCAGCTTTTTGTTTATCAAAGGAGGATTTTCCAAATACGGCTGTCGCTTTGATCCGTTTAAATCGTCCGATGTTCGTGATATCTTCCTTTACTTGCACCGCAAGCTCACGGGTTGGAGTTAAAATAAGCGCCTGCGGCTTGTTTTCATCCCAATCCGCCAGCTCACAGAGAGGAATCCCGAACGAAGCCGTTTTCCCGCTTCCCGTCTGTGATTTGACGACAAGATCCTTTCGTTCAAGGGCAGCGGGGATCACGCTCTGCTGCACCTTGGTCGGTTCTGTATATCCCAGTCCTTCCAATGCTCGTAAAATGTCATGACTGATTTGATAGTTTTTAAAATGACTCATGTATAAACTCCTGTCTCTTGCAGATGTTCTCATTATACTCTAATTGACGAAGGCATATGTGTTTTGACGAAAAATGATGTATTAAAAGCCAGCGATTCCCTGGCGTTTTAGCTCCTGAACAGCCAATCGCGCCAGCGCGTCAGCCCCAGCGCGGTTCGGGTGCAGCGTATCTCCGTCCATATAAAGCGCGAGTGTTTTTTCCGGACCGATCGATGTAAAGTATGCCGAGCTGAGGACATTTAAGTCAATGAGATGTGTTTTTTCCTCTTCGGCCAAAGCCAAAATAGAGGCCCTGTACCATCTGTTTACAGACGAATGGATGCCTTCAGAAGTAAAATCGGTCGCCCGGCCCTGAGGCGTTGATAGGATGACGTCCGCTCCTTTCGCTTTTACCTGACGAATCATATCACGCATCATCTCTTTAAACTCCGCTTCAGATTCATTATGCTTCGGATTTGTGTCATTAATGCCAAGCTGCAATATAAAATAATCTCCCGGTTTAATATACTTCAGGATCGCCTCAAGCTGTCCATCATTTCTGAACCCTCTCGCGATCTGCCCGCCGGACGCCATGTTTCTCACTTGAAAGGTGTGTTTATCGATATAGTGAGGCAGCATCTGCCCCCAGCCCGCCTGCTTGCTGCTGTTGAGCGGATAATAATTGCACACCGTCGAGTCGCCGCCGACATAAATGGTTCGTTTCGTCACCGGCTGATCAGACAGTTTCTTGATTTTCAAGGCGCTGAGCGTAAAAGCGGTGCCTGCCTTTCCCTCTGTCACCAGCAGATTCAGCTGCCCGTCGGTGACAGGAATTTGGAACGTATCCTCAGCGCCATCCCCTGTCATATTGATGACCTGAAACACGCCCTCCGCTGCCACACTAGCCCTTGCCGTATTGCCAAGCGTCACCTTCACCTCATAAAGGCCGTTCGGGAGATCCACATTAAACGTGTTATTGCTTTTCGTCCCATACGCTAAAAACTGAACCGCATCACTCTTCACACCAGTCCCGGATGCCGCCACATCCTTCATATTCTCCGGTGTTTGAAAACCGTAGCCCTTTGACCGATCATATCGATCAAACGCCCTGACACCAATATAACCAGGCTCCACCGAACCGCTTCCAAAGTCAAATTGATACACCTTCGGCTCCGCCGCCTTCACACTCTCATTCCCGCCAAAACACAGCATCAGCATCATCACAAAAACCGCTGCCATCCATTTTTTCATCAAGACTCCCCCCTCTATGAAAACGCATACATTAATGCATACTCGGTGATTGTTTCTTTATGATGACTGAAGGGAGAAAAAAATTGCGTTGACAAACAAAAAGGAAGATTTTATTATATCAATAGATGATATATCATTTGTTGATATAGGAAATGAGGTGAACACTTGCCAAAGCAGCGTCCGCAGGAAATGGATCAGCTTACCGATCCAGCCTATTATATTGTCTTAACCTTGCTGGAGCCAAAACACGGATATTCGATCATGCAGGAGATTGAGGACATGACCGATGACTCCTTTACGATCGGCCCGGCTACCTTATATACATTGTTAAAGAAATTACTGCAAGAAGAAATCATTAAGCTTGTCAACAATGACAACCCGCGCCGCAAAGTGTACCAAACCACCTTGCACGGCCAAGAACTACTCAAAAAAGAAATTCAGCGCAGAAAAGTGATGGCTGAACATGGTCAACGTGCTTTTCAACAATTGAAAGGGGATTCATCATGAAACAGAAAAAATTTATGATGTCTGAAGGATTGGCCTTTTCAGAAGAAAAGGATATGAAGAGACTAAGTGATATGGCCAGCAAAGGCTGGGTACTCGATTCTTTTGCGTTTATGGGGTATAAGCTTAGAAAAGCTGAGCCGCGGAAATTGATCTACAGTATTGATTATCATGATGTTGAGGAAGAAAGCTTGGCAGAATATACCGTGATGTTTGAAGCGGCCGGATGGGAGCGTGTTTGCTCTTCACAAGGTATGCATATCTTTTCGGCTGAGCCCGGAACTTCGCCGATATACAGTGATCAATCCACCATGAGAGAGAAATATAAAAGAAGCGAAAAAAACGTTCGAAACGTCACCTGCACCTTGAGTTTCCTGACTCTCTTGTCAATTGCACTCCATTATGTAACCGGATTATCAAATTGGGTGCCTTTGGCTTTCCTGGTTGTGACTTTTCCATTTCTCGTGACATATGCGGCAACAAAAGCAAGAACGCTTGGAAAGTGGGGAAAATCAGTGTGACTTCTTGTCACACATGATCACATCCCAACCTCCGCAATAGAAACTCATCTGATCTTCTTGATCATACACATAATAACGGAGTCTTTCCCATTGATCGTCAGTCGGTTCAATCTCCAACTCAACCCCATCGATGGATTCAAGGTCATCCAGCTTTGATGCACTAATGTTTTCAAACCGCAAATGAATGTCACAGGTTTGAGCAGATAGTTTTAATTCAAACACAGGAATTTGAATATAACGATCATCTTCTTTCATATAGAAAGAAAACTCGTTTAATGTAAATGGACCTGTATCCTCATCAGAAAGATGCTTTTTCAATTTCTCGTATTGTGTGATATTCAAATGAATTCCTCCTATTTTTAGTTACCTCCAACCATATAGATCTCCGCAGCATCGTATTCAAACCATATGATCCGTTCGCCTGAGTCCGTTAGGCATTGGAGCTTCCCTTCTGAAAAATAGCTTTTATCCGGTTGGGGATCAGTGATCAGAAAAACATCATCATTGATGGAAGCTAACAGAAAGAGAAAATCTGCAATATCCCGGTCTGCTTCCTGTAATATGGATTGGAAATGGAATTCCCTTTTGTCCAGCTTCGTCACCTTGTAAGCATGACCTTCAAAATACTCGGACAGGTCTTCTATAAATGAACCAGTCGTTATTACCTGTATCATGATTCGATCGTAGGCAAGCCCTGCCCAAAAACGATAAAACGACTCTGCATCTTTAAGTTCGCATGGCATAACGGTTTGGTCAGGCTTAAGCTCGATCATGTCCAAATTGCCAATACTGCTTATAGAGGTTATTTCCATAAAATCTTCCCCTTATCAGTTGGATAGCGCAACGCAAATCTCTTGTCTGACTTGTTCATACAAGAGAATATGATGATACAGATCCTTATCGTTTTCGATCATATCCGGAAGTATGTCAGGATACAGCTCAAAAAAGCTTTTCTCCAACGAACGCCACTGTTGCCGGGGCATCCTTTTATTCGCCAGCACATAATCCAAACTGCCGGCAACAAGCATAAAAAACTCATGTATTTCCGCTTCAAAGCCGTACATTTCACTAGGATACGGCGTTTCTTCAAGCTCTCGCTGTCTTTTTCTCAGCTGTTCAAACACGCGATCCTCTCCTCACCCTATTCAACTTCCATCACCTCATATTGCCGGCAACAAAAGCGGAATGTCTGCTCCTCCCATTCTTCCACAAGGTACATACCTTGTGGTTGCGTTTCAATATGGAGAAGTCCATCAGACAGGTCCGTTAGGGTCTCCATATCTCGTATCGTAACGACTGAAACGTCTTTGAATATGACAACAATCGTACGTGAATGATAAACAGCTGCTAACTCAATCGTATAAATGGCACCAAGCACGTGATCTGTTTCTCGATAAAAACGCCATTTCTTGATATGCTGAAACAAAATAGGAGTAGCTCCTGAAATACTCAATTTTGATTCCTCCGTTGATAGCGTCTCTATACTCCATACTCACAGTAAGGCTTCAAGTCAGGAAAAGAATCCTTCAACATTCTTTCTATGTTTTCATCGGTCACTGTAAATATAATATCTGTTGAATCAAAGAAACCGACTTCGAAAATACATTCTTTCACAGGGGAGATATAATCATCTTCATAAAAGTCAGCATTCCCATCAACAAACGGAACTTGTGTTATATCATACAGTATCGTCTCTTTAGGCACAGCAGTTAAAATAGAAAATATCACATAAATCTCATATTCATTTAATATACGATGAAATTCCTCACCTGTGATAAAAAGATAGTCTTCACGCTCGCCAATGATATCGTTCCAATGATCCTTATCCTCGGATACATCCATCATATTCAAAATATCGCCAATAATCCAATGATACTCAGTGATTGAAAAAATCATTTAAGAGAAAAAGTTCAGAATTTGCACATTCCAGACAATACCTGCTCATATGTGCCTCAACCTCCCCCTAATAAAAGCCCTTCTTACAACTCATACTTAACCAATTCCTCCATCGAGGTTCCCTTGAAATATTGATAAAGAATATCCTCAATACTAAGATGACCAAATAGCCCAATCGGGTTGCTAAAGGTCTTCCCCCGTTTTTCATCAACCTCTATTAAATCACTCTCTGCCGCTAATGAATCGTCTTGGCTAATGAGGTATTTTTCATCTTCATACATGACAAATGTTATAGCAGAATGATCAAATTTTTTCATCAAATCTATCGGCACCTTGGAAACAACCTTCCAATTCCCCTGAAGAAAGCCTGTATATCCTGTATTCGCAATAAAAAGGGTTCTTTGCTTTTCTGCCATCATGAGAGAAATGTCTTTTTTACTCAAGCGTTGATCTGTAAAAATATCAAAATACTGAATGAGAAGATCATCATTTTTATCTGTTGCTAAATCTCCTTTTACCACTAATGCATATGTGAACTGATTGATTTTCCGTAAAGAGATTTCAATGACAACACCAGGCCTAACTTCACTTAAAGTAGTTCTTTTTTTCATCTTTAGGTTGATGTCAGTGACTTGTTTTCCTTCTAATTCTTTAAAAAGCGAATCGCCGTCTGAGTTTAATACCTGAAAGAGGGTATAAACAAATTCATTTAGAGTAGGCTTACGATCCAATTGTTCAAGGAACACAGCGTGAAAATCTTCGATGGCGTCGTGACAAATATCCATACCATCATCACTTACGAATATCTTTTTATTTTTATATTTCTCTTCCCAAAAGCCCATGTTTCACCTCCGTTTTTCAGAACACTCATCTATTTTGAAACAGGATAGGCGGATCATTATCTATCGCCTCCAACAGCTCTTCACCAAATACAGTGATTGTACATTTCCAAGGGTCTCCCAAAAGTCCCCAAGAGAAGTCCTGATGAAAAAAGAAATAATAGTCTCCATTTGGAAATACGGGAACAGGCCATTCGCCAAATTCATCCTGAGGCATTGTCTGATGAGGGCTAAAGATATATCCGTCATGCTGCCAATCTAATGCGTATATCACATCGCTCTTTCCAGTACATGATTGAAATGCTTTCAAAATCGAAGTCTCTAAATCATTCAGCACTCTGACCACATCATCATTACTGGCTTTACCGCTCATCCCGCTTGAAATATCAAACACTTGATATGGATCAGGCGGGATGATGTGATGACATCTGCTTCCGGGTTTCCATTTTATGATCTTGTTCACTTCTGACCAGATGCGGTCTTGTTTTGTCTGACTTAAAGCGCGCCAATTCATCATAATCTCATCCCTACACCTTATTGGATATCATGCTTATAAACACCAGATGAGGTCACTGCGTAAACAGCGTTACTTGTCAGTTTCAGCTGTTGAACGTCTAGGGCTCCACCGTTCGAGTCACAGCATGTTATCTCTTTCATCTCTTGACTCACATCGGCAGAAATTAAATAAAGAAACGACTCAAGCTCTTCACTGTAACAATTGAACGTCCCAACCAAAAAACCTTCTTCGGATATCGCGAGCTGATCAAATGCTTCTGAGTCCGGCTCTTTATCCGACAGAATCCACACTCGTCTCACGACCGTTTCATCAAATGCGGCAATGACTGCGTCTCCGTAATACAGCATATAAATCAAGCCGTTTTTTTCTGCAAGTCCATAACAATCATCTACAGCCGGCGCATCCATTTCTTCGAGCTTTCTATCAATGTGTATTTCCTTCTGCTGACCATCCAAAGTAAAACACCACACACTATGGCCGTCAGGATTTTCATCATCATAAATGCCTTCATCATTTAAACCGACCCAAAGGTTTTGTTTCTCATCCAAAAGACAGCAGGAAACCCCTGAAGGCAAGTGAAAAGCACTTTTCACCCTTCCCTCTTCTGAAAAAACCTTTACCTTCGGCTCATACGATTCGTAATAAACGAAGACATAGCCATCTGCACATTGTTGGAAGAGCTGAATATCGCTATATGCAATCTGCTCTTTCACTCTAAAATCCCGAACATAACCGGAAGGATCATAGATTGAAATGGTCACATCACCTTTCACACCTTTTCCAATGTAGACACGCCCCAGTGGATCAGCATGGAAAAAACAATCTTGGGTGTCCATGTTCATGATTTTATTCATTTTTAATTTTTTCATTGGTTATGCTCCTTAATTTAACTAAAATTAACACTTATAAGCTATTTATCATTTAACAGAAAAAGATTATGATGATGGTCAATTCCTACACACTTATCTTTATATACAGCAACTTGGACAAAACATAGATCTTCTCCAGTATTTTCATTCAACATCTTATGTTCTACAAAGCTTTGCATATCATCTGTCTTGGCTGCTTTTTTTATATAGTATGAGTCATCCTGAATGAATAGGTAAAAATACGAGCCATTTTGGATACAGGAATGAAACTCTATTTCAGACTTATATCGCCCTAACATTTCTCCCCATAATTTCAGTTTTTGTAAATAGTCTTCTCCCATCGTACTGTAATACAAATAGATGGCATTTTCACTTACAAAAGTAGAATAATATTGGTCAATCACATATGAACTAACATCATCGGAGTCCAATTCATATTTCCCATTCTTCAAAATGAATTTATTAATTCCTCTTGAGCTTATTTCCTGATCAACGCATGAAAATATGCCTGTTTCATCATACCCGACCCATAAACACTTATTCTGGTCTAACACCATTGAATTTATATATCGCCCCGCATAAAAAGATTGATAGAATCCTTTGAGCGGACTCCACACATATATGTTAGGTTCAACGTTACTTATTCCATCCTCGTACTCTTTATCAATTAAAAACAAAAAAGAATCATCAACTTTTTGTACATTTATAACTTGCTTTATGGTTTGTACGCTAAAGCTGTTTAAAAATCGGCCATCAGTGTTTGAATAAAGTGAAATATGATTGATGTATCCGTGATCATTCCGTTCCTGCTGGGTCAACACAATGAATTCTGAATCATTCATTGATAATAAAATTTTGCCTTTCTCTGTTACTGTGTGTAATCCTTTAAAAAATAAATCAGACATATATGCCACCTTTCAAAAAGCTATCTACAAAATTTCGTAAATATTCCCTTTTGCAAGTCGACTATTTTTTAAAAAAGAAAAACCCCTTTCCGAGTGCCTCTGAATATGGCGAAAGAAGATTATCTCTTTAATAGTGTTCTAATTCATCCTCGATGTCAGAGAGAACTTGAGAAATTGGTATCAAAACTGAATCTATATTATTATAAAAAATGGATATACCAACTTTATCTCTAAGCATACCAGGAAGCCAGTTCTCTACAAAATCCTCTAAACTTATTGACTCTGGATATGTACTCTTCCATTTCTCAATTGAACATTGTTTTGCATGCCCTTCAGTCGGCCAAAAATGAAGTTGTATTGTTCCAATATCGTCTTCAGATGTAACCCACCCTTTATCATTACTTAATGACCAGACTTCTTCATAGTCAACAACTTTCTTAATAAAATAACGATATCTTTGATCAGGGTCTAACTTTAATGACATCTCAAGTTCTTTTTCATTCATTTTTCACTCTTCCTTGTAAGCAGTGTAAGAGGGGCATCAGCTAGTCCTTGACCCTATCTAATGCCCCTCTGGATATAACATCAGATTATTATTTCGATAAATTCCGCGTAACGGTTAGGGAAGTTTTGAAGATTTTTTTACATCTTCCAGATTTGTTTTTAAAGCATCTGCAAAGGATTCTAGCTTTTTTTCATTACAGGTAATCTCAAACAAATTAGAATTAAACTTAACATCACCTTCAAGTATAATTTTAATCTTAAAGCTGTAATTTCCGTTTTCTTCATTAATACTGAGAATTAAAAGTGGATCAATGGTTTCTATATTTATCATATCTTGATTTCCCATTATCAACGTTTCAATTCCAGATATCAGCAATTTATATTCACTCTCTAATAAAACAGCGGAAAAATCGCGAACGATTGCTTTTTTATTTTCCAACAACTCAAATATGGATAAAATAAATGGATCATCATCCATCTCTTGATACCTTCTCGGTGTTAGTTCAAGTTCAAGACAATCGTCTTTAATTTTGGCCATGCTGCCTCCTTGTTTATATGAGGATTATTTAATAAAATTTCCTTTCCAGTACTGCTGTTTGAAATCGTAATACTATCGCTGTTTACAAATTGTCTGGCTCCTGTTAAACCGTAAAAGGCTGATAACCTTTCTTATATGTTGATTTATTTATGATTTGAATGATATGCATAAAACGATTGATCATCAAAGCGAACTGTTTCAGCTTCTATAGCAATCAGCATTCTGTTCATGTCAATAAGAAAGTTAGCATTTGATTGATACTCCGGAATTATAGAATTTGATAGATTCCCGATTCCTTCTGGATGATAACTCATCTCAAATACTTGCCAATTGTATTCTTCCGGATCTATTTTTTCCAATCTCATGTCGCCAACATCTGCACTATAATAAGCGGATGCCACATTTTGAAATACTATTTTATGGGTATATTCAGCTTCACTTTCAAAAACCTTTATATTAAGTGAGAGCTCTTTTTTAAACACATTAAAATCTAAATAAAGGACACTGCACCCCTCATCAATGTAATCAACCCATTCATTAATTGTTTTGTACATTGTCATCTCCTACCTCTTTTTTAATCAATAACACCTTACCACCAAACACAAATTATTCAGTATATTGTTTGATCCAATCATTTAAATCATCTGTTGAATGCAAATAAGCTTCAGGAGAATCTTTCAAATCAATCCCACTTAGAAGGATTAACATATTCCAGACTCTATCATCTTCTACTTCGGGGTCATACGCATAAACATAAATGCCCGCCCAATCTGACACTTCTTCTCTTGTTGTTTGTCCATTTAAGACACTTTTGATTTTATTTATGCATTCTATTAGCTTTGGCTCGCTCAATTTGATCACCACGTATTCAAGTACTATATGATTTGTTATTAGTATGCAAAGCACCGTACTGATATTTAGATATTGAAGTTTTTTCCGTAAAAGATATGTTCCAAAAGGTTTCTAATCTACCAATAAACAAGCTCACAGCCATATTCCGTGTGCAATACACATAATCCGAACTGACACTCAGGCTCAACCAAAATAAAACTATGATTGAGAATCCCTTCATCGAACTCAATACACTCCAATAAGCAGTCAAGGTGCTCGAGACATTTTCCAAAAGAACAAACTAACGCACCAATTTCGCTGCAGTATTGATGAAACAGCAGAACGGCCCTGTCATCATAGGCAACATAGGACTGAGATGTATTCAAGATCAGCTGTTTCGCTTCCGTTTTTCCGAAAGCATCAACCTCACGGGTGTTGGCTGGTATTGAATTTGATAAAACCAGCTCAAGCAATTGCTTGCTTTGTGCCAGATCAGCAAAACGATAAGTGAAGCCTCTTTCTGCACACGAGACTAGTTTTTCTTTGATTTCGATCATCAACATATGTCTTTTATTCTCGGCGAGTTTTTCGATTAATCTTTTTTGCATGAGCTGCATTCCCTCCGCCGTCAATTTCTCAAGTTCTTTAAATTGATTCATCATTCTCTTGTTTTCTTTGTCGTTCGTGTTTAGATTTGTTTTAAAAAAGCTTGTATCGCTTATTGATACAAGCTTTATCTTCAACTATTTAAAACTCACCCAGCGGATTTTCCCCAAAACGCTCCCACAGCTTTGGAAACCTTTCAGGCAAATCTTCTTCTTCCCAATCCAATTCAATACCATCCGATTCGGCAAGTCCCTTTTGTTCAAGCGCATCTAAAAGCTCGTCGTGTACTTTATCAACCCATTCATCGTCTCCAGTCTTCATATATGTCAACGCTTCGATTGCCACTGACAGCAAGGCTTCATTTTGTGGATAGCCTTCCTCGTCAAGCGTTTCCTCTGTGATGTATGCTGCCAAATACTCGTGATCACCCAGCACTTTTTCGAATGTCTCTTTGCCCTGGGCAATCAGCCATCCGCGGAAATAATCAAATGTATCGTCCGAGCAGCCGTCCATTAGGATGTATGCTGCCGCCCATAGTGAGGACAGATAGCTTTTGTGCATGAATGTCTGAAGCATAAATTCAAAATCAACGATCTCATTGATTTCTTTTTTCAATAATGCATCACGCAGCCACTCATTAGGTTCTTCCTGGCTGCCAGCTTGGTCAATAAGCTGCCAAAACGATGTTTCATTCATTTGTCTTCCCTCCTCTGATATCCCTCTTATAGATCCCTGAATCTGATAGAGCATAAATAGCATTACTTGTCAGTTTCACCTGTTGTATCGAGAGCTCCCTCCCGTCTTGATCACAGCACTTCACCTCTTGTATCGGCAGACTGACATCAGCCGGAATGAGGGACAGTGAATGTTCATCTTTGCATATCCAAAACCCGTCATCTGAAATTGCAAGCTGGTCATATACTCCAGAATATTCTTTATCAGAAACAATCCACACTCGTCTCACGTCCGTCTCATCAAAGGCAGCAATGACTGTATAAGAGTAATACAGCATGTATATCAGTCCATCTTTTTCTGCAAGTGCATAGCAGTCATCTACCACGGGCGCATATATTTCTAAAAGCTGTTGATCAATATGAGTTTCCTTTAGTTGTCCGTCTAAAGTACAACACAGCACACTTTGTCCACTGGGGTTTGCGTCACCATAAATGCCTTCATCACTTAAACCCACCCAAAGGTTTTGTTTCTCGTCCAAAAGAAAGCAGGAAACCCCTGAAGGCAAGGGAAAAGCACTTTTCACCCTTCCCTCTTCTGAAAAAACCTTTACCTTCGGCTCGTACGATTCGTAATAAACGAAGACATAGCCATCTGCACTTTGTTGAAAGAGCAGAATATCGCTGTATGCAATCGGCTCTTTCACTTTAAAATCCCGAACATCACCGGAAGGATCATAGATTGAAATGGTGATATCTCCTTTCAACCCTTTTCCAATGTAGACACGCCCCTGTGGATCAGCATGGAAAAAACAACCTTGGGTGTTCGTGTTGATGATTTTATTCATTGGTTATGCTCCCAGGTTAGAAAGGGCAAGATATGTTTTCTTACTCGTTTATATACTTCATTAAATATATTGTCTTTGGTTTTTACCCATAAATCGTATAGTCTTTTACAGTTAAGTTCTGACCGCATTGGTGGAATGCTGATTGCTCTCCATATAAGCTGAAGGTGAGAGAAACCCATAAGAAGTCACGGACTTTATCACAATATTTATTGACGTTTCCCCAAATTCATTCGATATCGTAATCCTCCCATTCTTTCCAATGGTTATTAGGAACTCCTACATTAACTGGACCTATTCCGCTTTCAAGGTATTGAGCAAAAGATTGAAATGAAATTAATTCACTTGGATCTGTTAAATAATCAGGATATTCCCAGTTCTCTGTTTCGTATACACCTTCATCATCACCTTTTAAACCTAGTTCACTCTTAAGTTTTTTTGGTTTAATCCAGAGTGCGTCTCTAAAATTGGCATCCTCAAACAAATTTCTAAAATATGTTTTCCATGCCTTTTCTTTGGTCTTCTTTTGGAATTCATTTCTTTGGTGAATATTTATGCAGTAAAGGGAATCTGCAATTTTTATTTTCACTGCTTCGCTTAATTGATTAAAGTTACTTTCACTATATGTTACTTCCTCATCTTCTTTGGTCTTTAAAACGATGTCATTAATTATGATCAATTTATAGTTCTCTGAAAAACAGTTACTATAAGCATGAACAGACAGAAAGGGTCCTTCATTATCTATTTGGAAGCATTGGATTGCCAGTAACCAGTGTTCTTTATTTAATCGTACTAAGGTACATTTACTTCCAATATAATTAGATTCGCGCCATTCAAAAAGAGGTCGATTTAACTCACTGAATTCGTCATCTAATAGACTAAGAATTTCTGTTTTTTTAATCAATGTTTATTCTCCTTTTTTACTGTTTTTATCTTTATACTTGCAAACTAAATAATGATTTCGACCTTTTCAGGAAAATATATCCTTTTTATATCGTGTATGATCATCATATGATAAAATATTATGGATACACAGCCATAGGCTGTATATCCGTATCATCTTTAATAATACTGAACAGAATCTGAATATGTCCATGTTGACCAATCAGTGTTACCTTTCTCAAGTTTCTGGATATATGCAGCATCTTTACGACAAATTGCTTGAGCAATAGCTTGAAAGAAAGGAGAAAGGCTAGGAAAATCCTTTTCTGTTTCAGGATGCATCCAAGATTCAGTTGAATACAGTTGGTCATAATCGCAGGAGAGACCTGCCAATTGTAGTTGTTCTTGTTTTGTCAACCAGAGTGTGTCGAGGAATAAACGATTTTTAATCATTTGCCTTAAACATGTAATCCATTCATTCTCTGATGTAATCTTTGCTAGTATTTCTTGCTCAATGAAAAATTTAAATGTTCTCCCTCTAAGGAACACATTGATTTGTTTCCTTGTAAAACCTGGTTCTACATCTTCCAACTCTAGTTGATCTCCTAATTTATCTACAAAACAAAACGGTTCATCCACTAAATAATTTGCTGCATTATTTATTAACTGATTTCCAAACGTATAAAAATCAATGGCTGGACCCAATTTCGACAATCCAAACAGCTGGATCGTTAAAAGCCAGTTATCTCCATCAACAAATACCGAAAGTTTTCCTTTGGCAAAATCAAAATTCGAATTACAAATAAGAGGGAACTCTTCCTTTCTGAATGAATCGTTAAGTAATGCTAGAATCGCTTCTTTTTTGCCCAATTTCCTCACCTCCGTTGATGTCTTTTTCTCAAAATAGAACTCGTATATCCTCCCTGTTTCCGCGAACAAGTTTGACAGTGAGGATATAGCCTTTGACGCTGGCCTTTCTTCCTTAATTTTGATACTGGTTGGTGATCCGCAATCCAATTTCCACTTTTAGTTCCAGGATGCCTTCTACCACAAGTGTGACAGCCATATTTATTCCCAATCTTGTTTAATACTCTTCTTTCCTTTTTATTCAACCTGCTACTTGTACTTCTTGCAGGTATTGACCTTTTGGCATATTTACCTGGTTTTAAATACTTCTTAGCTCCCTTCGCAACACCTAAAACCTTCTTGGCGCCTTTCAGCACTTTTCCAGGGCCAAAGTTAGAAGCAGCTGCCCAAGCAACACTTTTCCACCCTTTACCTGATTTATATGCCTTGTACCCATCATAGGCTGCAAATCCAGCATTTACCACAAGCCAAACCCAATGCCCATCAGGGTCAACATTCATCACAGGGTTATTATTTCCATAAGCATACCCATTCTGATCCAATGAGTCGCCATCGCTGCCCGGGTCTGGGTCAAGTGAGAGGAACACGCCGTTTCTTGGCTCGTAGTAGCGGGCCATGAGGTAGTACAGGCCGGTTTCTTCGTCGTATTGGTAGCCTGCGTAGCGGTAGCGGTTGTCTTTTACTTCATCGCTTGCTTCGGTTTTTGTTGGATTTCCCCATGCGTCGTACTGATATTTGGCAACCGTTTTTCCGGTGCTGTCTGAGATCGCGATGACGTCGCCGTGTGCGTTGTAGTGATAGAAATATTTCTTGCCATTTTCTGTGTAGGATAACAGTTGGCCGCTGTCCCCGTACGTGTATGATTTTGTGACGTTGTTGTCCGCGTCTGTTTCATACAAGACGTTCAAGCTGTCTCCGTCGTAGAAGTAGTTCGTGACTTTTCCGTTGACGGTTTTTTGGATTCTGTTTCCTTTTTCGTCATACTTATATGTTGCGAATGGCTTGTCTTCGCCTTTTTTGGTAACGGCGGTCAGGTTATCTTCTGCATCCCACGTATATGTGAATTTGCCGTCGGATGTGCGGTTGCCGTTTTTATCGTAAGAGATGCTTTCATCATTGACTTTTGTCAGCTGGTTCATGATGTTGAAGGAAGCGTTCACCGTTTTGCTTGAGCCGTCTTTTACAGTTGTAACGGTTTTCCGGTTCCCGAATCCATCATATGTGTATTCAATGACAGTACCGTCTTCATGGGTTTCTTTGACAAGCTGATTCAGCTTCCCATACTCATATTTCACCTTGCCGCTTGCTGAGCTGTTTATCGTTGTGCGATTGCCGTTGGCATCATATTCATAGCTTTCCGTCAGAATGCTTCCGCCGTTTTTGTCACCGATATGCAGCGAGCTTACAAGGTTTCTTTCGTCATATGAAAAACTTGTTCCGCCGCCGTTGCCCGTAATAAAGGTTTGGACGTTTCCATTTTCATCATAATCAAATGAATATGAAGATGTACTGTCTTTCATCTCAACCATTTGGTCCAGCTTGTTATACGTAAATTGATTCGTTCCTTTTTGGTCCCCATGAGTCCACGAGAAGGTTTTCAGCTTATCGGAGTCACTAGGGTATGTCCAAGTTTGGCTGCCGCCGCGGTCAGTCAATTCGGTTAAACGGTTTTTGTTGTCAAATGTCCGTTTCTTTGTGGTGTTCTGCTCTTTATTAACGACCGACGTTTCATTTCCATTTTTGTCATACGTGAAATTGTACTTTTCTGTACCGTTATACGACTTTGATTTCACCCGGTCTGTTCCATCATAAGAAAGAGACACTTCGTTGCCATTTGGTGAAATGGTTTTGGTCAGGTTGCTGTTGGCATCATATTCGCTTGCTAGCACATTGCCCAGAGGGTCAGTTGTTTTGACAAGCTTGCCCATCACATCATATTCGTATTTATAGGTTTGATCTGCTCCCGCCCGGATGGTTTTGCTTACCTCATTGCCTTCCTTATCATAGCTGTGAAGGATAGAAGTGCCGTTGGAGAGCGTCATGTTTGTCAGTTGGTCTGCCTGATCATACGTATAGGTTGTTTTTTCACCTTTTGCATCCGTTTCAGCTGTTTTCTTACCAGTTTCATCGTAATCAGTTGAAGTGGCGTAACCTAGTTCGTCCTCTTCCTTGGTCACATAGTTGCCATTACTGTCATACGTGCTTTTAGTCAGAAGGCTTCCTTCAATCAAACGGATATCATCAAACCAGACTGTGCCTGTCGCACTCTTTTGGAACAGAATACTAATATCTACTTTATTGATCGGCTTTGTTTTAGGGATGACGACAGCTGCCCGGTTCCATTCCTGTGTTCCAGAAGGGAATTTCGCATTGTAGACGCCTGTGCTGCCGTCAGCGTAAGTGACATTCGCCTGCAGAGAATAGTCTTTTTCATCTGTAAATTTGACGCTGCTTGCTTTCGACATTCCTGTCAGTGTGAGATAAACCGGTTTGTCATTTGCGCTTTGCCCTAAGACAACGGTTTGTTTTGTTACTGATCCGGCTTGGGACGCACTGGTCCGGGCAGCTTTTAATGATACATCATCATTAAAGCCTTCTTCAGAATCAACGGATGCTCCGCTTACATTCCAGTTTTCCGTCGCTGATGTGAAGCTACTGTTTTGAACTGGGTTATAGCTTGACGATACTTCGCCTTTTTCCAGCTGGACTTCATCGAACCATGCTTTTCCTTTGCCATCTTTATCATTATGATCGACTTCCATATACACAACGGCTTTTCCTGCATTTGCTGGAGTCGTAAAAGTGATTTGCCGTTTTGTCCAGTCATTTTTTCCGGCTAATGCACTGTATTCATTGTGAATCCATTGAATTCGTTTTTGATCTTTGTCTCGCAAATCAATGTTAAAGTAGGCTCTTGTTTTTGCTAGATCTGTTTTGATTTTCCCGCTTAATGTATAGGTTGTATTCGGCTCCAGTTCAACTGTTTGTGTCGCTGAGGAAAACCCGTGATCGGTTCCGGCAGACGTTGATTGACTCAAGATTTCCAATGCCTTTGATCCGGAAAGAACTCCGCTTTTATCGGTGATAATTGAGATTTTGCCGCTGTCTTTAGAGGCAGTCAGATTCCAGCCGGATTTTTGCGCTTCAAAGCTTCCATCTTTCAAAATATTAGTTGAAGCTGATAAATCTTTGCTCGATTGAATCTGGTTTCCATATTTATCATAAACAGCTGCTGACGATGATTTTCCGCTCTGATCGGTTTCGGATACAGCATCCAGTCCGTCATAAGCAATATCAGTGACATTGCCCTCGGTATCCTTCATCTTTGTGACATCGTTGTTTTTGTTATATTCGTATGTCTCAGTTCCATATGCGTCTTTAACCGACGTAACGTTGCCATCTTTGTCATATTGATAGCTTTCCGTTGCTTTTCCGGTGCCCACGTCGTTTGGATCGACATCTTCTACGACATTGTTGCCTTCATATTTTGTATTCGTTGTAATTTTTAGCCCTTCGGCATCATCAATGACCTGAATCGGATTTCCAGCTTCATTATAGCCGTACTGTACCTTCCGGCCATTCGGCTGTGTCATGAGAAGCCTCTTTTTATCAGCATCATAGCTATAGACATATGTTTCTTTTTTAGCGTTAATCGCTTTATCGAGACGGTGTCCGTTATACTGATATTCGGTAAAGACAGGCTTTGCTTCAGTACTGTTGGCTGAATATTGTTTGACAAGGCGCCCTTCGCCATCATAGTCATAGCTTGTGACAGTCCCGTCTGTATCCGTAACCTTCTTCAGCAAATCATTCTCATATGAGTAGGTGACTTTTTTATTCTTAGGTCCGGTGATGGAAGTCACATGGCCGTTTTCATCATAGGTAAATGTAAGCTTGCGGCCTGATGCATCTGTAATGGCGGTCAGTTGATTTTTGTCATTGTAAGTATAGGCAGTTGCATTGTTGTGGCCATCCACTACTTTTTGAAGCTTACCGCCTTTTTTATTGAAATAAGCGTTGGTTTGATCCTTTGTTTTTAATATGAACTGATCAGCTGTTTCTGTTAATTCAAGATATACACCGGTCGGCGGCTGATACCTGCCATCGGCTTTTTTCGTGAATCGATGTGTCGTAGCGTCTTCATCGATATACATTGCCCCGCCATCCGTCGAGATGACAGATGTTTCTGCATCAGCATACCAGCCTTGCCCAAATAAATGATCAGAGCTGTCAAGACTGTTGTAGGTTCTCGATAAGCCAAGTCCCGGACCGCGTCCGTCAATTGACAAATCTTCTTCATTCACAATGACATTGCCTGTTGCACCATTTAACTGGCCGCTTGGGATATCAATGATAGACCAGTACTCTTCTGTACCTAGGAATTCTGCGCCTTCATGGAACGTTGGGTTAAAGGGCGCCGTTGGAATCGTTTCACCATTCGCATCATAGGCGACAAGCGTGAAAGAATAATTCTTCTTCCCTTTGTAATTCCCATTTGCATTGTTATAGACAGGTGATGGATCGAGGGCTAATTCTCCGCCTTTTCCATCAGTATGAAGCTTATAGCTTCCGGCTTTGATTTCCTCAGAAGTCGGCCAAATGTTTTTATTTTGGGTTGTCCAATGATCCGCGTCACCCACATCAAAGGACTGATATTCCTTACCGTTGTAAATGTTAACTTTATAGCCTTTCGCATTTTGAACCTTTTCCCATATCAAATTCACATAGCCCGTTTGACTCGATTTTGTATTTGTATACAAATAGCCAGTTAAATTCTTTGGCCTAGCGATATCAGGAAGTGCCGGGTTAGCAGCCGGGGATGCAATGGCTTCGCCGTCTTTGTTGTATGCGATAATTTTAAACGAGTAATTTCTTTTGGCTCCATCTCCCCCGGCGTTTTTATAGGTTGGTCCGGGATTGATCGGCAGCTCTGCTCCGCTTCCGTCCTTTAGGTGAAGAGCATATTTTCCCGCCTTGATTTCTGCACTTGTCGGCCAGATCTTTTTCCCTTTTGTGGTCCAAGACGTCTGATTTCCGAGATCAAGTGTCTCAAAGCCTTTCCCATTGAACACCTGAACCTTATAGCCGGTTGCACCGGATACAGCTTTCCAAGAAAGGTCGAAGTATCCTGTGGCATTCCCATTATTGTAGCCCTTTGCTGACGGTGCTTGTGCTTTTCCTACATTAGGGATAACAGGCTTTGCCGGTGCGGACATCGCTCCTTCTCCCTGATCAAAGATTGCACTGACGCCGATCCAATAGTTTTTGCTTGTGGCATAGCTTCCGCCGGAGTTCTTATAGACCGGAGATGGGTCTAGCGCTAGTTCAGTTCCGCCTTTTCCATCAAGGTGAAGCTTGTACTTACCGGATGAAATTTCTGCACTTGTCGGCCAAATATTTTTCCCTTTTGTGCTCCAGGAGGTCGTGTTGCCGACTGAGATCGCTTGATATTCTTTCCCATTATAGATCCATACCTTATAGCCTTTTGCACCCTCGGCTTTTTTCCAGCTGATATTGAAAAAACCAGTGCCGTTCCCATTATTGTATGCTTTAACAGCAGGTGTGCTCGCCTTCGGGATGGTATACGTCACTTCAATATACGGTTTATTGGCGGAGTTCGCTGAAGAAATTAGTTTTTTCCAATATTCCTTGCCGTTTCCGTTTGTATGAAGCTTAAATCCATAGTTGGCCCCGCCGGAGTTCCATGACTTTACAGCAGCGGTCACATCATAACTCGCCCACTGTCCTTTATGGACGTCGGCTTTTCCGATATTTTTAGATGCCGGTTTGGTGTTCCATGTCACTTTTGCATTATCATAATTGCTGTTGACCGTATCCAGCCAAAGACCGGTTGCCTTTGTTCCATAATAGGAATGGGCTACGTATGTTTTTAATGTCGCTTTAGTGACAGTCATATTTTGAATTGGCTTTAGGTTGTTAAATTTCATGAACGCATAGTTTGTGCCTGTTGTTTTGTCATAATAGCCCGTTTTCAGTACATAGGCCTTTAAATTAGCATCCCATTTTTGTGAGGAGGGTGAATAGTTCGTCGTCGGGTAGGCACTCATGACAAACGTATCCGATGAAACAGATAAAGAAGTTGACGGGTCGATAGATACTGGATATACGCGTTCTGGGTCTTTCAGCCAGTTCTCGTCAGCCGTAAGATGAAGCAAATACCCTTCTTCATTCTTTTCCAGCTTATAGCTGACTTTGTCTGACCGTTCAACCTCGCCGGAAAGCTCATCTAGTTTTGAATCCGTCATAAAAGGTTTAGGCACAGAAAAAACAACTTTGCCTTTTTCATCAGAAAAATCAATGGATCCATCCTCTTTTTCTTTAGCCTGCAAATCGGTTTTTAACTGAAATGTAAATGTGTTGTATCCATCATACTGATGAAGGACTAAATCTTCTTTTATGTTTTCATTGAATGTGAAAGTCTGAAGAGCAATATTCGGAAAAACATCCGGATACACAATCTCATTACTGTCAGTCTTATAATCTGCTGAGGTATCTTTCGGAGTAAGTGAAGTTTTATTCGGGCCTTTCGCTTCTACAAGTGAATATGTAACCTTATGGTCATTATGCTCAAAAGTCGCATAAAGCCCGTTCTTCATTTGCTTTTGAAAATCTGAATTCAAAATGGCGTTCTCTGTCTCGACTTGTTTGCTTGTCGACTCTTTTAACTCAGGAGAAATGTCTTCCCAGTCGGCATCAGGTGTTTCCTTTGTATGAATAGGATCAAGATATACTTCCTGTTTATAGACACCGTCACCTTCATAATAGAGTTTTGTATTTTCTGTTCTTTCCGAGGTGATCTCACCCTCTTTGTTTATATCTTTTGGATCAAAAGGTACAGCTTCCTCAGTTTGTTCTTTCTGAAGAGTTTCTTCTGGATCATCGGCAGCAATACGATTTCCATTCTCTTCTTCTGTGGTTTTTGCTAGTACATCGGCTGGCACTAATGAAATGATTAAAGCCAACACTAAAAATGCTGCTATGAACCTTTTAAAGTTTCGCCTCTTTCTTTTTTTCATTTTCTCTCTCCTTTTGTAATAAAAGTAATATTTACTCAATAATCTTAACTAGACTGAAATATTATTACAATATTTTTCTAGAAAATTTATCTTATTTTAAGGATTAGCGAGAGTCAATTGACCTAAAACAAAAAAAGGCCGCATAGGCCTTTTTACATTTTCCATTATTGCATTTGTTCAATATCCGTACCCTCAGCTGCCACATTCGCCTTCCCCTGCCTCCTGACAAGCGTCAAGGCCATACCCGCAAAGATCATTACGATGCCAAGCGTTTGATAGAGGTCAGGGCGGAAGCCTGTGAAGACGGTATCGAGCACGATCGCGACAGCGGGGTCGAGAAATACAATGATTGAAATAAATTTCGTTGATAAAAATCGCAAACTGTCAAAAAACAACAAATATACAATACCCGTATGGATGATGCCGGTAGATACCACCATAATCCAGTTTCCCTGAGATAGGTCAGCAAAAGCGCCAAAGTGAATAAACGGAATCAGGATGATAGCCCCTAAACCCGTCTGCAAGAAGGTGGTCGTGTAAGGACTGAGATTGTGAATGCCTTTTCCCAATAAAGTGGTGAACGCATAAAACAGTGCGGCGAGAACTGCCCATATGATCCCTGATCCCATCAGCTGTGTCAATGAAGTGCTGCCGTTAATCCCGGAAATCAGCGCAGTTCCCAGAAAACAGATGATAATGGAGCTGACGGAGATCACATTTAATTTCTCTCTGTAGAAGAAGCTCCCCAGAAGAAGAACAAGCACCGGCGCTAGATGATAAACGGAGATGGCAATTGTAACGGACGTTTCTTCAAAAGACTTAAATAAAAACACCCAGTTGAATACAAGAAAGAAACCGCACGCCAATGTTTGCAGCACGTCTCTCTTGCTCCATTTTTCAGTTTTATACTGGCCGGACGCCAGCCAGCAAAGGCCTAAAAACAGCGTCGCGCAAAGGCAGCGGACAAAGACCAATTCAAATGACGGCAGATTGGTATGCTCTGAGAAAAAGCCGATGGAGCCGAAAATCACCATAGAGATGACCATTTTGATTACGGCTGTTGATTTTTGTTTTGGTGTGATTGAGAGATCTTGCTGCATCAAGCGTATTCTACCTCCAATTATGTATAGGGAAAAGCACCCCAACTGCAAGGTGCTTTTCCCTTTTTTTATAGTTTCTTGCCGGCCGTCCAGCCGCCGTCTATGACAAAGTTTGAACCTGTAATAAAGTGCGCCTCATCAGAAGCCAAATACTTCATACAGGAAACGATATCACTCGGCTGCCCCCACGTATGAAGGGCATGGTTAGCTTTGATCAGCTGAACCATTTCATCGTCTTGAAAATACTCTTCCGTTAATTCTGTTTGGATCACGCCCGGCGAAATGCTATTCACCCTGATCCCCTTTGATCCGAACTCCATAGCGAGCTGCTTCGTCAGTCCGATGATCGCATGCTTGGAAGACACATAGGCAGCCCGCGCAGGCTCTGCCATCAGCCCGGACACAGAGGCGATGTTGATTATACACCCTCGTTTCCCCAGCTTTGACCACAGCCTTGCCGCGTCCCGAGAAAGAATAAAGGCTGCCGTGAGATTAATGTCTATGACTTTTTTGAATGATTCTGCTGATAATTCAAGAACAGGGGTGATTTCCCTTATCCCTGCTGCATTAATTAAGATGTCCGGAATCAATTGGCTTTGTTCTAGCTTTGGCATCAAAGATTCCGCCTGCTTAACATCAGACAAGTCTGCTTTTTCCATGTAAAAGTCACTATTTACTATAAATTCTGACATTTTATTCGTTTGAATATCTACTCCTACAACCCGAAAGCCTTCTGCTAAAAATTGCTTTACCGCTGCAAAGCCGATTCCGCTATTTGCCCCAGTTATCATTATATTCTTTTTCTTCATCATTTTACATTCTGCCTTTTTTCATTTTGGTAATTTGTAATAATCTGAATATTATTATTTGACAATATATTACAAATAATTTAGCATTGCACTACATCCTCTATTTTCCATATTTTCTATCATACAGGAAATTACTAAAAAAATCATCTACTTTTTAAGGAGAGATTCATATGGTTCAAGTTTCAAACGTACAAAAAGAGTTGACATCCGATATTACTAAATATGCTTCTTTTTTAAAGGAAAACGGCTATTCGTATATCCCAGCAGATTTCTACCGGCAAAAAACTACAGACGCCGCAGTCCGCAAATTACAGCTTACATATGATGCTTTGAAAGCTGATCCTAAAGGAGGCGGCCGTTACAGAGCGCATTCCCGCTACATTTTGGCTCCTCACTCCGACACTCTTGAATTAGATCCGGATAATGGATATTTCCAATCAAAAGAATATAATTATGATGATGGCGGTATCGTCAGACAATTTGAAAAAATATCAGATGAGTTTCTACAGCATCCTGTAACGCGGCACATGATACATTCAAATGTAGAAATGGCTCGCCAAACCGATTTTGTAGATTGGGAGAAAGAAGTGATCGTCGGGCTTCACCAAGTCAGATATCAAGTGACACCTGACGCGCCTTCATACAGCTCACCCATTTGGCTGCATCGTGACGATGAACCGCTTGTTTTCGTCCATCTATTTCAGCTGAGCGAAGATGCTATCGGAGGAGATAACTTAATTGCTCCGTCTGTTAAGCAAATTGATAAAGTGCTGCGGCTGACAGACCCGCTTGAGACACTTGCTCTCGGGCAAAAGGTCTTTCATGCGGTTACACCGGTCGGCACTGCCAATAGAGATGGTGCGCATCGAGATATATTATTAGTTACATTTTCTAACAGATAAAAAAAGCGCCCAAGGGCGCTTTTTTTACAAATCTATCGAACAATCAAAACCGGGCAGGTTGATAATTGAGACACTTTATGGCTGACGCTTCCAAGCATCATTTCTTTCAGACCGCTGATCCCCCGGCTGCCAACTACAATCAGGCTGACGCCTTTCTCTTTTGCATGATTTAGTATCTCATGCGCCGGCTCGCCATTCGCGTAAATGGTTTCAGCTTGAACGCCTTTTTCGGCTGCTTTTTCTTTTGCATTTTCAAGGATTTTCAGGCCCTCTTTTTTTACCTCGTTCCTGATTTCATCAATAAAGTGTTCAGGCACATAGACAATTCCCGTCAGAGAAGAAGTCGTGACGACGGCTTCTCTCCCCACATGAAGAATGCTTAGTTCCGCTTGCTGCTCTTTTGCCAAATGCACTGCGGCATCAAGCGCTTTTGCACTCATGTCTGATCCGTCAATCGCTACTAACATTTTGTTAAACATGCTCTTCCCGCCTTTCGGACTGTGGGTGGTTCATCTTTCTCTTTTATTGTCCGCCTGCATTTCGTTATTGTCAATTGAAGCGGATGAGTTTTCAAAAAATTGTCAGAGACTCTCTCCGTTTGTGGCGATGACCTGCTGATACCAGTTGAAGCTTTTTTTCTTGATGCGATTAAATGTTCCATTTCCTTCATTGTCCCGGTCCACATAAATGAAACCGTAGCGTTTTTTCATTTCCGCAGTAGATGCGCTGACAAGGTCAATTGGCCCCCATGATGTGTATCCGATTAATTCAACGCCGTCCGCAATGGCTTCGCGCACTTCAATTAAATGATCACGCAGATAGTTGATTCTGTAATTGTCCTGAATCGTGCCGTCCTCTTCAACCTTGTCTACAGCGCCAAGGCCATTTTCAACAATGAACAGCGGCTTCTGATAACGGTCGTATAAGGTGTTGAGCGTGATGCGCAAGCCTTTCGGATCAATCTGCCAGCCCCATTCTGATGATTTGAGGTAAGGGTTTTTGACTCCGCCCAGCAGGTTGCCCCCTGATTTTGCAAGCTCTTCCGGATCTGTGCTCGCCGCCATCGACATGTAGTAGCTGAACCCAATATAATCCACAGTATGTTCTTTCAAGAGCTCTTCATCGCCTTCAGCCATTTCAATTTCAATATTGTTTTCTGCCAGATAGCGTTTCATATATCCCGGGTATGCGCCTCTTGCCTGAACATCTGAGAAGAAAAGTGTTTTGCGCTCATTCTCCATTGCCGCGAAGACATCCTCCGGCTTAGAAGTCATCGGATAGGTTGTCGTTGCCGCTATCATACAGCCGATTTTCGAATCAGGAATGATGTCGTGACCCGCTTTGACAGCAAGAGCACTGGCCACAAATTGATGGTGTGCCGCCTGGTACATCGCGTTTAATTTGTTTTCTCCTTCTTCAAAAACAAGACCGCCTCCGGTAAATGGCGCATGGAGCACCACGTTAATTTCATTGAACGTCATCCAATACTTCACTTTGTGTTGATAGCGTTTGAAAACCGTTTTGGCATAGCGTTCATAAAACTCTATGACTTTGCGATTCTTCCAGCCGCCATAATTTTTCACTAAACCGAGTGGCATTTCATAATGAGAGATGGTTACGACAGGCTCAATATGATGCTTTAACAGCTCATCAAACAGATCATCATAAAATCTGAGGCCGTCTTCATTGGGCTCCTCTTCATCGCCATTCGGAAAAATTCTCGTCCACGCAATCGATGTGCGGAACGCCTTAAATCCCATTTCTGCAAATAAGGCGATATCCTCTTTATAACGATGATAAAAGTCAATCCCGTTGTGATACAGATTCAAGGAAGTCATTGATTCATCAAATGGAGACATGATCCCGTTCGGCGATACGTCAGCTGTCGAAAGCCCCTTACCACCCTCGTTATAAGCACCCTCCACTTGGTTGGCAGCAACTGCGCCGCCCCATAAAAATCCTTCTGGAAATCGTTTTGCGTTTGAACTCATATTGATCACCCCATTAGTTTTTTCAAGATAAAGCAAGCAGCGCTTCTTTTGTCTGCACTTTACCGATCTCTTTCACCGGCGAAAATGAATATTGGTCTGTGTTGGTCACGATCACCGGGGTAATGACGTCATATCCCGCGGCTTTGATTTGCTCCAGATCAAAGGACACGAGCGGATCTCCCGGTGCGACCTTGTCGCCTTCTTTGACGTGAGCCGTGAACCATTGCCCCTCCAGCTTCACTGTGTCCAATCCAATGTGTATGAGTATTTCAGCTCCCTGATCACTCGTAATGCCAATTGCGTGTTTTGTTTTAAAAACGGTGGTAACGCTTCCACGAACAGGCGAAACAACTTCTCCTTCTTCAGGCTCTATGGCAAATCCTTTTCCCATGATCCCGGCAGAAAACACTCCATCATTGACTTCACTTAATGCTTTCACTTCTCCCTTAATCGGGCTGTGAATGATCTCTCTGCTGCCTTCATGCACTGCCGGCTGCTGGCTGCCGTCAGAAGGCACATCCTCGAATCCAAGCAAATACGCAGCTGCTGTTCCCGCCGCAAACGCAATCACAAGGCCGATCATCGCGTAAATAAACGTTGGGCCAATAAAGACAGGGATGCTCGGGAGACCTGCATTCCCCCCGACGATATAGGAAGCAACACCCGTCATGCCGTAAAACGCGCCACCGGCTGCACCGCCAATCAAAGCGGCCGCAAACGGCTTTTTCAATCGCATATTCACGCCGTACATCGCAGGTTCTGTGATCCCCATCAGCGCCGTGATGCTTGTGGTAAGCGCGAGTGATTTAAATTTTTTGTTTCTGGAGCGAAGGAAGACGGCAAATGATGCTCCCGCCTGCCCCATATTCGCCAAAAACATAGCCGGCAGTAAATAATCGTGGCCGTTTTGAGCGATGTTGTTGATCATGATCGGCACAAAGGCATAGTGCATGCCCGTCATAATGATTAAAGAGAATGTACCCGCCAGCAAAATCATTGCCACAAGCCCTGCATGATCAAACAAATAATTGACCCCAGAAGACAAGTATTCTCCTAAAATAGCGCCAAGCGGACCGACTGTAATCAATGTCAGCGGCACGACAATCAATAGCGTGAATGTCGGAACCACAATCAATTTGAGAGACGAGTGTGTAAAACGGTCAATCCATTTTTCTACGTACGAAGCAATCCAAATCGCCAGCAAAATTGGGATGACCGTTGACGAATAAGTGGCAGCGGTTACAGGAAGCCCGATAAAGGAAATCGGTTTCCCCGCATCGAGCAGGGCTGTCAAATCCGGATGCAGAATCGCCGCCGCAATGGCTGCCGCTACGTACGGATTGCTTCCGAATTTTCTCGCCGCACTCATCGCTAGCAGGAGCGGCAGGAAGTAGAACGCGCCGTCACCGACAGCCGTCAAAATGACATGAACCTGGCTCTTCTCCGCCATCCAGCCAAACGTAACTGCCAGCGCAACAAGACCTTTGATCATCCCCGCTCCCGCAATCGCAGGCAGAATCGGGGTAAACACACCAGAAATCACATCAAAGACCGCACTCAGCACATTCTTTTTCTGAGAGGATGAACCAGCGCTCTTCTCATCACTGAGATTGCTGTGCCGCACAATCGCCTGATACACCTTCGGCACATCGTTTCCGATAATGATCTGAAACTGCTCGCCGCTAATATTGGTGCCCATCACTCCAGGCAGCTGCTCCAGCTGACTGCGATCCACCTTCGAATTGTCATGAAGATTAAAACGCAGTCTTGTCATGCAGTGAATCACGCGCTGAACGTTGTCTTCACCGCCTACGAGTTGTAATATGTCCTTCGATAATTTATCATAATCCATGTGTATACCTCCTTTTTATGGGGGGACTGCTGGAAGAAAGGTGGCCGCCTTTCACCAGCTTTTTTTCTATCAAATGCTGCATCACCTCCTAAAAGAGAATAAAAAAAACCTAAATGACACAGATTGCGAGAGTCTCCTCCTGCACCTGCACCATTTAGGTTTTGCCTGCTTTCACAGTAACAATCCTGACGGGTCGTTTTATTCGTTTATAGGTATACTTTAGCACTATATTCGCGAGATGTCAACGCTTTCATTTTTGGTTTTGACTAGGAGTATCGGTTCTAGTATAAAGACAATTATAAAGATTTAAACTCATTATTAACTACAATAAAAATTATTGTAATTAATAAACCTTGAAAGGCATTTTTCCAATCAAGGTTAATAATCGTCATTCATCGTTTAAATTTTATTTAAAGACTTCTTTATTTGTACTATTACAGTTTTTAGCCATTCAATTGGTTCTAAATTAAACGCAGGAAAATACACTCCATCTGCACAAGATTGAATGTAATCATTTTTCTCATTATCTGAGTGCTCACTTTCAAGAAAATCCGTTAAAAAAACAATTGCATACTCCAAATATTCTTTACTTTCCTCTGCTAATAACTCTTGTAAAGCATCATCGGGAGATTCAATATCCTGATGGAATGTTCCAGCCAAAAACTGAAAAACCGGGTCATCTTGCTTATTGATCGATAACATGTCATCTCGCTCCTTTTCTATTAATCGGGGTAACCAGTTAAGATGAAATTTCCTTTTCCATCTTTCTTTAAAACGATTCTAGCATTAGTTCTATTTTCCACTGTTTTAGAACCTCTTTTTACTCCACGTCCAATAACTTCATCTCCTTTATAACCCAAAACTAAAGTGGACTTACTTTTAGGATCATTTAACCAAGATTGGATTATTTTTTTGTTACCTTTATCGTTTAAGACCTCGCTAGCTACTTTCTCCGCTATAGCCCTATTTATAAAAGTAGAAGAACCAGAAATTTTGGGATTACTTTTTATTCTATCTAATAGTTCTTTGTCAGTTTTCCCAATATGTCTCTCTATTAAATGTCCACCTTTTAATTCGTGAGCAGCTAAACCACCACCAGGTGCCAGAGAACTTTTATCTCCTTCTTTAACATTATTTCTCGTCTTAATATCTGTATTAATGCTCGGAATTCTCTTAACTTCTTTTTCTGCCTTACTCCATACAAAAACATATTTTCCAATCTTAGCAATAGGAATAATAAAAAGAGTACTCAACATTCGTTCATCAACCGGAATTTTTTTATAGGTTTCTGGGTCTTCACCAGTTGCTGCTCGAATTCCATCATTAACGACAAAAAATTCACCTGTTAGATCCATTACTTTTCCTAAACCAGGTACTTCTTCATCAATCTTTTTTGCACCGACAGCACTTTTGCCGTCTGGAATCGTTTCAACTATTTCAATATTAGGTTTACCATTTTTAAGGTATCGACGAACGATTTGGCCATTTTCGTAGATACTGTATACTCCGCCGATATAGTTAATATCCGCTTGATCCTTCACAGATTCATCAGCAACATCTACACGTTGAATCACTTTCCAGCCCTTAACGTTATAAAGTTTACCATTTATTACTCGAATATCTCCAGCTACTTTTGGGGATATCTTAGCTGCTTCTTTTTGTAATACAGTTACATTACTGTCATCACCATAAATCTCACGCTCGATCTTCTGTTGCTTGTCATCCTTCATCACGGTATCAACGTTGGACTGCTCATGTTTCTCCAGCTTTTTCAACATCAACTCCATCGGTGAATCATCAGGCTGCTTCATTTGCGAGTTAATCGCACCAAAGGTTTTGTTGATCTTTTCTTCTTCCTGTGATTTCAAGATGGAGCCGGTTTTGTATCCTGTGATTTCAATTTTCGGACCGGTGTACATGGTTTCGAGCTGATCAATATATTTTTTCATCGTTTGAAAATCTGATTTTGCCGTTTCCAGTGCTTGAGTTTGCTGGCCGTCAAATTGAAAGAGCTTATTCAGAGTGTCCGAAATCAGTCGCTCAGCCTGTTCTGTTTCCATCCGGAAAAAGGAGTCATTGACTGTCGGCAGGCTGACGATGTGGTCGATAGCTGATGTCTGGCGATTCACTGCGTCAGTGAGCTGTTCTGTCACTTCTCGTGCATGCTTGACCCCGTGTTTCGCGTCGTGTGAGAGAAAAGCCTCTGCGATCATGCCGTGGGAGTCAGATTCTACAGAGGAAATCGCTTGCTGTGTTTGTTTCAGCACTTTTTTGTATTCGTCAATAAACATGCCAAAGAAAAGGAGAAAAGGCTTATGACACTCCTCGTAAAAAGTCCGGATCGCATCTCCGCCTTTTCCTTTTAGCGCATCCTTCTTGCCTGCCAGATGCTCAACGCTTTTTTCCAGCTTCTCCAGCTGCTGTTTTTGCTTGTCCAGTTTCTCAATGGTATGCTGAATGCCCTCGTGAAGAGCGTGGACATCTAATGTTTTCAATCCCTTGTCCTCCCGCGCTTTATTTCATGGAAGATGATATGTTTTCGTCCGTTTCCTTCATGGCGTTTACCGCGCTTTCCGTTTGTGCGATATGCTTGGCCAGAACAGACGCATATGCTTCAGTGAGCTCTTTGATGTCCTTATTTAATTGCTCGATGGACTTCACAACATTCAAATGGTTTCTGCCTGAGAGATGGCCGGGTAAGGAGGACTTGAGTTCAGCTGAATTCTTGAGCTGAGAAAGCCCTTGCTTCACTGTGCCATACACCATTTTAATTTCCTGTGCCATTTGTGCTCACCTCACTTTTTATGTTTTCCCTTCTCTATTTCATGCTCTATCCTCGTAATTTGGCGTCTTATGGAATAGACATCGCCCTCTAATGAGTGGATTTTTCCTTCTATGCTTTCGATGATTCCGCTGACTTGATCGCTTTTGATTTGCTGATATGCTTTGTTCATTCCTTCACGAATATCTTCAAACCGCTGAGCATGTGTTCCTCTCCATGCCTCCCGGTTAAGATGAGGTCGGTGAATGAGATGCTGGGCCTCGGAGAATTCGTGTTTGATTTGCCTAATTTCGTGCAGCACTCGTTTTAATTGATGGATCTGTTCCTGTTTTTCATGTAAGTCGGCTTTTACCGAATGTAACAACATTTCACTATGCATGCCGCAACACCTCATGTTTCTATCAAACTGTGTCAATTCTTTACAATACAGACTATTTTCATATTACATGATGGATCATATTGGATAAATAGGTAAAAAGGTTTGTCTTGAGGAACTTTATCCCGGTTCTAAATAGCTAAAAATTCAATTTCATAACTTTTTAAGAGGGAGAATCATCATAATAGGGACTTTTCGTTTAGGTCTTGAACCCCGCTATCACTTCTGTTTTTTCTCTCGCTCAACCATTTCTTATAGTCAATAAAGCTCATAAAAAAACACCTTCCTACGAAGGCGCCTTCTCCATCTTATTTAGATCCCCATACAGCCTCACCGCTGCCATTTAACACACTAAACGTCATGACGTTCTTCTCTCTCACCGAATCCCACTGGCGTAAAAATACCCCGTTATACTTCTTGCCCGCTAACGTGATGTCGGCTGTGTTTTTTCCGGTTTTCTGCCATGTTCCGGTCATTTCCCCGGAAATGGTGTGGTTTTTGTTGAGCTGGATGTTGATGGTTTGTTTGATGTCGGCTGAGATGTCTTTTCCGTGCTGGATAAGTTTGTATGTTCCTGTGATGTCTTTTTGTTTTACTTCTTTCAATGTTTCGCCCGCATAACGATATGGTGCTGCTACCGGCCAGCCGTCTTTGTTCATGAACAATTGGTGGACTCTGACTTCGTGTTCTTCACCCCTGCCCGGGAAGCGGGTGTGGAAGATTAAATAGGAACGCCCGGTTTTCTCGTCATAATATGCGGAGTTGTGGCCTGGTGAGACGTACCCGGTGCCTTTTTCATTTTCTGTTTCAAAAGTGTAGCTGCCCATGAGTTTGACGCCGTATGGTTCGATGGAACGGTCGTCGAAGAATGTGCCTTCTTTGCCGCGGACGTCGAGCATTGGATTGCCTTCTGCATCATAGTAAGGGCCGTCTGGTTTCTTGGAGCGGGCCACACGGATGTTATAGCCGCCTGTTGCATCGAGACCGCCATATGATAAGTATAAGTAGTAGTATTGGGTGTCTGGATTGTAGAGAACATACGGGCCTTCGATTCTGCTGTGGTTGCCGCCGAGCAGTTTTTTGCCGTAGCCCTGCCCAGGAAGCGGGAAGCCCGTTTTCGGATTCATTTCAAGTATGAAAATGCCGCCTGAGTATGATCCGTACACCATCCACAGCTTTCCGTCTTTATCAAAGAAGGTATGCGGGTCGACGACATTCGGATGTTTGGTTGCGTCATACGGTGTTCCATCGCTGCTTGTGCCTTCCATTCCTGATTTCAAAAAGATGCCTTTGTTTTTGTATGGCCCTTCGATGTTGTCAGCGACGGCAACACCCATGGCGGACCTAGGCGAGTCGCCGCGGCAGGCGTTGTAGTACATGTAGTATTTGCCGTCCGCCAGCTGCGTGACGTCAGCCGCCCAAAGAGTATCGGATTGCGCCCATTCGAAGGTTTCTTTTAATTCTTCATAGACATTCGGGATAAGTGGGTTGTCATTGCTTACGCTGGTGGTCAGCTGCTGCCATTGCATGAGGTCATTCGATTTAGCTGAAGCGAGATGAGATCCAAAAACATAAAAAGTGCCGTTTGTTTCAATGATGGAAGGGTCATGGACGCTGACTTCTTTAAATATAGGTTTTTGTGCATAGACGGAGTTTGGGAGGGTGAAGGCCATGATAAGAGCTGCAAGAAAACATACAAAGAACAATCGGTTGAACATCTAAACAATTCGCCTCTCTTTTTTATTAAATTTTAAACGCTTACATTTCTCTATGAAGATACCCCGGCCTATTAAAACAGCCGAATGTTTTCATATTCAAACAGATAGGTGATTTCTCACTTCTCTTACATAGTCAGACTGATGTCTGTCTGTTTTGCGCAGAACTTGTTGCTTGCATATCCTCTCCTTCATAGTTCAACTCTTTTGCTGTTTCTCCTTCTTCAATTACTTCTGTTTCTACATTTGCGTACGTAATGAATACCTTGTCCAGCCTTGTGAAGTCGTCGACTTTTCTCCGGTAACTACGCCTCTTTTGGGCACTTTACCCTCATTGTCAGCAATATGACAGCGGCCGCTTCCACTCCTGTCTGGCCATCATGTGCAATGTGCTGAAAGAAAACCCGTCCCGCATTCTCTGTCACACTATTACAATAGCAATCTAACTTGTTAAAGACTGTAAAAAATCTTTTGACTTCTGCTGCTGAACCAATTAATATAATACTCAGTTAATAGTTATCAGAATTTTTAGGAATTGAGTGATTCATATGACACTGCATAAAGAGCGTCGGATCGGACGGCTGTCTGTTCTCCTGCTGCTGAATGAGGCGGAAGAGAGTACGCAGGTTGAGGAGCTGGAGCGAGACGGATGGAAGGTCTGTCTTGGCAAGGTAGGATCAATGGACGCGCATAAAGTAGTAGCCGCAATTGAAACCGCTTCCAAAAAGAGCGGTGTCATTCAATCTGAGGGTTATCGGGAGTCACATGCGCTTTATCATGCGACGATGGAGGCTTTGCATGGCGTGACCAGAGGTGAAATGCTGCTAGGATCGCTGCTTCGGACGGTGGGCTTGAGGTTTGCCGTTTTGAGGGGAAATCCTTATGAAAGTGAAGCGGAAGGCGATTGGATTGCTGTCTCGCTTTACGGAACAATCGGGGCGCCGATTAAAGGTCTTGAGCACGAGACATTCGGTGTTGGAATTAATCACATATGAAACAGCCCATAGATCTTAGACGATAGGGGGCTATGCGTGAAAACAGAAGTTCACAGCATAGCTCCTTTTTGTATGGGTGCTTTACCAAAGTAAAGAAAAAGGAGTTGGGCTTATGGTGACTTTAGACGGTTCTTCATTGACAACAGCCGACGTCGCTCGTGTGCTGTTTGATTTTGAGGAGGCAGCGGCTTCTGAGGAAAGTATGGAGCGCGTGAAAAAAAGCAGAGCGGCAGTGGAACGGATTGTACGCGACGAAAAGACAATCTACGGCATCAACACCGGATTTGGCAAATTCAGCGATGTCCTGATTCAGAAAGAAGACTCGGCGGCGCTGCAGCTGAATTTAATCCTTTCTCATGCCTGCGGAGTCGGCGACCCTTTTCCTGAGTGTGTTTCCAGGGCAATGCTGCTTTTGCGCGCCAATGCGCTGTTAAAAGGCTTTTCCGGTGTACGCGCTGAGCTGATCGAACAGTTGCTTGCTTTTTTAAATAAACGCGTCCATCCTGTCATCCCCCAGCAGGGATCACTTGGCGCAAGCGGAGATCTGGCGCCGCTTTCCCACCTGGCGCTTGCGCTGATCGGGCAAGGAGAGGTCTTTTTTGAGGGGGAAAGAATGCCGGCAATGACAGGCTTGAAAAAAGCCGGTATTCAGCCGGTAACGCTGACATCCAAGGAAGGGCTTGCCTTGATTAACGGGACTCAGGCCATGACTGCAATGGGAGTGGTCGCCTACATCGAAGCTGAGAAACTAGCCTATCAAACAGAGCGAATTGCCAGCTTAACGATTGAAGGTTTGCGGGGAATTATCGATGCATTTGACGAGGATATTCACTCAGCACGCGGCTATCAGGAGCAGATCGATGTCGCAGAACGAATTCGCTTTTATCTATCTAACAGCGGCCTGACAACCTCCCAGGGAGAACTGCGGGTTCAGGATGCCTATTCATTGCGCTGTATTCCGCAAGTACACGGTGCGACTTGGCAGACACTAGGCTATGTCAAAGAAAAATTAGAGATTGAAATGAACGCTGCTACAGACAATCCACTCATTTTCAATGACGGTGACAAAGTGATTTCCGGCGGAAACTTTCACGGACAGCCAATCGCCTTTGCCATGGATTTTCTGAAAATCGCAATATCAGAGCTTGCGAATATCGCAGAGCGTAGGATCGAACGACTTGTGAATCCGCAGCTGAATGACCTGCCGCCGTTCCTGAGCCCTCATCCCGGTCTGCAATCCGGTGCAATGATCATGCAGTACGCCGCGGCCTCACTCGTTTCTGAAAATAAAACACTGGCCCATCCTGCAAGTGTGGATTCCATTCCGTCATCCGCCAACCAAGAGGACCATGTCAGCATGGGAACCATCGCCGCTCGGCATGCTTATCAGGTGATCGCAAATACAAGGAGAGTCATTGCGATCGAAGCCATTTGCGCATTGCAGGCTGTTGAATACAGAGGCATAGAACATGCAGCGTCCTATACGAAACAGCTTTTTCAAGAAATGAGAAAAGTCGTGCCGTCCATTCAGCAGGATCGTGTTTTTTCCTATGACATTGAACGCTTGACTGACTGGCTGAAGAAAGAATCTTTAATACCTGATCATCAGAATAAAGAACTAAGGGGGATGAACATATGACTGATGTAAAAAAATCAATCCGTGCCAACAGAGGAACAGAGCTTGAATGCTTAGGATGGGAGCAAGAGGCAGTGCTTCGGATGCTTCGAAACAACCTTGATCCAGAAGTCGCCGAGAAGCCGGAGGACCTCATCGTATATGGCGGGATTGGCAAAGCCGCACGGGATTGGGACGCTTTTCACGCCATTGAGCATTCCTTGAAAACATTAAAAAATGATGAAACATTGCTCGTGCAATCCGGAAAGCCCGTTGGCATGTTCCGTACACACCCGCAGGCCCCTCGCGTGCTCCTAGCAAATTCTGTTCTTGTTCCGAAGTGGGCAGACTGGGAGCATTTCCACGAACTTGAGAAAAAAGGGTTAATGATGTACGGACAGATGACGGCTGGCAGCTGGATTTACATTGGCTCACAAGGCATATTGCAAGGAACCTATGAAACCTTCGCTGAGCTGGCGCGACAGCACTTCGGGGACAGCTTAAAAGGAACGTTGACGCTGACAGCGGGTCTCGGCGGAATGGGAGGCGCCCAGCCGCTGTCAGTCACGATGAATGAAGGCGTCGTGATTGCCGTCGAGGTTGACGAGAAACGCATCGACAAGCGGATCGAAACAAAATACTGCGATCGAAAAACAGCATCGATTGAGGAAGCCTTAGCTTGGGCTGAAGAGGCAAAGCTGGCAGGAAAACCTTTGTCCATTGCACTTCTCGGAAACGCAGCTGAGGTGCATCACACACTTTTGAACCGAGGCGTCAAAATTGATATTGTGACAGATCAGACATCTGCCCATGACCCTTTAATCGGTTATGTTCCCGAGGGCTATTCCCTTGATGAAGCTGACCGTTTGCGTCAAGACACTCCAGAGCTTTACGTGCGCCTTGCGAAGCAAAGCATGAAAAAACATGTCGAAGCCATGCTGGCCTTTCAGCAAAAGGGCTCTATTGTATTTGACTACGGCAACAATATCCGGCAAGTCGCAAAGGATGAAGGGCTGGAGAATGCCTTCGATTTTCCGGGGTTTGTCCCTGCCTACATCCGCCCCTTATTCTGTGAAGGAAAAGGGCCGTTCCGCTGGGCGGCGCTTTCCGGAGATCCGGCAGATATTTACCGTACGGATGCGTTATTAAAAGAGCTGTTTCCGACAAATAAAGCCCTTCACCGCTGGATTGATATGGCACAGGAAAAAGTCACCTTCCAAGGCTTGCCGTCCCGTATCTGCTGGCTTGGATATGGAGAACGAAAAAAGATGGGCCTCGCCATTAACGAGCTGGTTAGAAGCGGGGAGCTAAAAGCGCCTGTCGTTATTGGGAGAGATCATTTGGACTGCGGGTCTGTCGCCTCTCCAAACCGGGAGACAGAAGCGATGAAGGACGGAAGTGACGCTGTTGGTGACTGGGCTGTGCTAAATGCGCTTGTCAACACGGCGGCGGGTGCAAGCTGGGTTTCTTTCCACCATGGCGGCGGTGTCGGAATGGGCTATTCCCTGCATGCCGGCATGGTTGCAGTGGCCGATGGAAGTGAGCTGGCTGACGAGCGGCTCGCGCGGGTCTTAACGAGCGACCCAGGAATGGGCATTATCCGTCATGCGGATGCGGGTTATGAACGTGCCGTTGAAGTAGCGAAGGAACAGGACATTATCGTGCCGATGCAAAAATAAAGGAGTGATGACATGCCAAAGCAAATTGATACGATTCTCATCAACATCGGTCAGCTTTTGACGATGGAAAGCAGCGGTCCGCGGGCAGGCAAAAGCATGCAGGATCTTCATGTGATCGAAGACGCTGTTGTCGGCATCCATGAACAGAAAATTGTGTTCGCCGGACAAAAAGGGGCTGAAGCCGGTTACGAGGCAGACGAAATCATTGACTGTTCGGGACGCCTTGTAACGCCCGGCCTCGTTGATCCGCACACCCATCTTGTATTTGGCGGATCTCGTGAAAAGGAGATGAACCTTAAGCTTCAGGGCATTTCATATTTGGATATTCTGGCGCAGGGCGGCGGGATTCTGTCTACAGTCAAGGATACCAGGGCGGCTTCAGAAGAAGAGCTGCTGCAAAAAGCCCATTTTCATCTGCAAAAAATGCTGTCCTACGGCACAACCACAGCAGAAGTGAAAAGCGGCTACGGCTTGGAAAAAGAGACAGAGCTCAAACAGTTGCGTGTCGCAAAAAAACTGCATGAAAGCCAGCCTGTTGACCTTGTTTCCACATTTATGGGGGCCCATGCGATTCCTCCCGAATATCAAAACGATCCAGATGAATTTCTGGATCAAATGCTTTCCCTTTTGCCGGAAATCAAAGAGCAGGAGCTCGCCAGCTTTGCTGATATTTTTACAGAAACAGGCGTTTTTACAGTCAGCCAATCCCGCCGTTATTTACAAAAAGCAGCTGAGGCAGGCTTCGGATTAAAAATACACGCAGATGAAATCGATCCGCTTGGAGGTGCTGAATTAGCAGGTGAGCTAAAGGCCGTCTCAGCCGACCATTTGGTAGGGGCATCGGACGAAGGCATAAAGAAATTGGCTGAGGCAGGAACGATCGCCGTCCTCTTGCCGGGCACGACATTTTATCTTGGCAAAAGCACATACGCCAGGGCAAGAGCTATGATTGATGAAGGGGTATGTGTCAGCTTGGCAACGGATTTTAACCCTGGCAGCTCGCCGACTGAAAATATCCAGCTGATCATGTCGATTGCCGCGCTTCATCTGAAGATGACTGCAGAAGAAATATGGCACGCGGTCACAGTCAATGCCGCATATGCCATAGGAAAAGGAGAAGAAGCCGGTCAGCTCAAAGCTGGCCGCTCAGCTGATCTTGTCATTTGGCAAGCCCCGAACTATATGTATATTCCGTATCACTACGGGGTCAATCATGTACATCAAGTCATGAAAAATGGAACAATTGTTGTCAACAGGGAGGGAGCCATTCTTGGATAAGTACCCTTTTCTCAGAGAGGCCGGATCTTCGTTTAAAGACCGGGATGTCACAAAAATGAGCGACCTGATCGCAACATGGGACGGCCAGGACATTAAGGGACCGGCGTTGATAGGTGTCCCCCTATCAAAATCCTCCATCAGTCATTCAGGCGCTTCCTTTGCACCCGGAACAATACGCCAGGCTCTGAAACATTCATCAGCCTATTCTGCTGAGCTTGGAGAGCACGTCGTATCAGAGCTTCTATATGACCTGGGGGATATCGATATTCATGTCACTGATATCGTAAAGTCACATCATCACATTTTCCAAACCATGCACGCTCTGCTTTCGGATCATCCGGATTGGGTGCCGCTCATACTTGGGGGAGATAACTCTATCAGCTACTCCACAATAAAAGCGATAGCACAAACAAAAGGAACGACAGCGGTGATTCAATTTGATGCCCATCACGATGTTCGCAATACGGAGGACGGGGGGCCGACAAACGGCACCCCCTTCCGCCGCCTTTTGGATGAAGAGATCATTGAAGGTCAACATTTGATCCAGCTGGGTATCAGAGAATTCAGCAACAGCCAGGCCTATGAAGCATATGCAAAAAAACATAACGTGAACATTCACACGATGGACATGATCCGGGAAAAAGGACTAATCCCAACGATAAAAGAGATTTTGCCTGTTGTTCAAGATAAAACAGATTTCATTTTTATATCTGTTGACATGGATGTCTTAGACCAGTCCCATGCACCCGGCTGTCCAGCGATTGGCCCGGGCGGCCTCTATACAGACGAATTGCTTGAAGCAGTCAAGTACATCGCACAACAGCCCAATGTTGCCGGGATTGAAATTGTTGAAGTCGACCCTACCCTCGATTTTCGAGATATGACAAGCAGAGCTGCAGCTCATGTTCTGTTACACGCATTAAAAGGAATGAAACTCTCCCCATTCAAGTGATCTTCTGGCAGGTTGTATTTTGGGTATAAGAAACTCATCTGCCTAAGGAATGGCAGCTAAAAGGAGGGCGAGACAGTGAATCTTCAGGAGAACAGCAGCCAACAGCTAAAACGCACAATGAAAAGCAGGCACCTATTTATGATCTCATTGGGAGGCGTCATAGGCACAGGACTTTTCCTCAGTACGGGCTATACGCTACATCAAGCCGGACCCGGCGGTACGATACTCGCTTATGTAATCGGCGGGTTGATGATGTACCTCGTCATGCAATGTCTCGGCGAATTGTCGGTTGCCATGCCGGTGACCGGCTCTTTTCAAAAATATGCTACAACATTTATCGGTCCATCTACCGGTTTTATGGTCGGCATCATGTACTGGATCAATTGGGTGGTGACGGTAGGCTCTGAGTTTACCGCATCCGGTATTCTCATGCAGCGCTGGTTCCCTGACAGCAGTGTATGGATGTGGAGTGCGATTTTTGCAGCCCTTCTTTTTATATGCAACGCATTTTCAGTTAAGTTATTTGCGGAAACTGAATTTTGGTTTTCCAGCGTAAAGATTGTCACCATTATTTTATTTATCATTTTAGGAGGAGCCGCCATGTTTGGCCTGATCTCTTTAAACGGAACGGCGGATGCTCCTATGTTGTCAAACTTCACAGATCATGGCGGGTTGTTTCCAAATGGCTTTCTCGCCGTTTTTATCGCGATGATATCTGTGAGCTTCGCCTTTTCCGGTACAGAGTTAATCGGCGTTACAGCAGGAGAATCAGCAAATCCTCAAAAGGATATACCGCGATCCATCCGTAATGTCGCATGGAGAACCGTGATTTTTTTCATTGGCGCTGTCTTCATATTATCCGGGTTGATTTCATGGAAGGACGCAGGCGTGATTGAAAGCCCGTTTGTCGCCGTATTTGCGGAGATCGGAATTCCTTACGCTGCTGATATTATGAATTTCGTAATATTAACAGCCTTGCTGTCTGTCGCCAACTCAGGCTTATATGCTTCGACCCGTATGATGTGGTCTTTAGCAAATGAAAACATGATCAGCTCCCGTTTTAAGAAAGTGACATCTAAAGGCATTCCTTTAAATGCCTTAATGATCAGTATGGCTGTATCTTGTTTATCTCTCGTTTCCAGTATCGTGGCCCCTGGAACTGTCTATGTGGTGATGGTAGCAATTGCTGGATTTGCAGGAGTCGTGGTCTGGATGAGCATTGCCTTGTCCCAACTCTTGTTTCGAAAGAGATTTTTGAAAAAAGGGGGGGATGTAAAAGATCTGACATTTCGCACGCCGCTTTATCCTCTTATGCCTATAGCCGCTCTCTTATTATGTTCTGCTTCTTGTATCGGTCTTGCTTTTGATCCCAATCAAAGAATCGCACTTTTCTGCGGAGTTCCTTGTATCATCCTTTGCTATCTCATCTACCATTTCAAAAGAAATGTTACAAAAGCGAAAAAAATCAGCCAAGAGGAATATCCAGCCGATCACATCCTATAATTAAAAAAGCACACCCCGCTCAGCATGGGATGTGCTTTATTTTTTATTCTGTAATTAACGTATGAATCAGCTTCGGCGCCTTCGCTTCCGCGGCGATGCGGATGTTGTCATAGACTTTTGCGATGACTTCATCGACGTTTTCTCGGTTAGCGTAAAGCGTTACGAGCGGTTCCCCTTTTTCTACTTTGTCGCCGACCTTTTTGCGGAGCATGATGCCGACGGCTAAATCGATTTCGTCTTCTTTTGTGGCGCGGCCGGCACCTAACAGCATCGCCGCGACGCCGATTTCGTCCGCGACGATTTCGGAGACGACACCCGCTTCTTTGGCAGGCACATCAATTTGATATGCGGCTTGCGGAAGCTTAGACGGATCGTCAACAATTGAGCTGTCGCCGCCTTGGTTTTTCAGGAAATCCTTGAATTTCTCAAGCGCTTTGCCGTTTTTCATGACTTCTTCCAGCTTCGCTCTCGCTTCGTCCAATGTATCGGCTTTTTTCGCAAGCACAACCATCTGGCTGCCGAGCGTTAAGACAAGCTCATGAAGATCCTCAGGCCCCTCGCCTTTGAGTGTGTCGATCGCTTCTTTGACTTCAAGCGCATTTCCGATCGCAAAGCCGAGTGGCTGGGACATGTCTGAAATGACAGCCATTGTTTGACGGCCGACGTTATTTCCGATGCGTACCATCGCTTTGGCAAGTTCAGCTGCGTCTTCTTCTGTTTTCATGAAGGCGCCCGCTCCCGTTTTTACGTCAAGCACGATGGCGTCCGCCCCGGCAGCGATTTTTTTGCTCATAATCGAGCTTGCAATGAGCGGAATGGAATTGACCGTTCCCGTTACATCACGAAGCGCGTACAGTTTTTTATCAGCCGGCGTTAAATTGCCGCTTTGGCCGATGACCGCAACCTTGTCGCGGTTCACAAGTTTAATAAATTCATCCTTCGTCAGTTCCACGTGGAAGCCGTCGATTGCCTCTAACTTATCAATCGTGCCGCCCGTATGGCCGAGGCCGCGGCCGGACATTTTGGCAACCGGCACGTCAAGAGCCGCAACAAGCGGAGCGAGAACGAGTGTTGTCGTGTCGCCGACGCCGCCGGTGGAGTGTTTATCCACTTTAATTCCTTCAATGGCAGAAAGATCAATCGTTTCACCGGAGTTCACCATAGCCATCGTCAAGTCCGCGCGTTCACGGTCACTCATATCCTGGAAGAAAATCGCCATAGCAAGCGCGCTTGCCTGATAATCAGGAATGCTTCCGTCTGTATAGCCGTTCACGAAAAATTGAATTTCTTCAGTGGTGAGTTCTTTTCCGTTTTGTTTTTTGATGATGATATCTACCATTCTCATGTTTGGTCACCGATCCTTTTCGATTAAGTTCAGTAAATCAAGCCCACAATTGCTGCTGATAAAAAGCTGACAAGCGTAGCACCGTATAATAATTTCAAGCCGAAACGAGCGACGACATTTCCTTGCTTTTCATTCAGTCCTTTTACGGCACCGGCAATGATTCCGATTGAGGAGAAGTTCGCAAATGACACAAGGAATACCGATACGATCGCTGTTGTACGGCCGCTGAAATGGAAACCGTTTTGCGTAAGCGACGTCATGGCGACAAATTCATTCGATACCATTTTTGTTGCCATAATGCTTCCCGCATTAACAGCTTCATTCCATGGGATACCCACAAGAAAAGCGAATGGAGCAAACACATATCCAAGAATGCCTTGGAACGAAATACCGAATACTGCATTAAAAATGCCATTGATCAAGGCAATAATCGCGACAAATCCAATCAGCATCGCAGCGACGACAACCGCTACTTTGAAACCGTCAAGGATGTATTCTCCGAGCACTTCGAAGAAGGATTGTTTTTCTTCTTCCTCAACACGAAGCATATCCTCTTCTTTTGCAACCTCGTACGGATTAATAATAGAAGCAATTATGAAACCGCCAAATAAGTTCAAAACCAGCGCTGTTACAACATATTCCGGTTTCAGCATTGTCATATACGCGCCGACAATCGACATTGATACAGTTGACATCGCAGATGCGCAAAGCGTGTACAAGCGCTGCTGATTTAAAAGACCGAGTTCTTTCTTCAAGGAGATAAATACTTCTGACTGCCCTAAAATCGCAGAAGCCACTGCGTTATACGATTCCAATCTTCCCATACCGTTTACCTTGCTGAGGGCAAGGCCGATATATCTAATAATAAACGGGAGGACTTTCCACTTTTGCAGAATCCCGATCAGAGCGGAAATAAACACGATTGGCAAGAGAACATTCATAAAGAATGTCGTTTGGTCCGCATTCACCAAGCCGCCAAACACAAAGTTGATTCCCTCTGCCGCGTATTCAAGCAGATAACCGAATCCTTTTGCAAATCCTCCCACGAGGAAATTCCCTATTCCGGTATTGAGGAGAATGTAGCCAAGAATAAATTGCAAAATGAGCATAACAACAATTGGGCGGATCTTAATTCTTTTTTTGCCGCTGCTCGCGATCCACGCGAGGCCTAAAAACACGAGTAAACCGATAATCCCAATCAAATACTTCATATGTGTTTCTCCTTTATTTGTATTCGCTTACAATTACTGTTTCCTCAGAAAACGGAAAGCAGTCTGCCTTCCGTCAGCTCTTAATAGTTGTCTCCGCCTGATGCATTTTCTCCTTTTACGATAGAAACGCCTGCGCTGGCGCCAATTCGGCTTGCTCCGGCCTCTACCATTGTGTCTACATCTTCTTTCGTTCTGACGCCGCCAGATGCTTTCACGCCGATATCAGGTCCTACTGTTTTGCGCATTAAGGCGATATCTTCCTTCGTTGCGCCGCCTGTAGAAAAGCCTGTTGATGTTTTTACGAAATCCGCTCCCGCAGACACCGCTAAACGGCATGCACGTTCTTTTTCTTCATCAGTCAGAAGGCACGTTTCGATAATGACTTTGACAAGCGCTTTTCCGGCTGCAGCTTCCACTACACCGCGGATATCAGCTTCCACCACATCGTCTTCCTTGTCTTTTAAAGCGGCAATATTAATGACCATATCCACTTCAGTGGCGCCTTTTGAAATGGCGTCTTTTGTCTCGAACGCTTTTGTTTCAGTTGTATTGGCACCGAGCGGGAAGCCGATGACCGTACAAACGTCGACTCCAGTTCCCTTAAGCTCTTTTGCAGCAAGCTCCACCCATGTCGGATTGACACATACTGAAGCAAATTTATATGTTTTCGCTTCTTCAATTAGTTTTAGAATGTCCGCTTTTTGTGTATGCGGTTTCAAAGCTGTATGATCAATTATGTTGGCTAATGACATCCTTCGCACACTTCCTTTTTTGTTAAGATATTTTTTAGCATAACCGACTTTTGAACATATGTAAATTGGTAATTGAAATTTTGTTCAACGAAAGGTTTGAACGTGTCACAAATCATTAACAAGCGCCCTCGCGGTATGCTGGTCAATGATTAAAACGTTGGCATATTTTCCGGTTAATGCTCCGTGAATGGAAGATACTTTTCTGCTTCCGCCGGCAACTAAAATGGAGCGTTCCTTCAGTCTAAGGTCTTGAAGCTCAACACCGATGGTCCGGTCATTGATGGCGCTGCTGCAAATATTCCCTTTCGCATCAAAAAAGCGTGAACAAATATCCCCCACGGCCTGTTTTTTCAGCAGGGCTTTCTCTTCTTCGTTAAAATATCCGAGCCGGAACAACAGCGCTTCATCACGGACAGTCCCCACCGTGAAGAGAGCGATATTCGCCTGCTTTCCCATCTCGATGATCCGCTCAATATGACGGTCTTTCTCCACCATTCGCTTCACATCCGCATTATCAAACACGACGGGAAGCGGGAGATAGCGCGGCATCGTTTGAAAAGCCTCTGCAAACAGCTGAATCGTTTCAGCCGAATACGTGTTTACCCGGGAATGGCTGATGCCGCCTTTCAGCTGGACGACCTCGACGCCTTTTACCTGCTTCGGCTGCATGTTTTGCGCGATTTGATACATGGTGGTTCCCCAGCTGACGCCGACAATGTCGCCGTCTTTTACCGTTTCATGCATATATTCTGCACCATAGCGGCTTAGGTCATGTGTAATTCCTGCATAATCGGGTGTCGGGGAAAACACAACATGCGCCTCGAGGAGCCCGTATTTCTCTTCAAGTATGGAACCGAGCGCATCCAAATCCTCAAAAGGGTCCATGACGCGAATCTGGACATACCCTTTTTCCTTTGCATATTGCAGCAGCCGGGAAACGGTTGGCCTTGAAATGTTGAGCTGCTCAGCAATTTGCTGCTGACTGTAGTCAGACTGATAGTAAAGCCTTGCCGCTTCTATGCTTAATTGTTGTTTTTCCCGATCCATTCTGCACCTCCCTGTGGATCAGTCCTGATAAAACTGCTTTTGATTTGCTTTTATTATACAGGCTGGCGCCGGCTTTCATCCACCTGATTTCTAAGAAACTGAAAAACGCTCTGGGCGCGGACCTGCCCAGAGCTTACTTCTCCCAGGTCATATGCTGATAAATGCCTTTGATAATGGCGTACATTCCATATAGGATCAGGCCTAATGCCAATATAGACAGAATCAATTTGCCATGCGGCTGCTGCGCGAGTTCGGCGAGCGCGCCGTCAAAGCCTCTTGTGTCGTCGGGATCAGCGGTCATGGCTGTCTTGATGAGAAAATAGCCGATGGCTGAGAAAATAATGGCGCGGGCGATATTGCCTGCGCGCCCGGTGTTTTTCGTGATGCATATCATCTGTTTGTTCATTTTTGATGTATCGAATTCTTTCATAAAAGCAGCCCGAACGCCTTTCATAAATTGAACAATCGCAAATACGATAAAACCCGCACCCGTAAGCCCTGTGAGCCATTGGCCGAATGGCTGCGCCAATACATAAGCGGACCACGTCTGTTCTGAAGTGCCGCCGTCCCCTTGGCCAAACACAAATCGCAAGGCATTCCAAGCGATGGATGTATAAACGGCGGCACTGAAAAAGTTTCCTATTCTCCGTGACAGGCCTCGCCTGCTGTTTCCGTGCCCCTCCGTGTCCTTGATTGCGCTTAACACCATCCAGCTTACATAGCCGATAAGGCCGATGCCTATTAAAAAAAGCAATAGTGACCCATACGGCATGCGTGATAGCGTTTGGAGAGCTCCGCTCGAATCTTTGGCGCGGCCTGCCCCGGCAGCCGTCATAAAAGCCAAAACCCCAAGCAGAATAAAAACGCCGCCGAATGCAAAATAACCAAGCCTCCCGAATCGTTTGATCCAAGGCTTGGTTTCCTGTTTTATTTTTGACATGTACCGGTCTTTCACCGCCATGTGTCCAACCCTCTTTCACAGAAATCTTTACTGTAACATTCCCGATTGGACAAAGTTGAAACAGCTTCTGCCTCAGCTATGGCCGGCTGAGATACGTTTTTGCTGATTAGCTGATTGTGCAGGTGTCATCCAAGCAGCCGCTGCGGCAGCTGTGACTCCGCCTGCTAATTTCCCAATGATCATGGCCGCCGCCATTTCTTTTTTCATTCCAGCCACAAAACCGAGGTGGCTGCCGAGTACAAAGGCGCCGCTGACCGCAAACGCGACATTGATGACCTTTCCTCTCGGCGTCATATCCTTTAATGAAGCCAGCATTGGGATATGGTGCGCCAAAGAGGTCACCAAGCCTGCTGTTGCTGTCTCATCTAAATGAAGGCATTTCCCCAGAGCCTTTAGCGGTTTTTTAAAGGTTTTTGTAATAAAAGCCGTCATCGGAAATGCCCCTGCCAGAGCAATGGCAATGGTCCCTGTCGTTTGTATCCCTGTCTCGACATTCTCCATTCCCGGAATCAGCACAATGCCTGTCAGCGTTTCAACGGAGACAGCCGCAAGCCCGATAATCGCAACCACACTGACCGCTTTCCCGAAGAGATGAAACAACCGAATCATACTGTCGGTATACCGCCATAATCCAAAAGCGATCACAGCAGATAACAGACTCGGGATCAGAAGGTTTTTACCTATCATGCCGATGTCAAAGCCCGCGCATAATCCGCCGATGAAACAACCGATCGGCACTGTGCACAGCCCGATTAATATGCCTTTCGCAAAATACGGATGATCCTCTTTTTCGATGATGCCAAGAGCGACGGGAATTGTGAAGACGATTGCCGGTCCCATCATTGTTCCTAAAAACACCCATGAAAACAGCCCGGCCTCCGGATCTTTCGCCATTTCTCCAGCCAGCGCATATCCTCCCATATCAATCGCCAAAATGGTGTTCGCAAAGGAAGAAGGGTCCGCGCCAATCGCTGTGTAAAACGGAGCAACAATGGGAATCAGGATTGCTGCCAGCACGGGCGCCAGCGACACAATTCCGATCATGGACAGCGCCAGCGGCCCCATAGCCTTAAACCCGGCCGCAAACCGCTCGCCTAGCCCCCATCTGTTTCCCAAACAATAATCCGCCGCTCCCCATAGTAAAAAGGCAGCCAAAATGAATACAACCGCGTCATTCACCGTCATGGTTTTCTCCTTTTTCAAACATATGATTGGTTTTATCATATCATCTGAAATCACCGAATAGAGTTGATCTTATTCAATATGAGCTAAAAATTCTTTTATATCGGCTTTTTCAACGGCTGTTATGATGCTCCGCGCTTTTTCTTGCGGGACCGTTAATGTCAATTTTTCTATTATGTCTTCTTCAGACAGCTCATTTCCTGGCGCCCCTTTTGGGCAGTCCACACGCGCTTCGCAAATCCGGCCGTCTGATAAATAGGCCCGGACAATCGTAAAACGGCCTTTTGGAACGGCACGGGGAGCCGGCTGAGTAGCATTGTCATATACGCGCTGAATATGCCCTATTGTCGTTTGAATGCCGTTTGGGATCGGCTGGCTGTTGAAATGTTCAACGGTCAGGTCGTGTCCGTGCAAAGCAAGAGCAATCACATATTCAACGCTGAAACGGCCTTCCTCTCCAGTTTTTGGAGATCGTTCCGTCAATGCAGCATCTCCGCCTGGCGGAAATATCACTTCAATACGTTCGGTATTGGCCGCAGAAATGGTTTCTTCGGAGATAAGCTGTCGTACCGCATCTGCAGCATGGTGTGCCGCGGAACAAAATGGATAGATTTTAAACCATAGACCCGGCTGCACAATTCTCCACGGTGCCCCCCAATCGTTTAGCAAAGTGTGTTGTGCTTTTTCAACGTCACCGTACAGACTGAAGAAACCAGTTTCTCCATCAAGTGCCGTGCGGGACCCGCCAAATTCTGATTGGGCCAGCTTAACGGCCAGCAAGCCAGCCTGAGCCGCCAGACCGGCGTGCAGCGGTTTCATTTCTGTTCCAAATTGCACCCTCATCCCAGCAGATTGCGTAGCCGCAAAACCAATTGCTTTTTCCAACTCTTCCTGAGTCAGCTCCTCAGCATAACCTACGGCGCAGGCAGCAGCGATGGCACCAAGCGTTCCTGTATTATGCCAGCCCTTTTCATAGTGGCGGCTGCCAATTGATTCTCCCAGCCGTGCCATCACTTCAACACCAACAACATAAGCGCCAAGAAGCCGCTCGTTATGTCCGCGAGCGGCAGATGCAATAAGGGCCGGTACGATGACTGCACTGGGGTGTCCTCTTACATCGGAGTGGACATCATCAAAATCCAATGCATGAGCGATAAATCCATTGAGCATCGCGGATTGTAATGGCGCGGCCTTTTTGCCCTGTCCGATAATAGGAACAAGAGGCAGGCCTCCTTCATCCTCTATCAGCCGGAGCAGCTTTTGAATTCCTTTATCTTCTCTTCCTGCGAATGAAGCGGCAGTAAAATCAAGTAATCCCTTTTTTGCTTCGTGAATCGCGTCAACTGAATGCTCAGGTTGTGACGTTCTCACAGCCGCTGCAAGACCTGCTGTCAGCCCTTGTTTGCTCATTTGATGGTCTCCAATACAATAACCGCCAGCTCCGCAAAGTACTGAGAGGCAACCGTAAGGGCTTCTTCATCCAGTGTAAAGGCCGGATGATGCCACTCCTCCGTCCCGTTCGTTCCCATCCAGACAAAAAATCCCGGAATCTTCTCTTGATACAGAGCGAAGTCTTCTCCGCCCGGAGACTGCTCAGCGTGAACGGTTTGATAGCCAAGCCGTGCCGCAGCTTCGGATGCCGCATTCAAAAATGTGCCGTCATTCTGAACGGAAGGCAAATAAGGAAACCACTTGAATTCTGCTTGTGCCCCATAGCCCGCTGCAATTCCTTCAGCCACTCGTCTCATATGCTCCGGAACAGCCTGCCTCGCTTCTTTTTGAAAGGTTCGAACCGTTCCCTCCATTTCAGCTTGGTCTGGAATTACGTTCCACGAGGTGCCCGCCTGTACTCTTGTGATACTGACGACTGCGTTTTGCAGTGAGCTGATATTGCGGCTGACCACAGATTGCAGCCCGCTGATGATTTGTCCGGCTGCAGCGATTGGATCAATACTGTTATTTGGGATGCCGGCGTGCCCGCCTTTCCCTTTGATGACGATCTCAAATCGGTCAACACTTGCCATGAGCGGACCTTCCTTTACACCAATGGTCCCGACAGGCAGATCCGGCTTATTGTGCATGCCGAAAATCGCAGAAACGTCATTAAGTACGCCAGCTTCTAGAACCTTTCTTGCTCCTGCGGCAATTTCTTCGGCCGGCTGAAAGATAAAGCGGACTGTACCTTTCAGCTCGGCCTTTCTTTGATTCAGCAAAATCGCTGTGCCAATAATAGAAGCAGTATGAAAATCGTGTCCGCACGCATGCATTGTGCCATCAACCTTAGATGCAAACGGGAGATTCGTCTGTTCTTGGATCGGGAGCGCGTCAATGTCCGCTCGTATTGCTATCACGGGGCCGTCTTCCCGTCCTTTGATTTCTGCAATCACGCCAGTCTCCAATTGAGGAACATCAAGTATTTCGATTTGCTCCTCCTCAAGCCAGCGGCGGATTTTTTTCGTCGTTTCAACCTCTTGAAATGACAGTTCAGGATGTTCATGAAGATCACGCCGCATATTGATTAAACGGGTATAAAACGCTTTGTCGGCCATTGTTCTTCTCCCCTTCTTATATAAGCTCTGCAGGCTCTCCCACCTGCTTGATAAATCGTTTCGTCCGTTCGTTTTTCGGATGGTCAAACAGTTCCTCTGGCGTTCCCTGCTCGATAATATGGCCGTCTGCCATAAAAATCACTTTATCAGCAACCTCTTTTGCAAACGCCATTTCGTGTGTAACAATGATCATCGTTGTTTGTTTTTCCGCAATGGACTTGATGACCTGAAGCACCCCTGTGACGAGCTCAGGGTCAAGCGCTGACGTTGGTTCATCCAGCAAAATCGCATGCGGATTGACCGCAAGCGCCCGCGCGATGCCGATTCGCTGCTGCTGGCCGCCGGACATTGTGATCGGATAGCTATCAGCCTTATGCTCCAGACCGACTTGTTTCAGAATCTCCATTCCAATACGTTTCGCTTCGTCGCGTGGTTTATGTTGAGCCACGATTAAAGCTTCTGTAATGTTTTGCAGAGCCGTTTTATTTTTAAACAGATTGTAGTTTTGAAAGACCATGGCCGTTTGCTGGCGAAGCCGGTGTGCTTCTTTGCGTGTAAATTTTTCCGCGTTCAGTTTGGCTTCTCCGATTTCAATGAGGCCTTGATCCGGACGTTCTAATAGATTCAAGCACCGGAGAAGCGTTGATTTTCCGGAACCGGACGGACCGATGATCGCCACCACTTCTCCGCGCTTCACTTCTAGATCGATTCCATCTAGCACGACGAGATCTTTAAACGCTTTGCGAATATTTTTTACTGTTATCAACTGATTTCACCTCTAAGTCCGGTATGGCTTGCTCATGGCGCGTTCAAACAAGTCCTGCAACATGCTGTAGATCATGGTAAGAACCCAATAGACGATCGCAACCGCCAAGTACGTCTCAAAATATTTGAGGTTTCCTGAAGCGTACATCTTCCCTTGGGCGAACATCTCCATGACCCCTAATGTAAAGGCCAGTGACGTTTCTTTCAGGAGCCCGATAAATGTATTGCCCGTTGCCGGAATCGCATTTCGGATCGCTTGCGGCAAAATAATCCGTCTGTATGCCTGAAATTTTGTCATACCGACAGACAGGCACGCCTCCAGCTGCCCGTCATCAACAGAATTGAGGGCAGCCCGGAAGATTTCTGCCAAATATGCTGCATTTTTTAAGCTTAACCCGATGATAGCGGCTGTGAGAGCTGTCATTTTGCTCATCTCTGGAAATAGCTGCGGCAGCCCATAATAGATTAAGAACAGCTGCACCAGTGTCGGCACGCCTCGAAAAAAGGATATATACAGCTTTGACAGCTGATGAAGCACTGGAATTTTGTTCTTTGTAATGAGTGCGAGAATAAGTCCTCCGATAATGGCAAAAATCATAGCCGCTATGGCCATAAACAACGTGATCGGAAGGGCCTGAATTAAAGTCGGGAACGCTGATATCATGAATTCCCAATCAATCGTGTTCATTCTGGTGATTCACCGCCGTTTCTTAATGCTTCTGTTCTACTGTGATATCTTCATTAAAGTATTTTTCAGAGAGTTTTTTCAGTGTTCCGTCTTTACGCAATTCATCTAGCGCCTTATTGACTTTTTTGCGGAGCTTGTCGTGCGCATCGTCCTTGGCAAATGGGAATGCAACCTGTTCGTAAACAATCGGATCTCCTGCAAGCTTTAATGGCAAACCGGTCTTCTTGATTTGCGCGATCAATACAGTTCGGCTGTTGACATAAGCGTCTACCCGGCCGTACGCAACATCCTTCAGCGTACCCTCTTGTGTTTCATACGTTTTGATATTGATTTTTTTATCAGGATCTTTGCTTTCAAGGTTTTTCGCGTGGTTTGAACCGAGAACGGCTGCGACTGTCTTGCCTTTTAAATCGTCTACTGATTTGATGTCTGTATTGTCTTTTTTGACGACAATCTGTGTTCCCGCATAAGCGTATGGTTTCGTAAAGTTATACGTTTCCTTACGTTCGTCTGTCACAGCTACCTGGTTAGAAATGGTGTCAAGCTTGCCTGTTTGAAGCTCTCCCATCAGCCCGCTGAATTCAAGCAGCTTCCAGTCCAGTTTCATGTCAATTTTCTTAGCGACTGCTTCCATCACTTCCACGTCAAAACCTGTCAGCTTTCCGTTTTCTTTATAAGCAAATGGGTAACTTTGTCCTGTCGCACCGACATGAAGCACATTGTCATCCTCTTTACTGCTGCTGTTTCCATTGCCGCAAGCTGAGAGCACCGCTAATAATGCAGCAACGACCAGCACTGTCCATTTTTTCATCTTCATTTGATTTTCCCGCCTTTTCTATTTTTATAGATCATGTCGCAATTGTTTTTTCATATAGACTGTGATATGCCCTTTTCCAAGGTCTTGTTCACCTGAGCGGACATATCCTTTTCGTTCGTACATCTCAATCAGCCACGGATGCTTATCCGCTGTTCCGAGTGAGACAAACGGAACCTTTAACGTATCGCGAAGGATTGTTTCCTCCAGCCATTGAAGCAGCTTTGTTCCGATTCCTTTTTTTCCGGTGTCGGGGTCCACAGCAAACCACCAGATATGCGGAACGCCATACGGTCCCGGCTGTTTTCCCCAAGGCATTCTCAAGGTGATGGTCGCGATGATCCGCCCGTCTTCTTCCATGACGTAGCAAGCATTTTCCCGAATATTTTTCAGCACCAAATCCAAATCCGCATGAGCGGCAGCAAAACGAATGCCGAGCTTTCGAATCGGTTCATAAGCCCGCAATGTCAGCTCGAGAAGCTGTTCGGCATCACGTTCAACTGCAAGGCGGTATTGTGGCTTCATCTAGCGTTCCTCCTTACTTTGCATAGCGGTTTACCGGCTTTTCCAAACCGAAGTGCTCTCGTAATGTTGTGCCTTCATATTCTTTTCTGAACACGCCGCGCTCCTGTAAAATCGGAACCACTTGATCAACAAACACTTCAATTCCTTCTGGAAGAAGCGGAGGCATGATGTTAAACCCGTCACACGCTTTCGTATCCACCCATTCCTGCATCTTGTCGGCGAGCTGCTCCGGCGTGCCGACAAAGATATGGTGGCCTCTGGAGCCTGCAACGTATTTGTAAAGCTCTCGTATCGTCATATTGTCACGTTCAGCCATCTCCTGAACAAGCTTGAAGCGGCTCTTCACCGCATTGGAAGCTTCTGCGTCAAGCTTCGGCAGCGGCCCATCAAGCGGATATGCCGACAAATCAATTCCGCCTAAGTAATTTTGGAGAATTTGCAGACCGACAGATGGGATAATTAGATCTTGAAGCTCCTTGTATTTGGCTTGCGCTGCTTCTTCTGTATCGGCAATGATTGGGAAAATACCCGGCATGATGGCAATTTTTTCTGGATCACGTCCGAATTCCGCAGCCTGTTCTTTAATGGATTGATAAAATTCTTGAGCTGATTCCAGGTGGTTTTGTGCTGTGAAGATCACTTCGGCTGTTTTGGCAGCCAGCGCTTTTCCGTCTCCTGATGATCCTGCCTGGATAATGACCGGCTGGCCCTGCGGGGTTCTTGAAACGTTCAGAGGTCCGCGAACCGAGAAATATTCTCCTTTGTGATTCAGCTCGTGCATTTTTTCTTTGTCAAAGAATTCACCCGTTTCTTTATTACGGATAAAGGCGTCCTCTTCCCATGAATCCCAAAGCCCCTTTACAACCTCGACAAATTCCTCTGCCCGCTGATAGCGCAAATGGTGTTCAAGGTGCTTTTCACCGCTGAAATTCAGTGCTGTTGATTCAATAGATGAAGTGACGACGTTCCATCCGGCACGGCCATTGGAGAGATGATCCAATGACGCAAACTGTCTGGCAATATGGAATGGCTCGCTGTATGTAGTGGAGGCTGTTGCTGTCAGTCCGATTTTTGATGTGACCTGCGCCAAAGCAGAGAGCAGGGTGAATGGCTCAAACCTTGTTAATACATTTGGATGTGATTTGCTGTCAATTGAAAGGCTGTCCGCTAAAAACAGCATATCCAGCTTGCCCCGCTCCGCTGTTTTCGCAAGCTCTTTAAAATAATCCAAATTCATGCTCGCATCTGAGGGCGCGTCCGGGTGCCGCCAAGACGCAACATGATGGCCTGTACCTGCTAAAAATACCCCTAATTTGATTTGTTTCTTTTTGCTTGTCATGACGATACTCCTTTTATCATGTTTTTAGGCTGAATAATCCGAAAAATAAACTCCTATATTCCTAGTCGTTTAATATGAATAAATCAAAATGTACCTTTGTCTTGGACGTTTGTCAATGAGTTAAGATTAATTTTTTCTATTCAAGCGAAAAGACCCTTGCGTGACCATGATGGAACGGCATTGATTCATTCAACTAGTGCAACCTCTATATCGGCAAGAAAACTGAGTCTAATGAAGCAAAGACTCAGTTTTCATCCAAGAATTTCATATAAGATTTCGCCATTTCCTTTGCCTTTTCTTCCTTTTCTTCGCTTTTGCAAACCGCCTATCCATTCAGACGCCGTAACGATTGTATAAAAAAACAGCTGACTCCAGATATTCAAACCGGAATCAGCTGATTGATGTGAATTAATTAAGCTCATGAATACTCTCTTCTGCTTTAGCAGAAAACACTTTAGGCTCCAAACAGTCAAGGTCTTCATGAAATAAACTCACTTTTTGGATTTGCCGATTGTCATAGTGGTGGAAATAGTAGTTTCCAGTTTCGTTGCACATCACGGAAGTATATTGCGTATAATGAATTTCGTCTTCTTCCGTTATCACTGCGCCCTTTGGTATCGTCATATTTGCCAAAATTTGAAAAGCGGCTGTTACACCTTTCGTTTCATCGGCCGCCGGCTCTAGATGTTCTTTCAAATAAACAGCTCTGACAAACCGGGAAGGCGGTGTATAATCCCCCGGCAGACCAACAGTTCCTAAGCCTTGGCCAAAAGCGGAAAGGGCTAATCCGCCCATCTCTTTGCTCTCTAATTGCTTCGGTCTGATTCCTGTATATTGCTGCAGATTGGTTACATGCCATATAAAGTCGGGGCTGTTCGTCATGACACCAGGTTGATTATCATAGACTTTGAGGCCGTCTGCTCTCGGTTCTATCGTCAGGCTTCGGCCCGTCCGGTCTGACAATATCCAGTGAAGCGGTAAAACTGTATCCAATAGATCTAATTTTTTCTCTACAATCGTTAAAGATCGAATCTTTTCTTTTACGTCTTCCAAAGACTTACAGACTGACAGCACCCATGTCACAAACTCATGCGGGGCAATGTGAACGGTATCTTCCCGTATCGTTTTTTCGTACTCCGCATAGCCCGGAAAATAAAGCGCCGCACAAGATAAACCGCTTTCATTAACGCCGTCGGCAAATAATATATTTCCAAGTTTTCTCCCCATACCGATAAACGCGTACTGTGTCTGATGGGCCTTTCCGTCAGCTTCACTCTTCCAGCTGTAACGGCGCGGATAGAGAATGACCTCCGTCCCCAGCTGAAATGCAAAATCCATTGTTCTCGCTAATAAATGATTCCGGTCAGCAGTTTCCAATGTAAGACTTGTGCACATTTGATCAGTCCCCTTTTCAATTCAGATTAATATCATACATATTGTGAACGAATTGGTTTTATCAGCATAACGAAAGTCAAATCGATTCGTCAAAGAATTGACATTACATCAAATAAAACGAAAAAATCCAGCCTTCTAAGAGGCTGGATTTTTTATTATTTAGCCAAAACAAGCTCGTGAATCGCATGCGCAACACCATGTTCATTATTGGAGCGCGTTTGAAAGTTTGCGGCTTCCAATACTTCTGGGATGGCGTTTGCCATGGCAACCCCGCAGCCCGCCCATTCGATCATTGTCAGGTCGTTCCCGTTGTCGCCTATGCACATGACTTCCGCCTGTTCAATTCCAAGCAGCTGAGCCAGCTGGCGTACAGCATTTCCTTTGCTGGCTTCCGAGTGCAGAATTTCATAAAAGAAAGGCGCGCTTCTGACCATTGTATATTTTTCTCTCACGTCATTTGGAATCGATGTAATGACGCGGCTTAAGTTCTCCGGTTTATCAATAAACATCACTTTCGGGATGAGGATATCTTTTGGCACCTCGTCAATTTTGCGGAAATGAAGCGGCACCTGTGTCACATAGGATTCGTATACGGTAAATTCGCTAATGTCCCGGTTAGGCGTATACAAATTAGATGAGTCAAAGAAATGCATCGGCGTCTTCAGCTCTAAACTCAGGTCATATAATGAAGTCAAATCATCATAACCGAGAGACAGCTCCGAGACCACTTCATTTGTATGCGTATTTTGAACAAGTGCTCCATTATACGCAATAACATAGTCGCCTTCTTCAATTAAATTCAGTTCATCTAAATATCTCTGCACACCCCCGATAGGCCGGCCGGTGCAAAGCACAATTTTGACACCTTCCGCTTTTGCCGCGTGAAGGGCGTCGCGGACCTCCTCTGTTACTTCATGATGATCATTTAAAAGTGTTCCATCCATATCAATTGCAATTAGTTTGTACATCCTGCATCTCCTTCATGTCGTTTTCAGGCTATAGTCCCATCATATCGTTTTTTCTTTTTGATATTCAACCGGAAGAGATGGTTTTCTCCGAATTCTATTTAGACGCCGCCCTTGTCTTCGGATACGCAAGCGCGGTTTCCGCTTTCTTTCTGCCTTGACGCCGTTTTCTGCTTTTTTCTGTTTCATCAGCAGAAAGCCGGCAGCTAAAAATGGAATGCCGGTTATATTCAAGATGGCAAGCTTCACACCCGCAGCGATTAAAAAGAACCCCCATGAAGATGATGGATTCCGCCTGATCATGACGTAAGCCGCCATTTCCAGAACAATCAGGATGGCATGAAGCACTATGCCATAAATCAGCCATACAAGGGCAAAAAACAATACATAATTCACGATTGCCCCTGAGTACATCATAGCGCGCATCATTTGTATAAACGATAAGGACTGCATGGAGCCGCTGATGACATTAGGGTTATAGATCGTATAGTCACTAAATAAATGTTTGACTTTGAGAAAAGCCCATAATATAAATATCCACTGAATAATATGTAAAACAAGCCCCGCTGCCACCAGTCTTTCAGCTTTTTGATTTCTCATCTTTCTCCTCCCTGCCGGTCTTTGATTCAATTCTCGTCATCGTTTTTCTCTGTCCATTTTGCTTCCATATCAACGTCCCGTTTTCTCCTCTTTTCAGCGTGCTTTTGAGCGGATAATAGGGGCCGAGGTACTGAATCTCGATAGACCCGTCAGTGCTTTGGGAAATCACCTTGTATGCCATAAAAGGCAGCTGTACCTCTCCTCTTCCTTCCATCACTTCCGTTTCCACAACCTCGTCTTCGGTAAATGTGACTGTTGCTGATTTCACGCCGTCCGTTGGCCCGGGGGCAAGCCCCTCATCCCACGTTCCGTAATAAAACGGCGTCTCTTCTTTTTGCTGCTGGCAGCCCGATACCATGATGCATACAACAATTAAAAACAAAATGCCATATTTGTTTCTCAAGGGGATCACCATCCTTTCCTCCTTTTTTTGGGCGAATGCCGTGCCACTGTGCCAAGGACTACATAAGTTATAAGGAATTCACCCACAAGGAGATTGATCATAATGAACCCTTATCAATATTACAGCCCTCAGCTGCCTCAGCAGGAACCTTACTATAGCCACTATGAGTACAATCCTTATCCGCAGCAGGATGTATACGATCCATACCAAATGGATAGACAGCCGGCATTGGAAAGAAGAATCGCAGCACTTGAACGGCAAAATGAACAGCAGTCAAGAGAATTAACCCGGCTGACAAACGAAGACCGCCGTCAAAATCGGGAAATTGCACGGATTGCCGAACAGGTCAATCAGCTAAGCCAGGCTGTTGAACGCCATACACGCCGCCTAAATCGGCTCAATCAGCGCCTCCGTACAGTAGAAAACCGGCTGAATATCCCATTTACTGCAGGGGAAGGCGGTTTCTGAGCGAAACAAAGAAAAAAAGCGGAATACGATTCTCCCATCTCAGGGTTTCGTTTTCCGCATTTCTTATATGTTAAAACGGAACATTTACATAAAAAGGGTTTGTACCCAGTATACAATCTTTACCGTTTTCATTCAAAGATAGAGGGGCTGAGGAAAATAATTGTAGTTCCTCTTTGACGGAATTTCTTTTCATTCAAGTTGCATGATAATACCGACTCACGTCAATCGATACATGGAGGGATCATTCATGCATAATACACAACACGGCTTGCAGCAGCTGAACCAATGCCGCCAAACTGCTCAGCAGCTCATTCAGCAAACACAGCAAAGCAGCCAGCAATATCGCCAAATGCTTCATCAGGAACAGCAAAACATCCAAATGCTGCAGCAGATTCTAAACCACGAACAACAAGCTGCACATACCATTCAGCAAGCACTGCACGGGCATGATATGGCGATTCAAAAGTGCCAGCAGGTTGTCAACATGTGCAACCAAATGCAACAGGAACTTACTGGACAATCCAGCGTCATGAATACGAATGTGTCTACACTTCCATTCGGCCAAAACACGCCATTTCAGCAGCAATCCTATCAGCAGTAACATATAAAAAGCTCAACACAATGCGAGTGTTGAGCTTTTTTTCTTACTGTTCTTTGCGAATATGTATATCCTGAATAGACTGTTTCGGTGCATGAAATCTGCTCTCGGCTTCACTTCTTGCCTCGGCAAAAGCCCGCGCCTCCACATGATCTTTGTAGACATCCAGCTGAATCAAATACAGCGGGCGCACTTTAAATCCATGAATAATGGTCACCGCCCATAACGGGACCACAATAAAAACACCGGGCAGATCGGGCAAAACAAAACCAAACGCAAAAATGAAAAAATAAATGATGCCGTACATGATCCACTTTCTATTTCTAACCTTGATGCCAATAAATAAAAAGGCAAAAAAACTGGTAATGGCAAAAGGCATGAAAATAAACAGCATCCACCAGCTATGCAGCCATTCCCAAGCGGAACCTCTTTTTGTAATTCCCATATTTTTCTCCTCCTATTTACCTATAATAATCGATTAGGCATACCGCGTCACCCATAAACGGGAAAAACTTTCTCCCTTAAAAATAGTGATAGACGGGGAACAGGTTTCTTGCTATATTATTAATTGATAATGATAATCATTACTAATCTATTGAGATACATAGTGGGAGGGTTCTTGATGAAAAAGAACATATTGCTCGTGGGCATGTTTGTGCTGCTTCTCATGTTTGTCAGCGCTTGCAGCGGCACGGCTTCTAAAGGGAGCTCAAGCGATTCTGCTTCCGAAAAAACAGAAGTGAGAACATACAAATCACCAAAAGGGAACGTCAACATTCCTGCACATCCGAAACGCATCGTCACTGATTTTTATGCCGGTGAATTGCTGTCTGTCGGGGCCAATGTGGTCGGCTCAGGCTCATGGTCATTTGATAATCCGTTTTTAAAATCAAAGCTGAAAAATGTGAAGGATGTTGGTGATCCAATAAGCGTTGAAAAAGTGATGGAGCTTCAGCCTGACTTAATTGTTGTCATGAATGAAGAGAATGTTGATAAATTAAAGAAAATCGCTCCGACTGTTGTCATACCTTATAACACAGCGAAAAACGTAGAAGATACAGTCAGCATGTTCGGAGATATCGCCGGATCGAAAGACAAAGCAAAATCCGTTATGGCTGACTTTAACAAAAAAGCGGAAGCAGCTAAAAAGAAAATTGCCGGCGTCATTGACAAAGATGCGACCTTCGGCATTTATGAAAACACAGACAAGGGCGAATTCTGGGTGTTCAATGACAATGGCGGACGCGGCGGCCAAGCTGTATACAATGCACTTGGGTTAAAAGCGCCTGAAAAAATTGAGCAAGATGTCATCAAAAATGGAGAGATGAAACAGCTCTCTCAAGAGGTTATTCCTGAGTATGCCGCAGATTATATGTTCATTACGGATTACAACCCGAAAGGCGAAAGCAAAACACTCGACAAGCTGGAGAATTCCTCTATTTGGAAAAACCTTGATGCTGTTAAACATAATCGCGTGTTTATCAATGACTTTGACACGTTCTACCCGTACGACCCGATTTCTGTCAGCAAACAGGTGGATATCATCACCGACATGCTGATCAAACGGGCCGAAGAAAATAAAAAATAAAAAAACGGCACAGTCATGACGCTGTGCCGTTTTTTATGATTCACTTTAATTTTGATTGTACGGAGTCCGGCATATCTTCAAACTTGACTTCTTCCCAAGTCTCGACATACTTTCCTTTCGCCTTCACCTTCAAATACGCGTTCTTCCGAAGCTCTTTGCCGGCGAAAAAGGTCACTTCTTCTTTTTTTCCGGATGCATTATATCCGTCTAATGTATATTCAGTACCGCCCGGACTAAGATGTCTGCCATCTCGATCAATCTGAACATAGACATCTTGCTGGTGAATAAACGGATTAAATCTGTCTGTAACATCGTTATGAAAAAAGAGAAGCCCGCATATTACGGCAGCAGCCGCCAAGACGGCCAGGATTGCCATTGCTTTTTTCATCTTTGCACTCCCCTTACTTGTTCATTTTTTTCAAATAGCTTGACCGCACCGCGAGGAAGAATAGAAGCTGAAAAATGAAAAACCCTCCGATGGTGAGACTGAGCGGCCCCGCGACATCAGAATAGCCTTCCACAGCCAATGTTCTCAAGGCAAACAGTGTATGCATGACGGCAATGACAAATGGAAAGAAGAAAAGAATGGCCAATTGTATTGTCACGCTTTGTGCCATTTCTCGCTCACTCAGACCGATTTTGGCCAGTGAACGGTAGCGCTCCCGGTCTTCATCTAAATCAGTGAACAGCCTGAAATATAAGAAACTTGCTGCCGCGACAAAGAATACAATTGCGATAAACAGGCCGATAAATAAACTCAGGCTCGGCAGCTGCACCGTATCATAGTAAGTCCCGGCTTTTGAAGCAAAATCAGAATGCACGTCGATATAATTGCCGTAAATCTCATTTTGCAAGGATTGGCTGATCTCAAGACTGTCTTTCCAATGATCATAGCTGTAGCCGTATAATGACGCTTGATCACCGAGTGATTTCAGCTGATCAAAGGTTTGATCATTCACCGCGATGATAGCATTCAATGAGATCAGCGGTTTTTTGACTTCTTTTACCGACAGTTTTTGATCAGACAGCTCCCCTTTTTGGTTCAGCAGCTTCAGCTGATCCGGCGCTTCGTTTTTGAAATTGCGGTCATACGTGCCCGGGAAATAGACAGCCTCATCATTTTTCAGGCCGCTCAGCTTAACATGGAAGTATTTTGATACATCCGATTTGCTGATCATGTAAACAGGGGGAACAGTTTCTCCTTCCTGATAGCGAACATAGGAAACATCTATTTTGTCTTTCTTATACGTAAAGCCGTGTGTTTTCAATTCATGGTCAATATCTTTCAAATGAGTCTGTTCTTTTGGATTGTTGCTGTAAGATAAATACTCCATTTCATAAGCGGACTCTTCCGCTCCGACGGTCGATTTGTACATTGCGAGCACGCCTGTCGCAGTAAACGCAACCGCGGAAATAATGCTGACAATAAAGAACAGGCGGGCGTTGTCTTTTAGACGATAGACAAGGTCAGAAACCCAAATGACATTTTTCCCGCGCAGATAAAAGGTTTTCCACTTCTTCAGCGCGCGCAGAATCCATATGCTGCTTTGGCTGAAAAAGAAATATGTTCCGATGACGGTGAGCAGTAAAATGATAAACGGTTCGGCCCCGTGGACATTGCCTTTAAGGACCATACCGTACCCGCCGCACAGACAGGCGATGCCGAATAAGGACAGAAGCACGGACGGCTTAGGCTCCGGCTTAATCTTGTCAGTGCCCTTTATTAATTTGATAACCGTATTTGATCTGACAAAAAGGATCGTAAACTGCGATAAAAAGAAAAATAAGAGCAGAAATCCGCAGGCCGTAATACCGAGCGCTTTCCAAGGCATATACAAAGGCAGCGCGTCCATTTCTAAAATATAAGCGCCGACCGTAAAGAACGTCTTTGAAAAAATGAATCCTCCGATAATGCCGGCTGCAATTGACATGACGCCGATGATCATATTTTCCGCTGTAATGAGCTTTCTCAGCTGCCCCGGCGTGATGCCCTGCATGAGCAGAATGCCGAATTCTTTATTTCTCGATTTCAAAAATGCATTAACCGAATACAGAACAAATAAGAAAGAAAAAACAAAGATCATCCATTCCGCGGCGGTTAAGCCTTTTTTGGCGATGTTATTCAGGTAGCCTTCCTTTAATGCCGGATGAAACAGGAACATCGCAAAGGTAAAGAAAATCAAAACGGAAAAGGCGCTGCTTAAAAAGAATGCAAGATAGGCCCTTTTGTTTCTCGTGACGTTTTTATAAGCGAACTGAAGAAAGGTCATTTGCGTTTCCCCCCAGCATAGACAGCACATCAAGAATTTGTTCATAAAAGACTTGGCGGTTTTCCCCGCGGTAAATCTCATTAAACAATTCGCCGTCTTTTATAAAGATGACGCGGCGGCAGTAGCTTGCCGAAACCGGATCGTGGGTCACCATCAAAGCCGTGACATGATCATCCCGATTCAGGCTCTGCAACGTTTCCATGACGTCTTTTGTCGCTTTGGAATCAAGGTTTCCAGTTGGTTCATCGGCCAGAATGAGTGACGGCTTATGAATGACCGCTCTTGCGATGGCGGCCCGCTGGCGCTGGCCTCCGGATACTTCAAACGTCCGCTTGTTAAGCAGGTTTTCGATACCGAGCTTTGCCGCGATGCCGTGCAGTTTTTCTTCCATGACAGACGGCGCTTCTTTTTCAAGCGTTAACGGCAGCATGATATTTTCACCGATCGTCAGCGTGTCCAGAAGGTTGAAATCCTGAAACACAAATCCGAGCTGCTTGCGGCGGAAATGAGCGAGCTTTGTCCGCTTCAGGCGATGCGGGTTTTCACCGTTAATCAGGATATCGCCTGAATCTGGACGGTCAATCGTTGAAATGATATTCAAAAGCGTTGTTTTTCCGGACCCGGACGGCCCCATCACCGCCGTGAACTCGCCTTCTTCTATTGAAAATGAAATTTGCTTTAAGGCTTGATAGGACACTTGTCCTTTATAGGTTTTATTTATATGTTTGACTTCAAGCATATTCGCCATGAAAATCCTCCTTATGGTTTTATTCTTGTTGATCTGGGCTGCTTTCATGTAGTGCCGGGACGTTCAACATAAAAATCCCCTTGACATAAATCCATGTTATCAAGGGGAAACAAAACGGGCTATGTTGTTTTCTTAACGCAGCCTTACATTTTTGTAAGAAATGAAAATCGAACTGATGTCCCTTCACCGGGAGACGAGCTGATGTCCACCGTATGATTGAGCTTATCTGTAATTTCTTTGACGAGATGGAGGCCGATTCCCGTAGATTCTTGGAAACGCCGCCCGTTTTCACCCGTGTAATAAGGGTCAAACACCCGCTTGATGTCTTGTGAGGGAATCCCGACACCGTAATCTTTGACTTCAAGCACCGTCCTGTCTTCATCGCGGAAGACATTCAGCTCAAGTCTGTCACTCTTGCCCGCTGAATACTTGACCGCATTTGTGACCACTTGGCCAATCGCAAATTTGAGCCATTTGGCATCGGTGTAAATCTGATGATCATCGCAAACGTTCATTTTCGGATAAACGCGATATTGAATAAAAAATCGTTTATAGCTTTGAATGACTGATTGGAGAAGCTCGGATAGGGAAACCGCTTCAATTTTAAAATCCCGTTCAAACAGGTCGAGCCTTGAAGAATAAAGAAGCGTCTCCAGCCCGAATTCAATCTGCCGGACTTCTTTTTTGATTTGTTCAAAAACGGGCTCATCCTCTTCTTGAATGATTAAATTAATGACCGACAGCGGCGTCTTTACTTGGTGCACCCATTGATTCATATACGTCACCCGCGCGTCAAGCTTGGCTTCGGTCTCATGGAGCTTCTGGTGCTGCAGCCGGATCAGCTCCATCTGCTTTTCATACAGCTCTGAACAGAACACTGAAGAACCGAGATACGGGATATCCGTCCCTTCCTGCCCCGAGCTGAGCCAATGATACACGCCGCGGTCTTTGTACCAGCGATAGGCAAGATAACCCGCCAAAATAAGAAGCTGCACGCCCAATATGTAAAACAAGTGAGAAAAAGAATGCAGACCCGCAAACCAGTAATAAAAGAAGACAAACAGCCCTTGAAGGAGAAAAAGCAGAATCAGCACTGCATGAGACCGGAGAAACAGCTTCATGACTGCGCCCTCAGCTGGTAGCCTTCGCCCCGCACCGCTTCAATAGAAACAGGCGCATTCAGCTCCCGCAGTTTTTTTCTGAGCCGCGTGATATACACGTTAAGTGTATTATCATCGATGAATATGTCGGTGTCCCACGTCTTTTCCATGAGACGGTCCCGACTCGTCACCTTTTCTCCCCGCTCAAGCAGCACTTCCAAAAGCTTGCTTTCTTTTTTAGAAAGCTCGCTTTTTTCATCCTGAAAACGCAGTTCAAACCGTTCCACAAAGAGCTGGACGCCGGCATATTCAACCACTTTCTCTCCCTGCTTTGCGGCGTACTCCCCGTACGCCCTCCGGATCTGGCTTTTGATTTTCGCCAGCACAATATCATAAGAAAACGGTTTTTCGATATAATCGTCTCCCCCATTTTCAATCGCCATCACCTGATCCATTTCCCCGCTTCTGGCAGAAATAAAGATGATCGGGCTTGTGGAGTGCTGGCGGATCTGCCGGCACCAATAATATCCGTCATATGCCGGCAAATTGATATCAAGCAGCACCACATCGGGCTTTTCCCGCAAAAAGACATCAAGAACAGCTGTAAAATCCGCGGCGACCACTGTTTGATATCCGTATTTTTCAAGGTAATTCTGCAATAGTCCGCGAATGTCTTCACTGTCTTCCACAATCATGATTTTATTCAAACTGAACCACTCCCGTTTCTTACACTGCTGCCATCATCATAATCGTTTTGGGCGTATGGACGCAACACCGCACAAAAAAACCGCCATCTCGGCGGTTTCTGGTCTCTTTAGCCGACCTGCTGCTTAGCTGCTTTACCGGCTGATCCGAACTCTCTCATTTTGCTTCGCACTGTCTCTTCCACGGCTTCAATGCCGGGTGTCAAATAGCCGCGCGGTTCGTACAGATCGCTGTTTTCCTGAAACATGCGGCGTGTTTCGTCTGTCCACGCTACCATACATTCCGTATTGATATTGATCTTCGCGTGGCCGAGCGTGATGGCTTTTTTGATCTGATCCTGCGGAATCCCGGATGCCCCGTGAAGAACGAGGGGAATATCAGTCATGCGGGAGATAGCCTCCATTTCCTTAAATCCGAGATTCGGCTCACCCTGATATTTGCCGTGTACAGAGCCGAGGGCGGCGGCCAGCGCGTCGATATTGGTTTCTTTGACGATCCGCTCACATTCCGTGATATCGGCATAGCGGACCCCGCCGACCAGTCCGTCTTCCATTCCGCCGACCGTGCCGACTTCGGCTTCTACTGACACGCCGTGTTTTGCGGCATAATCGGTGACTTCTTTTGTCATCGAGATATTCTCGTCAATCGGCTGATGGGAGCCGTCAATCATCACTGAGCTGAATCCGGCATCAATGGCCTGTCTGCAGCGTTCCGCACTGCTGCCGTGATCGAGATGAAGCACGACCGGAACGGTAATCGCCATGTCCTCCATTAACGCGCCTACCATGGCAGCAATCGTTTTAAATCCGCCTAAATAGTCGACCAGGCGATCGGAAGCCGCGGCGATGACCGGTGATTGCTCCTTTTGCGCCGCCTGCAAAATCGCCTTCGTCCACTGCAAACCATTGATATTAAACTGGCCGATCGCATACTGCTCCCGCTTTGCATCTTCAAGAAGCTCTTTCATCGATACAAAAGCCATATTCATCCCTCCTTTATCCATTACATGCTGAAGTATTTTGATACAACATCAACCGTTGTTTTTTTTGCTGTTTGAATGGCTTCCTCAGCAGTCAGCTTATAGTATTCAGGCCGGAAGAGCTCAACCGATACAACATCAGAGAAGCCAATTTCCTTCAGTGCTGATAAGTGGGCATCTAAGTCAATTGCCCCTTGTCCCGGCCATACACGATCCTCATCTGTTAAAAAGCCGATTGGGAAATCTTCTGTATCATCAATATGATAGATGAAGATTTTCTTTCCGTCCGCCTGCTTTAAGCTCTCAATATTTGAACCCATTGCATGGAAGTGAAAACTGTCAAGGACAAGCCCGACATTGTCACGGTTAACTGTGTTTACGATCTCATACGCCTGTTCAAACGTATTGACCGTACATTGCGGATGGCCGACAAATTCAAGCGCGATTTTTACGCCGTACGGCTCCGCGATATCTGACAGCTCAGTCAGCACCTCTACACTGCTCTTTTTGATCTCTTCTTTTACAATCTTCTGCTCTGTCACAAGCGGAACGGCCACCACATATTTCACACCGAGGGTTTTGCATGTTTCCATCATGCCTTTAAATTCAGTGATGATCTCGTTGTGGCCCTTTTCATCACGGTTGTTGAAGAAAACAAGCGCGTTTAGGGCAAGCGGTTTGATGTGATGGGTTTGAAAATATTCCGCAAGATCTGCCAATGAATGATCTTTTAAGTACTCGGGCAGCTTATCCATTGTGCGGATTTCAATATAATCATAGCCGTGCTTTTCGCATAGTTCTAAATCCTGTTTAAGGTTTGAGTTTTCCAATGTTGTCGCTTCATTAAAACAAAGTTTCATGCCAGACTCCCCCATCTGCGTTTTAGATATGAAGGGAGTTCGGCAGGAAGGCTGTCGCCATATCCCGCCGAACTCCATGCTCAGCTTATGCCAGACCTAATTCTTCTTTCATTTTCTTAAGCATAAATCGGCTTGATTCATCCGCTCTTTCATCGACCCAAGCAAATACGGCATTCGTCGCAATTCCGTCGAACTTCATCTCTCTCAGTTTTCTGAAAATCGTATCAAAATCAACCTCGCCTTGACCAATGTCCAAATGCTGGTGAACCGTTACTTTCGCGTCAGGCGGATTGACGATATAGCGAAGACCATGAGCCGCTTTATGATTATAGGTATCTGCAAATAAAACATGTGTGAGGCGGTCGCCGGCTTCGTCAAACATGGTCTCGATGTCGCCTTTGCCGTCATCATAGAAGAACGTATGCGCAGTCGAGTAGACAAGATTGATCCAATCCTTGTCAAGCGCGCGGATCATATCCATCGCACCTTTGTGCGTTTCGATAAAATCGTATGGGTGGGCTTGAAGATTAAGTTTAATACCTTCTTTTTCAAAGACTGGCAGAAGCTCATCCATGGATTTGATAAATTTTTCTTCACTTGTTAAAGGATCATATTTTGAACCGCTGAATTCGCTGTTCATCAAATCCACTTCAAGTTCAACCGCAATTTCGATTGCCCGTTTCCAATTGCGCACCGCTGCCTGCCGGCGGTCTTCATCAGGACCCGCCCAGTGGTAAAGAGGAAGAAGCGATGAAAGCTTAACACCTGTATCTCTTAAAAGGCGCTTTAATTGTTTGATCTTTGCTGAATCGACTTTCGGATATTTATAAAACGGGCAAAAATCCTCGCGCGGAGACAATTCGATATATTCATAGCCAAGCTCCGCCGTTTTATAGACCGTTTCCTCTAAAGTTAAATCATCACGATACATGGATGGATCCAATGCTAACTTCATATTTTCACTCCTCTGTTTTTTAGTTTTGAACTGTTGTAAAAGATTGATAGAATTCCGGTTTTTCCTTCAATTCAACCTTTTCTTTTTGTCCAGATTCCTGGGCTTTTACACACGCGTCAGTCGTGACAGCAGCAATATAGCCGTCCCATGCCGTCGGTCCGCTGACCTCGCCTTTCTTTTGAATCGAATCAATAAAGTCTTGGATTTCCACATCGTACGCAGCGACAAAGCGTCTCTGCCAATCCATCAAAATATCAGTGCTAAATTTGCCTTCTTTTCTCAAGCTGATGCTTGATGGCTCGGGAAGCTTGATGATGCCGTCTTCTCCGACGATTTCGCATTGAATGTCATAGCCGTATTTACAGTTCACATAGATTTCAGCATTGATGACGATACCGCCTTTTGTTTCAATCACAACGATTTGCGGATCTTTTAAATGCGGCAGCGCGTTTTTCGATTTTTTCGGGTAGATGACTTGAACGGACTCGTAGTCATCGTTGACGAGCCAGTGCAGCACATCAATTTCATGAACAAGCGTGTCGACTACGGCCATATCGGTTGTGTAGTTATCTCCTACAGTCGGGTTGCGGTGCGCGCAGTGAATCATAAGCGGTTCGCCAATCACATGGTTATCAAGTGCTTCCTTCAGCTGTACGTAACCGCTGTCATAACGGCGCATGAAGCCGACTTGAACAAGGCGTTTGCCCACTTTGATTTCTTCTTCGACAATGCGCATGCATCCTTCAGCCGTTGTCGCGAGCGGTTTTTCACAGAACACATATTTCTGGGCTTTAATCGCTTTCAGCACGCTTGACTCATGCGCAGGCCCCCAGCTTGTCACTAAAACAGCGTCTACATTTTCGTCTGCAAGCAAGCTGTCATCATTCGGATAAACCGTCGCGTTTAATTGGTATTGCTCAACGACCTTTTGTGCAGCTTCTTGATTAACATCCGTTACAGCTACAATTTCCGCGCCTGACAGCTTGTTCGTGATACGGTTAATATGTTCTTTTCCGATTGCTCCAGTTCCAATTACGCCAATACGTAAACTCATTGACAGCCACTCCTTCTGTTGATTACATAATTTTGCTTTCTGTTTCTTGCTTTACTTGGCTCTGAGGAGATCCGTAGAGTTCCTCTTGAATTTGTTCAAGCGACTTGCCAGACGTATTCGGCGCAAAGAGCAGCCCGATGATCATACTGGCCGTCACACATCCGAGAAGAATTGCAGCCATCGTTCCAATGCCGAAATTGGTGATAATCATTGGGACAAACAGACTCCAAATCCCTATTGAAATACGGACAAGGAAAAACATCAGTCCTTGTGCGGAAGCACGATATTGCGTAGGAAAGATTTCGCTGGCCCATAACTGATAGTTCGCTTGCTGCCCGGCTCCGTTATTGATGCCGATCACGACAATAAACAGGAGCAGAATCGGCAGGCCTTCAACTGGCAGCAGAAACAGTGTCCACCCGATCACCGCCATGAAAGCGGCGATTCCAAATACGGTTTTTCTATATTTGTCGGCAAAGGGCATGAAGATCAAGGCGACCCCCAATCCTGTGAAGATAAACAGCCCCATTTGCAAAAGGTTGGCCATGTTGGCAGATACACCGCCGACCTGCTGATAAATGTATGGCATAAAGAAGCCCATGACCCCGGCAGCTAAGTTCCAAACCAAGTACACACCCATCAAAAACAATATGCTTTTTAGATACATAGGCTTGAGCAAATCAAAATACGATGTCTTATTCAGTACAGCCGGCTTCTCTGCCTGAGCATCCTCCGGCTGATTTTTTGTCTGCCAGGCGTCTGATTCCGGAAGCCTGATTCTCAGGATGTACGTAATCAGCGCAATCACAAGCAGATGGGCAAATACGATTTTATTCCCCAAGAGTCCCAAGTCACCGACCAGTACGGAGAGGAGCAGTACAACGACAGCGCCCGCGGCCCAAGCGACTTGTGCTACGCCGCAATGCCTGGCCCGATTCTTCTTTGGCGCATTTTCCGCAATAATGGTCCATGACGCGGTTATATCAGCTCCTACTGATAAACCGATAATGATGTAACCGCTTAACAACATGGGGAAATTAACCCCGAACAAAACCAAACAAATCCCTAGTGCATAAACCAGCATACTATTGGTATAAACAACCTTCCGTCCGACTTTATCAGCCAGAAACCCGCCAAGCAGCGCGCCGACAGCGGCAGAAATCGCATTCGCGCTCAACGCGCCGAGCAGCCCGATTTGCGTATCGGATAGCTTAAGGTAACTGACCCATAATGATAAACCGGCGGAGCCTGCCACAATTGAACCGGCATCAATATAGTTGGCCAATGCTGCCGCGATTGTCCGTTTATTGAAGGCTGAATCTCCATTGGTATTGCCCATATGTTCATTCCCCATTAAGCCAGATCCAACAACTGCTGATCAATATAGTTTCTCGCAATCAATGCATACTCCAGCGGGTTTGCAACATCGGGGTCTTGTTCAGCTTCAATGACAATCCATCCGGAATAACTGTGCTTCAACAGCAGCTGATATACTTCTCTAAAGTCAATGCAGCCGTCACCGGGAACCGTAAACATGCCTTTTAAAAATGATTGCCGGAACGATTGTCCTTCGAGCCTGCATTGTTCCATGACATTCAGGCGGGCATCCTTAAAGTGCACATGCTTAATGCGGCCGATATGCTTCTCAAGCATCCCCATGTAATCGCCGTCAGAAATATACGCATGGCCTGTATCATAGAGGAGGTGTACATGCGAAGGGTCAGTTCCTGCCATCAGGCGGTCCACTTCTTCCGCTGTTTGGACACCAGTGCCGAGATGATGATGATAGACAAGCTTCAAGCCATGCTGAGCGGCAATTTCGCCAAGGTGATTCAGCCCTTCGCAAAGCCGCTCCCATTCATCATCCGTAAAGTGCGGCTTCTCTGTGAACACGTTTTTCTCCAAGCTTTGCACGCTGTACGTTTGTTCAGAGACAACTGCGACATCCGCGTTTACTTGCTGCAAATACTCACAATGCAGGGTAAATGTCTTTGCCGCTTCACCAAGTCCGTCACGCAAAATAAAACTGCTGAACCATTTTCCTGCAATGCGTAAGTTCCGAAGCTTCAGCTCTTTGTTCAGGATGGCAGGTTCAGGGAAAAAGCCCCCGACCTCCGTGCCTTGAAAACGTGCGACAACGATATCACTTAACAAATGCTGAAGTGTATTTCCCGCTCCAATTTCAGGCATGTCATCATTCCGCCACCCAATGGGAGCGATTCCCCACAGGATTTCATTTTTGCCCATCTATGGTGCCTCCCCTCTAATACTGCTTCGCAGATTCCAGCTTTTTCTCTTTTGCTTCGTATGCCTTCTGAACGCTTTCTTGTTCAGATACCTCTGCCACCCCGACATGCCACCAGCTGTCATAGCCGTCTGTCATTGTTTTAGGCAGCACCTTCATTTCAATTAATGTTGATACATCCTGTTTCTTCGCATCCTCTAACGCCGCTTTTAATTCTTCTACTGTGTTTGCGCGGTAGGTTTTCGCGCCGTATCCCTCAGCGACTTTCGCGTAATCGACATTCAGGATTTGGTTGTCATCTGTGCGGAACTCGCAATAGTAGCTGCCGCTGCCGTGATCCATTTGCAGGTTGTTGATGCATCCGAATCCTGAGTTGTCAAAGAGCAGCACATTGATTTTCTTGTTGTACTGAATCGCCGTGATCAATTCAGAATGAAGCATCAGGAAGCTGCCGTCTCCGACGATTGAATACACTTCTCTGTCAGGGTGGGCCAGTTTAAGACCGAGTGTCCCGGACACTTCATAGCCCATGCAAGAATACCCATACTCCAGGTGATACGTATTCGGAACATTAGAATGCCACAAACGCTGCAAATCTCCTGGGAGTGAGCCTGCTGAACAGATGATGACGCTGTCTTCAGGAATCGTCTCGTTGATTGTCAGCAATGCCGTTGTTTGCGGAAGCTCAGTATTCAACGCGTCAGCATATTCATTCAGGACCTCTTGAGAAAAATGATTTTTGATTTCCGGATCAAATGCTTCCCGCTTAAACGTCACTTTGCTGAGACGTTCGCGTTCAGCTAGCCATTCGTCCTTCAGCTCCCGGATCGTTGTGCCGAACTCGCTCTCATAGCCTTCAAGCAAGCCATGCAGTTTGCCAAGCGTCACTTTCGCATCCGCTACCACTTGGAATGCATCAAGTTTATACGCCTGCATTCGGCTGACGTTAATGTTCAAAAACTTCGCTTTATCAAAATCAAAAGCGGTCTTAGAGGATGTCGCAAAATCTGTATACCTTGTGCCGATGCCGATAATCAAATCAGCTTGGCGGGCCGCTTTGTTTGCCGCAAGTGTACCTGTGATGCCCATTCCGCCAAGGTTGTTCGCAAAATCTGCCTCAACTGTAGACTTTCCTGCCTGTGTTTCAACTAACGGAATGTTATAGGCTTCAGAAATGGCAACCAATTCATCGCGCGCACCGGAATATTTTGCGCCTCCGCCGACGAGAATCACAGGTTTTTTGCTGGATTTAATCAGCTCCGCCGCACCTTGAAGCTCGCGCTCGCTCGGCTGCATGCGATCAATATAGTGAACCCGTTTGACGAAGAAACTTTCATCAAAATCGTATGCTTCCCCTTCAACATCCTGAGAAATACAAATCGTTGCCGGACCTGCTTTTGCCGGATCAGTCATGACTTCAAACGCGCGCAGCAAACTGCTCATCAGCTGCTCAGGGCGCGTAATGCGGTCCCAGTATCTCGATACAGGTTTCAATGCATCGTTTGTCGTAATCGCCGCACTGTATTCTTGCTCCATTTGCTGCAGTACAGGGTCTGGCTGTCTTGTCGCAAATGTGTCTGCCGGAATCAAGAGAACTGGGATATTGTTTGCCAATGCAGTGCCGGCTGCCGCCACCAAGTTAGCCGCTCCAGGTCCGACGGATGTAGACACCGCATATATTTTTCTTCTCAGCATTTGCTTGCTGTACGCTATGGCCGCATGCGCCATTCCTTGTTCATTTTTCCCTTGATAGACTTTCAAATGGCCTGCATCCTGCTCAAGCGCTTGCCCGATCCCTAATACGTTTCCATGACCGAAAATTGTGAAAATCCCTTCGACAAAAGGCTCTTCCTTTCCATCAACATGGATGTACTGCTGGTTTAAGAATTTAATCAGCGCCTGTGCTGTTGTTAAGCGAATTTTCTTACCCACAAACGATCCCACCTTTACTCGATCTTTTTCAATTATGACTGTGCTTCAATAAGCTGTACGATTTCTTCCGCAGTCGGCATCGCTTCTGACGAACTGTGCTTGCTCACCACAATAGAAGCTGAAGCACTGCCGTATTTCAATGCCGTTTCAATGTCTTTTCCGCTGACAAGGCCATAGATAAAGGCTGACGCATAGGAGTCACCGGCCCCAAAAGTTTTCAGCACTTTTGTCTTGTACGCTTGGGCGCGGAATACCTCGCCGGATTTGCTGTATGCGTAAGAGCCTTCGACGCCGTGTTTGATGACAACGAGGTCGGCTGAATGGCCAAATAAATGATTGACGGATTCTTCATTGCTTCCGCCTGTGCGGTTTTCCATCACATCAAATTCATCGCGTGTGCCGATGACGATATCAGACTGCTCGGCAACCAAAGAATAATAAACGGCTGTTTCATCTGATGACTGCCACGTATACGGGCGGTAATCCAGTTCGAACACCACTTTGACCTGATGCTTCTTCGCGTATTGAACAGCTTTTAATACCGCTTCCCGTGACGGGCTTTTGGCGAGCGCTGTCCCGGAAACAAGCAGCATTTTCGCATTTGCGATATAGTCCTCGCTTACCTCTGAAGGCTCAAGATAAAGATCCGCCACATCATCGCGATACATTAAAATGCTGCATTCTTCAGGGCTGAGGATTTCTGTAAATGCAAGGCCTGCTTTGTGTCCATCTTGATCAACAACCATCTGTGTTGTATCAACGCCGGTCTTTCTCATATAGGACTCTATGAATCTTCCATGCTGGTCATCCGGAATTTTGCCGATGAAGCCCGCTTTTAAGCCAAGCTTCGCGCTGCCGATCGCGATATTCGCAGGTGAACCGCCGACGTATTTGGAAAATGTCATCGTCTCTTCCATTGGGCGGTTGTATTCGACTGCGTTCAGGTCAATACATGCCCGGCCGATGGCAATAATGTCAAAAGCCTTCTCTTCATTGAATGTATACTTCATCGTAAACAGCCACTCCTCACTTGTTAGCGTTCTAAAATCCACTCATGCGCCGGGTCGTTATGAAACTTCCATTTTCGCGTCGGCCCTGCCATGACATTTAAATAGTAGGATGTGTATCCGTCCGGAACGCCTACCGGGTGGTATCCCGCAGGAACGATGACAACGTTTTCATTTTCCACAGTCATTGTCTCGTCAATAGAACGGTCATTTGTGTATACGCGCTGAAACACAAAGCCCTGTCCCGGGTCTAACTCATGGTAGTACGTTTCTTCTAAGAAAGATTCTTCCGGCAAGTTGTCTTGGTCATGTTTGTGAGGCGGGTAGCTGGACCAGTTGCCGCTGTCTGTATAGACTTCAACTACTAATAGACTGTTAGCTGAAGGGTCTGAATCCGGAAGAATGTTATGAACAGTACGTTTGTTTGAAAATTGCCCGCGATGCTCAATTCCGTTGTCTTCCGCTTTGATCAGCTTTGTCGGAAGCTGCTTTTCCGATGGAGAATAGCAAAGCGCCACTCTTGCGTCGCTGACCGCTGTGATCTCAAATGCACGGTCATTTGAAATATAGACGCTGTCTGTCGGTTTTCGTTCAAATACGCTTTCGCGCGTGCCGATATTCTCAAAAGTCGACTCATGATCTGTCACTGTAATTTTCCCCGTTACCGCCACAATACAGATTTCTTGTTTTTTCAATTCTTCTGTATAGCTTGAACCTGATGCAAGATCTAACACTTTAAACTCTACATAAGTGAGATCAGAGTTGGATGTCGTTACTTCGTGCACGAGTTTGACCCCATTAGACACTTCATGCGACTGCGGCTTACGCAACAAATAACTCATAGAGAAGCCCTCCTCTTTCTATTGGCAGAATGAGTCCGAACAGCGCACATGGACGCCGTTCGGCTGTTCGTCGTTTAGTTGAAATCAGGTGCCGGATATCTTGCCGTCACCACTTTTTTACGTGTATAGAAGTCGACGCTGTCTTTTCCGTTCGCATGCAGCGTTCCAAAGAATGAAGATTTCCAGCCTGAGAATGGGAAGAACGCCATTGGAGCCGGCACCCCAAGGTTAATTCCTAGCATTCCCGCATCAATGTTTTCACGGAAGTAGCGGATTGCGTTTGAGTTGGATGTGAACAAGCAGGCGCCGTTCGCAAACTCAGACTTATTGGCGATTTCAATCGCTTCTTTCAGGTTTTTCACACGGATGACAGATAAGACCGGAGCGAAAATTTCATCTTTCCAGATCGTCATTTCTGTTGTGACATTGTCAAAGATCGTCGGGCCGACAAAGTAGCCGTCGTCAGACACATTTTCACGTCCGTCACATACGAGTCTGGCACCTTCTTCAAGACCTTTTTCGATATAGCTGAGCGTGCGCTTCTTGTTGTCTTCGCGAATCACCGGTCCTAAGAACACGCCGTCATCAAGGCCGTTACCGATTTTAATGTCCGCCACTTTTTCCTGCAGCTTCGCCATAAATTCATCGGCGATTCCTTCTTCAACCGTCACAACCGCACAAGCCATGCAGCGTTCACCGGCAGAACCGAAGGCAGCTCCAACGATGTTTGTAACCGTGTCTTCAAGATTCGCATCGTTCAAGACAATCGTATGGTTTTTCGCGCCAGTCAGAGATTGAACGCGTTTTAAGTTTTCGCTTCCTTTTTTGTAGACGTATTCGCCTACTGGCTTGGAGCCTACAAATGAAATCGCTTTAATTTCGGGATGCTCGAGGATGCCGTTCACAACGTCATGCGCACCGTATACGACGTTGAACACCCCTTTCGGAAGGCCCGCTTTTTCAAAAAGCTCAACCAATTTCTCTGTTAACAGCGGAGTCCGCTCAGATGGCTTTAAAATAAATGTGTTGCCGAGCGCGATCGCCATCGGGAACATCCAGCAAGGAACCATCATCGGGAAGTTGAATGGCGCGATTCCGCCGACAACTCCGATTGGGTAACGGTAGTTCGCCGCTTCAACGTCCGTTGCGATGGAAGCAAGTGAGTCACCCATCATCAGGGAAGGTGCTCCAGCGGCGAACTCTACGTTTTCAATCCCGCGTCCCACTTCACCTAAAGCTTCTTTTGTGTTTTTTCCGTTTTCAATGGTAATTAGATGAGCAAGTTCTTCTCTATGCTGGGACAGCAGCTGCTGGAAGTTAAATAGAATTCTGGCTCGGCGCGGAACCGCCACCTTTGACCATGTTTCAAATGCTTCAGCCGCCGTTTGCGCTGCGTAATCAATATCCTCTTTTGTAGAAATCGGCACTTGGCATAGCACTTCTTTCGTCGCCGGATTGACGACATCTTCATATTGATCTGTTTTGCTTTCAACCCATTCACCGTTGATATAGTTTTTTAATTTTCTGATTTCTGCCATTCTTATTGCCTCCTTCATTAGTAAACACATACACTTGTATGGATGGTTCAGGATAGATTCATATCAATATCCACTTTTCAGCAAGCCAAGAATTAAACGCTTTCAAAAAAACCAAAAAAATAAATGGCGGATGCATATTTACATACAAGCAACCATTTCACGCACAACAGGTTACTTTTTGGTCATTTCTTGGTTATATTCTAATCGCATAATACCCATAAGTCAATCATAAACACTACATTTTTTCATTATTTTTATTATATTAATCTTTTAATCAAGTAAGAGAGGTAAGAGAAGCCCGTCGAACCTTGCAAAAGATATACACCGATGTTATCATTTTTTAAGCAACTATTGATTAACTTTTGGTTTTTATTATATATTTATGTTACGTAAAGATTCAAGAAGGAGTTTTTAATATGAAACTGATGCGGATTCAGGAAATGGAGGAGTACATTTTATCGCATGGCACTGTTTCCTTAGATGAGCTGTGCCAGGTGTTCAATGTCTCCAAAAACACAGTCAGACGTGATATCAACAAGCTAACAGAAAAGGGTGCGATTGAAAAAGTATACGGCGGCGTAACATCTATTGAAAAAACCGCATTAGTTCCTTTTGAAAATCGCACCATTCAGCACCAGGATGAAAAAACAAAAATCGCCCATTATGCTTCCCGATTTATTGAAGATCACGATTTGGTCTTCATTGATTCAGGAACGACGACAAAGTCTATTCTTGATACGCTTGATCCAGCCAAAAATGTCACCATCTTAACCAACAGTTTAGACATTATCAATGCGGCGTCAGCTTTGAAGAATATCAACTTAATCATTATCGGAAACAACTATAAGAGAAAAACCCGCTCCTTTGTCGGCATGGACGACCCGGCTATGCTTGATAAGTACAATATCAACAAAGCCTTTATGTCCGCTACCGGAACGACGCTGACACACGGATTGACCAACTCGGATCTGCTGGAGTATGAAATTAAAAAGAGGATTTCGGAAAAAGCAAAAGAAGTGTATCTATTGGCTGACCATTCTAAATTCGGAAAATCAACGCTTCTGACGTATGCACCGTTTGACAGGCTGCATTGCATTGTAACCTCTCAGCCATTAGACGACGAGTACACGCAGTACTGCAATGAGCATCAAATCGGCATTCATCTAGCCTAACGTTTACAATAGTGTTGAGAGTCTATCATCCATTTTATTCTAGGAGGCAGATCATGAAAAAAGCGAAGCTCGGAAAATCAGACTTGCAGGTATTCCCTATTGGATTAGGAACAAATGCTGTCGGAGGACATAACCTCTACCCGAACCTAAATGAAGAAACCGGAAAAGAATTGGTGCGCGAGGCGATCCGTAATGGCGTGACAATGTTAGACACCGCTTATATTTACGGAATCGGCCGTTCCGAAGAATTAATTGGTGAAGTGCTGCGTGAATTCAACCGTGAAGATGTTGTCATCGCGACAAAAGCCGCTCACAGAAAACAAGGCAATGACTTTGTCTTTGATAATTCACCAGAATTTCTTAAAAAATCAGTTGATGAAAGCCTGAAGCGCTTGAATACCGATTATATCGATTTGTTCTACATTCACTTCCCTGACGAACATACGCCTAAGGATGAAGCCGTTAACGCGCTGAATGAGATGAAGAAAGCCGGAAAAATCCGCTCCATCGGTGTATCCAACTTCTCTTTGGAGCAATTAAAAGAAGCAAACAAAGACGGTTTGGTAGATGTATTGCAAGGCGAATACAACCTGTTAAACCGTGAAGCAGAAAAAACATTCTTCCCGTATACGAAGGAGCATAATATTTCATTTATCCCTTACTTCCCGCTCGTATCAGGTTTATTGGCAGGAAAGTATACAGAAGATACAACGTTCCCAGAAGGCGACCTGCGAAACGAACAGGAACACTTCAAGGGCGAGCGTTTCAAAGAAAATATCAGAAAGGTCAACAAGCTTGCGCCGATTGCCGAAAAACACAACGTGGATATCCCTCACATCGTATTGGCCTGGTATTTAGCAAGACCGGAAATTGATATTTTAATCCCGGGAGCAAAACGTGCCGATCAGCTGATTGATAACATCAAAACAGCCGACGTGACGCTTTCTCAAGAGGATATTTCATTTATTGATAAGCTGTTCGCATAAGAAGAAAGCAGCCTTCTCCATTGGAGAAGGCTGTTTTTTTGTGCGATAAATTCCTAAATAACTGATTTTGAAGCAAAACCTTACAAAATGAGCCATAAATCCGATAAAATAAAGGTAGTTTATCTCAGAAAGAAAGTGATTGAGAAAGCAAAAGTATGAAACGTTTATATCATCTAGCTCATATGAAATAAAGCTAACCCAGCTTCTTTTATTTGCTGGTCAGAATAGCGGACCGTTTAGGCGGTCTATGGAGGAAACAGAATGAAACTTAAATATGTAAAAGCCTTAGTCGCAGTAATTGTTGCTTTAGGTGTACTGCTGCCATCAACGATTTCTCATGCAAAGAGCTTTAGCGGCCGCTCATCATCTAGTTACAGCAGCCGAAGTTCAAGCTCGTCATACAGCGGAAGCTATAAATCAAGCCCGAAATCAAGCTACAGCTCAGGATCAAGCTCTTCTAGCAAGAAATCCAAGACGTCTGACGATTCATCATCATCGATTTCGCTTAAAAAGAAGCCTTCGGAAAAGGCAAGCTCATCAAGCTCTAAAAAATCGTCAGGGACCTTTTCCGGCGCTACATCAAAAGTAACCGGAAAGACATACAGCGGAAAAACGTCTAAAGCTTATGTTGGCGGACGTTATGTTTCAGTCAATCATTACTATCACGCAGGTTTCGCGCCATCAGGATGGTTTGGATATTATAGCGGATTTACAATGGGTATGTTCATGATCAGCATGATGCACCCATGGGGTTACACCTATCATCCAGTCGGAGGCCCAGGCTATGTTTCGTATGGCGCTTCACCCATTGCCTGGATCGTTGATATCATTGCTTTGATCATTATTTTAATCATTGTCATCGCGTTGATTCGCGCATTTAAAGCACCGAAGACGTACAGAAGGAGATTTTAGGCAATGAGATTAATATTAAATGAGCAAGAAATTGTAGACGGAATTTGCGTGTATATTTCCAATGAAGAAGATATCTACCCTGAAGACGTTGAAGTAAAAGAACTATCGTACAACAAGCGTACAGGGTTCTTCGCTGAAGCCACATTTGGCCTGCACCACAAGCAGCTTATGTCAGATGACATTTCAGAAGGCATTATTCAGTTCTTAGAGGAATACCACAACTTCAATCCGGACGTTACCGTCGTTGAATTGCAATTTGATAAGAAAAAAGGCTTCTCCGCCTTGGTTTTCGTCAACGAAGCAGAAGAATAAAAATGTCTTAATCAAAACCTTACTCCGCGCGGGTAAGGTTTTTTATAATGGTTTCTCTGAGCATAAAGTTATTTCGTTTTTCCCAAACTCAGCGGATCTGTGATCATCTCTTTTGGCTTTAATGTTTCCGTTTGTTCAAAACAAATGTTTCAAATGAGATAGGAAATGGGTACTAATCTATTAACTTTGTTATACATTTTAGATACTCATTGGCTCAACAACTGAGGAGGAGACATTTGTGAAGAAAGACACAAGGAAATATATGATCTACTTTTTCGGCGCTTTAGGGGGACTGCTATATGGCTACGATACAGGTGTTATCTCCGGAGCACTCCTGTTTATCAATAACGATATTCCTTTAACGACATTGACAGAAGGATTGGTTGTCAGCATGCTGCTCCTTGGCGCGATTTTCGGTTCTGCCTTGAGCGGCACATGCTCAGACCGCTGGGGCAGGAGAAAGGTTGTATTTGTCCTTTCCATCATTTTCATTATCGGAGCGCTCGCTTGCGCATTTTCTCAAACAATCGGCATGCTGATTGCATCTAGGGTGATACTCGGGTTGGCCGTCGGCGGTTCAACGGCACTTGTGCCCGTGTATCTTTCCGAAATGGCACCGACGAAAATTCGCGGGACACTCGGCACAATGAACAACTTAATGATTGTCACCGGGATTTTGCTCGCCTATATCGTTAACTATCTGTTCACACCGTTTGAAGCGTGGCGCTGGATGGTCGGTCTGGCCGCAGTGCCTGCCGTGCTTTTATTAATCGGCATCGCGTTCATGCCAGAATCGCCAAGATGGCTCGTGAAGCGCGGCCGTGAAGAAGAAGCGAGACGAATCATGAACATCACTCATGATCCAAAAGACATCGAAATGGAATTGGCAGAGATGAAGCAAGGAGAAGCAGAGAAAAAAGAAACGACACTCAGCGTCCTAAAAGCCAAATGGATTCGCCCCATGCTTCTGATTGGCGTCGGCCTTGCCATTTTCCAGCAGGCGGTCGGCATTAACACGGTCATCTACTACGCGCCAACCATTTTTACGAAGGCCGGTCTTGGCACATCAGCTTCGGCGCTCGGCACAATGGGGATCGGCATCCTCAACGTCATCATGTGTATCACTGCCATGATCTTAATTGACCGTGTCGGCCGCAAAAAACTTCTGATCTGGGGAAGTGTCGGCATCACACTGAGCCTTGCTGCTTTATCAGGCGTGCTCCTAACGCTCGGACTTTCCGCATCAACAGCGTGGATGACAGTAGTCTTTCTAGGTGTCTATATCGTCTTTTACCAGGCGACATGGGGTCCGGTAGTGTGGGTGCTCATGCCTGAGCTCTTCCCGTCCAAAGCACGCGGAGCCGCGACAGGGTTCACGACTTTGGTGTTATCGGCGGCTAACCTGATCGTGTCGCTTGTCTTTCCGCTGATGCTAAGCGCGATGGGCATCGCATGGGTCTTTATGGTTTTCTCAGTCATTTGTCTTCTCTCATTTTTCTTCGCGTTCTACATGGTGCCGGAAACCAAAGGGCGAAGCTTGGAGGAAATTGAAGCAAGCCTGAAAAACCGGTTTAAAAAGAAGAAAAGCACCCAAAACCAAGTGCTGAATGAGCGTACATTATAAAAAAAGGAATCGTCTCCTTATGGGACGATTCCTTTTTCTGTTTACACCATGACCTTGCAAATATTGTTCGTAAATTCCACGGGGTCCTGAATCGGCAGGCCTTCGATGAGAAGCGCCTGATTGTACAGAAGGTTTGTGTACAGGCTCAGCTTCTCTTTATCTTGTTCAAACGCGTCCTGCAGCGTTTGGAATACCTCGTGATTTGGGTTGATTTCCAGCACTTTTTCCGCCTTCACATTTTGGCTGTCAGGCATCGCGTTTAAGATTTTTTCCATCTCAATTGTCACTTCGCCGTCAGCAGCAAGGCAGACTGGATGTGATTTAAGCCGTTTTGAGATTCTGACGTTTTTCACTTTGTCTGACAGAATGTTTTTCATTTCCTCAAACAGATCCTTATACTTGCTTTCCTCTTCCTCGGACTGCTTTTGATCCTCATCCGTGTCTATGCCAAGGTCTCCGCTTGATACGGACTTGAATTCTTTTTCCTGATAAGAAGCCAGCATTTTAATTGCAAACTCATCGATGTCCTCAGTAAAGTAGAGGATTTCATAGCCTTTGTCAGCCACCATTTCCGTTTGCGGCAGTTTCTCAATGCGGTCGTAAGAATCACCGGTCGCGTAATAAATAAATTTCTGCTCCTCTGGCATTCTGGAAACATACTCGTCTAAGCTGACCAGTTTTTTCTCTTTTGAAGAGTAGAATAATAGGAGATCCTTCAATTGATCCTTATTCGCGCCAAAATCATTGTACACGCCGAATTTCAGCTGTCTGCCGAACGACTTGTAGAACGTCTCGTATTTCTCGCGGTCTTTTTTCAACAGGCTTTGCAGCTCGCTTTTGATTTTCTTGCTGATGTTTTTCGCGATCAGCTTCAGCTGGCGGTCATGCTGCAGCATTTCTCTGGAAATATTCAGCGATAGATCCTCAGAATCGACCATGCCCTTCACAAAGCTGAAGTGGTCCGGTAGCAGGTCTGCGCACTTATTCATGATCAGCACGCCATTGGAATACAGCTCCAAGCCTTTCTCATATTCCTTGGAATAGTAGTCGAACGGCATGTTTTCAGGGATGAATAGAATCGCATTGTAGCGAACCGCTCCATCCACGCTGATATGAACGTGTGTCAGCGGTTTATCAAACCCGTAATGCTTTTCAGCATAGAATTTTTCATAATCCTCATCTGTCAGCTCGCTTTTGTTTTTTCTCCAGATCGGCACCATGCTGTTGACCGTCTGCTCTTCCTGCACCTCTTCAAATTCATTTTCGCTGCCTTCCTTCGGCTTATTAATGGTTGTATCCATTTTGATCGGGTAGCGAATGAAGTCGGAGTACTTCTTGATGATCGCTTTTAAACGATATTCCTCTAAAAACTCGTCATAGCTGTCATCTTCTGTGTTCTCTTTGATTTTCAGGATAATGTCTGTACCGACAGAATCCTTTTCACACGGTTCAATCGTATAGCCGTCTGCACCCGCAGACTCCCATTTATAAGCCTCTTCGCTGCCAAGCGCTTTACTGATGACTGTCACGACATCGGCAACCATAAATGCCGCGTAAAAACCGACACCGAACTGCCCGATAATGTCATGTCCGTCTTTCAGCTCGTTTTCCTTTTTAAACGCGAGGGAACCGCTTTTTGCAATTGTTCCAAGATGCTGTTCAAGCTCATCCTTTGTCATTCCGATCCCCGTATCAGAGATGGTTAATGTTCTCGCATCTTTGTCAGCTGCGACCTTTATGTAGTAACTGTCTTTATCAAACGTAAGCGCATCGTCCGTAAGCGCTTTGTAATAGATTTTGTCAATCGCATCACTCGAATTGGAGATTAACTCGCGCAGGAAAATTTCTTTTTGGGTATAAATGGAGTTAATCATCATATCCAACAAGCGTTTAGACTCTGCTTTAAACTCTTTTTTCGCCACTCTTGATCGCTCCTTTACCATTATGTAAACCCTTTTCAGCATCTATTTATCACATAAGATGACAATTGTCAATTAGATTGATAGATGCATATATATGTAAATTTAACATTAGTTGGATTTGTTTTCACTCTTTTTCTCACTCATTCTCATAAAAAAGAGAGGCTTCATCATCCTCTCTTTTTTTCTGTGTCATTCCAGCGGCCAAACTCCCGCTTCATCCATATATGCACCGGGTAGAAAAACAAACCGAACGGTATCAAAAACAAAAGATTATGCCATGAAGCATTCAGAAATGCGCTTGCAGTCACCGGAAACGTAATCTCTTGCAATAAAAAAGAGATGACAGTCAGCACAACAAATGCAGATGGAATGGTAATGAAGCAATAAAACTTGAGCTCCTTCTTATGCTGTACCTTCAAACATACAAACCTCCCAACAATTTCTAATTCATCTTAACATATGCTGGCCTTTCTTTTCTCGCATGTTTATCACTGCACATAGCGGGAAGACAAATAGAAAAAGGAGGTCTCGTATCATGGGAAGACTTGAAAACAAAACAGCAGTGATCACAGGCGCCGCGACAGGCATTGGGCAAGCGACGGCAGAGGTTTTTGCCAATGAAGGCGCGCGTGTGGTCATCGGAGATATCAATAAAGATCAAATGGAAGAAACAGTTGACGCAATCAGAAAAAACGGAGGACAGGCCGAATCCTTTCACCTCGATGTGTCAGATGAAAACAGTGTGAAAGCATTTGCTGATCAAATCAAGGATGCATGCGGAACGATTGATATTCTGTTTAATAATGCCGGCGTTGATCAGGAAGGCGGAAAGGTGCACGAATATCCGGTTGACCTGTTTGACCGCATTATCGCCGTCGACCTGCGCGGCACATTCCTTTGCAGCAAATATCTGATTCCGCTCATGCTCGAAAATGGAGGCTCCATCATCAATACCTCCTCCATGTCAGGCCGTGCCGCTGATCTTGACCGCTCGGGCTACAACGCAGCAAAAGGCGGCATCACCAACCTGACAAAGGCAATGGCAATCGACTACGCACGGAACGGCATCCGCGTCAATTCCATTTCACCGGGTACGATCGAAACCCCACTGATTGACAAATTAGCAGGCACCAAAGAACAAGAAATGGGTGAAAAATTCCGCGAAGCCAACAAATGGGTCACGCCGCTCGGCCGTCTCGGCCAGCCGAAGGAAATGGCAACAGTGGCCCTGTTCCTCGCGTCAGACGACAGCTCATACGTCACAGGAGAGGACATCACCGCAGACGGCGGCATCATGGCATACACATGGCCAGGGAAAATGCTGATTGATGAGAAATGGAAGAAAGAAACGAAATAAGAGAGGGGATGTCCCTCTCTTTTTGTCTTTCAAAGCAATACAACCTTATACTTTTTCACATCCAAAAACTGCAAAAATTCCCTCGCCAGCACTTCAGGCGGATGCGTCTTTCCTTCATCCAGCCGATACAAAAGCAACCCGATAATCATTGCGGATACATAATGGGCATAAAGCTTTTTCTCTGCGTGAATATCAGTTTGCTGATGCAGATAAAACGATTCCAGCGCTTTGAACATACCAGGTATCACATGAGGAACACCCCATTCCCGATTGAGAAAATGGACAATGGGCATGTTTGACAAAGCAGAAAGCAGACTGGCGAGCGCCTTCTCCGCTTCCTTTAAGGAAAATTCATTCGGGCTGGAGGCAATCGTCAGGTGATCAATGATCTCCGCACATGATCGCTGTATCAGGGTTTGGAGCAATTCCTCCTTATTGGCATAGTGATCATAAAAGGTTGCACGGCGGATATTGCTTTTCCGGGTAATATCCGAAATTGTGATGGCTGCGTAGTCTTTTTTCTCCGCCAGCACGTCCAGAAATGCCTTCTGGAGCGCCTCTCTCGTTCGAACCACACGCCTGTCGATTTGCTTGTCCTTCTCTCGCTCTCCTGGCACAGCTTGTCCAAACAGCCAATAAAATCTCTTTTGAGAAACAAGCTCCCATACCTTTTGGCTGATAGCTTCCGGAGTCGCGGCCGCATCCTCATTCAGCCAATACAGGATAATCGCGTACGTGTACAAGGCCCGGTAATGTCCGTAAATTTCCCGTTCGATCGGCGTCAAATTCACATGGACCGGAGTCAGCAGAACATCCTGCTGAAACACATCCTTAAAAAAACGATGGAAATGCCCTCTGTTCATCATCACAGAAAAAAAGGATCGATGCTCATGAACAAAGGACAGCGTCGGATGCACCGTTTGCCGTTTTTTGTTCAAATGGAGGGTATCCATATGACTGAAGGCGCCAAAAAGCGCTTTGCCCAGCCCTTCCTTCTTGTCTTCGATTAAATCCTCAATGATTGAAAACTTATCCTCATAATAAAGGTAGAGCGATCCGCGGCTCACTTTGGCCTTCTCAGCGATTTCTTTCATTGTGATGTGTTGAATATCTCTTTCTTTCAATAAGGCCAGCAGCGCCTCTTTCACTTGAGCTTCGGCAGATTCCGGCACAAAAGACACCCCCAATCATTAGACAAATGTTCGATATATGTACGGTAACGTATAGATGGTTCACCGTTGTCTTTCTTACAGAAAAGGTACCACCTTATAATAGGTCCGAGAAAAGAAGAAAGCAAATGAGGGGGATTTTACAATGGAACAGCAAGTAAAGGACGACATCCAGCGTGTCTTTCAGCTTCAGAAAAAACAGCAAAAAGCCTTGCGCGCTTCAACAGCGGAACAGCGGAGAGAAAAGCTTCAACGCTTTTTAGATTCCGTCATCGAACATGAAGAAGAAATCATCGAAGCGATCCGCAAAGACGTCCGCAAACCATATCACGAGGTCAAAAAAGCGGAAATCGAAGGAACAAAAAAAGCGATCAGAGATAATATGAATAACCTGGAACAATGGATGGCGCCTAAAGAAGTCGGTTCATCGTTAAGCCCTGACGCAAACGGAATTCTTATGTACGAGCCTAAAGGCGTCACACTCATCCTCGGCCCGTGGAACTATCCGTTTATGCTGACGATGGCGCCGCTTGCCGCTTCTCTCGCAGCCGGAAACAGCGCGATTGTGAAGCTGTCCGATTTCACGATGAACACGAGCAACATTGCCGCTAAAGTAATAAGAGACGCTTTTGATGAAAAAGAAGTCGCGATTTTTGAAGGAGAGGTTGAGGTGGCAACCGAACTACTTGATCAGCCGTTCGACCATATTTTCTTCACTGGAAGCACAAATGTCGGGAAAATTGTCATGACAGCGGCTGCCAAACACTTGGCATCTGTCACACTTGAGCTTGGCGGCAAGAGCCCGACGATCATTGACAGTGAATACGATCTGATGGACGCAGCGAAAAAGATCGCCGTCGGGAAATTCGTAAACGCCGGCCAAACCTGCATCGCACCTGATTACCTGTTCATTAAAAAAGACGTTCAGGACAGGTTCGCGGGGATTTTACAAACAGTCGTCAACGCTGGATTTATGGAGGATGATCATACCCCAGACCGCAGCAAATTTACGCAGATCGTCAATGACCGCAACTTCAACCGCGTCAAAGATCTGTTCGACGATGCCATCGAAAGAGGGGCGGAAGTGGTGTTCGGCGGCGTATTCGATGCCAGCGACCGCAAGATCTCGCCAACCGTTTTGAAAAACGTCACGCCTGACATGAAAATCATGCAGGAGGAAATCTTCGCACCGATCCTGCCAATGATGAACTATGAAGACATCGACGAGGTCATCGATTACGTAAATGACCGCGATAAACCGCTTGCACTTTATGTGTTCAGCAAAAACCAAGACCTGATTGACAACGTCCTTCAGCACACGACATCAGGAAATGCCGCCATCAATGATGTCGTCGTCCATTTTAGTGACGTCAACCTGCCATTCGGCGGTGTCAACACAAGCGGAATCGGCTCCTATCATGGGGTATACGGATTCAAAGAGTTTTCTCATGAGAAGGGTGTATTTATTCAAGCCTCTAAATAATCGTAATGAAGAGAATCTGCATCATCTTGCAGATTCTTTTTTATCGTTCTATTCACCTAAAGACAAAAAGGTAAAATAAAGAAATAAATAGTGATAAAATACCATTTTCATTACGAGACCAAATTCCTCTCGTCTATTTCATTGAAACCGCACAGCCACTAACGTATAATATCCCAGAAAACTTCAAAGGAGAGAACATTATACATGGAAAAACCAGCTGGATTTTGGATTCGGGCAGTTGCCTCTATTATTGATGATTTAATTATCTATTTTTTTGCTTTTATTATGATCCAAATTAACACCTTAATTGTCCTGCCACTCATTGATGCAGGAAGCTCCTATATGACAGAAGGTCAATATAAATTTTATATCCTGATATTCGGAACGATCCCTGTTATCGCCATCATATATATCTTCGGCATTCTTTATTATAGCTTGCTGACTTCTTCAAAAATGCAAGCAACACTAGGCAAAAAACTCATGGGCATCATCGTTGTCAATCAGTATGGCGAGCGAATTTCATTTTGGCATAGCTTTGGCCGTTTTTTCGCTTACATACCATCCGGAATTTTGTATATCGGTTACATTATGGCGGCTTTCCCCTCTAAACTGGCATTACACGATTATATTTGCGGGACAAAAGTTGTCTATAAAAATAAGTATCTTGATTGATCAAAAAACAGGCTGCCGAGTTAACCTCGCCAGCCTGTTTTACTATTTCCCAAAAGCCATCATCGCTTTCATACGAAATGACTTGACCATCATAACATATTAACCCATTTTATAATTCTACTTCACAAAACCATCACAAACTAGAAAACTATGTAAGATTATGAGTAGACGTTTTTTCAGCACCCGAACGAAATGCAGTCACAAACCAAATAACGTTAACAATAGTCGCAGAGAGACTAACTCCGAAAACAACGATTACCTCAGAAAGCAGATGGTCACTAAAGAAACTAAACATCAAGATAAAACCGGCTGAAGACAAATGAATCAAAAGCCCGAAGCCGCAAAGCACCGCCATGACATACCTCATTGCATCGACTCCGAGCATATAAACGAGAAATGGAATGAAATACAATACAAGGATCATACCGACAGCTGACCACATGCCAACTGAATTAAACTGATTGGCCGCCGCTCCCGTTCCGGCCAGCGGCGAAAGTGAAGCCGCCACAATCACGGCGCAAAAAAGAAACGCAGAAATGGTTGTCATGATCGCCACGCTATTTTTTTTAGACATCAAACTCCTCCTTTAATAGAAATATTAACCTTTTTTATTATAAGTAAGTTGAATGTTATATTCATTATATTTTTTAAAAAAATCCAGAACATACAAAAATGATATGATTATTTCTAGTATATTTATATAGTAAAAAACAAAGGATAAAAGACTCATTTTTCTGTAATGTCAGGATTTTATCACCATACCATATTGCATGTACTTGTTTTTCAAAGTATACTATTCCAGATTAATTCAGAGGAGAGAGAAATATACATGGAAAAACCAGCAGGATTTTGGATTCGTTTTTTAGCTTATTTTATTGATGGCATTATTGTATCTGTTCCTAGTTATATTATTCTATTTGTGATCAATTCTGTTTTTGTAGCTGGGGCTGTGGCAACAAACCCTTACATGACGGAAGAAGAGTATTTAGTGAAATACATGACGCTTGCATTTTTGCCTACTATGCTGATCATGATCGTCATCAGTGTGTTATATTACGGGCTGCTCACAGCTTCTAAAATGCAAGGCACACTTGGCAAAAAAATTCTTGGCCTGAAAGTGGTCAATGAACAAGGTGAACGGGTTTCTGTCGGACAGGGAATTGGCCGTTACTTTGCCTATATCTTATCTGGAATCATCTTTTATATCGGGTTTATCATGATCGCCTTTGGAGAGAAAAAAGGCCTGCATGACATCATTTGCAAAACACGTGTCGTGTATAAATAATAGAAAAAAGTCTAGACGCCAATAGGCATCTAGACTTTTGTTTTCTTTACAATAGGCTGCCACGACAGATACGTAGCGCTTCTCCACAGCCACTCAAACGGCCCCATCCGAAAGACACGAAGCCAAAGGTGGCTGAAGGCCATTTGAACGGCACAAACAGCAATTGTAATGAGCACACCCGCAGCAGGGTACACTTTTCCATACAGGCCCAAGCCGTAATGATAAAAAATCCAAGTACACACAATAGACTGCATCAAATAATTGGTAAATGCCATCCTCCCAACAGCGGAGAATGATTGCAGCACTGTTCTCACTCTTGTTTTATGATAAAGATAGACAACCGTTGTAACATAGAAAAACATGAGGAAAGGCGCGCCAATCAGCAGAAATAGTTCCTTTTCCGTTACACTGTACAGCACATGGGCGCCGATGCCGATGACAAGCCCAGCCATCCATAATCGTTTTAATCCTTTGCGATGCTTTTCCGGTTCATGCAAATACCGTGATTTTGCTGCCTCAGCTCCCAGCAAAAACATGCTGAAATAAGGAATGGATGCAAAGAAGAAGTTGAGCGGATTATACGTAAGCATGCCATTCGAAGACATATAAACAAGACGGTCATGGATCCGCTGTTCTGCAATGTCCTTCAGGCTGCCGCTTCCATAAACATGAATCGCTTGTGTTGCCTGCTGTGTTACCGCTTGTACCCATTCCTGTCCGTTTGATTGATCAAAACTTATCAACATGAACGGAATGGAAAACAGAAGATACAAAGAGACCGCCCATATCAGCAGTGTTTTCGGCTTTGCTTTTCGAAACAAGAGCAGGACAAAACCGAGCAAGGCATATTCTGTTAAAATATCCCCGTCCCATATCAAAAAGGCATGAATCGTTCCAAACAAGAGAAGCGCCATTAACCTTCTCACATATAACGGAACAAACCGTTTCCCTTTGTTTTCTGCTCTCTCCATCATGACAACCATGCCAAATCCAAATAAAAAGGAAAACAATAAAATACATTTTGTTTGAATGAAGAATTTCAGTATATCTGCGGCGGCAAAATCAGCTTCAGACCACTTATCCATGAAAAAATTCTCTTTTCCAAGCATAGACAAATACATATCCGGATAACTGAAATGTGCCAGATTGACAAATAAGATGCCGAAAATCGCCATTCCTCTCAGCACATCAAGCACACCGATCCGCTCATTTGTTAAAGTCGGCTGTAATGAAGACATAGCCATCACGCTCCTTTTTTCTGTACCTTAAGGGTATGAAAAAATGAAGCGCGGAAACATCGATTTAGGTGTCAGGCCGGCATGAAAACCTTACAATCTTGTCATCTTTATGGTTTCATCACCTTTAAATCTAATGCTTCGATATTCTGCAAAACGCGATCAAAGCGCAAAGCCTGAGGCTCACATGGGAAGATGTGGCCTTCATACGGGTCGCCCAACGTCCGGAAAAACGGTTCAAATAAACCAGGAACCAATACGCCCACCATCTTAGTATAGTGAGAATCAAGGCGATAGGAGTGAACGGTATTTGCAGGGACATGCAGGAAATCTCCCGGATTCAGCTGAATTTCCTGGCCATCTGCCCACATCGTCATCTGGCCTTCAAGGCAATAAAATGTTTCTGTATGATGTTCATGGTAGTGATCAACGATTCGGTCACCTTTAGGGCCTTCAGAGGATACGACGATAAACTGGCCATCTGTATTTTTTTGTGCAGCCACAATGCGGTGAAGCTGATCTCCCGTCAACAGGCGATCTCCTTCTCCAGATTCAAGAACGTATGGAACGGCTCCATCTGGGAGCTCTGTAAGTTCCGCTAATTTGGCCGAACATGCAGGCTTTTCTTCATCTAGAAATACAATGTCCGCTACAGCGGCTGCTTCTGCAAACCGCTCGTTTGAGACTTCTTCGCTTGCGTACGGCGGATGTTCAGCGTGATCATACGGATTCCCAATAACGGAATACAAGTGCGCTACGTTTCCTTTCATCGTGTAAGACACCAGTCTTGTTCTGTGGCTCTGCATCCGGTAGCTGTGCGGTGTTCCCGCCGGAATGTTGGCATAATCACCTGATATTAATAAATAGCGTTCACCATCAAGTGTCAGTTCCAGTTTCCCGTCCAAAACGAGAATTCCTTCATGTGTGTCCTTGTGGACGTGAAGCGGAAAGGCATCTCCTTTTCCCCCGGAAAGAAGCACGATCTCAAACAAATCACCTGTGCTCCTCCCATTCGCCATCACCGTGGCAACCTGTCTGCCGAACAGATAGCGCTCGCCTTCTCCGCTCCGGAGCAAATAAGGCATTTTTTCTTTAGGCAATGAATGTGTACATAATGTTTTCATATTATCGCTTCCTCCAATTTAGACCAGTCTATATACTATAACTTTTTTTTACTAGACCGTTCTATATAATTGTAGGAGAAAGGATAACAAAATGCTACCCTTTTTTTCTCACCAGCACTGGTATTTGTTCGGCAATGAGAAGAAGAGGCGTTTTGTCTTTATTCGTTAACGAAAGCATGATGCCGCCCTCAATCATCGAATTAATCAGCGTTCCAAGCTGATTTGCTTCTTCTTCTGCAAATCCGTTTTCCATTAATTTTCTGGCAAAAACCGCTTCCCAGCTTTTAAACACCTTCATGCAAACCGTCCGCAGCGGTTCACTGATTAACGCTGTCTCACTCGCCAGCAAACCGACTGGAATACCTTTAATGCTTTCTGTGTTGTCAAATTGGCTGGCTGTTTTTTTGATAAAAAGCTGAATCGCTTCAACAGGATCAGAGGATTCATCCATGCTTTGCTGTATCAGATGTTCAACGATCTTACCTGTATATGTAACCGCTTCAATTGCTAGTTCTTCTTTGCCATTCGGAAAAAAGTGATAAAGCGATCCTTTTGGAGCACCGCTTTCTTTTACAATCTGGTTCAAACCTGTCGCGTGATATCCTTGCAGCTGGAACAGACGTGACGCCGTGTGAAGGATTTTTTCACGTGAATCTCCTCTGCTAGTCATTAAAACATTCCCTCCTAGGTATGGTAGAGCGACTTATATAATATAAAAAAGAACCCTGTGATTGTCAAAAGGGGTAAGACCCTTCCGGATGGGGTAATGTACAAAAACAGCGTCTAGGAGGGATCTCTCAATGACAATCGATCATTCAGTCACAAATACAGAGCAGCTTGAACAACAGAACCCCGCCATAAAAACAAAGCTCAAACTGAAAAAGCTTAAGGATCAGGTGATCGTCATTACCGGCGCTTCAAGCGGTATCGGACTTGTCACGGCGAGAATGGCAGCTGAAAAAGGCGCAAAGGTCGTGGCAGCAGCGCGAAATGAAGAGGCGCTGAAGGAGCTCACTGATGAACTTAAGGAAAAAGGGCACGACGCCATATGGGTAAAGGCGGATGTCGGAAAAGAAGAGGACGTCAACCGCATCGCAGAAACCGCGATCAGCACATTCGGCCGCTTTGATACATGGGTCAACAATGCGGCCGTCTCGACTTTCGGACACGCCATGGACGTCACCGTCGAAGACATGAAGCGCATGTTCGACACAAATTTCTGGGGACCTGTTTACGGAACAAGAGCGGCTGTCAAACACTACACCGGCAGAGGTGTGCCGGGCGCACTCATTAATGTAGGAAGCCTGTTCGGAGACAGGGGAACGGTCATTCAATCCACATATGCATCTGCCAAATTTGCGCTTCACGGCTGGACGGAAAGCATCCGAATGGAGCTCGAAAAGGAACAGGCGCCCGTCTCGGTAACGCTCATCCACCCGGGCAGAATTGACACACCTTATAACGAGCACGCGCACAGCTACCTCGACAAACAGCCGGCTCATTACCGCTCCATGATCTATCCGCCGGAAGCAGTCGCCGAAGCTATCCTGTTTGCCGCCGAAAACCCTAAGCGCGACATGTACATCGGCTCACAGGCCAAAGCCATCGCCATGCTGGGCGCGCTTTTCCCTCGTCTGACCGACAGACTGATGGAAAAAATCATGTATCACAGCCAGCATGCCGAAAGACCGTCCAAACCGCGAGAAGAAAGCGCTCTTTATGATGCGGGCTGCGGTATGCATGACAGAGGCACAAATAAAGGATGGATGAGGTCAAGAAGCTACTACACAAAAGCGACGAAGCGCCCTATTGTATCGGCGGCTGTTGTTGCCGGACTAGTGGCTTGGGCTGCCGCCAAACGATGCAGATAATCTCTGACCATGATAGAAAAACCCATGCTGTTCCAGCGAACCATGGGTTTTTCAGCTGTTAATCGATAAAAGCCTTGTTCATACGCTGCAGCAGCTCGCCAAACATCTCTTTTTCCTGTGTTGACCATTCTTTCAGCATCTGTTCATAACGTTCAAGGCGCTTTTGCTGATCGGCTTTTAATAGTTGTTTGCCGAGTTTTGTAATGGTAAACAGGCTGACTCTCCCATCAGATGGGTCTGAGAAACGATAGATGAGCTCCTTTGCCTCTAATGCAGCTGCTTGTCTTGAAAGAGTAGAAATATCAAGCTTAAACGATTCTGCCAATTCCTTAACACGAGCAGGCCCAAACTCATCCAATTGTCTCAGTAATAAGTACGAAGATCTCTCCAAATTCCCTGTTCTTTTCTCTGATTGATCCAGATAAACAGCTCTCCTGATAAAAGTCGTCAGCTCATATTCAATTAATTCAACTGGATTTTGATTTTGCAATCGCTCTCGCTCCCTATTCCAATCTCCGGCATTGACAACATCATATATACTTGTATAATACAAATGTACATTAACTGAATAAATACAAGTCGTTATATGACTAAATCAATTATTATACTTGTATAGTACAATCATATAAAAAGAAAGTAAAGCGATTCCTCAGAACCATCCTAGAAGCAAGCACCAGAAAGGAGGAAGCTGTTCTGATTGGAGAGCAGCACTTGATGTGAAAGTCATACGAATTATTTTGCAAGTGTTGATATTATATGTATTTTTTATGATCGGGGAAGCCATTCAGCATCTGTTTCATTTATCTGTATCAGGAAGCATCGTTGGATTGGTATTGCTTCTGATCTGCTTGGGCCTCCGTATTGTTCCCGTCTCCATCATTGAAGACGGAGCAGGGTTTTTATTATCCTTCCTTCCATTGTTGTTCATCCCGGCAATGACAGGAGTGATAAACTATCCGTCTCTCATTTCATTCAATGGCCTGATGCTGCTGATTACAGTCGTTCTGAGCACCATCGTCACGATCATTGCGGCTGGATTCGCCAGCCAGCTATTAGAGAAAAAAGCAAAAAAACGGGAGGAGAAAGAGAAATGCAGCAAGCATGTATCGCGATCATTATAATTCTTTTAACAGTTGCCGCTTATTTAGCGATGGTCAAACTCTATAAGCGATTCCCGCTTCCATTTCTGATCCCCGTTCTGACAACGACCATTTTGATTGTAGCGGTTTTGATGATGTTCCATGTTTCCTATGAAGGCTATATGATCGGGGGGAAATGGATCAATACTTTGCTTGGGCCGGCTGTTGTGGCGCTGGCCTATCCGCTTTATAAACAGTGGCATATCATTGTCAAACATTGTATTCCCATTTTAGGCGGCGTCCTGGTCGGATTATGCATGGGAATGATCAGCGGGCTGATCTTCGCAGAAGCATTCGGGATTGATCATGATCTCTTATTATCCATTCTGCCAAAGTCGATCACAACCCCTGTCGCTATTCAGATCGCCGCCGGTCTTGGCGGCGTCCCTTCCATGACAGTCGTATTTGTCATGATTGCGGGCTTTTCAGGCGTTATCCTCGGGCCGCTTTTCCTAAAATGGCTTCGCATACGCAGCTCCCTTGGACAAGGCATTGCATTAGGCAGCGCCTCCCATGCACTGGGCACCTCCAAAGCATTGGAATATGGGGAATTGGCCGTATCCATGAGTTCCGTCTCCATGACGCTTTGTGCGGTGCTCGGCTCATTCTTCGGCCCGCTCGTCGTCTGGCTGTTTCATATTTAACAAAGAAAGACTGCCCCGGGGGAGGGCAGTCTTTTTCGTTTAAGAAGCAAAAAAATCAATCAGCGGCTGAAAGTCCTTAGATAAATCAACGTCATTCGGTTCTGCTTGAAGCAGGCGGTCAATCATACGCTCCAGTTCCTCAATATGATGTTGATCTGTGTATTCAATGAAGTTTAAGCTTTCAAGCCAATCCCGGTATGAATGTTTGGCTTTGCCATAGCTGTTTCCAAAGACAAGGCAAGGTGTTTTGGTGATAATCGAGAAAATCATCGCGTGAAGGCGGTCGGTAATCACCAATTTACTGGAGCCGATGCGGTCCAGCATCTCCATAAAATGCTTTTCACGATCAGCGTAATCGATGGTGTCGACCGTATCCAGCACCGTATCGGTACGCTCTGTGTAAGTTGTTTTTTCTGCCCATTTCTTCATCTGTGAAATAAAATCTTCGTCAGTCACTTTCTCCTTATCCGCTCTTAAAATAAAGAGAACGCCGTCCCGCTCGAGCTCTCGCGGCACAATATCCAAGGAAAGCACCATGTCCGGTGTAAAGATCACATTGGAGTTGAAGGTCTCCTTCACAACATCCAGTGTTTGCGTCTCACGCGCAGCAATCGTTAAGTTTGTATTTTGATGGTACGCATCCTGTGTTTTTTTCTTTTCCTTCTGTCCTTCCTCTGTATCCTCAAAATAAACGGATTGTGGCAGAGAAATTGATTTGTAGTCTTTAAACGCCGAAAAGACCTTTCTTCTGTCTTCCTCAATATCAAGATAAAGGTTTCCTAAATTCCCTCCGCCTGTAAAGCAGACAATATCGTCTTCACGAATGATCTCTTTCACCAGTTCAATGCCCTCATCCGTCGCATAATCCATAATCTCAATGTATTCATAATACGGAAAATGATTTTTGACAAATTTCTCTTCCGCATACGCAATCGCTTGGTCGCCAATGTTTGTGTAACTAGGGGAACCAAACAAAAATACTTTTCGTTTATCATTTAACAGAGCTTCCGGCTCCACATTTGGCGCAATGCCTTTTACTAGTTTTTTGCCTTTGATTTCTTGTACAGTCATATCTGCGTCCTCCTTCTGGGATGAATTCCTCATTGTGTGTTAACTGTCTCTACCCAAAAAGAAGGATGGCTATGCATTGGCATGTGCATCGGCTATATCAGAAACATCGTTTTCGCCAATTTGATAGACGCTGCAATGTCCCGCGCCGTTCTTTCCATATATTCCGCGGCATGTTCAAACGCATCTTCTAGCGGCACGGCTCCGGGGACGATGCTGAAAAGCGCATCGATCCCGTGTTGATAGACGACATCACTGTCTCGTGATACTGATCCCGCAATACCGATGACGGGCACATCGTATGATTTAGCCGCCTTGGCTACGCCGATCGGCGTTTTTCCATGAACCGTTTGGCTGTCGATCCGTCCCTCGCCGGTAATCACAAGATCTGCATCCTGAACGATACTTTCAAAATCAATCGCATTAAGGACAATATCAATGCCTCTTTTCAGGTCAGCCTGAAGATAAGTCAGCAGGCTCCATCCAAGACCGCCCGCTGCACCGGCGCCCTCTGTATCTCGGAAGGTTGATCCGAGCTCTTTTTCTGCCATATCAGCGAAATGGCTTACGTTCTGGTCTAGTACATCCAGCATGTCGGCCGTCGCGCCTTTTTGCGGCCCGAAAACAGCCGTAGCGCCCTTTGGTCCTGTTAACGGATTGTCCACGTCACAGGCAACTTCCAGTTTGACATTCCGCAATCTGGAATCAAGCCCGCTAACATCTATTGATGCAAGCTGAGATAACGCGCCGCCCCCTGGGCCAATCTCGCGGCCTGAGTTATCAAGAAGCCTTACGCCCAATGCCTGAATCATCCCGGCTCCCCCGTCGTTCGTGGCGCTTCCGCCGATTCCGATGATCAAACGCTCCGCTCCTGCATCAAGAGCTGCCCCGATTAATTCTCCCGTTCCCCTTGTTGTAGTGATGAGCGGATTTCGCTTATCTACAGGCACCAGATGCAGCCCTGAAGCAGCAGCCATTTCAATCACAGCTGTTCTCCCATCTCCCATCATGCCAAAGAAAGCTCTCACCGGTTCCCCCAGCGGCCCTGTGACAACTTGCTCTATGATCCTTCCATTGGTCGCATCGACCAGAGATTGAACGGTTCCCTCGCCGCCATCCGCCACCGGCAATTTTCTGTAATCAGCACCCGGAAAGACCGATTTGAAACCTCTTTCTATCGCTTCGGCTGCCTCCAGAGCTGATAAGCTTTCCTTAAAAGAATCAGGTGCAATGATGATTTTCATCCAAATCGCCTCTTTCAAAACATGATTCACTTACGCTAGTTATCTCCAATGTACCATATTTCATTTAGAAATAAATACCATAATGATCGGGAAAAATTTTATTAAAAATTAGAAATGAAAGTGTTTGCATAAAAGAAATATTCACGTTATCATACTTGTATACAAGTATACTTCTTGAGTGAGGAAGGTGAGTGTATGCTAGACTCCAAAGACCTGTTGTATCCCGCAAAATGGCTCTCAAAAGCGTCAACCGGAGTTCGTGTCGCATACGAGCTGAGAATGCGGATCGTTTCAGGCCTGATTGAAAGCGGTACCATTTTATCAGAAAATACAATCGCCGCCGAGTTTTCAGTAAGCCGTTCGCCGGTTCGCGAAGCGCTAAAAATACTCGCATCCGAAAAAATCATCCGCTTAGAACGAATGGGAGCGGTCGTAATTGGTTTAACTGAGAAGAAAATCGCGGAAATTTATGATGTGCGTTTACTATTAGAAACATTTGTCTTTGAACGGCTTGTCAAAATAGACATTGAGCCTTTAGTTAAGGATCTCAGCAAAATTCTTGAAATGATGAAAGTCTCAATCAAATATGAGGACGCTGACGAATTTTCATTTCAAGATGTGCTGTTCCATGAAACCATTATCCGAGCGATTGATCATTCATACATTCAGATGATCTGGAACAATCTAAAACCCGTCATGGAAAGCTTTATTCTTTTATCGATGCGGGTACGGTTAAAGGAAAAGTATGAAGACTTCACAAGGATTTTAGATAACCACGAGCTTTATATTCAAGCCATCAAAACAAAGGATAGGGCGCTGATGATTCAGTCTCTTCACCAAAACTTTGATGATGTGCAGGATAAGGTAGAAGACCTATGGCTCTCACAACAAATGCTGGCAAAAGGAGCTGAATACAACAATGACTAGTTATATGTTAGGAATCGATATCGGCACGACAAGCACAAAAGCTGTGCTGTTCAGTGAAAACGGAGATGTGGTACAGAAAGAAAGCATCGGCTACCCGCTCTATACACCGGACATCTCAACAGCTGAACAAAACCCGGAAGAGATATTTCAGGCAGTCATCCATACAACAGCGAGAATTACAAAACAGCATCCCGAAAAACAGATCTCTTTCATTTCGTTCAGCAGCGCCATGCACAGCGTCATTGCAATCGACGAAAATGACAAGCCGCTGACGCCATGCATCACATGGGCCGACAACCGAAGTGAAGGCTGGGCGCATAAGATCAAAGAGGAATTGAACGGACATGAGGTGTACAAACGGACGGGAACACCGATTCATCCGATGGCACCGTTAAGTAAAATTGCCTGGATCACGAATGAAAGGAAAGAAATCGCTTCCAAGTCAAAAAAATATATCGGCATCAAAGAATACATTTTTAAACAGCTGTTCAATGAGTATGTCATCGATTACTCATTGGCATCAGCGACAGGCATGATGAACCTGAAAGGCTTGGATTGGGACGAAGAGGCACTGCGCATCGCAGGCATCACGCCGGATCACTTATCCAAACTCGTGCCGACAACCGAGATCTTTCAGCACTGCAGCCCGGAAATAGCGATCCAAATGGGAATCGATCCGGAAACGCCTTTTGTCATCGGCGCCAGCGACGGCGTGCTGTCCAACCTCGGTGTCAACGCCATTAAAAAGGGCGAAATCGCCGTCACCATCGGTACAAGCGGTGCCATCCGGACGATTATTGACAAGCCGCAAACCGATGAAAAAGGGAGAATTTTTTGCTATGCCTTGACGGACAAGCATTGGGTTATTGGGGGGCCTGTGAACAATGGAGGCATCGTCCTTCGCTGGATCAGAGACGAGTTTGCCTCCTCCGAAATCGAAACAGCGACACGGCTGGGCATTGATCCATATGACGTGCTGACGAAAATTGCCCAACGCGTCAGACCCGGTTCTGACGGTCTGCTGTTCCACCCATATCTCGCCGGAGAACGCGCTCCGTTGTGGAATCCGGATGTACGCGGCTCATTTTTTGGCCTGACCATGTCGCATAAGAAAGAGCATATGATACGCGCGGCATTGGAAGGCGTCATTTACAACCTGTACACGGTGTTCTTGGCGTTAACTGAATGCATGGATGGCCCGGTAACCCGCATCCAAGCGACAGGGGGATTTGCAAGGTCGGAGGTTTGGCGCCAAATGATGTCGGATATCTTCGAATCAGAGGTTGTCGTTCCGGAAAGCTACGAAAGCTCATGTCTCGGCGCCTGCATTTTAGGCCTGTATGCAACAGGAAAAATTGACTCTTTCGATGCCGTGTCCGACATGATCGGCAGCACATACAGACATACGCCGATCGAAGACTCAGCCAAGGAATACAGAACATTAATGCCGATTTTCATCAATCTATCAAGATTATTAGAAAATCAATATACACAAATTGCAGATTATCAGAGGGGCTTAATCACACACAAATAGTACATGACATGAAGGGGAGGGAATTACCATGCCGTTAATCATCGTTGCACTTGGGATCTTAGCATTACTATTTCTGATTATGGGCTTAAAATTAAACACATTTATTTCCCTGCTGGTCGTATCGTTCGGCGTGGCACTGGCACTCGGGATGCCGTTCGATAAAGTTGTCAGCTCCATCGAAGCAGGAATAGGGGGGACTCTTGGCCACATCGCGCTCATCTTCGGACTCGGTGCGATGCTGGGCAAGCTGATCGCGGATTCAGGAGGCGCACAGCGCATTGCGATGACGCTCGTCAACAAATTCGGTGAGAAAAATATTCAATGGGCCGTTGTCATTGCCTCATTTATTATTGGGATTGCGTTATTTTTTGAAGTAGGACTGGTTCTATTAATTCCGATTGTCTTTGCGATTTCAAGAGAATTGAAGATTTCTATTTTATTTCTCGGAATCCCGATGGTCGCGGCACTATCCGTTACACACGGTTTCCTGCCGCCGCACCCGGGACCTACGGCGATCGCCGGTGAGTATGGCGCTAATATTGGAGAAGTGCTGCTGTACGGCTTTATTGTTGCTGTTCCGACAGTGCTCATCGCAGGGCCGTTATTTACAAAGTTCGCGAAAAAAATCGTTCCTGCATCATTTGCGAAAAACGGCAATATTGCATCACTCGGCACACAAAAAACGTTTAATCTTGAAGAAACACCCGGCTTTGGAATCAGTGTCTTTACTGCAATGCTCCCGATTATCATTATGTCGGTCGCGACCATTATCGACCTGCTTCAAGAAACAATCGGGTTTGCAGATAACGGAGTTTTAGCTTTTATCAGATTGATTGGAAACGCATCGACTGCTATGATTATTTCGTTATTGGTCGCAGTCTATACAATGGGCATCAAGCGCAACATTCCAGTCAAAACCGTGATGGATTCTTGTTCAACTGCCATTTCACAAATTGGCATGATGCTTTTGATCATCGGAGGAGGCGGCGCCTTCAAACAAGTGCTGATCAACGGCGGTGTCGGCGATTACGTAGCAGACTTATTCAAAGGAACGGCATTATCGCCAATCATTCTGGCATGGCTCATCGCGGCGATCCTGCGCATTTCTCTAGGATCGGCGACTGTTGCCGCACTCAGCACAACAGGTCTGGTCATTCCGTTATTGGGCCATTCTGATGTTAACCTGGCGTTAGTCGTACTCGCAACAGGCGCCGGAAGTGTCATCGCTTCACACGTCAATGACGCCGGCTTCTGGATGTTCAAGGAATACTTCGGATTAAGCATGAAAGAAACATTCGCCACATGGACATTGCTGGAAACCATTATTTCCGTTGCTGGACTGGGATTCATTTTATTGTTAAGTTTAGTTGTATGAAATTAAGAAGGAGCTGTAACACATGTTCAATTCGATTGGTGTCATAGGCTTAGGCGTAATGGGAAGCAACATCGCCTTAAACATGGCAAATAAAGGTGAAAACGTCGCTGTCTATAATTACACCAGAGATTTAACGGACCAGCTTATCCAAAAGCTGGATGGACAATCTCTCAGCCCGTATTACGAGCTTGAGGACTTTGTTCAATCGTTAGAAAAACCAAGAAAAATCTTTTTGATGGTCACAGCGGGAAAACCCGTAGATTCCGTCATCCAATCATTAAAGCCTTTGCTTGAAGAAGGCGACGTCATCATGGACGGAGGAAACTCCCACTATGAAGACACAGAAAGAAGATATGACGAGCTGAAGGATAAAGGGATCGGCTACCTGGGAGTCGGCATTTCCGGCGGTGAAGTCGGTGCATTAACAGGGCCTTCCATCATGCCGGGCGGAGATCGCGACGTCTATGAGAAAGCCGCTCCTATCCTGACGAAAATCGCAGCTCAAGTCGGAGATGACCCTTGTTGTGTCTATATCGGACCAAAAGGGGCAGGGCACTTTACAAAGATGGTGCACAACGGCATTGAATATGCAGACATGCAGCTGATTGCAGAAGCGTATACGTTTCTAAGAGAAACGCTTCATCTGCCGCTAGATGAAATTGCATCTATTTTTGAAACATGGAATCAAGGTGAGCTGAAAAGCTATTTAATAGAGATTACAGCTGAGATTTTACGCAAAAAAGACGAAAAAACAGGACAGCCTCTGATCGATGTCATCCTTGATAAAACCGGACAAAAAGGCACTGGAAAATGGACGAGCATGCAGGCGATTGATAACGGCATCCCGTCCACGATCATCACAGAGTCCTTGTTCGCCCGCTACTTGTCATCCTTAAAAGAAGAACGGATGGCAGCTCAAGACGTATTAGCAGGCCCGGAATCCGAAGAAAAACACTTGGATAAAGACACCTGGGTTGAATACGTCAGACAGGCTCTTTACATGGGGAAAGTATGCGCCTATGCACAAGGCTTTGCCCAATATAAGATGTCATCTGAGCTTTACGGCTGGAATCTGCCGCTCAAAGACATTGCCTTGATTTTCCGAGGCGGCTGCATCATCCGCGCTGATTTCCTAAACGTGATCAGCGAAGCATTCAGTGAGCAGCCAAATCTGGCAAACCTGCTGATCGCGCCTTATTTCACAGATAAGCTCCATGACTATCAAACAGGCCTGCGAAAAGTCGTTTGCGAGGGTATCAGCACCGGAATCTCTTTCCCATGCTTAACTACCGCGCTCTCTTATTACGACGGCTACCGCACAGGGCGTTCCAATGCGAACCTCTTGCAGGCGCAGCGCGATTACTTTGGCGCTCACACGTACGAACGGACTGATATGGACGGCGTTTTCCATACGAATTGGTCTGAATAACCTGTCATCAAAAACACGGTCAGTTTTCAACTGAACCGTGTTTTTTTCTTCTATCCCAAACAACAGAAGACATAAGTTATGTTTTAAATATCATAAACAGTGATACAATAATAGCTAGAAACAATCCCCAAGATCATCATGTGACAGCAGCTTGCTGTTCCGTTCTATTCTGCTTTTGGCCATTGTCCTTTGCCCTTGCCCATGGTGTCATAAAATGTTCAAATGCCAAAACGGCCTGGCATTCTGATTTACAAAAATCCCTGAAAACCTTGTCTAATTGAGAATCAGCCTCTCATTTGTTATAAAAGAAATGCATAAATCCTACCTGTCACACCTTTAGTAAGATGAAAAAAAGTAGGTTATGGCTTGACAAAAAATATATATTAATTAATAATTCATATATAATTAGAATTATTATTGAAAGCGAATATGCTTTCTAATACATTTTTAGGAGGAATATACATTATGTCTTTAATCGGTAAAGAAGTACTTCCATTCGAAGCAAAAGCATTCAAAAACGGTGAATTCATCGATGTAACAAACGAAGATTTGAAAGGCCAATGGAGCGTATTCTGCTTCTACCCAGCAGATTTCTCTTTCGTGTGCCCAACTGAGCTTGAAGATCTTCAAGAACAATATGCTGCTCTTAAAGAATTAGGTGTTGAAGTATACTCTGTTTCTACAGATACTCACTTCGTACACAAAGGCTGGCATGACAGCTCTGAAAAAATCAGCAAAATCACTTACGCAATGATCGGTGACCCATCTCAAACGATCTCTCGCAACTTCGATGTTCTTGACGAAGAAACTGGCCTTGCTGACCGCGGAACATTCATCATCGATCCAGATGGCGTTATCCAAACTGTTGAAATCAATGCAGGCGGTATCGGCCGTGACGCAAGCAACCTTGTAAACAAAGTAAAAGCAGCTCAATACGTTCGTCAAAACCCAGGTGAAGTTTGCCCGGCTAAATGGGAAGAAGGCGGCGAAACTCTTACACCTAGCCTTGATCTAGTAGGTAAAATCTAAGGAGTGCATTCAATTGGTACTTGATGCAAACATCAAAGCACAATTAAATCAATATATGCAGCTAATTGAGAATGACATTGTTCTCAAAGTTAGCGCAGGCGAAGATGACACTTCTAAGGACATGCTGGCTCTCGTTGATGAGCTGGCTTCCATGTCATCGAAAATTTCAGTTGAAAAAGCTGAATTAAACAGAACGCCAAGCTTCAGTGTCAATCGTGTCGGAGAAGACACTGGCGTGACTTTCGCCGGTATCCCTCTGGGCCACGAATTCACATCATTAGTGTTGGCGCTGCTCCAAGTGAGCGGCAGACCGCCTAAGGTGGACCAAAAAGTCATTGATCAGGTGAAGAAGATCAGCGGTGAATACCACTTCGAATCTTATATCAGCCTGACATGCCACAACTGTCCTGATGTTGTACAAGCTTTAAACATGATGAGCGTGCTGAACCCGAACATTACGCACACGATGATTGACGGTGCAGCATACAAAGCAGAAGTTGAAAGCAAAAACATTATGGCAGTGCCGACCGTTTACCTGAATGGCGAATCCTTCGGAAGCGGCCGTATGACGCTTGAAGAAATTCTTGCGAAAATGGGCAGCGGCACAGATGCATCTGAGTTTGCTGACAAAGAGCCGTTTGACGTTCTTGTGGTCGGAGGCGGACCTGCTGGTGCTAGTGCAGCGATTTATACTGCACGTAAAGGCATCCGCACTGGGGTTGTCGCTGAACGCTTCGGCGGACAGGTTCTCGACACCATGAGCATCGAAAACTTCATCAGCGTCAAAGCGACGGAAGGACCGAAGCTAGCGGCAAGTCTTGAAGAGCATGTGAAGGAATATGATATTGATGTCATGAACCTTCAGCGTGCGAAACGCCTTGAGAAGAAAGATCTGTTCGAACTTGAACTCGAAAACGGCGCTGTCCTGAAAAGTAAAACAGTGATCCTTTCAACAGGTGCACGCTGGCGCAATGTCAACGTACCCGGTGAACAAGAGTTCAAAAACAAAGGTGTCGCATACTGCCCGCACTGTGATGGGCCATTGTTTGAAGGCAAAGACGTTGCGGTAATCGGCGGCGGAAACTCTGGTATCGAAGCAGCAATTGATCTTGCAGGTATTGTGAATCACGTTACTGTACTAGAATTCGCGCCGGAACTGAAAGCAGACGAAGTCCTGCAAAAACGTCTCTACAGCCTGCCTAACGTTACTGTCGTGAAAAACGCACAAACAAAAGAAATCACAGGTGATCAGAGTGTTAACGGCATCACATACGTAGACCGCGAAACAGGCGAAGAAAAACACGTTGAACTTCAAGGTGTATTCGTCCAAATCGGTCTCGTGCCAAACACAGAATGGTTAGAAGGAACGGTTGAACGCAACCGCATGGGCGAAATCATCGTCGACAAACACGGCGCAACAAGCGTACCAGGCTTATTTGCTGCCGGCGACTGCACAGACAGTGCGTACAACCAAATTATTATTTCTATGGGATCAGGTGCAACTGCCGCTCTCGGCGCGTTTGATTACCTAATCCGTAACTGATATAAGAAAGCCGCTATATTGCCAGATTGGCAGGATAGCGGCTTTTTCTTTTTCTACAGAAAAAACCCGAACCAGGCACTACGGTAAAAGTGCTCGATTCGGGCCAGCTTCTTATAGTTCCTCGCCGTTCGTTTGAATGACATTTTTGTACCACTCAAATGAATCTTTTTTATATCGCTTCATCTCGCCTGTTGTGAAGAGACGATATCAATAATGCCCCAAGGCGTATAGCCCAATTTTTGAATGTAAAGAGCTTAGCCTCCTAGACACCCGCCCTACCTAAAAAGGTGCAAGAGATTCTCTTGCACCTAAATATTAGAATTTCAAACGTGATTTTACTTATAATAATTATAATTATTAAATGTTGCGATCATATCTTCTTGTGTTCCTTTGTTTCCGCGGTTCGTATTAAAGTATAACGTGCCATCATCAAAATCAACAGATTCTATTTCAAAAAGTGTATAGGCACCGCTGGTAATCCGGAAAGATAAGTTGTTACGGGTGAACAATTCTTTCGAAAAGTCAGCTGTTTGAGTTGCTTTTTGTTCTTTAATCAAACTATTTATATCCAAAGGATACGTTAATATAATGCTAACATTAGAGGCATTTCCATTTGCATCTGGTTTTGAAAGCGGCACATATAAGGTTCCTTGATAGAAGGAAATCCCTTGCTGGATGTATTTAGAAACATCTTCTATCTTATTATTTACTATAGCTTTCGTATAATTGAGTTTAAAAGTAGCCTCATAGTCAAATCGTCCAGTTTTATCATTAAATGTACCAACGAAAAACCTTTTTCCTGATCTAACGATAAATTTATCTGTTCCGACAGAATATGTAATGCCACTTACAGATAAATTAGAACCCTTATAATTCAAAACATAAGTTTTGGCAACTTTGTATGTTTTCTTTGTTGTATCTACACTCAGTTTTATTATTTTATTGACATATTTAGTTCCATCTGACATTGGAGCAACATAAATGCTTACATTTTTATCACCTGCAGATGCTTTTACAGCTAAATCATTAGCGTGACCTAAATCATAACTAGTACTATTTGTGTCTGAATTTTTAAGTAGTGTAACAGTTCTATTACTCGATGTACTGCTCATTTTAATAGAGAATAATTGAGTTTTTTGAGTTGCGCTGTTCAGTTTTGCTGCATAAATAGCATTATTGTTGCGATCCACACACATTCCCTGCATCGCAGTAAAATACCCTGATTTTGATAAAGGTGTATAAGTTGTATACGTGTTAAAGTAACCGGATTGAGCGTATACAGTTGTGGCAGCTAAACTGCTTATAGCTAAGACAACCGCCGTTATTAAGACTTTTGGTTTGCTAAACATCCACGCCATCCTCCTATATTTTATTTCCAAATTATATCATTAAAGAGATTTTATCGTCAATGCATTACCCATTTATGTAAATTCGACTTCTTACCTTATAATTCAAGAAATTATTTGCTTAACCCTTAAATATGAAAACAAAAAGACCTACCAACGTCTGAGACTTTTGGAGGGAAAATGAATATCTTGGTGATTCAATGTAATGAAATTCAGTAATTTTTATATATAAGTGTTTAACAGGCAAAATATCTCTGTTAGTATGGCAACCAAAGGAGGAGGATCAATGATGCAAAGAATAATGAAGCTAACCACAGTAAAACTGGCGGCCTTGGTATTCCTAGTAGGTGCCTTATCCCTCCCGGTTTTACCCATTGCAGCGGATGCTACAGAATCCCAAGCTACATACAAAGTTGAAAACCTCAACGATAGTGAGCTGAAGATGACGTTCGATCATGCAGATGTTCAGATTGCTGATGGAAATGCAATATTAAAAGATCATGTAACGGGCGAAGAACAAGTTCTCCCTAAAAGCTCAACTGACAAAAATGGTGATCCTGTTACACTACAATACGAAAAAATCGATCATGGCGTTTTAATCAAAGTAGTAAACCAAGAGTCTGGACAAACTAGCGGTACAATCAGTACCCAATCAGTTGGAAAATGTATTCTGGGGACTGGCGGCGGTGCGATAACTGGCGGCGGTACACTAGGTCTTGCAGGAGCTGCCGTAGGAACAGTCACAATCCCCGGCATTGGAACTGTAGGGGCTGGCGCTGTTGGTGCGATTACGGAGCGGTTGGCGGTGCGATGACAGGCGCTGCTGCATCTTGCTTCTAATATAGAACTCTTCTTTCATTAACTACGGAAGGTGGTCGACATGTACAAAATCATCATTCCTGCCATACTAGCCATCTTTGCGCTCTGGATACTCTTACAGATTTCACTAGAGATGAGCATCGTTAAGAATCCAATGAACTACTTTATCGTATTCATTATCTTTTTCCTCTTTGTAAAGATGGTGAAAGAAAAACAATAATAGTTTGGGCGATGCAAACAGAAAAACATCCTTCCCTTAACAAACTCAGCCAGTCACATGCATTAATCTTGATGTTAATGATATATAGGTGCACATAAAAAGCTACTTCATTGTGAAGTAGCTTCCTTTATTAAATGCCCATTTTGATCCATCTAGTTTTAGAAAAGCGAAGGATAATCGCATTTATGATAATAATTGAAGCTAAATACAAAATAATAAATAAAACATCATTACTCCCAAGTGTCATGTTATCAGATTGCAGCACTCTTTCTATTCGGGGATACATAGTGTTACCTGCCTCAAAAGGAGCAATGAAACCAAACGTTTTATTGCTTATAGCTACTAAGATAACAGAAGTCATCCAATAAACGATACTGACACCTATACTAATTAATATATTAGGACATAACATGCTTATAGTTCCGATAATTAGAATATACTGCAGTATAACTGCAGAAAATAAAAAAAGTAATAATGCAAAATGCGAAAAATCATGGTACATCAACGATATGATTAGCAGGCCTAGCGCTATAAATGCAAAACATTCTAAAAATAAAACAGCTATCTTTTTATAAAAGAAAGTATAGATGTTCTCTCCAATTAACTTGTAAAAGAGAATATTTTTGTTTGAATACTCTCTATTAATAAAGAAAGCTATAACAAATGAAAATAACATCAAACCAAACTGGGTCGCAACAGTATAGGAGCTAAAGAAAAACATTTCAGGTGTAACATTGCTGACTTTATCAATTCCAACAAGTAAAAAATAACCCAGCAAAAATAAAAATACAAACATTGCTCCTAAAATAATGATAACTTTGTTGCTAATACTCTTTTTAAACTCTAATTTCATCTCAAGCCCCCACTGTTTTATTACTCATTTATATACACTTCAATTAATTTATCCACTGAATGATATTGTTGAATTTTTTGGTGATTAAATATATAATAATCCCCTTCTATTGCCTTTAAATCAGACAAATCATGTGTAATGTTGATGATAATCTTCTCGGGGTTCTCCTGAATATACTTGTTTAAGAAGCCATGAATCTCTATAACCGTTTTTTTGTCTAATGAATTCGTTATTTCATCTAAAACAATAATATTTTTATCCTCTAATAAGAAACTGAGCAATTTTAATTTTTGCTTTTGTCCATCACTCAAATTTTTGATCAGAACTTTTCCATCAATATTATCCAGATTAAGTAAATGTGCGATTTTATCTATCATTTCTGCATCAAATTTTTTACTCAAAAAGTGTAATAAAAAGTCCTTAGAAACATCATTAGGTATATTCGACGAGCTGGATATTAAAGAAACATTTTGACGAATATCTCTACCAATTCTTTTGCTATTATTCAACAAAAAGTCTTTAGCCAGCTGTGATTTACCGACTCCATTTTTTCCGACAACGTGATTAATTTTCCCGCTCGAAAAATGCAAGTCGGTGTCCTGAAGTAACGTTTTGCCTTTCACTTTTAAAGTGTAATTCGCTATATTCATATACATACTCCTAGGAAATATTTGTATTTTCAAGGTGCCTTTTTTGTTCCGGTTTGGAACTGTAAGAAATGTTTTTTGATGATTAATCTGGATATCTTTTACTCTAGTTTACAATATATAACACTCAATGTACAACAACGGCAGTTTCCTCAAGGCAATTCCTTACAAGATAACTGACAAATAAGCTAAATAAATGGATCGTCAATACCATATCAATGCATATTGATAACAACAATAAGGAGGATACTGAACCTTTTAGCCTAAGCCCTTGACTAAATAACCTCCTCCGTAGATTCTGCTGAAAGATTTTTCAGCTCTAGCTGCCTTAATCTTTCACTCGTTTTAATTGTCTCTAAAAGGACTTATGCGGTACTATCATATAAAGGTCCAATGTTTAAAAATAATGTCATACTTTTAAATTCACCTTATCATGCACATGCTCATAAATAGGGGGTTTATTCTAAAAAGGGGATGGACGGTTTTGGAAAGCAAGTACCTAGATCTACTCGCGCAAAAATACGATTGTGAAGAAAAAGTGGTAACAGAAATCATTAATTTGAAAGCGATATTGAACCTGCCAAAGGGCACCGAGCATTTTGTCAGTGATTTGCACGGGGAGTATCAGGCATTCCAGCACGTGCTGCGCAATGGTTCAGGACGAGTCAAAGAGAAGATACGCGACATCTTCAGCGGTGTCATTTACGATAGAGAAATCGATGAATTAGCAGCATTGGTCTACTATCCGGAAGACAAACTGAAGTTAATCAAACATGACTTTGATGCGAAAGAAGCGTTAAACGAGTGGTATAAAGAAACGATTCATCGAATGATTAAGCTCGTTTCATATTGCTCCTCCAAGTATACCCGCTCCAAATTACGCAAAGCACTGCCTGCCCAATTTGCTTATATTACGGAGGAGCTGCTATACAAAACAGAACAAGCTGGCAACAAGGAGCAATATTACTCCGAGATCATTGATCAGATCATTGAACTTGGCCAAGCCGATAAACTGATCACCGGCCTTGCTTACAGCGTTCAGCGATTGGTGGTCGACCATCTGCATGTGGTCGGCGATATTTACGATCGCGGACCGCAGCCGGATAGGATTATGGAAGAACTGATCAACTATCATTCTGTTGATATTCAGTGGGGAAATCACGATGTCCTTTGGATCGGCGCCTATTCCGGTTCCAAAGTGTGCCTGGCCAATATTATCCGCATCTGTGCCCGCTACGACAACCTGGATATTATTGAGGACGTGTACGGCATCAACCTGAGACCGCTGCTGAACCTGGCCGAAAAATATTATGATGATAATCCAGCGTTCCGTCCAAAAGCAGACGACAACAGGCCAGAGGATGAGATTAAGCAAATCACAAAAATCCATCAAGCGATTGCCATGATCCAATTCAAGCTTGAGAGCCCGATTATCAAGAGACGGCCGAACTTTAATATGGAAGAGCGGCTGTTATTAGAGAAAATAGATTATGACAAAAATGAAATCACGCTGAACGGTAAAACATATCAACTGGAAAACACCTGCTTTGCGACGATTAATCCGGAGCAGCCAGATCAGCTATTAGAAGAAGAAGCAGAAGTCATAGACAAGCTGCTATTCTCTGTCCAGCATTCCGAAAAGCTGGGCCGCCATATGAATTTTATGATGAAAAAAGGCAGCCTTTATTTAAAATATAACGGTAACCTGTTGATTCACGGCTGTATTCCTGTCGATGAAAACGGCAATATGGAAACGATGATGATTGAGGATAAACCGTATGCGGGCCGTGAGCTGCTCGATGTATTTGAACGATTCTTGCGGGAAGCCTTTGCCCACCCGGAAGAAACCGATGACCTGGCGACAGATATGGCTTGGTATTTATGGACAGGCGAATACTCCTCCCTCTTCGGAAAACGCGCCATGACGACATTTGAGCGGTATTTCATCAAAGAGAAGGAAACACATAAAGAAAAGAAAAACCCGTATTATTATTTACGCGAAGACGAGGCAACCTGCCGAAACATCCTGACAGAATTCGGCCTCAATCCAGATCACGGCCATATCATCAACGGCCATACACCTGTAAAAGAAATCGAAGGAGAAGACCCAATCAAAGCAAACGGAAAAATGATCGTCATCGACGGCGGCTTCTCCAAAGCCTACCAATCCACAACAGGCATCGCAGGCTACACGCTGCTATATAACTCCTACGGCATGCAGCTCGTCGCCCATAAACACTTCAACTCCAAGGCAGAAGTCCTAAGCACCGGAACCGACGTCTTGACGGTGAAACGATTAGTGGACAAAGAGCTTGAGCGGAAGAAAGTGAAGGAAACGAATGTGGGTGAGGAACTGCTGCAGGAAGTTGCGATTTTGGAGAGTTTGCGGGAGTATCGGTATATGAAGTGAGGGATAGGGGGTTCAGAGAAGATATTCTCTGGACTTTTTTATGGTTATTCAACATCTTTTTTTACACTGCAAATTGATGATCACTTTCTGTCATTTTTTGCGTCTCTTTCATCTCTCCATAAACAAAAGGTAGAGTTCACAACGGCTCCTTCCCATTAACAGGTATATTAAAGTGTCCTACTTGTGGCGGTGCAATGGTACAAGGGAATGCTAACAAAAAGAACAAATATTACGTTTATGGCCGTTTTAAAAATAGTGGTTCTAAAGCATGTAAATCGAATCTTGTAAATAAGGAGTATGCGGAACGAGAGGTATTGTCACAGGTTATGAAGTACCTTAACAATCTAAACCTTTCTATGCCATTACAATTAGTAGTTATCGATAACTTAAAGAGTGAATTGGAACCAATTGAAGAAGAACTTAAATCAATAGAAAAAAATTTAAGAGAACTAAAAAGAGAGAAACACGAACTCTTGCAACTTTATACAAAGAAAATAATCGCCATAGCTACGCTTAGTGAACAAATGGAAAGAGCCCAGAATGAAGAAAGTGAACAGAAGGAATTTAAAATACTGTTAACAAAGCAGATTGAATTAAAGAATAACAATGACTTATTAACAGTAATTAACCGTATCGCTAATGATTTTAATTCTTTTATTACTTATTAGACGACTATGATAAAAAAGAATTACTTCGTTTTCTTATTAAAGAAATTCAAGTAAATACTGGAGAAAAGCCCAAAGATTGAACAATTAAGAAAATCGTCTATAAATTTGATCAAGAGCTATTTAAAGTGATAAGTCATGGACTTGTTTAACTACTTGTTAGCTTTATATTATGGATGTGTATTTATTCTTATTCTGAAGCTGAATTAGCAGTCTATTTCAAATGAATAGACTGCTAAATTTTACACAATAAGATAATTTTGTTTAACAATCCTGTACTTAATTACAAATAGTATAATAGGCAGATTGGGAACAGTGAAATCTCTATAATAAGTTTAGTACCTCAGTAGGCTTTTGCTCTTCATCTCATCAATCCAACTTGTTACCGTATCTAATTCGGCATAGTCAATTGGATACTTTTTACTGTCACATATTCTCTTTCCCTGTGGCTCTATATATGAAGTCGTTGCAACAATTCCTTTATCTACTTCTTTGTCTACAACGTCAAAGTATAGTGCCTTAACAATATTCACACCTACTTTATTTGATTTTTTATGTCGCTTACATTGAATAATAATGGCTTCTGGCTTTTTACTGTCTTTATTTTCCTTTACTGCATATACATCTATGCCTCCATCTTTCCTCCCCTTACCCAATGTTACTATATAGCCATTTCTGCGAAAAAACTCAGCTGTGAGTGCTTCAAATTGTCTCCAATGAATTCCGTCAACATCCTTATTTTGGGCATGGAGATAATCAATAAATCTTTGGTCAATAAATTCCTCTTTGTTGTCAGGGAGATTTTCACTTTGAAATAAATCACTCAAAGGTATTTCCCCGTCCCATTCTTCAATCGAAAATTTATTTGTGACACTATGATCAATTGTTTGTATCAAGTCTTTAATAAATAATAACGTTATAAATTCACCTGCACCCGACATTTCCTTCAACTTATTATGGAATTTTTGATTAATTAAGAGCGGCCCCTTATTCTGACTTGTATATTCAGATAAGGCTTTGACTAGTTTTGCCAAGTCATCCTGATATTCAGGAAAGTCCAAAGCCAATTTTAGGAGAAACGGGGCTGGAACGCTATCTCTATTCCCTAACCCCACTCTAATTATAGATATAATCTCTTCAAATTCCTCTCCCCGTATTGTTATTAAATGTTGGTTATCTTGATTTCTAATTGATTCAAACAGATCACTATATGATGTATCTCCCATGAGTCTGAAAATATCATCATCTGTAATAAGTAATCCTGTTTTAATTCCTATCATATCTTGGATAGTGTTTAATAAGCTCCCTTTACTCATCCATGCTCTCATTAAAAATCCCCCTATTAATAGCATTAGGCTAGCTATGATAGACAAATACTACTAATCCCATTTTCTCTTTTTACTATTTTCATAGTATTATAAAAGCGAAAGGAGGACAAATATGACAACAGAAATAAAAAGAGTGGCAAATTACGCCCGCGTAAGCACAGAAGAACAGGCAAAAGAGGGATTTAGTATAGCTGCCCAACTTCAAACACTTCGGCAATATGCTTAAGTTTATAAATGGGAAGTAGTCGATGAGTATGTCGATGAAGGAATTAGCGGTAAATCAGTAAATGGACGTCCTGAAATGCAGAGGCTAATTAATGATGTTGAAAATGAGAGATTCAATGCCGTTTTAGTATGGAAAATATCTCGACTTTCAAGAAATATGTTAGACACATTCATGATTCTAGATAAGTTTCAAAAATATAATGTGAAATTTATATCCTACTCGGAAAACTTTGATACTAGTAGCCCTATAGGACGATTAGTACTTAAAATTATGGCTTCTATTGCTGAAATGGAGCGTAATACAATATCCGAAAATGTAAAGCTTGGAATGAAACAGCGAGCATTAGAAGGGCGTTGGAACGGTGGAGTTGTATTTGGATATGACATTGTTAAGAAAGAACTTGTTATCAATGAAAAGGAAGCAGAAGTAGTACAGCTAATCTATCATATGTATGCAAATGGTAAAGGCCTAAGAGCAATTTCTAACAACTTAATTAAAGAAGGATATAGGACGAAGCGAAGCCGATATTTTTCTATTAACGGTGTAGCACAAACCCTAGCTAGACAATGTTGTATATAACGGTAAAATCAGTTGGCTAAAAGTTGAGAATTGGGACACCAAACGGAGAAAAGGTAAAAATCAAAATCCCATCCTAGTTAAAGGAAAACACGAAGCTATAATTTCGGACGAATTATGGAACGTAGTACAAGCAAGAAGAAAAAGTAAATCATTTAAGCAGCGACAATCAAATGAACCATTTTTACTTAGTGGTCTTTTACGTTGTCCTGATTGTGGTCAAGGAATGGTACCATCGATTACAACATATACACGAAAAGATGGGTCGAAACGACAACATCGTTATTACGTCTGTAGCGATTTCCATAATAAAGGATCTGCTGCTTGTAAAGCTAATTCCATAAGGGCAAATGAAGCAGAAGATACGGTTATTAAGAAAATTGAACAATTCAGCTCTAATAAGAAGAATTTATATAAGACGCTCACAGACATTAGTTCTAATTCCGCTCATTCGATAAACCTACTGAATAAAGAGTTAGAAGGGATTGAAAAAAATTAAAGGAAATTGGAAATTACATATGGAAGCATTTGAGAAAAATACTCTGCCTATTGATATTCTGCAAGAAAGATTACAAAAGGTCTCCAATAAAAAAATAGAGTTAGAACAAAGAAAAAATGAGATTATAATTCAATTAGGTTCTATTGATTCAAAATTAATCCAACCAGAGTTGATCGAAAATTACTGAAAAAATTCCTATCAGTTTATAGGAAGATATCTAGGGAAAATCAAAAACAATTACTTCAGCTGCTAATTGATAAAACTACAATAGAGCAAATAGATAGATCAGAATATAGAACTTGAATTTGATTTTACTGAAATGAATATATCCAAAACGTTTATACTAATCCACTTGCTATATCGTGAAACGGATAATGAACACACATTTTCAATACCCGCTTCCGATAAAGAATTACCACCTTACCTACAACAATTTTTGCCACTATTTGTGGTACGGTTCCCCCCGATTAATCCGAAAAGCCCGATAAATCTGCTCCACCAGAATCAACCGCATCAACTGATGAGGAAACGTCATTTTCGAGAACGACAGCTTTTCATCCGCTCGCTTCATCACTGCGTCACTCAATCCGAGTGATCCGCCGATGACGAAGGTGATTTTGCTTTTTCCATATGTAGCCAGCTTATCTATTGTATCGGCTAGTTCTTCGGATGTTTTCATTTTTCCTTCGATGGCGAGGGCGATGACGTGGGCGTCGGGGCTGATTTTCGATAAGATGCGGTCGCCTTCTTTGTCTTTTATGATTTTCATGTCCTGGTCGCTTAGGTTTTCCGGCGCTTTTTCGTCCGGGAGTTCGATGATGTCGATTTTTGCGTAGGCTGAAAGTCGTTTCGTGTATTCTTCAATGCCTTGCTTGAGGTATTTTTCTTTTAGTTTTCCGATTGTCACAATATTGATATTCACAGGTCATCCCCACTTTAAAAACAAGTTATTCATATATATTGTCCACAATTGTGGATATCTTTTCTGTATTTTGTGTAAGATCATTCGTTCCCCACTATATATACTGCGGGGTCTCCGCATAATTCACAGGCTGTGGATAAACTGTTAGTATGTTCGATTTTTCTGATTTCGGGCGGCAGCTCGTGGTCGTCTATGTACATATCCAGCACGGTTTCGATGTGTTCTTCACAGGAATAATAGGTTTGTTTCATGTTCTAATCCTCCGATGGTTTCTTGCGTTTTTGCAAATATTCTCTTCCCAATATAACCTATTTATTCACATGTTAGTAGTGCTTCGGGCTGAGTTTTATCCACAATTCGACAAACAAGCTGTTGATGACTCTATTTCACTCGTATGTTAGTTTGGATGTAACCGATGTGTGGGGAGGTTTGCATTTGCGCTTTAGATGGGTTTGGCTTTTTGTGATCATGTTGCTGCTTGTTGGGTGTCAGCCGTCTTATTGGATGTTGGAGAAGGATCGAATCGGTGAAGGCAGTCCAGACTTAGAAATATACGCTAATTACCTTCAAATACATGATGATGTAAAAGGATATCAAGTCTTCACCATATCAGAAGGCAAAAAAATGGTCGTCGTGTCTCTCGGAAGCAGCGAGAACGAAAAACAGCTTGAGGTGTCAGACGTCAAATTCTCACCTAAAGAAACGATTGTAACTGTGAAACGAAAACCAGCTCCTAAGGCAACTGAGAAAAACCCTTATATTTTGATTGGACTGGACAAAATCGAAGAGGATTTTATCGTACAGGATGAAACGGGAAGTCGATTTGAAGAAACGGATTACCAGCAATAAAGCCGGCGTTCTAAGAACGTCCGGCTTTTTCTTTTACTTCAATGTTCCATGAGGGTCGATGACGAATTTTTTGGCTGCGCCTTTGTCGAAGTCGCTGTAGCCTTTTGGCGCGTCGTCCAGAGAAATGACGGTGGCGTTGACTGCTTTTGCGATCTGCGCTCTGCCGCTCAGGATCGCTTTCATCAAATTGCGGTTGTATGTCATGGCGGGCGTTTGTCCGGTGACGAAGGTGTGGGCTTTGGCCCAGCCGAGTCCGAAGCGGATTTTTAGTGAGCCTGTTTTGGCGTCTGCATCCTTTGCGCCGGGATCTTCGGTCACGTATAAGCCTGGAATGCCAAGGCTGCCTCCGACCTGGGTGACGTCCATGATTGAGTTCAGCACAGCGGCAGGCGCTTCTCCTTGATTGCCGTGTCCGGATGCTTCAAAGCCGACACAGTCCACTGCGGCATCAACGGTTGGTTCACCTAGTATTTGTTCAATTTGCTCGCCGAGGCGGTCGTGTTTTTACACGTTGACCGTTTCACAGCCGAAGCTTCTCGCCTGTGCCAGCCTGTCTTCGTTCAGATCGCCGACAATCACGGTTGAGGCACCTAGGAGCTGAGCGGAGTGTGCAGCTGCCAAGCCAACAGGCCCCGCTCCCGCGATATAAACGGTTGAACCTGTTTGCACGCCCGCTGTGTAAGCTCCGTGGAAGCCGGTCGGGAAAATGTCGGACAACATGGTCAAATCGAGAATCTTTTCTAACGCCTGTTCTTTATCAGGGAATACCAAAAGCTGAAAATCAGCGTATGGCACCATGACGTATTCAGACTGGCCGCCGACCCAGCCGCCCATATCGACGTAGCCGTAAGCCGATCCGGGCTGGCCCGGATTGACATTCAGGCACACATGCGTTTTCTGCGTTTTGCACATCACACAGCGTCCGCAGAAAGGAACGGATACGATATCGCCCTTTTTGATAAATTCGACATCCCGCCCCGTTTCAATGACTTCTCCGGTGATTTCATGTCCGAGCACCAAGCCTTCAGGCTCCGTTGTGCGGCCTCTGACCATATGCTGGTCGCTTCCGCAAATGTTGGTTGTAATGACCTTGAGAATAACCCCATGCTCACATTTTCGGTTCACATTCGCCTTCGGAACGCCGGGCCCGTCCCTCAAGATTAACTCCGGATAACCGATATCCTCCACCGCTACAGTCCCTTTGCCTTTGTACACAACCGCTTTGTTTCCTGTCAACGCCATTCCTCCCATTCATGTGTTTGGACTCTTGGTCCTTGAACACGACTTCGGTTCGGCATGACTCTTTCCCTTTTTCACGACTGTTTTTTCTGTATTCTTATAACAACAAATATGCCAAGAAAGCATCCAATAATGGTTCCGCCGATGTCTAAGAAGTCGACTTTACATCCATTTAACAAGAACACAGTAATGGCCGAAACCAGGCAGATCATAACTGCCAGAAGAATAACCCGTTTGGTGCGCATGTAATTCCTCCTTTAGATTCGTTTCTAAACCATACCCAAAATCCTCTGCAAACTTCGGTTCAACAAAAAAAGAGACTTCACACCAGTCTCTTCATAAACAGAGATCACTCAAAAAATTTCCTGAGAAATAATGTGACAACACTGGCTGCTAACGCAATTGCAGTATAAAGCACAACCCAAAACATGAATGAACTGTTGCCAGAGGCTAACGTAAACAACAATATCAAACTCGCAATAAAGACGATGAGCGGACCAATCCAAACTCTCTTACATATGAAATAACACGCTGCACCAATTACGCCTGATATCATCGGAAAAACAAAAACGATGAGCAGTATAACGGCTCCCAAGTCGGAACCCCCTTCACCTTAAAAATCCCTCATCACCTCAACATCATACAGCTTCAAATGACTCTTCGGCGTCACGACATCCTTTACCTTCCCAATCTCTTTTTCTTTCATTTTCTTTCCGGTTTTCAGGCTGTACTGTTCAATGTAGGCAGGCTTGTGATACGTGTATGTGAAGAAATAGAGGCTGCTGCCTTTTTGGGTGATTTCTTTGAAATCGGCTTTCATTTTGTCCGGGGAAAGGGTGAAGACGATGCTTGTTTTTCCTGTCTTGGCATCGATTTTGTGTACCTTTCCGAAGCCGTCAATGAAATACAGGTTCCCGTCATAAGGGAAAAAGCTGTTTTTAAAGCTGAAGGGCATGGAGCTGTATATCGTTTGTTCGTCGTTTTTGTATTCGGCGATATCGTGCAGCTCTACTTCGCCGCTTTTTTTGTTGATCTTGACCATTTGATAGAGATTGTGGGCTTTTTGGCCGCGAACCATAACATACACAGCTTGGTCGTCCACGGCAAGCTGGGATTCGACTGAGGCTCCTTCCCGGTACTGCCATTCCGTTATGCTGAGATAGGAAAGCTTCTTCTGATCTGCTTGAATCTGAAGGAGCTGATAGCCTTTTCCGTCAGCTGTCGGGACGAGTGCGTAAATGGCGCCATCATGGAAACCGGAGGCTCGGATGTAGTAGGGGATGACGTCTTTTTTCCACTCTCCGTCCATTTGGCGGTACAGCTCTGAGCGGTATCCGTCTCCCTTTTTGTCGTAGCCGGAGTTGTATAAGGTGTAAAAGCCGTCCGTGTTTTGCAGAAAGCCCGCGCTGTCGCCTGTGTGCTGATAGGCTCTTTTATGGGAGCGCAGGCCGTTTTTGAGCGTGTAAATCGTGTTTTTGTCCTCCAGCATCACATTTTCGCCGTGAACCTTGGCTGATCCCAGCTCAAGGCCCTTCATCTGAAAGGAAGAGAGCGACCCGTCCTGGCTGATAAACAGGGCGTAGCTTTTCCCGCCGCCAAATGCATCCTGATCCGCAGAGGTTGAGAAATATAACAGGACTTCTTTGTCATCCAAGAAACCGGAGTCTCGGAGATCCTGGTGACTTACAGTTTTATGGCTAGGAGAAATGAAGACAAATAGTGCGATTCCTGCGAGAATCAGCATGGCGATGGTAATCATCCACTTTTTCATATCCTTCTCCTTAGTAAATGGTCATGATGGTTGTCGTATACGAAGAACTTGTGATGTCCCGCGGATACACGCCTAAGCCTCCGTTGCTGTCTATATCAATGCCTGCTTTCAGCAAAAAGGCAGACCATAGGAGCTTTGAACAGTTTTTGGCGCCGTCATGGCCGGTATTTCTGTTATTGACGAAGTTAAATGAGTATGGGTCGCCGACTTTTGATACCGCCCAGTCGGCAGCAGCTGTTTTTTGAGATGAGGATACGCTGACGGTTTGCACAATGGAGTTGTCTTCCACGTCTCTGGCATTGTAAGCGATCTGCCTGACGCCGTCGCTCGGGACAGATTCAACAATTTTGTCAGCAGCGGAGTACATGCCGACGTGGCCGTGATTGTAGTAGGCTGTGTAGGAGTTCGTGTAATAGATATTGCCTTTCGCGCTTGTCGGGAGTTTTTTCGTGCCGGACGACCCGCCCATGATAGACATGCCGCTTTCCTTGGCGAGCCGGTCTCCCTCTGCTTTATCAGCCGTGATTTCCTTATAGAACTGTTTTAGGATAACGTCCTGCTTTATGTGCTGCTGTTTGGCAATCTGGCTGGCAGATTTCATGACTTCTTCCGGTGTCGTGCCTGGCTGCAGTGCGGCGATTTCTTCAGCATAATTTGTGGTCTTTACGGCTTTGGCGGGAGAAACAAACAGGCCGCCGCACATTGTAAACGCTACCAAAAACATCGACACTCGTTTCTTCAACTTCATTACATCTCCTCTTTTCTTGTGAGTGTAGGAAAGGTAATTTCCTCATCCACATTATATTAGGAAAATAAGGAAAGTAACTAGGTTATTTACAGAATTTTTAGAAATCGTTTACAGAAAAAGGCCTTTATCAGGCCCTTTTCGTTAAATCTTCTTGCTCATCACTACGTCTGTTTCTTGAAATCCGGTTTGCTCATATAGCTTTCGCGCCGTCTGATTATGAGCAAAGACATGAAGGGACAGCTTGCGGATTCCCATACTGCGTGCCGTTTGATCTAATGCCGCCAATGCTTGCTTTGCGTAGCCCTTTCCACGATACGGTTCATATAACCCGAAATCATAAATAAACGCTTCCTGCTGCGGATGCTCCGGTTCAGCATGTATCCAGAGCCAGCCAACGATATCCTTTTCATTCAGCTTGAGGCTCCACAAATGGTGATGGGGTGTTTCCAGCCCTCTCGGAAGCAGATCAGTAAACGCCTGCTTAGACAAAAGCTGTGCATCTTCAGGCAGCCATGTTCCCGCTTTTACCTTTTCTTCCGCGTAATGCTTTGTTGTGTATGTGAGATAAGACCGAAATTCTTCTGACTGCATTGGGGTCAGCATGATTGTCATATCATCTCTCCTTCATATATTGACTAGAGGATTTTACATAAAATAGAAAGAGGTGTTACTATCAGAATAAGCAACTGAGATTGATAAGTCACTAGAGAAAGGAGTTTCACATGAATAAGATCGCACCCGCAGAAATCGCTAGCATGCTCAACGATTGGTACCTTGCCATCAAGAAACATGAAGTTGAAGAATCCTCCCGTTTATTTGAAGAAGTGAAGCCTTTATTGGATGACATGGAAGAGGATCAGGAGGTGCTTGCCTACTTCTCCTTATTGGAACTGCGCCACAAGGTTTTGCTTCACGAGGCGAGAGGACAGGGCTTTCAGCATGAGGAGCCTTCTCATATGAATGCTACGTCTGACATGCTGAAATATTACTTTTTTCTGTTTGAAGGCATGTATGAGGCCTATAAAAATAATTATGACATTGCCATTGGGCTGTATAAAGATGCAGAGCAGTATCTCGACAACATTCCCGATCCGATTGAGAAAGCTGAATTTCACCTGAAGGTCGGAAAGCTCTATTATAAGCTGGGACAAAATATTGTGTCCCTCAATCATACACGGCAAGCGGTCAAAACGTTCAGGGAAGAGACCGATTATAAAAAGAAGCTGGCTTCAGCCCTGATTACCATGTCAGGCAATTTTACAGAGATGAGCCAGTTTGAAGAAGCTGAGGCTTATTTGGACGAAGCAATTCGGATCACGAGTGAATTAGAGGATCATTTTTTTGAAGCCCAGCTTTTGCATAACTTCGGCCTTCTTCATGCGCAAAGCGGCAAATCAGAAGAAGCGGTTTCGAAATTAGAGGAAGCCTTACAGAACGAAGAGTATGCCCGCTCCGCCTATTACTATCATTCTGCCTACTTGCTGATACGAGAGCTGTTTAAGATCAAAAAGAAAGAACAGGCCTTATCTTATTACCAAGAAGTGAAGGAAAAATTGGCTGCTGAGCCGAATAGAATATGTGAGGCAAAAATAGACATTTTATATGCCATTTATGCAGAAGGGGGTCATGCGGAAACGTTTTACTTATGCAAACAATATATGGATGACTTGTTGTCCGAGAAAGAGTATGACAGTGTAAGAGAACTTTCCATTTTGGCTGGCGAACGGTATAGGGAACTTGAGCTTTACAAAGAAGCTGCCCACTTTTTTTATGAAGCATTACAAATTGAAGAACTGATTAAACGAACGGAGGTTATATAAATGAAAAGATTTCTGATTGGCGCAGGCGTCGCAGCGGTGATTTTATCAGGTTGGTTTATTGCGGACCATCAAACCCACTCACAGGAAATGAAAGTCGCTGAGAAAATGATTGGATAAATGAAAAACCCCCGCGGGTGCGGGGGTTTAATTTAACGAAAGAATCCTAAAACGGTTTGTAGTTTTAGGATTCTTTCATCTTTTCAGCGTGATTGAAAACCCTTGAAGTCTAGGAAGAACGAGCATTGGAGCGCAGCGAATGTTTGGAATTCGTGAGCACCGAAGCGCAGGCCTGACAACGAATGCGAGGGTTTGTCGACACGCTGAAACCCCCGCGGGTGCGGGGGTTTTCTTATTATAGCAGCTTCTTCCCTAGCAGGGATTCTACGAGCTCTACTGCTGTTTTACCTGTTTTGTTTTTGTGATCAAGGATCGGGTTAACCTCAACGAATTCAGCTGAGGTAATGATGCCTGCGTCATACAGCATTTCCATAGCCAAATGGCTCTCCCGGTAGCTGATGCCGCCGACGACAGGGGTTCCGACACCCGGTGCGTCGTTCGGATCAAGTCCGTCCAGATCAAGGCTCAGATGGACGCCATCACATGCTGATAAATAATCAAGGGTTTCTTCAATGACCTTTGTCATGCCAAGACGGTCGATTTCGTGCATTGTGTACACCTTCATGCCACTTTCCTTAATGTACTTGCGCTCCCCTTCATCAAGTGACCGGGCGCCAATGATGACGACGTTTTCCGGTTTGATTTTAGGCGCGTAGCCTTCAAGGTTAACAAGTGACTCGTGGCCAATGCCGAGGCTGACCGCGAGCGGCATGCCGTGAATATTGCCCGATGGTGAAGTTTCAAGTGTATTCAAATCGCCGTGCGCGTCATACCAGATGACGCCGAGATTATCGTAATGCTTCGCTGTGCCTGCAAGCGTGCCGATCGCAATACTGTGGTCACCGCCCAGGACAAGCGGGAATTTTTTCTCTTCAATGACTTTGTTGACCTTTTGCGCGAGTTTTTCATTTCCCGCCAAAACGGAATTCAGGTTTTTCAGTTCCTCGTCATTTTTGATTTTTTCACGGTTGATCGGAATGTCTCCAAGATCTTCAACCGTATATCCCATGTCTGACAGCCTCTCGATCAGATGAGCGTACCGGATGGCACTCGGACCCATATCCACTCCGCGTCGTGCTTGTCCTAAATCCATTGGCATTCCAATAACCGAAATCGTTTTATCCATCTGTGATTCCACCTCAACATTTAAGATAATGTCCTATGCGGGTTATAACAAAGATGACTTACGGACAACGTTTTAAAGCTCTAGCTGACGATTCGCCTGCTGGCGTTTTTTAATGACGACATGATAAATGATGTAGCAAATGATCATAAACGGTACGCCGCAATACAGCGCGATACGCTGCTCCGGATCAAATGCAAGACTGATGAGCACGACCGTATTTAATGTTAGGCCGATCAGCGGAAGCACCGGGTACAGCGGTGTTTTAAATTTCAAATCTTCTATCTTCCCGCCCTCACGGATATATTTGCGTCTGAACATGATTTGGGAAAGCGAAATCGTAATCCAGCCGACCTGTGCGCTCATACCCGCCAAAGATAACAGTACCATATAGACAGTTTCAGCCTGCGCAAACTTTGTCAGAAGTGATAGGCAGGCCACAGCCATCGTTACGATTAACGAGTACATCGGTACACCGCGCTGATTTGTTTTTCCGAGCGCTTTGAAGGCCTGTCCTTCATTGGCCATTGCGTACAGAATACGTGTTGATGCGTATAAACCTGAGTTCGCAACAGATAACAGTGCGATTAAAATAACAAAGTTCATGATATCAGCTGCATATGGGATTCCGATTTGCTCAAATACGGCAACAAATGGACTTTCCACGACACCCGCCTGTTTCCACGGAATCATGCCGGCAATGACAATGATTGAAAGCACAAAGAAGACAAGCGTTCTCCATACTGTCTGTTTGATTGACCGTGGAATCGTTTTTTCAGGGTCTTCACTTTCTCCGGCTGCAACCCCGATCAGCTCAGTCCCCTGAAACGCAAAGTTCACAGTAATCATCGTAATCAGCATTGCCTTTATGCCGTTCGGAAATAACCCGTCTTCATAAAAATGTGTCAAAAACGGCGCCTGCTCTCCGCCCTTCAGATCAATCAGGCCAAACATGGCAGCTCCGCCGAGAATAATAAATAAAAGGATAATCAAAATTTTAATGCCTGAAAACCAGAATTCTGATTCTGCAAAGGCTTTTGTGGTGATTGCATTTAAAATAAACATCAGTGCCGCAAAGACCAGACACCAAATCCACACGTCTATATGCGGAAACCAGCGTTGCATCAGCTGCCCCGCTGATAAAAATTCAATGGCGCATGTAACCGCCCAGCCGAGCCAGTACAGCCAGCCGAACGCAAACCCGAAGGCCGGGCTGATAAATTTTGTCGCATAGGTCTGGAAGGACCCCGACACAGGAAAGGCGACTGCCAGCTCTCCTAAGCAGAGCATCGTCAAAAACATGATAAAGCCGCCCACTAAATAGGACAGAACCGCGCCGAGCGGTCCCGCTTGGTTAATGGTAAACCCGGTTCCAAGGAAGAAACCGGTTCCGATCACTCCGCCCAATGAAATCATGAACAAGTGGCGCGATTTCATTGTCCGCTGGAGCTGATTTCCGTTATCTTGGTTTGTATTCACATTCTGCACCCCTTCAGCAACTTGTATTGGATCTAAGCTGGAACATCTGCATGGTGCTATCCCAGTTTGCTGTCCAAAGAGCCTCTATCTATTTAATATAAAATTCACTTCTTCTCATAAAGATACATTATACTAAAATACTGTAGCTGAGCAAATAGGGAGTGCTGATTTTTCTGTTGTAAATTTATACAAACGAAGTGAATATCCCGCCATGGTGCGGATTTATGCGTTTTGCAGCACGTGCTTAATTTTCTCTATCGCCCAATCCAAATCCTTTTTGGAAATGATTAATGGCGGCGCAAAACGAATAACCGTATCATGCGTTTCCTTGCATAAAAGCCCTTCTTCCTTCAAACGCTCACAATACGGACGTGCCGCTTCAGTCAATTCCACACCGATAAACAGCCCTCTGCCGCGGACTTCTTTAATGACCGGGCTGTCAATGCTCTCAAGCTCGCTTTTAAAGTATTCACCAAGCTCAAGAGAACGATCCGCCAGCTTTTCATCCTCCAGCACTTCTAATGAAGCGATAGACACTGCACATGCAAGCGGGTTTCCGCCAAATGTGGAGCCGTGTGAGCCAGGGTTAAACACGCCTAGGATCTCCCGGTCCGCCGCAATGCATGAGATCGGGAACACACCGCCGCCAAGCGCTTTGCCCAAGATATACATATCCGGAACAATGCCGTCCCAATCACAGGCAAACGTCTTGCCTGTACGTCCGAGACCCGTTTGAATTTCATCCGCAATAAACAAGACATTCTCTTCCTTACAAATCGCCGCCGCTTCCTGTAAAAATCCTTCAGGCGGAATCACAATGCCCGCTTCGCCTTGAATCGGTTCAAACAAGAATGCCGCTGTATTCGGCGTAATGGCCTGTCGAAGCGCTTCCACATCGCCGTAAGGAATGAGTTTGATTCCCGGAAGCATCGGACCGAATCCTCGTTTATATTCCTCTTCAGAAGAAAGAGATACCGCCAGCATCGTGCGGCCGTGGAAGTTCCCGACACATGCGATAATTTCCGCTTGATTGTCTGCTACGCCCTTCACTTCATACGCCCAGCGTCTCGCCGCTTTCACCGCAGATTCAACCGCTTCGGCTCCTGTATTCATCGGCAGAATCATCTCTTTGCCTGTCAGCTTAGCTGTTTTTTCGTAAAACGGCCCAAGCTGATCGTTATGAAACGCGCGCGACGTGAGGGTGATTTTATCAGCCTGATCCTTTAATGCCTGAATGATTTTCGGGTGTCTGTGCCCCTGGTTTACCGCAGAGTAAGCACTCAGCATATCCATATATTCATTGCCTTCCGGGTCCTTTACCCAAGCACCCAGCGCTTCAGAAATAACAATCGGGAGCGGATGATAATTGTTGGCTCCGTAATGAGACGTCTGATCAATAATTTCTTTGGATTTAGATAAAGCTGGCATATTTGAATTCCCCCTTGTTTTCTGTTTCAACATGTTATCCTGCTTTCCCTTTATATAAATGCAAGTTCTGTGCCAAATCAAGAATTCGTGTGTTTTCTACAATTTTCGAGGACAAGGTGCAAAAACATTCTGATATTTCGAGCAAAAAATTCAGTGAGTGCAAAATTCTTTTGCGATTCAAAAGCATATATGAACAAAGAAGGTCAGCATAAATCGAATAAAAAAGTTTTATAATAAAAAAGCATAATCTGAATGGTGATTACGCCTTTTAATCCTTAGTGCAGCTCTTTTTGATATATGAAATAAGATGCGAATACGGATAAGAGTATACTACCTATTGCCGCTATAAAAATAATCGGCTCGGTAAAAGACTCAGGAATAAATGCAGTTAAAACAATAATGATTCCGGCTAGAACAAATATTCTTGAACTCAATCTATGTGTAAGCCTCCATACATTTTCACTGCTTAATGTCCAAGGAGTTCTAATTCCCAAGAAAAAATTCGGTCTAACCTGCTGAATAAAATTACCAAAAACCATAAATATAGCTCCAAGAATAAATGAACCTAAATATGGAATAGGAAGTTTAATACCCAGCCCCGTCAATATTGTAATCAAATTAATGAGAAATAAGACGAGAAACATGGTATTAAAAATAGATAAGTATGCACGAGTAAAGGTCGGATAGTTTCGTCGGGGATCAATTTTAGGAATAAGCACCATAAGAATATATTGTACTATCATTATACCTACCAACGTTGCTATGGCCGTAGGTTTCTTTGAAAAGTCATCTGCTTCACCACTTATACCCCAGTGTGTTGCCAATTCATTAGGTAAGTGTGAATATGTTATAACCCAAGCTAAAATTGTTAAGGCTATCATAATTAGTGCAAAGAAATATTTTTTCATCATTCTCCACCTTCCTTCTTGTCATGGTCTGTATCTGTAAGGGAAAAAAACCAGCCAATAAGATCTTGAAGTACAGTCGTATTTAAAGAATAAATAATAAATTGTCCCTTTTTTTGGTCTCGTACTAAATCAGTGTTCTTTAAAATATTTAAGTGATGAGAAATACTAGGTTTTGACATATCAAATTGGTCAGCAATTTGCCCGGCTGTTAAATCTTGTTGTTTTAACAAATCCAAAATCCTTCTCCTTGTAGGATCGGCCAGAGCTTTAAAAGCCTTATTCAAATAATTCTCCCCCCTTTGGTAAACATTAGGATTTAGATATTTACCTAAATAATAAAACATTTTATTTTTCCAGTCAATATACAACACCAGTATTTCCTTCCTTTACGATAAAACGATATTAGGATTAACTGTAATACAAATCCTAAGTGCAAAATTCTTTTGCATATCCTCTCCATTTTTTTATAAAATAGAAGCAATATTAAGAAAATAATTGAGGGAGGTTCATACAGTGGTCAAAGACAGCGAATTCCTCACATTGGTTTTTCAGAGCATTTTAGATGAAATCGATGTTGGCCTGCACGTGGTAGACGAGCATGGAAACACAATCGTATATAACAATAAAATGATGCAGATTGAAGATATGGAGAAGCATGACGTCTTGAATAAAAACCTGATGGATGTGTTTATGTTTTCAAAGCAGCAGGACAGCACACTGGTACAGGCTCTTCAGGAAGGAAAGACGATTAAAAACGTCAAACAGAGCTATTTCAATAATAAAGGCCAGGAAATAACGACGATCAATCATACATATCCCATCGTCCAAGACGGCAAAATCAGGGGCGCCGTTGAAATTGCCAAGGATGTGACAAAGCTTGAACGGCTGATCAGGGAGAATATGAACAAAAAAGGCAGCACAACCTATACGTTTGACAGTATTCTCGGCACCAGTCCGGCCATTCAAGACGTCATCGAAAACGCCAAGCGGGCAACCCGTACGTCATCATCTGTCCTTCTCGCAGGCGAAACCGGCACAGGAAAAGAACTGTTCGCGCAAAGTATCCATAATGGAAGCGATCGTTCTGGCGGCCCGTTTATTTCGCAAAACTGTGCGGCATTGCCAGACAGCCTTGTGGAAAGCATTTTGTTTGGGACGAAAAAAGGCGCGTTTACCGGCGCTGTCGACCAGCCCGGCCTGTTTGAACAAGCCCACGGCGGGACGCTGCTGTTAGATGAAATCAACTCGCTGAATCTCAGCCTTCAGGCGAAGCTGCTGCGCGCCCTTCAAGAACGGAAAATCAGGCGCATCGGTTCGACAAAGGATACACCGATTGACGTACGTATTATTGCCACGATGAATGAAGACCCAATTGATGCAATTGCAGGCGAACGAATGCGGAAGGACTTGTATTACAGGCTGAGTGTCGTCACACTGATCATCCCGCCGCTACGGGAGCGAAAAGAAGACATTTTGCTTCTCGCGTCGGAGTTCATCCAGAAAAACAACCATCTGTTCCAAATGAATGTTGAACACATCAGCGATGACGTGAAGCAATTTTTCCTTTCTTATGACTGGCCGGGAAATATTCGCGAGCTTGAGCATATGATCGAAGGCGCAATGAATTTCATGACGGACGAGCAAACGATTACGGCTTCCCATCTGCCCTATCAATACCGAATGAAAATCAAGCCGGCTGACATCCCAGAGCCTGAAACACCAAGACACCAGCCGGCCGCGGACTTAAAAGAAAAAATGGAAAGCTTCGAAAAATATGTGATAGAGAACGTGTTAAGAAAACACGGCCATAACATCTCGAAAGCTGCTCAGGAGCTTGGCATCAGCAGACAAAGCCTCCAATATCGGCTGAAGAAATTTTCTCACTCGTCTAACGAATAATCCGGAGCAGGAAGCCTGATCAGAAAAACAGTGCCTCTGCCGATTTCACTTTTCACTTCAATCGTCCCATTGTGATTGTCGATAATCGATTTCGTTATGGCAAGGCCTAATCCCGAACCTCCATATTTCCGGGAGAATGCTGAAAATGGAGGTATTTGCAGTTAACAGCCATTTGCTGCTGTTTCACGTGTAACAACCATCTTGTATTTTTCTTCATATTCGATATATCCTTTTCAACTGAACGAGCGTGACCCCCGTTCAGTTTTTTTTGCATATCAAAACAGCCTGGCAAACGATGCCAGACTGTTTTGATTAACTTCCTAATTGGTCTGCGGACGACAGCTTGATGTCAACAGATTTTTCTTTTCCGCCGCGGTAAAACTTCACCTTCACCCGGTCACCGACTTTTTTCTGATAAAGCCGTTTTCGCAGGTCAACAATATCATTTACTTTGTATCCGTCAAATTCCGTGATGACATCGAGTTCCTTCAGTCCCGCTTTTCCGGCAGGTGAAAAGGCGTCTACACCCATCACAACCGCTCCATTGGTGACGTTCTTAGGAAGCTTTAATGTTTCATCCCAATGATAGCTTGCGATGTCGCTTAGGGATTTCATCTCAATGCCAAGGAACGGGCGTTTGACCTTTCCGTATCTCTCTAAATCCTCTATCACAGGGATCACGAGCTTAGACGGAATGGACAGGCCAATCCCTTCAACCGCTGACTCGGCAATTTTCATTGAATTGATGCCAATGACCTTCCCATCCATATTTAACAAAGCGCCGCCGCTGTTCCCAGGGTTAATGGCCGCATCTGTTTGCAGGACTTCTGCGTTCCAGTCAGGCTGTCCATCACCGTTTGAATCTACTGGGATCGCCCTCTCCGTACCCGAGATGACGCCTTGTGTGACAGAGCCAGCAAACTCAAGGCCTAACGGGTTCCCGATCGCAATAACCGGCTCCCCAGACTTCACTTTATCTGAATTTCCGAAATCGGCGACTGCTTTAATTTTATCGCTTTTCACCCGTAAAACGGCCAGATCCATCAGCTGGTCGCTGCCGACAAGATCAGCTGATACACGCGATCCGTCTTTCAAGCTGATTTCAATTTGGGAAGCGCCTTCGATGACATGATGGTTGGTCACGACATAAGCGGAATGGTCATTTTTCTTATAGATGACGCCAGAGCCGCTCCCAGCCTCGCCGCTCTCTCCCCGTATATCTGATTTTTGGATGTTCACAACACCGACAACGGCGGGCGACACATTGCTGACAATCTTGGTGACCGTATTGTTGACACTGACATTCACCGTCCTGATTGATTCCCGGCCGTTATTGTTCTGCTGCTGATCTAAAGCGCCCGTATCTAGCCCTTCATTTGAAAGGTACGGCATGATAAACGCCATTAAGACGGCACCGACAATCACACCAATCAGGCTTGAAAGAAAATATCCTTTTTTGCTTCTCTTTGGCTGTTCAGGAGTAGTATGTTCTTCCTCACGTTCGTAATCCACCATATTCCATCCTTTCCAAGAACGTTAATATGGTTATATTGTGGGTTAGAAGCTCCTAGAATAGTCATGATTTACATAGAAAAATTATACAGCGCAAAGCGGAGTGGCCTTCTTCGGATCAGTGTCGTATAAGTCAAATGTCTCACCCGTCACAAATCCTTTAGAAGCCAATGTCTGCTGTACAGACATTCTTGCCAGCTCCTTCATGTTGTTGTCCTGGCTCAAATGCGCCAGGTAAATACGAGACGTCTCATCACCAATGACATCCGTCATCGCCAAGGCAGCATCTTCATTTGACACGTGCCCGACGTCACTTAAAATCCGCCGCTTAATGCTCCATGGGTATCTTCCCATTTGCAGCATACCGACATCGTGATTGCTTTCAAACACAAATACATTCGCTGAACGGATAATGCCTTTCATCCGGTCGCTGACATATCCCGTATCTGTCATTAATGCGAGCTTTCGGCCGTTATAATGGAACACATAAAACATCGGTTCCGCCGCATCGTGGGAGACGCCAAACGATTCAACATCAAGTCCGCCGAACGACTTCACCGTCTCCATCGGAAATACAAACTTTTGATCGGTGTCAATTTTGCCGATTTGATTCTCCATCGCTTTCCAAGTCTTCTCATTCGCATAGATCGGAAGCTTGTACTTTCTGGCGACGACACCAAGGCCCTTAATATGGTCACTATGCTCATGCGTCACAAAAATGCCGTCTACATCATCCAGCTTACGCCCGATCTGCGCCATCAGCCCATCCATGGCTTTTCCGCTCAAACCGGCGTCCACTAAAAATGCGTGATCCTCTGTTTCGAGGTAAAACGCATTTCCCGTACTCCCGCTCGCAAGTACGCTAAATTGCAAGCTCATGTTTGTCTCACTCCATTATTTTCATTGATCTGTATCTAAAATCGTACTCTCCAAAGCATTCACAGTAAAATACTCTTGTACTGCCTTTTTCTCACCGTTCACTTTTTTCTCGTACTCGACCGTAATTCTCCATACCGGCGCCAGCACCTGCGTACTTGTCAGCGGATATTGTGCTACATAGCCGAATTTACAGCTCTTCACAGTGCTGTATTCTTTTAATTGATTTTGATAGTACAATAGCTCAACCGCATCCATTTCAGTAATTAAGCTTTCTTTCTGGATTTGCTTGAAGGTCTCAAGCGTAGTCTGGTCGTATGACACAACCTCGTTTTTACCGTTTAAGTGCAGCACCACTTGCCCGATCATATTAGAGGGATTGTCGGTCTTTTGGTAAATATAATGGCCTTCGTACGTTTGGAAGAAAATAATTTCTTTCTTCGATTTATTAACCTTCCAAAGCTTATATTTTTCGCCATCTTGAATTTTCGAAGAAACAAGTGCCTGAGCATCGTCCTCGATATCCTTCTTTGATAGGGCGATTGGATTTGCAAACTTCATTTTCAGGCTCGTTACTTTATGATCATCACTAGGCATGTCCATCAAAGGCTTTTGATCCTTCAGCGCCTCAATTTCCTCCTTGGTGAAGGCTTTTTGATTTGCCGTGATCCGATAGCCTTCTGTCGCTTCCTTATTCAAGCCTTCATACGTGATATGATCGGCCTTCATGTCATGCTCGACATCATTTTTAATGACTTCATATTCTTTGCCGGTAGCCTGCCATTTTTGAAAAAACTGATAGCCTAAGAAAATATCTAAAATGAGGAAGGCAACGATGAAGATTGATTTTGTCTTATTCCACTCCACTGTTAGCCCCCTCCTTCCTCAATAAATCCTTTGTAATCGGCACAATTTTTCCATTTACTTTCATCGCCCAAACCGGTTCCAGTTCAACGAGAGGATCATCGTTGGTTGATGTTGATACCAATTGATAAGCAAGGAAGATCTGATCAATTTTGTCCGTATCATAAGCGGTTTGTTTCGAAAGCAGCATCTTCACTTCGCTGCCGCTCATGAGCTCTGTTTCACTTGTTTTAATCGGATTCGTTCCGAGACTGTAATTCGGCCGCTTATAGCTGAGAATATCATCATTCGCCCATTGCACCGTAATCGCCGATGTCGCTCCGAAAGGTTTGGCGGTGCTGTTAATGACCGGGATCTGATCCATAAAGATATAGAAGCTCAGCTGCTGGCTGTCATTGATATTGAAAAATTGATAGTGATCCGTCCAGCTTCCGGTATCCTCAAGGTATTTTTGGCTCTTTTTGATTAACTCACCTGTTTGATAGGATGTGCTCTGCACCAAATTGCGCTGCTGGAATTGCACCTGTCGCTGGCTTAGATTCACATCTAAACGGCTGATCCCATCTGTCAGCACATTTCTGTTGTTGTAATTCGAATCTTCTCTTACAATGCTCGGATCACTAAACAAAGCCTGCTTAAAGGTATTTGTTTTAATCGATTCTGTGACAAATTCTTTTTTGTCCATCGTAAGCGGTTTGTTCGGCAGCAAGAACTCTTTCTTTGAGCCAATGGAGAACAAACTGAACGCCGGCATATTTGATTGCCTGTTTTTCAAGTCGTTCATAATGTTCCGGTAGTTTGCCGACTCAACCGTCACTTCAAGAATGAGCTGTTTGCTGTAAGATACCAAATAGATTTTCTTGTTCGCTTTTGTTTCATTGAACGGGATCAGAATATGGTCAAACGAACTGTATTCAAACGACTGATTAGACCATTTAAACAACGTTTGGAAAATATCAATCGGGATCGTATCGCTGAATTGCAAGTCAAGCTTGGCTTCAGAACCGCCTATTCCATAAAACCAGCTTTTGAATCCAGCCTTGTCATACTGATCCGAAATATCTTTAATTCCTTTCACATCCCAATGCGGCAAGTCAGACCAAATTTCTTCATAGAGGGCATTGTCATCCACTTTGTAATGAGCGCCGTCATCATGGATAAACATGTCCCTTGGCCTTACCGTTTCAGACAGCTTTTGGGTGGTTTTTTCGATTTTATGTTTCACACGAACAGTAGACTCTGTTGAGGATGAGCCTTCAGAAAAGTTTGGCTGGAACGTCCATATCCCCCATGTAAAAACAAGACTGATGACGACGAGTACCGTAAGTAATATCGTTTTTATATTTTCACGCTTCATCCCAATCATCCTCTTGTTCCTCTTTATATGGAAGAGTAAATGTAATCGTCGTGCCTTTTCCTTCTATGCTGTCCGCCCAAATATCTCCGCCGTGCGCCTGTACCATTTCCTTGGCAATCGCCAATCCCAGACCGGTGCCGCCAAGCTTTCTCGTTCTCGCTTTATCCACCCTGTAGAAGCGGTCAAAGACTTTTTCGACATCTTTTTTCGGAATGCCGATCCCTTCATCCTTCACGCTGATATAGAGAAGTTCTTCCCCTTCATTGACATCAATCGAGAACGTGACATGTCCGCCTTCCGGTGAATATTTTAAAGCGTTAGAAATAATATTATCGAGCACCTGCGTTATTTTATCCTGGTCAATCTCGACGTACAGATCTCTGTCCGGCAGATTGCGGATAAACTCCACATGCTGCTCTTTTGTCATTTCAAAACGGTCAATAATAAGCGACATAAACCGGACAATCTGAATCCATTCCCGGTTAAATTGATAATCCTTGCTGTCAAATTTCGACAGCTGAAGCAGATCATTGACAAGCCGGATCATACGCTCTGTTTCATTTTGCGTCACCATTAAGAAGCGCGGAGCAATGTCTTTATTTTCCCACGCGCCTTCAGCTAACGCTTCTAAATAGCTGCGCATTGTCGTAAGCGGCGTCCTCAGCTCATGTGATACATTCGCAACGAATTCTCTGCGTTCCTGATCCATTTTCTCTTGTTCGGTTACATCGTAAATGACAGCGATTAAACCATCAATTTTGCCGTGTTCCCTTTGAATCACAGAGAAATTCACGCGAAGCACCGTTAATTCATCATCGCGCTCAATTTCAAGCAGCATAGAATCCTGCTGCTCCACTAAATCTTCAAAAGTATAATTCTCTTGAAGCCCCAGCAAACTCGTAATCGGCATTTCTAAGGCTGTTTCACGTGAAACGTTCAACAGTTCCAGCGCCGGGCTGTTTAAGAGAATAATCGCTCCGTTTCGGTTTGTGGCGATAACGCCGTCTGTCATATAAGCAATGACAGAGGCTAGCTTTCTGCGTTCTCCTTCAGTCATCGCCTGGGCATCTTCAAGCTCTCTCGTTAAGTGGTTAAACGTTGTGGCCAGCTGCCCAATTTCATCATGCCCGTACTTTTTAACCTTCCTCGAGAAATTCCCTTTCGCAAGCTCCATCGCCTGCTTTCGCATATCTGAAAGCGGGTGGGTAATGGTTCTTGCCAGAAAAATACCGAGAAGAGCCGTCAAAACAAGTGCCAAACCTGTGCCGGACGCCAGTATCGTGTTGATCGTCTTCATTTGATTAAAGACATCTTCCATACTCGCGACAACATAGATCGCGCCGACAACCTCTTGGTTTTCAGTCATGACGGGCTTCGCGGAAATAAGAACTCTGATTTTGCTTTTCGGGTCATAATATTTTCTTAAATACGACTGTTTGGTAGAAAAAATTCTTTTGAAAATCAGATCGGTCGTTTGTTTCCCAGCCACTTCCTCACCGTACGGCTTTGAAGAACCGACCACTTCATAGCTTTTATCTACAAAGCTAATTTCCCGAACCTCATCACTTTTCGTGAAGTCATTCAAAATACGGCTGACGTCATCCTTTATGACGGTACTGTCGTTATCGCTCTTATATTCTTGTTCGATATAATAAGAAAGGTTGTCGATTCGCTGATTCAGCGATTGTTCATAAGAGCTGATCAGCGACTTCTCTACCTGATTGACAAAATACACACCAATGATTTGCATGGCAATGATAATCAAAAGCACATAAATCAAGGTAATCTTAAATTGGATCGACCGAAAAAAACCAACCTTATTCATATGGGCATTAGTCCTGTTCTGGGTTTCTCAAGTAATAACCTACACCGCGGCGTGTGACGATCCAATTTGGATGGCTCGGGTTGTCCTCGATTTTTTCACGAAGCCGGCGGACTGTTACGTCAACCGTTCTGACATCGCCGAAGTAATCATAGCCCCAAACGGTTTGAAGCAAATGTTCACGGGTCATCACTTGTCCGATATGTTTTGCTAAATAATGAAGCAATTCGAACTCACGATGAGTCAATTCGATTGTTTCGTCTCGTTTTGATACAACGTACGCGTCAGGGAAGATGACGAGAGAGCCGATATGAATCTCGTTAGAGGAAGGCTCTTCCTCCGCAGGCGCTGTTGTCAGCTGGCGACGCAGGTTCGCTTTTACACGTGCCAAGAGCTCGCGTGTGCTGAATGGTTTTGTGACATAGTCATCAGCACCGATTTCAAGCCCGATAACCTTGTCAATTTCTGAATCCTTAGCCGTCAGCATAATGATTGGCATATCGTATTTCTTTCTGACTTCGCGGCATACTTCAACGCCGTCTTTATTCGGGAGCATAATATCTAAAAGAATTAAATCAGGCTGAAGCTCTTCTACCATTTCAACGGCTTCGTTTCCGTCGTGGGCACAGTGCACTTCATAGCCTTCTTTTCTTAAGTTAAATTCCAATATATCTGCAATCGGTTTTTCATCATCTACTACAAGGATCTTTTTATCCATCATTTTGATTTTCCTCCTGCCGAATGACTTCATTTCATCTATATAACATTCGTTTCATCACTTATGGCCCATGTAAAGAATGGGTCCTTGTCTATTATAACGGTTTAAGGTCAAAAGATAAAAAAAATAAAGGTTTAGAAAAAAAACACATGTTTCACCTTTATCGCCAGTTGTTTATCTATTGTCATGCTGGTCAACTTTTTTTAAAAAAGATAACTTTATTGAAACCTCCCCTCACCGGAGTGCGTCTTTATCAATGACGTCTTCTTCTTTGAACCGGCCGCAGGGCCGGTTCTCCCTTTTTCTTCTATTATAACACTCCTCATGTTTGCCTTTTTCCTAAAAGAAAAAACGCACCTACGATTGCAGATGCGTTTGGTAAGTGGCTCGGGACGGAATCGAACCGCCGACACACGGATTTTCAGTCCGTTGCTCTACCAACTGAGCTACCGAGCCAAATGTTTTATTTTTCTCTACTAAGTAAAGTAAAATGGCGGTCCGGACGGGACTCGAACCCGCGACCTCCTGCGTGACAGGCAGGCATTCTAACCAACTGAACTACCGGACCTTACAGTAATTGCCCGGAGAGCTGTCGTGTCAGCTCTCACAGACAAATAAGGAATTTAGCAATAACGCTAAAGTAAATCAATGACCCGTACGGGATTCGAACCCGTGTTACCGCCGTGAAAGGGCGGTGTCTTAACCGCTTGACCAACGGGCCTTCACGAAATGGTGAGCCATGAAGGACTCGAACCTTCGACCCTCTGATTAAAAGTCAGATGCTCTACCAACTGAGCTAATGGCTCTTAAAGATGTCGGAATTTCTATAGAGCAAACGACTTAGATCTAGTTCTTATCTCGTACTCTATTGAAGCAGTTTCCGTAACAACGAGATTTATAATATCACGAACAAATAGAAGTGGCAATAACTTTTTTGGTTTTTTTTCATATTTTTTTCTCAGACCAACTTATATGCGGCTTTCAAACAAAAACAAGCCCCTTAAATAGGGGCTTGCAGACATATTCTATTTAGTTCGCACGGTACACACTGCGAAGGACATTTGTTTGTGAGCGGTCTGGACCGACAGAGAAAATAGAAAGCGGAATGCCTGTCAGCTGAGACACACGCTCAAGATAATGGCGCGCATTTTCCGGAAGCTCGCTCAAGCTCTTCGCACCTGTAATATCCTCATTCCAGCCCGGCATTTCTTCATATACCGGCTCACATTCAGCAAGTGCCTTAAGACTTGCTGGGAATTCTTCAATGATTTCGCCTTTGTAGCGGTACGCCACACAGATTTTCAACGTTTCAATTCCTGTTAGGACGTCAATTGAGTTCAGAGAAAGATCTGTAATTCCACTCACACGGCGGGCGTGGCGGACAACAACGCTGTCAAACCAGCCGACACGGCGCGGGCGGCCTGTTGTTGTTCCATATTCGCGTCCGACTTCACGGATTTGATCGCCGATTTCATCTTTCAGCTCAGTCGGGAAAGGACCGTCGCCGACACGAGTCGTATATGCTTTTGATACACCGACAACGTGCTTGATTTTGGTCGGGCCGACACCAGAACCGATCGTGACACCGCCGGCAACCGGGTTAGATGACGTAACAAACGGGTATGTTCCTTGGTCGATATCGAGCATAACCCCTTGTGCGCCTTCAAATAATACACGGCGCCCTTCATCAAGAGCATCGTTTAAGACAACAGATGTATCGCAAACATATTTTTTAATCTGCTGGCCGTACTCATAATATTCGTCTAAGATATCCTCAAGTTTAAACCCTTCTGTCTCGTACATTTTCTCGAGAAGACGGTTTTTTTCTTCAAGATTGCGCTCAAGCTTTTCCGCAAACGCGTCACGGTCTAACAGATCCGCGATGCGAATTCCGATGCGGGCTGCTTTATCCATGTAAGCAGGGCCGATTCCTTTTTTCGTTGTGCCGATCTTGTTAGCCCCTTTACGCTCTTCTTCCACTTCATCCAATTTCAAATGATACGGCAGAATGACGTGAGCTCTGTTGCTGATTCTCAGGTTATCTGTACTGACGTTGCGCTCATGAAGATACGCAAGCTCTGTGACTAATGCTTTCGGATCTACAACCATTCCGTTTCCGATTACACACGTTTTATCCTTATAGAAAATTCCAGACGGGATTAAGTGAAGCTTATATGTGATTCCGTCAAACTTGATTGTATGCCCTGCGTTATTTCCGCCTTGATAACGGGCGATCACTTCTGCATTTTCTGATAGGAAATCTGTAATTTTACCTTTTCCTTCATCGCCCCATTGCGTACCTACTACAACTACTGAAGACATGTCCGTGCACCTCCGTTAACCTTTCAAAACGATTCTATTCAAACAAATCAAGTTTATCAGTGAAGAAACAGAAAGTCAATTGTAAATCCGAACATTAAATTAATGTAAATCTATATTCGTTCGCTTCCATTCGTTTTATAAGCGTTTTCTCACTGCTTTGTCATAAAAAGCTTGCGAAACTTTCACCCTTTAGCACAAGAAAGAATCACTTGCCTGATATCCCTTTTGAATTCATAAAAACGACCCGCCAGCCATCCGGGTCCTCTATCGTCACGCCCCCATTGCTCCAGTACGGGTTCTCTGATTCGGCCTCTTGATAGCCCATGTGCTTTAGCTTTGAAGTGATCGCTGCCAGTTCAACTGCATTCGGCACATAAAAAACAAGAAGGCTGTCGGGATGGGGAACGGGGGCAGTGCTTCCCCCTTCATACTGGGTGAATTCCAAATGATAATCGGCATGAGGAAGGCCGAACATGACACCGTCATACCCGTTATGCTTTGAAAATTCTCCTATTCGTTTCAAACACAGTCCCTCTTCGTAAAAACGAATAATCTCATCAAGCTGGCCCGTAGGACGCGCAATTCGGATTTGTGCTGCTTGAAAAGACGAAAAACGTTTTCCCATATTGTTACCATCTCCTTTTTGCACCATTTTATTAAAACGCTTTCAAATTTTCATCCGCTGAGCGAACGGTATTTCTTCCATCTTTCGAATGAAAAAAAACCCCAAGAGCAGCTCTTGGGGCTTATGCGCCGGGCGGAACGCCTGCGTCATCAAAACGCCGTTCCAGGTTGACGAATTTGTTGTATTCTTTTACGAACGCAAGAGACACGGTTCCTACCGGGCCGTTACGCTGTTTGGCGATAATAATTTCGATAATATTTTTATTCTCGGTTTCTTTGTCATAGTAGTCATCACGATAAAGGAACGCGACAATATCCGCGTCCTGCTCGATACTTCCTGATTCCCGGATATCAGACATCATCGGACGTTTATCCTGACGCTGCTCAACACCCCTGGAAAGCTGAGAAAGCGCGATAACAGGGACTTGCAGCTCCCTCGCAATCGACTTCAGTTCACGGGAAATTTCAGATACTTCCTGCTGACGGTTGTCCTTTGAACGACCGCTTCCCTGAATCAATTGCAGGTAATCGATCAAAATCATGCCCAGCCCGCTTTCCTGCTTCAAGCGGCGGCACTTGGCACGGATTTCACTCACTCGAATACCCGGTGTATCGTCGATGTAAATCCCGCTGTTCGATAGGCTTCCCATTGCCATCGTCAGCTTGCCCCAATCCTCTTCGGTCAGGTTACCTGTACGGAGATTCTGGGCATTGATATTTCCCTCGGCACAGAGCATACGCATAACGAGCTGCTCTGCACCCATCTCAAGACTGAAAATTGCTACGCTCTCATCGGTCTTTGTCGCCACGTTTTGTGCGATGTTCAGGGCAAAGGCTGTTTTCCCTACTGACGGACGGGCAGCCACAATGATCAAGTCGTTGCGCTGGAAACCCGCAGTCATCCGGTCAAGCTCCGTAAACCCTGTTGGAATTCCCGTGATATCACCTTTTCGATTGTGAAGCTGTTCGATATTATCATAGGTCTGGACAAGGACGTCCTTAATATTTTGGAAGGCACTCGTGTTTTTGCGCTGTGCCACTTCCATAATCGTTTTTTCCGCTTCACTTAGTAAATCCTCGACCTCATCCTCACGGGTATACCCGTCTTGAGCAATCGTTGTCGCAGTTCTGATTAATCGGCGAAGAATCGATTTTTCCTCAACGATTTTCGCGTAATATTCTATGTTAGCCGCTGTCGGCACCGAGTTTGCGATATCTGTCAAATATGAAATGCCGCCTACTTCTTCCAGCAGGTCTGTGTTCGCAAGCTCTGATGTTACTGTCACCAGATCAACCGGTTCACCTCGGTCACCGAGCACCAGCATCGCATTATAGATTTTTTGGTGGGACATTCTATAGAAATCATCTGGAATCAATACTTCTGAAGCCAGTGTTAAAGCAGACGGCTGTAAAAAAATAGCGCCTAACACGGCTTGTTCGGCTTCTATATTTTGCGGAGGAAGCCGGTCATTCAGAAGGTCTGTCATGCTAAGCACCGTCCTCTCATTAAAAAATCTCCAACCTCCATTCTACCATTTCTACAGAAAAAAAATAGAAAAATTGTCTGTTTCCTGTTTTTTTCAGTTAGCAGATTGGATCGTTTCGGACAGTAACAAGGCGGGAAAAATGCAATAAAACATGAGGGAGGAATGAAAGATGATAAAGAAATATGCGATTACGCCTAATGTTGACGCGGACGGCTGGTTTATTGAGGTGGAGAATGTAGCGCCGACAGCTTTGTATACGTCTAAAGACGCCGCTATTGAAAAGGCCAAACAGGTGGCTAAGGAAAACAGTCCGTCTAAGCTTGTAATTTATGACCAGTTTAAAAATGTGGAAGAAGAACACTCATTTTAATGAATGAAAGCCTTCGCTGCAGCGAGGGTTTTTTGGCGGTTATCGGTTTATTTCATCCATTGGATGCCTATGTGCATCATCAAATCTGCCGCTTTTTGATACAGATCCCACTCCCCGATCGAAGCAAATTTCCCCATCAGCTCCTGAAGCTTTAACCTCATTGCTATATATTCTTCGAAAGTGACAGCTTTTTCAGTGTCTATTTGGTGTTCCTTCAGCATTTGTTTTAATAAGGATAACGGTGCGTGCATAAGAACCCTCCTTACCTCTTTTATAACGGTCATTTTCCGATTGCTCTATTCCTTTGTGACATCTTCTTACATTTCACATCTGATTCTTGTACAATGGACAGAAGAGAGGAGGGATCTTTTGTGAGACCTTTGCAAATTTCTGCTGAAACTGCACAAAAGCTTGCAGAGTCCTTGAATCTGCCGCTTGAACAGATCATGCATATGCCTCAGCATATTCTGCTTGCCAAAATGGCTGAACTGCAAAAAGAGGACAAATCATAGCGTTCATTCACATACTTGCTTACCTGTTTCGGGATAATATCATGTATATGTTAGAAAAGAGGAGTAACTGCTTTGCCACATCCACATAATAAAAAAATCCAATCATTTTGGCTGATCACCGGCATTATCTTTATCGCCTTTAACTTACGGCCCGCGATCACTTCAGTCGGTCCGGTCATCAGCTCTATCCGGGCAGAGCTGCACATGTCCAATGGGGCAGCCGGTTTTTTGACCGCACTGCCGCTGCTTTCGTTTGCAGTTCTTTCTCCACTTGCACCTAAGCTTGGACAGCGCCTCGGAAATGAGCGAACTTTATGGCTAGGTCTCGTGATACTGCTTATCGGTGTTTTGACTCGTTCTACCGGCTATACTGCCGCTTTGTTTTTCGGAACGGCACTTATCGGAGTCGGAATTGCGATTGGTAACGTACTTTTGCCAAGCTTAATCAAACATAAATACCCTGAAAAGCCAGGGATCATGATCAGCCTGTATACGACATCAATGAATATATTCGCAGCTTTAGCATCGGGTGTCAGCGTGCCTTTAGCGACCCAGATGGATGGCGGATGGAAACATGCCTTTCTCTTATGGGGCGGGCTGGCTTTACTTGCATTGCTAATCTGGATACCTCAGCTGCGCCACCGGGATACGGCAAACCAGACAATGAAGCTGCAATCCAGTTCCATTTGGGCTTCCAAAATGGCATGGTATGTCACCATCTTTATGGGCCTGCAATCGTTTTTATTTTACAGCAGCATCGCTTGGTTTCCTGAAATTCTCCGTTCACACGGGATTGATACGGCAACAGCCGGATGGATGGTATCACTCATGCAATTTGCGAGTCTGCCTTCCACTTTTTTGACACCAGTTTTAGCTGACCGTGTGAAACAGCAGCGTGGTATCGTTGCGGCGCTGGCCTCAGTTTATCTGATCGGCCTCTGCGGATTATTAGCGGGCGGAAGCCATACATTGCTTGCCATCTGGATGATCATTATCGGTATCGGGCAAGGCTCCAGCATTAGTCTGGCGCTCACTTTGATTGGTCTCCGCAGTGAAAATGCCCAACAGGCCGCTGCGCTGTCAGGCATGTCTCAGTCATTCGGCTACCTGCTGGCAGCAGTCGGGCCAATCTTTGTCGGCTATCTCTTTGACCAGACGCATTCATGGACGATGCCGATTGTGCTTCTCATTGCTGCCCTGATCGTAATGGGAGCAGCCGGACAGGGAGCCGGACGAGATCGATACATTTTCCAGTCAGAAAAACAAAGAAATTCAGCATAAAAGCGGGGAAAATATCTCCGCTTTTTTCTTTGAATATTTATGGTTTATTCATAAGTTTTTCATATTTGTTTTTTACAATGAGACACCATAAAGAGGTGAAAAACGATGAAAACCAAACGATTCGACGCAGCCCTTATTCTTATTTTGCTGGCAGCAGCTTTTTTGAATACGTATCACATTTGGCAGGATGATACAGCGAACCAGTACTATTTGGCGGCTGTAAAAAGCATGACGCAAAGCTTCCATAATTTCTTTTATGCGTCATTTGACCCTTCTGGATTTGTGACAGTAGATAAGCCTCCTGTCGTGTTATGGATTCAAACGATTTTCGCACTGATTTTCGGTGTTCACACGTGGAGTGTCATCATTCCCCAGGCTCTTGCCGGAGTTGGATCTGTCTTCCTTCTCTACAGAATGATCAAGCCGACTTTTGGAATTGGAGCGGCCCGCATTTCCGCACTTGTTATGGCACTGACCCCTATCGCAGTAGCTGTCAGCCGGACAAACAATATCGACAGCATGCTCGTTTTTACCATATTGCTCGGTTCAGCTTGCCTGTTTCGGGCAGTAAAACAAGGCAAGCTGGTTTGGCTGCTGATGGCATTTGCCCTGATTGGGCTCGCCTTTAATATGAAGATGATGCAAGCGTTTATGGTATTGCCTGCATTTGTGTTATTCTACATGGTTGCATCTCGGGTTTCCCTCAAGAAAAAAATCGGTTCCCTGCTTCTGTCTCTTGTCCTTCTGACAGGCCTTTCACTCTCATGGGCGATAGCAGTGGATTCAGCCTCTTCCTCAAGCCGGCCTTATGTAGGAAGCAGCCAGACTAACTCAGTGCTAGAACTGGCCTTTGGCTACAACGGCACAGAGCGTCTGCTTGGGCAAACTACGGGCCTTGCAAAGGGTGATATGAATGCTGCTGGCGGAGGGAACATGCAGAATCAAGACAACATGCAAGCGCCAAATGGCGACGGTTCATCTTTTTCTCAGAACGGAAATCAATCATTCGGAAACCATTCACAGGCGCCTCAGCCGCCTAACGGACAAACCGGCGCTCTCAATGGAGGCGGAGGCACACCTCCCACAGGTGGCAACGGGCCTGGAAATGGAGGGCCTGGCGGTAGAGGCGGAAAAAGCGTGAATATGTTCGGCACCGGTGATCCTGGACCGCTTCGTCTTTTCCAATCAGCACTTTCCGGCCAAATCAGCTGGATGCTTCCATTCTCATTGATCGGATTACTGGGCGCAATCGTCAGCTGGTACCGTGATCGCCGCGGACATGCTGCTGAAATGAAAGAAACGCTATTCTGGGCGGCTTGGCTTGTTCCCGTGGCTGGTTTCTTCAGCATCGCAGGATTCTTCCACCAGTATTATTTGATTATGCTGGCACCGCCGATTGCCGCCCTTTCTGGTATCGGATGGTATACGATGCACCGCTTATACAAAAATAATCAAGACTGGCCCAGCTATCTTCTGCCGGCAGCCGTTCTGATCACAACCGTGTTCCAGGTGTATATTCTGAGTGCTTATACAAGCCAAATCGGCAGTGTGTGGATGTATGTCCTGGGACTCGTAGGACTCGGTATCACCCTTGCACTTCTGATGCTTAAACGCAGCCATACGTTCAGTAAGCAGCTGACCATCATCAGCTTGTGCGTTCTGCTTCTCACACCTGTTTACTGGTCAGCAACGCCGCTTCTATACGGTGGCAACAGCGTCCTTCCTGAATCCGGCCCGCAGCTCAAAGGCTCAGCAAACGGCGGGAACATGTTCTCTTCAGAGGTCGACAGCGGGCTCCTGTCCTATCTGAGAAAACACAATACCGGCGAAGAATATTTATTTGCTACTTTGACAACCGTAACAGCTGCGCCATACATCATTTACGAAAATGAATCTGTTATGGCAATGGGCGGATTTAACGGCACGGATCCCATTCTGACTGTGTCGGAACTGAAAAAACTGATCAAAGAAGGCAAAGTGAAATACTTCCTTCTGTCAGAAAACAACTCAGGCAACAGCGAACTTGTTTCCTGGATTAAGAAAAACGGAAAAGAAATAACATCTGACGAGTACAGCGGTTCCTCCAGCAGCACAAACAGCGTGCAGGGAATGCGAAGAGGACCTGGCGGAGAAAGCCAGCAAACTCTTTATCTCGTGGAATAAAAAAAGAGGCTTGGATTCATCCAAGCCTCTTTTCTATTAAGCTTCTTCTTTTACATGTACCTTTAACACAGCCTGCACTTCAGGATGCAGCTTCACAGGCACGTTTGTATATCCTAATGCACGAATGCCGTCCGGCAGTTCAAGCTTCCGCTTATCTACTTTAATGTTATGGTCTTTTTGGAGCTGTTCAGTGATTTGCTTGCTTGTCACTGAACCAAATAAACGGCCGCCCTCACCTGATTTTGCGCTAAGCTCAACAGTCAGTTTTTCTAATGTCTCTTTCAAGCTCTTAGCCTGCTCAAGCTCAGCAATGGCTTCTTTTTTCTCTTTCTGCTTTTGTCCGTTTAACGCGCTGATGTTTGACGCGTTCGCTTCAACCGCGAGGCCTTTTTTAATTAGAAAGTTATGCGCATAACCGTCTGCTACGTTTTTGACTTCGCCTTTTTTTCCTTTTCCTTTTACATCTTGTAAGAAAATAACCTTCATCTCTGTACGCCTCCCTCAAAATACTCATCTATGGCGTGCTTCAGCCGTTCCAGCGCTTCAGAAACTGAAATGCCGGACAACTGAGTCGCCGCATTTGTTAAATGCCCTCCGCCTTCCAGGGCCTCCATGATGATCTGAACATTTACCTCGCCAAGCGACCGCGCACTGATACAAACCGTTTGTTCATCCCGTCTCGCCACCGCAAATGAAGCCTCAACCTCACTCATCGACAGCAGCGAATCGGCAGCCTGCGCAATCAGCACTTGATCGAAGTATTCCTCTTCATTTTCCGGAAGAGAAGCAATCGCAATGTTATCTTTATAGAGGACCGTATGCTGGATCAGCTTCGCCCGTTTAATATAGGAATCAACGGTTTCTTTCAGGAACTTCTGCACCAGCACCGTGTCGGCGCCTTTTGCCCTTAAATAAGAAGCCGCATCGAAAGTCCGCGAGCCCGTGCGGAGAGAAAAGCTCTTTGTATCCACTATTATACCAGCTAATAGGGCTGTTGCTTCAATCATATTGATTTTTAAGCGCTTCGGCTGATATTCAAGCAGCTCTGTCACCAATTCCGCTGTGGAAGAAGCGTATGGTTCCATATAAACGAGCAACGGATCTCTGATAAACTCCTCACCTCTTCGGTGATGGTCAATGACCACGATATGTTCAATTTTATTGACCAGCCGTTCCTCCATAACAAGTGACGGCTTATGTGTATCAACGATCACAAGCAGTGTGTCATCATTGGAAATTTCCATTGCTTCTTCAGGCGTAATAAATCTTGACCACAGTTCTTCATATTTTTTGATTTCCCCAATCAAACGCTGCACACTTGATCCGATTTGATTTGGGTCAATCACGATAAAACCATCTTTGTTATTTGCCTGAGCCACCTTTAAAATCCCGATCGCTGCGCCGATAGAATCCATGTCAGGGAATTTATGCCCCATGATAATTACATTGCTGCTTTCGGTGACGATTTCCTTTAAGGCGTGAGAAATCACGCGGGCCCGCACCCTTGTTCGTTTCTCCATTGGGTTTGTTTTACCGCCGTAAAACTTCACCTTGCCGTTTGGCAGCTTAATGGCTACCTGGTCTCCGCCGCGTCCCAGTGCTAAGTCCAAGCTGGATTGCGCCAAATCGCCAAGTTCTTTCAGGGAAGAGACTGAAGCCCCGACACCGACGCTTAACGTCAGCGCTACACCGTCAAACGAGGTTTTTTCCCGCACTTCATCAAGAATCGAAAACTTCGAATTTTCGAGTTCAGTTAAGATGTGTTCATTAAGTACAGCGATAAAGCGTTCTGAAGACGTCCTTTTCAAGAAGATCCCGTACTCCTGCGCCCAAGCGTTCAGCAAAGATGTCACCTGGCTGTTCATCGTGCTTCTCGTCTGGTCATCCAATCCTTGTGTCACATCATCATAGTTATCAAGGAAAATATATGCCAGGACGGTTCTTTCGTTTTCATATAGCTTTTCAATCTGAATTTGTTCTGTTACATCAAAGAAATATAACAGACGCTCATCCCGTTTGATGACAACCCTAAACTTGCGGTCATTCAATGTAACCGTTTCCGATTCCACCTCTTGTTTGATAAGCGGCACTACCGATTCACAAGTATCGTAAAGTGATCTCCCCACTAAAGTGCTTTCATTAAAGCAAGAGGAAAGAAACGGATTTGCCCATTCTATATAATATTGGTCATTAAAAAGCATGATTCCAATCGGCATTTCCATCAATGCCTCTTCACCGACTTTTTTCAACCTGTAGGACAACGTAGAAATATAAGCATCAATCTCTTGTCGAATAAGAGAATCAGCACGCTTAATAAAAAACAAAATAACTGCCAGCAGCAGCACTTCGACGGTTCCTAATATCCAGTTAAAATAAAAGCTGATGAGGATTGTAATAATTGACAGAGCAATCAATGCATAGATGGGATACCGAAACAGCGGTTTTTCATAAAAGCTTGGCATTTCTATCACTCCCCACCATGTGAGTAAAACTCATGTTCACTTCACCTTATTCCTTATATGAAAGCCCATATCTAAAACGCCTAAAATGCGAATGGCTGCCATGAAGACCGGATGCACAAACCCAAGTATGACAGCAATCACAGCCGCAGCCTTTGGATATTGTTTCTTATGGCAATAGAAAAAGATAAATGATAAACCTTGGATGAAAATCAGAAACCCGAGTATAAACTCCCCATTTAAAGCGATAGAGTACAGCATTTGGCCTTTTTCTAAAGGCAAAAATGAAAGCATGACAATAATCAAATACAGTACTACAACACTTTGCGGAAACTTCAACTCTCTAAAAGGCTTTAGATTAGGAATATCGGGGGAGAATCGCCTTAAGAGCGGCTTAGCGATAAGGTAACTGAGGAAAGAAAAAATAACTCCTACCATCACAATAGCTGTTGGAAAAAGATATTGAACGATACCCAATTGTTCTTCCATCAGTTTTAATTGCTTCTCAAACTGTCCAGCATTGCCCGACTGCTTCGCTACAGTTTCTACCATATCAAGAGATTGCCGGTATTGTGTCATCGCCTCATCAATGATATTGATACCCAAAAACTGAATGCTTATCACAAAATAGAAGACAATACTAAGCATATAAATAAGAGCGCCCGAAATAATGGCGTGCCCGGGCTCTTTCCTTTTGAAAAAATGTCCCATGGCAATGCCGGCGCAAGCTGACATAAAAGCTACAATAAGCCCGTTAAAGGACCCGACAATAAAAACAACCGGAAGACTGACAGCGCCCATCCATATCCCTAGCTTCAATCCATGTCTGATCGTATACAAGATCATTGGCAGCGGCAGTGCAAATAACAGAATTGTTCCAATCACAGGAACATAAACGACCAGAAGCGTGATGATCGCAAACAGACTGATTAAAATAGCACCTTCCATTAAAGCTCTCGTTTGTTTCACTTAGTCACCTCGTATCATCCTGAACATACGAATAGAAAAGAGCAGCATAAACGACTGCTCTTTTTCATCGCTGCAACATACGTTGCACCGAATGTTTTTATATCATCTCTAAATTTTACTTTTATATTTTAACATAAGTCCAAATCGCAAGTAAAATGACGCTAATGTTTCATGTGAAACATAAAAATGAAAAGACATTCTTTGAAAAGAATGCCCATCACAATTAATGTTTATCATCCATAAAGCCAGAAGATTCCTTGTTTTTCTTTTTCGTTTTTCTGACATACATAAAAATTAAGATCACCAGTAAAAGGGTTGTTGCTTGCAGAACGCCGCTGCTAAACAAGAAAAAGTTCTTTATCATGTCCCACATTGTGTTTCACCTCTTTGTGCATGTTCTCAACCCGTATCCTATATAAGGTGAATTTCCCTTTTTATAAACTTCAAAACATCATGAACAACATTGAGCGTTGGGCATATGCTGATATGGAATCTGATCGATAAAGGAGAATTTTCACATGGATGAACGCAGAACATTGGCTTGGCATGAAACATTAGAAATGCACGAGCTGGTTGCTTTTCAATCAAACGGACTCATTAAACTGAAGAAAATGATAAGAGAAGTAAAAGACCCTCAGCTCAGACAGCTTTATAACGTGTCTATTCAGAGCGTTGAGCAAAATTTGAGAGAGCTTCTTCCGTTCTTTCCACAGGCTCCGCACAGAGAAGATGAGGAAGAAGAACGCGCAGATAACCCATTTTACAGCGGTGACCTGCTCGGTTTTGCCAAAACATCTGTCCGCAGCTATGCCATCGCAATTACAGAAACAGCAACACCTCAATTAAGAAACGTACTGGTCAAACAGCTGAATGCTGCCATCCAGCTGCACGCCCAAGTTTATCGATACATGTATCAGCATGGATATTATCCGTCTTACAACCTTTCTGAACTGTTGAAAAACGATGTCAGAAACGCCAACAGAGCCATTTCAATGAAATAAAACAAGCAGCAAAGGAGTTCCCTTTGCTGCTATTTCTGCTGATCCTTCACTAAGCCGTTCGAACGATAAGATTCCAGCACGTCTCTGTTGGATTCTCCCCATTCTTTCATTTGCAAAACAATCGGTTCAAGCGTTCGCCCGAATTCTGTCAGAGAGTACTCAACCTTGGGCGGCACCTGTTGATAAACCTCACGATGCACGATGCCGTCCGCTTCCAGCTCCCTCAGCTGAAGAGTAAGCATTCTTTGAGTAATACTCGGGCAGATTCGCCGAAACTCATTAAATCGTTTCTTGCCATCTATCATGTGATAAAAAAGAATTCCTTTCCACTTTCCGCCAATGACATCTAGAGTAAATTCAACTGGACAGCCTTCTTTGTTCGGGTATATATTCTTTTTTCCACTCATTCTTGACCCTCCAATAGTACCTTTTTTGATACTACATTACATTTTGCAACTAAGCTACCCAGTATTTTACACACCTTTTCTCCTTAGCTCAAAGAAAATGCTTCTTATTCACATCAATTTTTAAGGGTTTGCATGATTACACCTGCAGCAAGACGTGTTAAACTATATAAAGATTACACTACTTAAAAAAAGGATAGGAGCTATCATGGAAAAGATACTTATTTTCGGACACCAAAACCCAGACACAGATACGATTTGTTCTGCGATTGCTTATGCTGATTTGAAAAACAAACTCGGCTTCAATGCTGAGCCTGTCCGTCTCGGACAAGTCAACGGCGAAACACAATACGCGCTTGACTATTTCAAACAAGAAAGCCCGCGTCTTGTTGAAACAGCTGCAAACGAAGTAAACGGCGTTATCCTGGTTGACCATAACGAACGCCAGCAAAGCATCAAAGACATTGAAGAGGTTCAGGTTTTAGAGGTTATCGACCATCACCGCATCGCTAACTTTGAAACAGCTGAGCCGCTTTACTATCGTGCTGAGCCTGTAGGCTGTACGGCTACCATCTTAAACAAAATGTACAAAGAGAATAACGTGAAAATCGAGAAAGAAATTGCCGGCCTTATGCTGTCTGCGATCATTTCTGATTCCCTGTTATTTAAATCTCCAACTTGCACGGACCAAGACGTAGCAGCAGCAAAAGAGCTTGCGGAGATCGCTGGCGTAGATGCTGAAGAATACGGCTTGAACATGTTGAAAGCAGGCGCTGATCTAAGCAAAAAAACAGTGGAAGAGCTCATTTCTCTTGATGCGAAAGAATTTACGCTCGGCAGCAAGAAAGTCGAAATCGCACAAGTAAACACAGTGGACATTGAAGATGTGAAAAAACGCCAAGCTGAATTAGAAGCTGTGATCTCAAAAGTTGTGGCTGAGAAGAATCTTGATCTCTTCCTTCTCGTTATCACAGATATCTTAGAAAATGATTCACTTGCTCTTGCAATCGGTAACGAAGCAGCGAAAGTGGAAAAAGCGTTCAACGTTACATTAGAAAACAACACAGCCCTCTTAAAAGGCGTTGTTTCCCGTAAAAAACAAGTCGTTCCTGTCTTAACAGACGCAATGGCTGAATAAGCAAAAAGCATCCCGCGTCGGGATGCTTTTTCTTATTCACCCAGCTTCTCAATTTGTCCCATCACATCAGTAATTTGCTTTGCGTTTTGGACCAGGTCTGACTGCTCCAATTCTTTAAGCGATACCTTGCCTTCCTCGGCTTGTTTCAACACATCTTCAGCGCTTTTCTGCAAGGTTTTGTTATGTTCCTGAATGGTTTGATGAATCTCCGCTGCGGCATCAGGCGGCGTTAATTCATTAAAATCAGCGGCAGCCTTCTGAATCGACTCAAGCTGCGCTTCAAGTTTTTCTTTCGCCTCGGTGTCATTTACAGCTTTCTCAGCCAATTCAGGCGCTTCCTCTGCAAATGTCTTCACCTTCTCCACATAACCAGCTGCTTCACTCGTATAGTTCAATCCGTCGTTCACCTGATCAAGCATGCCGCATCCGCCTGCACTCAAAAGTCCCACTCCGGCAAGTACTGTCAAAATAATCTTCATCTTCAGCCCCCTCATCGTTTCTTTTTCATTTTTTCTTTTAAGATCGGAATCAATTTCTCTTTCGCTAACGGCAGCCCTTTCCTTACCAATTCACGCTTCAGCCACTTTTTCAGCTTAGACATTCTGATGCTCCTCTCCCTTTTTGATAAAAATGAAAAAACTCCACCAATTTGGTGAAGTTCCTGAAACAAAAAGACCTTCACCAAATCAGATTTGGCAAAGGTCTCGCTAACAATGAGATTGCCAGCAAAGCCGAGGACACCTTGTCCCGTAATGACGACTTTACTGTGAAAGCTACTCCCCTTTGGAGTGTTCATTTTTATTACTTTCATTCTAAAGCACCGATCTGTTCCAGTCAAATTCCTGCCGTTTATATAAAAGCGCGCTGTGGTATTTAAAATTTGAATGGTTTTTCTATCAGGAGATCATGCTATGACAGAGGAGGTTTTCATCATGAGTCAAGAGCGCGTGAAACGGCCTGGGCATACCAGATGGTACATATCTTCGTTACTTAGCGGCATTATTATTCTTAATTATTTTGACCGAGTGGCCATCTCGGTAGCGGCCCCTGCGATACAAGATTCGTTTCACCTTACTGCAACTGAACTCGGCATCGTGTTTTCCATTTACACCTATTCCTATACACTGATGCAGCTGCCTGTCGGAAGTTTGCTGGACCGTTTTGGGGTCGCATGGGTCACGAGGGTTGGAATGACAATATGGAGCTTTTTAACGATCCTTCTTGCTTTTTTGCAAGGAAAATTGCTGTTGTATCTGTTCCGGTTTCTCATTGGGCTGACGAGCGCCTCTGCGTTCCCTGCTGCCTCTAAAGCAACCGCTCTCTGGTTTCCTCCAAGTGAGCGGGGATTGGCAAACTCACTGTTCGATTCGGCCGCCAAGTTTTCAAATGTAATCGGCGCGCCATTGGTCGCCTTTCTTGTCACAACATTTGACTGGCGTGTCGCTTTTTTGACGATTGGATGCATCAATGTGCTGTTTACGATCTTTTTCTGGCAGTATTATGAACAGCCTGAACGGCACAAACGCATTTCTAAAAGTGAACTAAACTATATTCAAAAACACAATGCCATTACAACAGAGCAAATCCCTTACAAAACGGGCCCGCTTTTAAAAAAGCTTTTCACCAATCGGAAAGTATGGGGCTTAATGATCGGATTTACAGGGTACGGGTATACATTCAACCTGCTGCTCACCTGGCTTCCGACTTTCTTTAAGCATACATACGGTATGGATCTCATGTCGTCCGGTTTATTTACAGCAGTGCCGTGGCTGATCTCAACCATTTCCGGAATTGCCGTCGGCGGCTGGCTCGTCGATTATTTTATTAAGAAAGGCTATCCTAACACCAAGGTGTACCGAACCGTAATCATAGTCGGAATGAGCTTTGGCTTTTTCTTTTTAGGCTCCATTCTGACGAACAATATTACCGTAGCCATTATTTGCATTTCCATCGGACTCGCCGGAATTTCCGCAACCGCTCCGGTCGGCTGGTCCATCTCCGCAGAACTTGCGCCGATCGGTTCCGTATCCATGCTGAGCTCTATGGTGAATCTCGCAAACAACCTGTTCGGAGGCATTATTGCTGCGTCACTGACAGGGTATTTGTTTGATGTGACAGGCTCCTTTACGCTCAGCTTTCTGGTAGCTGGTTTTGTGCTGTTGCTGGGATTGGTTTTTTATGTGTTTGTATTAGGGGATGTAAAACGAATTAAACTGGAATGAAGAGTGCTTGCTGAAAAGCACTCTTTTCTTTGAATCCGCCAGGTGTTATTTTCTTTCTCCCAACATTCACTAGGCTGTCTTCGGACGAAAACACCACCATTTTATCCTTGACTCCAACCAAAGGTAAGGCCTCATAGTGAAAGAAGAAAGGAGGAGTCAGATGGTGAAATTAACAGTAAAAGAACTATCCAATATTGCGAATGTCACAATCAAAACGCTTTATCATTACCACAAAATCGGCTTGCTAGCCCCAAAGGAAATAAGCGAAGCCGGATATCGGTACTATGGTGCTGACGAACTAAAAAGACTGCAGGAAATCCTTTTTTACAAAGAATTAGATATTCCTTTGTCAGAAATCAAAAGATTATTAAATGAGGATGCTGAAAGAACAAGTACATTAGAAAAACAAAAAAAGCTGTTTGAAAAGAAAATTGAAAAGTATCAGCGTCTCATTCAAACAGTCAACACATCTTTAGAATACACGAGAAAAGGCGAAAACATGGATCATAAGGTAATGTTTAAAGGATTTGAAAGCGCTGAAGAATGGAAACAATCTTTAGCAGAACAAAATGGGTATTTAAAAGAGCGTTACGATTTTGAATTGGATACACATACAATCAATGTCGATGAAATGAACAAAATGGCAATAGAGGCTAAACATTTTCTTGATAGGATGGCTGATTTTTTAAGAAACGGCGTAACGTATCATGACCCTTCCGTGCAAGAGCATGTCATGAATCATCTTAAGTTCCTAAATCAGAACGGGCATCCGACAAGTAAAGAAGATTACGTAAAACAAACACGTTTTTTTATGCAAGATGATTTCCATAGAGGAATGTTAGAAGAGCAGCAAGCCGGTTTATCTTATTATTTGGTTGTCGTTGCAGAACACCTGTAGTGTTTTGTCACCCTTTATAGGGTGACAGCCATCAGGATTACGAGACAGCACCGCCAACAATCGAAACATTCTGCCGGTCAACGGCAAAACGCCGTCCGTTCCATTTTAATACGGTTTGAACATATCCCAATGAGTCGGCGTTATACCTTCCCGCTATCCGCTGGTACGCCAATAATTCGTATACGCCGTCTCTGTCAAAATCAACCGGATACAAGCCCGATAAAGGATTCACCCATCCTTCTATCGGCATTTTTAACACACCTTGGCTGTTATAAATCTCATTCAAATATTCCCTGCCTTTGTAAGTAAGGTCGAGGATATACGTTTCGTTTTGCTGATGACTGATGACGCTCGCTTTATATTGATTTTGATACCTCACACTGTACTTTAATTCATCATTCAATACATCTGAATTGAAAATTCGCCGGAACTGCCTGTTTAGATAGGCAAACACGTATGCATAAATAGCACCGCCGCTTCCCCCTGTATCTATTACCACCGCCACATCCTCAATCTTGTCGCCTGTCATATCCCCCAGAAAAAGTGACGGATTGTATCCCATATTGTTTTGAAGCTGAATCTGCTGCTCCTGATGGGTTCTGCCATCACGGATCACCAATGTGATATTTCTCCATAACAGGCTGCCGGGCATTTGATTTCCAGTTAGAAAGACCTCGTCAATAACGCCGTCTCCCGTTACATCGCCGCGAGTAGATGCAATGATTGCACGTGAGGAGACAGGCTGCCGAAATACGTATGGATGTTGAACAAGTCCTCTGCTTTCATAAAACCAATAAGGAGCCATTCTGATGTCATACACATTCAATTGTGTCACCTTCCCTAATCAGCTGAATGAATCATTATATGCAGGTATGGCACATCAAAGACATATCTTACACACCAATTAAATCCGTACCATATGAGTTATCAATTACACAAAGCCACTCGCCTTGCGCATTCTTCTTAAATACATAGGTCGCCCTTCTTTCCATCGCATACTCGGAGTCCTTTTTATCCGAATCAAGCAGTGTCTGAGAAAGGACGAGTACCGTGTCACCTGCTTCCAACAGGATCATTTCCCCTTGTTTCGGGACAATATGATGATTGAAATAGTTCGCAATCGTAATAAACGCTTTTTTGATTTCTTCTTTGCCTCGCGCGATCATGCCCGGCTTCACGACTAAAACGGCATCTTCCGAATAATAATTCATCAGTGTATCAAAATCTTCATTTTGGATTGCCAAATCACACGCAGAGATGATGTCTTTCAATTGCTGTTCCAAATGAATTCCCCCAATCATCATGATTGGATATATTATACATCGCTAGACCACTGAAACCGTGAAAACAAAATGAAAAGTATCCTTTTTTCCTATATAATCAAATAGATATATTTAACAAAGTACCCAAGTGAAGGGGTGAATATTATTGTCTGCGGAAGTAACGTTACATGACAATATACATCATGATTTAAGTGCGGATTGCCAGCACTGTTTTGGCCTGTGCTGTGTCGCCTTGCCTTATGCGAAGTCGGCAGATTTTGCTTTTGATAAAGACGGGGGCACGCCTTGCCGCAACTTACAATCAAACTATCAATGTTCTATACATAAAGATCTCAGAGAAAAAGGATTTCGAGGCTGCTCTGCATATGAATGCTTTGGCGCCGGCCAAAAAGTATCCCAAATCACTTATGAGGGAAAGGATTGGCGAAACAGCCCCGAAACGGCCAACCAGATGTTTGATGTTTTTCCTATCATGCAGCAGCTGCACGAAATGCTCTGGTATTTACATGAAGCTCTTTCTATAGATATAGCCAAGCCGATTCATGCTGAACTGAGAACCAGTTTCGAAAAAATAGAAAGGCTCACCAGACTCAGCAAAGAACGCTTGCTGACACTGCAGGTGGACGAGCATCGAGCTGAGGTCAATGAATGGCTGTTAAAAACAAGTGAACTGGTGCGAGCCCAAGCCCGCCATCCAAAACTCCCGAAAAAGGTCAGCCGGGGAAGTGTCCTGATCGGCGCGAAACTGAAAGGGCTTGATCTGCGAGGAGCAAATCTAAGAGGGGCGCTGCTCATAGCCGCCGATCTGAGAAATGCCGATTTGAGAATGACAGACTTTATCGGTGCAGATATGAGAGACGCTGATCTCAGCGGCGCCGACCTGACCGGGAGCATCTTTCTGACACAGGCACAGGTGAACGCCGCCAACGGCGATTCGAACACAAAGCTGCCGCTGTCTTTACGAATCCCTGCCCATTGGAAATAAAAAAGGACCCGCTAACGGTCCTTTTTTACTGATCAATTCAATCCTTTTTCGTTCCTTTTATCCGGCACTTTCGCACTTCTTGCCAAGTATCCCGACAGCCATAACGCAACCAGCAGCATGAAGGTGATCATACCGACAACGCCCAGCCAGTGAAAAACAGACCAGAATAGCCCTCCGATTGTTCCGAAAACACTTGAACCGGCGTAATAAAAGAACAAATACAGCGATGAAGCCTGTGCTTTGTTGTGAAGGGCTCTCCTGCCCACCCAGCTGCTGGCAACTGAATGCCCTCCGAAAAAACCGAATGTAAAGAGGGCAATTCCCAGAATTTTCACTGCCAGCATACTGTTTATCGTGAATAAAGCACCTGCAATGACGATGAAAATATTCATCACCAGTATTTTCGGATAGCCATACCGATCAACCATTCTTCCAATGAAAGACGAGCTGAAAATGCCTACAATCATCACAATAAAGATCCAGCTGGAAAATGCTTTATTAAGCGAATACGGCGGGCCCAACAGCACATACACAATGTAATTAAACAAGGCAACATTGCTTCCAAGCAGCAAAAAACCAATGAGAAACAAGCTGAATAGTTTACGGTCCCTCAAGTGGCCGTTCAGAGACATTCCCAATTTCCCGAGCTTCAATTTTCTTGGCGTAAAATGCCTGGATGGCGGCAAATTTATAAAAAATATAACACTAGCAATCAAACTAATGACACCAATTGCCCCCATCGCCATATGCCAATTCAAGTACTCGCTCAGGAGCCCGGAAACGATCCTTCCGAAAACGGCGCCGATTGCATTTCCGCTGATATACAGCCCCATCGCCGACCCAAGACTTCCGGGTTCAATTTCTTCCCCGAGATAAGCCATCGCAATCGACGGAAGGCCTGCGAGCGCAACGCCTTGGATGGTTCTCAATACGAGCAGCGTATGAAAGTTCGGACTAAAGGCCGATGCCAGACAGAGAACCGATGCGGCCAGCATGGAAATACCCATAATCGGCTTGCGCCCCCACACCTCGGATAATGAACCAAAGACAAGCATGCTCACAGCTAACAGCATTGTGGTAACAGATAAAGAAAGACTCGCCGCAGTAGGCGTCACATGAAATTCCCGCGTGAATTCCTCCATGAGCGGCTGTACGCAATATAGAATCGCAAATGTATTGAAACCCGCAGCGAAGAAAGCAAACGTAATTTTTCGAAAAACCGGTGTGCCTTTTTGAATGTATGTCATCGGGACTTTATCGGTCCCTCATCATGTTGTGGAGCACTGCCATTCATAAACAACCATCCTTTATTTCTTCCGAATTCAAACATCCTCGAGTCTGTTTATATTACTATCTTAGCACCGTTGATATATGTTGTATAATGCATATAAAATATCATTTTCATGCTTATATGTAATAAAGGAGGGATGATAATTGGAATGGGAACAACTTGAATATTTTCAAACACTGGCCCGAATGCAGCACGTCACGAAAGCCGCAAAAAGCCTCTCCATCACACAGCCTGCGCTTTCACGCTCTATCGCCAGGCTGGAAAATCATTTGGGTGTGCCGCTATTTGACAGGCAAGGACGATCCATTAGCTTAAATCAATACGGACACATTTTTTTACGGCGGGTTCAGGCGATGATGAAGGAGTACACCGAAGGAAAAGAAGAAATCCAAGCCTTATTAAAGCCAGACCAAGGCGTAGTCTCTCTCGGTTTTTTACATACATTAGGCACCACGCTCGTGCCCGATCTCATCGGCTCCTTTCAGCAGGAATACTCCAACATTTCCTTCCAGCTGAAGCAAAACCACTCTTATTGGCTGCTTGAACGATTAAAATCCGGGGATCTGGACCTCTGTCTCCTCGCTTCGATTAAGCCTGAAAATCCGATCCAATGGATCAAGCTGTGGAGTGAAGAACTCTTTGTATTTGTGCCAAATGATCACCCATTAGCCAGTCGCGAAAGCATTACCCTGAATGAGATTGCCGGGGAGCGTTTTATTTTATTGAAAAAGGGCTATGCGCTTCGGATGACGGTCGATGAGCTGTTTGAGAAGGCCAATATACAGCCGAACATTATGTTTGAAGGAGAAGAAGCAACTACTGCCGCAGGTTTTGTGGCAGCCGGTCTGGGCATATCTATTCTCCCAGACCTGAAAGGCTTAGACCAAAGCAAAATCACCAAAATCCGCGTCAGCTGGCCGGAATGTCAGCGTGTCATAGGAATTGCCTGGATAAAAGGCAGGTTTTTATCACCGGTTGCTGAGACCTTTAAACAATATGTGATCAGCCATTTTTCTGAGTAGGAAGGATTCAAGCATGAATGTCAAAAAAATCACGTCAGAACAGGATTTACATACAGCGTTTGAAATCAGAAAGGCAGTATTTGTAGAGGAACAAGGCTGTCCCATTTCGGATGAATTCGATGAGTTCGATACACTCCACGGTGACTGCCAGCACATCCTGGCTTATCATCAGAATGTACCTGTTGGCACTGCACGTGTCCGTATCGTTGGCCACACGGGGAAACTGGAACGAATCTGCATTCTGAAGTCTTACCGCAAATTCGGTTTGGGAAAAGTGATCGTCGATGCATTAGAACGTATTGTAAAAGAACAAGGCATTTCTGCCTTCAAACTGCACGGCCAGACACAGGCGGCAGGCTTTTATGAAAAGCTCGGCTATCGGACTGCATCAGAAGAATTTATGCTGGACGGCATTCCGCATGTGCTGATGACAAAACAAGACGATTCTGCGCTATAGATTGTTCACAAATTTGTCACTTATGAGCATGAACGGTTCATTGGTATACTAATCACCGATTATGGAGAGAAGGAATGATTGTATGCCAGCAAATAAAAAAGAAGGCCTTATATTTGGCGTGATGATGTGCTTTGGAATGGTTTGCGTCATGTCGATTTACAATGCCATCATCAACGGAGCCATCTACGATTTTTCACTGATGACCGTTTTTGAAATGGTCATCGGTTTTATGATCGCCCTCCTGTTAGATTTACTGTTAGTGGGCCCCCTCGCCAAGAAGATTGCATTCCGCATGCCGTTCGACAAGACTAAAAAAATTTATGTCATCCTTGCCATGTCAACTTGTATGGTGATTGGCATGGTACTTTGTATGTCTGTGTTCGGTTTAGTGACAGCGGTTCTAGCAAATGGGCTGAACGGGGACAGCCTCTTCAGTGCTTATCTTATGATTGTGTTGAAAAATTTCATCCTGGCCTATCCGTTGCAATTACTGATTATGGGCCCATTAGTCAGAGGAGTTTTCATGAAATTTGTAAAACCAAAGCTCACAGCCGCAATTTAAATAGAAAAGGAGTGAGCCTGACACTCACTCCTTTTGCTCATGAATCGAATGTAAAACAAGCTCCGCAAAAGCCTCTGCGGCAGGCAGCTGCCATTTTTTCTTTTTGGGTGTGAGTAAATCGGATCGAGGGCTTCACCATGCTGGAGATTTTTCAGCTTATGTTTTTCACTTCCATTAATCCCTATACCTTACCACATAGTTTTTATACAATTCTTCGTTATAAAGGATTTCTTCGCCATGTGAAGAGCAAATGAGCGTTGGTTTGATTTGATCTATGATTGAGCCGCTGTCGATGTTCTCATTTATATCAACACTGAATCTTCTTATAGGTGGGTGTAAATCCTCCTTACTTGTGATAAAAAGGTCGCCCGTCAATAGCGTACGATCGATTTTATGATAATACACAACATGCCCCGGCGAATGGCCAGGTGTTAAATAGTATTTCAGAGGCAGATGAGCAAGCGTTTGCTCCGTCAGCGGCTGTACAATATGGGCTACCCCTGTGTTCTCCACTTCATTTTTGTTCGGATATGGCTCTTCCCCATTGATGTACTTTAGTTCTTTCTGGTGCGCAAAAATCGGAATATCAAATCTCTCTAACCATTTTGATGCACCCCCGATATGATCACTGTGGCCATGGGTAAGCAAAATGGCTTTTGGATTGCCGATCGCTAACGCTGCCCTAATTTGAGCATCAGCAAAACGTTCTATTCCCGTATCAACAATATAAACATCATCACCATCTTTGATAAACCAGGTATGAACCGGAATACGAAGAGGCACATCAAGCTCAAATTCACATTGAAAGACATGTTCTGATAGTTGTCTCAAATTCACGCAAACCATCTCCTGTGGAAATTTTTTGATAGTTTTAAAGAAAACAGAAGTGAACGGACTATTTTCACCCACGCTCGAGCTGACTGGATTCTTGAGAGGAAACGCCGATTTTCGCCAGCATCAGCTCAACTTGTTAACGTTGTCCATTAATAATCCCTTTTGTTCCCCTTCTTCACATATTCCCAATCACGTTCTATATTCTTCCTCACTCTATGAAGGAGTGCAGAAATGGTTTCCTTTTCCTCTGAAGTAAAACCGGACAAGGCCACTTCCGTGGAATGTTCTCCTTCTCTTCTTAACAATGGATATACCTTTTTCCCTTTCTCAGTCGGGAACAGTTTTTTTATTTTTTTATTTTGCTCATCTGGCAGTTTTTGAATAAATCCCTGCATTTCCAGCTTCTTAATGGCCCGCGCGGCCGTTGTCCGGTCCACCTTTATCATTTCCGCCAATTTTTCTTGAATAATTCCCGGATTTTCGTATATACGTACGAGATAGAGATACTGCCCTCTTGTTAAGTCCAAATCTTTAAATTCGATGTTGCTTATGGAATCCAACGCTCTTGCTATCATGCCGATCTCACGCAAAATATCATTCATTCCTAAAACCCCTCACGTATTTTTGTTGCAATTACAACAAAAATGTTTTAACCTTACTATTATAAGACCACATGCATGCTGTACAGTCCAGACTAATATCAGAAAAGGATTGATTCATAATGAATATAAAAAGAATAACAACTGAAGCTGATTTACATGAAGCTTTGAATATTAGAAAGACGGTTTTCATTGAGGAGCAACATGTATCGGAATCCGAAGAGTTCGATGAATTTGATACGCTCCAGGAACAATGCCAGCATGTCTTGGTATATCATGAGAATCAGCCTGTCGGCACGGGCCGTGTGCGCATCGTTGACCATACAGCAAAGCTGGAAAGAATCTGCATCCTAAAACCTTACCGTAAGTATGGATTGGGGAAAGTCATCGTAAGCTGGTTAGAAGAAATCATAAAAGAAAAAGGACTGACTGCATGTAAGCTGCATGGTCAAACACAAGCAGCAGGCTTTTATCAAAAACTGGGCTACCAGATTTCTTCACAGGAATTTATGGAAGACGGCATCCCTCATGTCTTGATGACAAAAGACATATCGCGGAATATAACATGAAATATATTTTTTACGGATTAGGCATACTCATATTAAGTTTGGGCATTTCCTTAACCATACAATCAGGACTGGGCACATCACCCTTCGATGCCCTTTTGGTTGGTCTGTCAAAAGAAATCGGTCTTACCGTAGGGAGCTGGGAGGTCCTTATTTCTGTGATCCTCTTAATCTGCAACGCTATATTAACGAGAAAAAAACCTATTTTGCTAGGCTTAATTACAGCATTCATTACTGGAATAGGCATTGACCTATGGTTGTTTGTTGTAAAAAACACCATCTATCTAAATGCGTTGTTAAGCAAACTGATTTGTTTCGGAATTGGTTTGATGCTCATCGGTCTTGGAACAGCCATCTATCTTCAGACGAAATTCGCATCAACACCCATCGATCATTTAACACTTATTATCCGAGATCTCTCCAAAAGAACAATCTTGTTTTCAAGAACATTGGTATACGCTCTTTTCTTAGTATTAGCCATCATCTTTAAAGGCCCTATCGGCATCGGAACCCTATTAACCGTCTGTTTGGGAGGAATGATCCTTCACGTTTTTATGCCTATTGTGGAAAAACAATTCTTATCAAAAAAAAGAAGGGGTTAAAAAACCTCTTCTTTGAAAAAACGAAACGCAAAACAAGCTACGTTTCGTTCAATAATTTTATGATAAATTAAAATTTATAGTACCAAAAAATCGCAATTTCATTTGCTGTTGGAAGGTTGGAATAAAGCATCGTATCAACTGCACCTATTATAAAGTGATGTTTGGCATAAAAACGACAAGCTGAAACATTAATATCTTGTGTTTCAAGCATAAGACCACAAAAGCGATTCTCCTTTGCCCACTCAATCGCTTTATGTAATAATGCTGTTCCAACGCCTTTTTGTCTATAGTCTTTTGCAACGGCAATGTCCTCTATTAGTGCATACCCATTCCAGTTAGAACGAATCTTAATCCGACCGATGCAGTTGTTTTCAACATAATATAAAAAGACAACCTTCCCTTCATCTTCAATATAACTAACATCCATTTCATCATCTTCATATTGTTTAAAATAAGGTTCAGAAAATCGTTCCTCAGTATATGTCCAAACACCGTTTTCAAAAGCAGGTATCATTCTCCCAAAAACAACGAAAGGTTCATTTGGTTTATTGAAATCTTTCAAATTCAATTTAGTCATTTTAATGATCATATCAATCTCCGCCAATCGAGATAATATTTAGTAAACTCGTTTCGATACTATCCAATAACAGCTTCCAAAAGAGAACAGCACTAGGTAAGGCATCCATTACCTTATATATTTCACTATCTTAATGAGGTATTTCAACAGAGGCTTGTGGTACAGTAAAAAGGAATAGAAACAAGAGAAAAGAAGATGAACCTATGCCCACTAACAATAAACTCAATGAGAAATAACTCGCCCATACCCCTGTTGACTAGTACCCGTGGAGAGGGAAGCTTTGACACAGCTTCTGCCATTGATGACATCTCTATTGAAGTATCCAAAGGACAACCAAGGATCGCTCTTTGACTTTTTCAAGAAGAAAGTAGAGTGAATAAAGGAGTGATTGAGTATGTTAACAAGAGAAGATATCTTTAAACACGTCAAAGAAAAATACGGTACATCGCCTGATTACCCGTGGGAGAAATACCCAAACTATGCTTCTTTGAGACATACATCAAACAAAAAATGGTACGGTCTTATCATGAATGTTCTCCCAGAAAAATTAGGCTTGGATGGTCATGGCGAAATAGATATTCTAAATCTAAAATGTCCCCCTGAAATAAGTGATAGCTTAAGAAACGGGGAAAATGTCTTACCCGGATATCATATGGATAAGGAACATTGGATTTCAATTGTTTTAGAACGGACAGATCCAGAAGGCGAAATCTATAACTTAATCGAGCAGAGCTTTCATTTAACCAAGTGAAGATAAAGAGTGTTTCTGCTAATCGAGCTGCGGAGAGTAGTGGGCACTTTCATTTTAGATATTGTTCTTCACTTTGTCCACAAACGCAACTTAGTCCATCTGGTGTGTGAGTGGGAGAAGAATTTCTACCAACTTCTTATGTAAAAGGATGAATAGTTATGACAAATAACTTAAAACAGAGAAGAATAGTGTTAGATTTAGCAGTTACTTTAGATGGTTTTATTGAAGGGAAAAATGGAGAAGTTGATTGGTGCATTATGGACCCTGATATGGGGTTTACTGATTTCTTAAATCAAATTGATACTATTTTATATGGCAGAAAAAGCTACGATTTATGGGGACAATATATTCCAAAAGATGAAGACCCTGATACAGAAAAGGAAATTTGGAAATTGGTTCATAGTAAAAAGAAATATGTTTTTTCCAGAACACAAAATGAGATTGATAATCAAGCCATATTTATAAATGATAATATTCTTGAAGAAGTAAATAAATTGAAGAAAAAGCCCGGTAAAGACATCTGGCTTTATGGTGGAGCGAGTCTCATTACAACTTTTATAAATTTGGGGCTTGTTGATGAATTTAGATTATCTATTCACCCTGTTGTTTTGGGAGAAGGAAAACCGTTGTTTATTGATGTAAAACAGAGGATAAATTTAAAAATGGTGAATACAAGAACATTTTCCTCTGGCGTTGTGCAAATCGTTTATCATTGGAATGGCTAACATTGTAAAGTAACACTCGACAGTAATCCTTCTTATTGAACTAAAGGGGAATCCATAAATAATGGGTTCCCCTTAATATACTATGGAATTATCAATATCAAATTTTCTGTAATAAAAGAGGATTGAAAAGGACGGTGTCTCCTCCATTAACATCATTAAGCATTATAGTATATTTTCTTCTCCCTCTTTTAAGTAATCGGCTAAGTTTTGTATTTTATAAAAAAACGAAAGAAGGTGATCCAATGCCTATTAACAATAAACCCAATAGATTAATCGCTGAGAAGTCTACTTATTTTACTGCAACATGCCACAATCCTGTTGACTGGTTCCCTTGGGGAGAAGAAACATATGAAAAAGCGAAACGCGAAAACAAGCCTGTTCTCGTATCTATTGGGTATAGCTAACGATGGCTAATCTAAAGAACATGCTATTGATGCCATGTTTATTCATTTTACAAAAAAGGATCAACCTTGGATTACTTTTACAAGATTGATCCTTTCACTCATTTAGCGATGCCTCCGAGAACGTTTATATACATTCAAGATTACTAGCCAACAAATAACAATGGTTCCTGCAAAAAGTATGAGCATATTGCTATACAAATAGGTAGAGTGATCAACGTCAATAGGCAGCAGCCTATTGTCTAAGAAGCCGATAGATAATAAACCGCCTACAATCGCAATACCCGTTCCCTCTGATAAAAAGCTCGTGAAATTAAGCAAACTCATTCCAGCGCCCGCTTCCTTTTCTTTCAAACTGCTAGACACAACTGTAGATATAACTGTTTTTGTGAAAGATAGCCCTCCAAAAACAAAAATTACTATAATTGTCATGATCCATGGTGCTGCATCTATAAAAAAGGCAGCGATTAAAAAGCCCGAAGAAAGCAATGCACTTCCAATAGTTAGTACATACAAGGAACCTTTCCGATCAACAAGCAATCCCCCAATGTAACCAAAGATGATGACACTCATTGTTCCGGGGAAAATAATGCCGCTTCCAATTGCTGTAGTACTTAAATGGTGAACATCTTTCATCATGTAAGGAACCATAGAGACAAATCCTGCTACTGTACCAAATATTAGTCCTCCGCAAAGGGTTCCAATCACAAAAAAGACGTTTTTCCCTAATTCAGGGTCAACAAAAGGGTCCTGAGCTTTCCTAATGTGTTTTACAAATATGAAGAAAGCAAGAATACTGATGATCAGAAAAGAAAATCTATAAGATGTTGTAAACAGCATAAAAAATACGATACCTGCAGACATCAATATAATCCCTGCCATATCAATGTGTCCTCTTATTCTCTCTTCCTTTTTCAACAATTTTATAAGGAATGGAACGGTGATAATTGTTGCAGTTGGAATAAGCAGCAAATACGACCAATGGATATAATGAGCAACCATTCCGCCAATAGCTGGCCCAACACCTTCTCCCATTGCTACCAGGGACCCGATCAGGCCAAATGCTTTCCCCCTGTTCTCTTTTGGAATATAGCGCGCAACGACAACCATCACAAGAGCTGGGAATGCGGCTGCACCAATCCCTTGAATAAACCGGGCTAGAATGAGTATAGAAAAGAAAGAGTGTCCAACAAATCCAATGATCGACCCAAAGCCATTTACCATAATCCCAAATAGAAGCAGCTTTTTAATGCCCAGCTGATCCGATAACTTTCCATATAGAGCTGTTCCAATGGAGAAGGTTAACATAAAGGCAGTATTCACCCAGTTTGCACTTGCTGGCAGTTTATTAAAATCGTTGGCGATATCAGGTAATGAGACGTTCAGAACCATTTCATTTAATACGCTGAAAAATGATAGAACACAAAGCCAAATCAAAACTTGATTGTGCCGTAAAGTTGACTGTGAATAAGACGTATTCACAATTTCCCCTCCATTAATGAGGGCAGACGCAGTTTATAGGGCCATTGATACGCTTCCCTCTTTTAATTGTACCCTGTTCATTTTATTGCACTTCATAATAACTCCCCCTACATTTGATTGATATGATCTTATTATATATAGACTAAGGTTTAAACTTTTACTTTTTTTTATAAAAATTTGAAGAGATTGCGAAACAAGGAAAAACGTTATTCGCATTTATCTCAAGTGGCAAAATGAAACATTAGTTTATATTTTCACATCACAATTATCGATAAGCAGTCAGTTATTGTATTTGTTTAGGATAACTGTGGTAACCTGAATATAACCAACTTAGGAAGAAGCTGATCCCATGCCAAATAAAAGTAAACCCAATAGATTAATCGCTGAAAAGTCTCCTTATTTACTCCAACACGCCCACAACCCTGTGGACTGGTTCCCGTGGGGAGAAGAAGCATTTGCAAAAGCAAAACGCGAAAACAAGCCGGTTCTGGTCAGCATCGGTTATTCGACGACTTGTCATTGGTGGCCTGGGATAATCAAATCGTGTGGAACTCCATTAAAAGATAACAGAAGCCATTTTAAACGATAATACTATTTGTTCAAACAATACAGTCTACCTTTTATGTCATTCATTTTTAAAACCTGTAATCCGTAACCATGCGGTAGCAGGTTTTTTTATTTGCTTGACTTAGAGTTAACTCTAAATTGTAAACTAACTTTAATTAAATGAGAGGGATGATGTTGTTGTATTCCATTAGTAAAGCTGCTGAAAAGACTAGTATTAGTTCGTATACATTAAGATATTACGAAAAGATTGGGTTACTTCCACCACCAAAACGAAAAAACAGTGGAAGGCGTTTTTATACGGAGACTGATATTCAGTTCATGTTATTCCTGAAAAGTTTAAAGGAAACAGGTATGTCTTTGGAGGATATTAATGAGTTTGTCAAAGACGGATGCATTTTGGAAAAAATCAATTCGGATGTTAAATCGGCACAACTCTCCCCATCTATAAATAAACGTATTGAGATTTTAACCAAGCACTTAGAGAAAATGGAAATTAAAAAAAGGGAGCTGGAAGAAGTGATTTCTACTACAAAAGGAAAACTGGATACATATTATTCAATTTTGAAAGAGGAAGTGGAAAACAAATGAAACATTTAAATATATACATAATGTTACTTGGCTTCTCTATTTTCACGGGAGCTACTTTTAATCTTGCAAAATATACAGTTGAATATTTTTCTCCATCGTCTTCTGCGGCATGGCGTTTCGGTTTAGCGGCTGCAGTGATGCTCATCATTTTGATTTTTACTGAAGGTATAAAGAAGAGTCAATTACGGAAAAACGCCGTTTCATACATTGTTCTTGGAATTATAGGAATCTTTGGATTTAATGCCTTGTTTTTTGTTGGTTTAAAATATACATCTCCCGTTAACGGAGCATTAATAATGGGGCTGAATCCTTTATTAACAGCAATTCTCGCTCGAATTATCTTAAAGGACAACATGACAAAAAAACAAGTACTCGGCATATTGTTTGCATTCATCGGTGTATTGTTAGTCATTACACAAGGTTCTATCGAAACCATTAAAACCTTATCAATTTCAGGAGGAGACTTAATAATCTTTACAGGTAACGTTTGTTGGGCACTTTATGGCGTACTTGGACGTCGGTTTGTAAAGGATGGTACACCGCTATCTACAACCACTTATACGATGGTTATTGGTGCTGTTAGTTTAATAGTAGTTTCCTTATTTACATCCAAACCTGTTTCTTTATCGAACATCCCGATTGGAGTTTGGGGGGCAATTGCTTTTATGGCTTTCTTTACAAGTGTTTTGGGTTACCTATGGTGGAATCAGGGGATTAAAGAGATTGGGGCTAGTAAAACATCTTTATTTTTCAACCTTGTTCCCGTTGTAACGATGATTATTTCATTTGCCGTTGGAACACCAATAAAGGTATTTCAAGTTATTGGGGCTGTGCTAGTTATATTAGGTGTTTTAACCGCTTCGGGGGTAATACGTATTCCTAAGTACAATACTAAAGAACAGTCAGCTATATAAAGAAATAGGGAGTATTTTTGAGAAAATGTGTTAAGTTAAATATACACTAATTATAGGAAGAAGGTGATCCCATGCCAAACAAAAGTAAACCCAATAGATTAATCAATGAGAAATCACCATACTTACTCCAACACGCCCACAACCCTGTGGACTGGTTCCCGTGGGGAGAAGAAGCATTTGAAAAAGCAAAACGCGAAAACAAGCCGGTTCTGGTCAGCATCGGTTATTCGACATGTCATTGGTGCCAAGTTCGTATAGCTACACACCTATAATTATGATAATCTAGAATTATATTACATTCAGAAAATCATAAAGGGTGATGAGCTGTTGGAGTTAAAAAACAAAATCAAGCGAGTAGCCATTTATCTAAGAAAGTCACGAAATAAAGAGGGCGAAGAAACAGAAGAAACATTGGCAAAACATCGAAAAAGACTTCTTGATATTGCTCATAAAAACAATTGGCAGTATGAAATATTCCAAGAAGTTGGGAGTTCAATGGATGAAATGCGACCTGAATACCAAAGGATGATTAACAAACTCACTGATGGCATATTTGATGCTGTTTTGTCAGTTAACTTAGCACGGGTTACAAGGGATGATGCAGAGACACCTAAATTCATGAACCTTTTACGCCAAGATGACATACTCTTTGTCACTGATAGTGAAAGAGTATATGACCTTGAAGTACAAGAGGACTGGCAAGCATTAAAATTTACTGGGTTCGTTAACAATTGGGAGTACGAGAATATAAAAGCCCAACTAAGAAAAGGAAAAAAAGACAGTGCAAAAATGGGTCGCTGGTCAAATGGCACACCCAACTACGGATATATTTATAACCGTTTAGAAAGAAAATTGGAAATTGATGAAGAGAAAGCAAAAGCTGTAAAGCTCGCATTTCAAATGACTATTGATGGCATAGGTGCTGATAATATAGCAGTAAAACTAAATAAATTGGGATACAGAACAAACAACGGGAAGTTTTTTCACGGCCAAAGCATTGTCAGAATGATTCGATCGGAGATATATAAAGGATGGATTGTTGCTAATCGGTTGAAAGGAAGAAATAAAACAAACGGAAAAATAAGACCACAAGATCAGTGGATTGTTGTTAAAGATGCTGTTAAACCCTGCATTATAGATGAAGATACGTGGGACAAAGCAAACAAAGCTTTAGATAAACGAAAGTTACTTAACCCTAGAGCCAAAATGAGAAAACACGGATTATCCTCTTTAATTGTATGCGGTTTATGTGGAAGAACTCACTCAGTTACTATACGTAAAGATAGAAATAACATGAGAGTAATTCAATCATGTAGAAAAAGAAACCCACTTGGCGAAAAATGCATTAATGGTGGAATACAATATAATATAATGATGGAATTAATTATAAATAATATAAGAATGAAAAAGGATCAGATACAGTTAGAGCTTGAAAAACTAAAAGACGCAAACGAAGCCATTGATACAACTGAAATTGAGATACAAAGCATTAAACAACAAATTAAAAAAGTCGAAAAAGCATTACAAATGCTCCAACTTCAATTAGAAGAAGACTTAATAAGTCTCAGTGACTTTAAAGAGAGAAAAACTATCCGATCAATTGAATTGGATAATCTTCAAAAAGAATTAACCAAATTAAAGGAAACATCAAAAGAAGATAAGATAAAATACAAAGAATCATTCATCGAATACTTAGATCACTTTCTCAATAATTGGTCAGAATTAGATGAGTCGCAGCTTAATAATGAATTGATGTCTTTTATCAAAAAGATAATATGGTACCACCCAATAGGAAATAATAAAGAACATCGTGAAATCAAAATTGATTGGGCTGAATAAGTCAAGCCCTTAATTAAGGGCTTGCTGATTTACTATTCATTTTCTACTTTTTCTTGCTGATTTACACAGTGATAACATTGTCCTTCCCATAATGCAATACTCATATCGCCCCATGCTATTTTTTCACCACACCACTCATTAGGACACTCTTCCATATATAGATTATTTTCTAACATATCAAGTGCTAATGCTTTTAACTGAGCATCGCTTAATGAATTAAGACCTTTATCCACTGCTTGTTTCGCTGAACCGATTGCAGCAGGATGAATTAAAACATCATCCTCTAATATTTGTTCTAAGTAATCATAAAGACCCCAACTATGTGCATCTTCACCTTTATGATCTGAAGCATCGCTTTTTAAACGCTCAACTAAAGAATCAATCTCTAATTTACTAACCACTTGATTACCTCCTCATTTATTTGGAATACCTCTATTGTACTAAACTATGGAAAAAAGGATAATCATTTACTTATCCGTACTCGTTATAACGGTTAAGGAACAGCAGTGACTGAAATAATGTTATAGTCATCTGACATCTATGCAAATGCGAAAATAAAAAAGGTATTGCGTGCGGGCTTTCTGATGCAAAATGTTAATCAAACTAAAAAAAGAGGAGCAAACACATGGTTTACTCCTCTAACTTTGTTTCTTTACCTTTGGCTTCTTCATAGTCAGGTGTTTTCTTTGATAAGCCAAGACGATCATTTTCACCATTTCCAGGCATGTCGCTCATTTCTTTATACTCGTTTCCAAGTTTTTCATAGTATTTAAAAGTAGTTAATTCACGAGAAGAATCATCAGGCATATAAAATGCGAACTGAATATATTTTCCTCCATCGTAAACCCGAACTATAGAATTAGCCCTCGAAACATTTATTCTAGTATCATCACCTTTATATTCTTTATATTGATTGATTACATCATCAATCGCATCATTATATTTATTGCCGCCGCATGCAGTTAAAACAAACATCATCATCAAACTAAGGAAAATAAAAAGGTTTTTCAAAATAAACATTACCTCCTTTTTCAATATTTAGTATAAACAAACATTTCGATTTTTTCCACCTTTTATCCATTTCCTTTAACCTGCACATTATCAACTAACCAACCATCTTTTTCTTTTTTCATAGTCGTTTGAACAATTAAAACTTGATTCGTAGTAACTGAATTTGCAGTCGTTGAGATTTCTACAATGTTCAAAAACAATTCATGGGATTGATCTAAGGGTTTTGAATAACTCTCTAAAGAAAGTAATTCACTTTGCACACTGACTGTGTGCTTTTGATCAGAGCGAGAAGGGAATGCATAGTCAAATCCTTTTCCAGTTGTATGCTTCTTAACTGTCTCATATCGCTTATCTATGTCCGAGTAATTAAAAAACGCTTCAAAAAATGCCTTGTTTTCCGAAGCGCTGCTTGTTGATTCTATATGGTTCAATTCCTTAATTTTTTCTGTCAAAACTTCATTTTTATCCTTTAACTTTTCAATCTTATACGTTTGCTGTCCATTCGTAAAAAATCCGGTCAGCAGTATCAATAATAAACAAGCTGAAGCCCATGCGATATGTGTTTTCATGTTTTCACTCCTAGTTATTTAATGCGTCCAAAAGATACAAGGTGATCTCTCCAGTAACCTGATTTCAGATCAGAATATTCGATTCCACTGTCATTCGAATTAAACATTCTGCCATTGCCTACATAGATGCCAACGTGAGTAATGGCTTTTCCTTCGTATGTGCCGCCAAAGAACACTAAGTCACCCGCAGTCGCTTCTTTTTCACTTATTTTCTTTGTTGCCCCATGTTGTTCTTGTGCTGTTCTAGGAAGAGTGATTCCAGCTTTCGCAAAAGACCACTGAACAAGGCCCGAACAATCAAATCCAGTTTTCGGATTTGAACCGCCCCAGGCATACGGTTGCCCTTCATACTTTAAAGCTTCTTTCATGACCGTTTCATAAAAATCCATAGAACCATTCACAGGTTTTACATTTTTATCAGAGCCTTTCACATACCTCATGACATGGTCAACATAACTTGGGTCACCGTAGCTTTTCCAGCCCATTTTAAAAGCTTGCAGTCGACTAAAATCAAGTGCTAATTTCTTTGTGTATTTCCCACCATTCTTTTTCACATAGTCTATAAATCCAGAACCAAAGTTGTATGCCTGTAAGGTTAAACGAACATCACCGCCAGCCTGTTTAAAAACCTTCTTAAAATGTTTAATGCCGACTTCAATAGAACGTTCTGGGTCAGTTATGGAGTTGGGAGGTAAGCCGATACTTTCGGAACTTTGCATGATATCTAAAGAACGCCCACCACTTTCCTGCATGGTGAGCGCCATTATAATATTCACTTGGTCAAAAACGCCTTCCTGACGGGCGTATTTCTCAAATACCGCCCTAAATCGTTCAACTTCCGGTGCAATGCCAACCGTTTCATATTCGCCATCCCCGCCGCCTATAAAATCGTCTCCGACTTGATTTTCTCTTGAAATCGTCATAACCACTGCGATACATAAAACAAAAAAGAAGATAAAAGGAGCCGAGAACACCAAAGGAAGAACTACCTTTTTACTTATCATCTTGTTCTTTCATCCCTTCTCAGTCGATCTTCTACTTTTGATGAAGAGCGTCTTGCAATTTCATTCAAAGACACTTGGTCAAATGAATTAACGCTTTGTTCAGTCCGTTTAATGCTAGGTGCTGAAGGCTGTTTTTCTCTTGATACAGTCTTATTTTCAGAAGGAGCAACAGCCTGTTTTTCATCAACACGAATACCATCTGAATGAACTTTTGCGGGTTCAGATGGTCTGATTTCACGTTCGTTATTGGCAATAGGCTGATTTTCTACTTTTGTAGATTGAGGACTTTCAAAACCGAACTGCGGTTCAGGTTGATTCATCATGACTTTTTGATCTGATCTTTTGATCTCTGCAGATCTCTCTTGTGCTAAAGGCTCACTCTTTGAAACAGAATCATCTTTCTGCACTTCAAAATCTTGTTGCTTATCTGTTTCAGGATTTTGCTTTTGTTCTTCATAAACATACGCTTTCTGATCAGTGCGTTCTGTATCTTTATCATTCTCTTGTAAGACAGGCGCTCGATTAGAAGCAATTTCTTCTTCATGTTGTAATGATGCATCGTCAGTTTGTTGCTGGTTATTTGGCTGTTTAAGAAGTTGTTCAACATATTCTTTTTGATCTGTTCTAGCTGATTCATCCTTTTTATCCTGCAAGATAGGTGCTCGTTTGGATAAATCCTCATTTCCTTCATTCAAAGCGTCTTTCAGCATAGGAGAATTTATTCCGTCTTTTCTCAATCTGTCTAAATGGGATTGGTGTTTATTTTCTTTTGCATTCGCAAAGGCTTCTTTTGGTTTTTGCTTTTCTTGTTCTTTCGATAGAGTTTGAGGATTTCGTTTTAAGTTTCGGCTGTTATGACTAGCTATTCCGTTAGCAGTCTCTTTTTGTGGAGTTCTTGAAATGGCGTGAGTATTATCATATCCCATAGCAGCCCCACTCGGTGAATTGCCGCCACCACTTGGAGCACCAGTTACGCCATCAGCATTCGAACCGTCTTTTCTTCCCCCAAAATGCTTTGTAAAGTCAGTAAATACGCCGCCTCCGTTCCCCCATACTCCACCTATTTTCTTTGCTTGTTCCCAAGCAGGCTGAACAATGTTTTGTCTCATGTTTTCCATCATATTATTATCAACTGAAACTACTTTTCCAGCAGTCACAAACTTGATAATGGCATCCCTCTTGTGAAAACCAATCCACAAAATTGAGGCAAGGACAGCAACATTCAAAAGATACATTCCGAAACCGTTTGGAGGTATTAACTTGTCAACGATAAAACATGTCACGTACACAAACAGAACAATAATACCTAACATTGCTTTCAGTAGATAAACACTCCCCAAACGTCCAAGAGTGACAAATCCAGAGTAAGCTAATTGGGGAACATACGCTAATATGAAAGCGAATGGTACGAAAAAGACAATGACTAAAGCAACAACTTGAAGCAAGAAATTAAAAAACGCTAGTGCCAAAAATGGGATTCCAATAACAATAGAAGCGACCACAGCAATAAAAGATTCTCCAAGCTGATTAAACACATTTCCAGAAGTCATAGATTCATTTTTATATTCATCAATTTCAGTTTCTTTTATATAATCTTTTTTATCTTTTTCTCCATCCTCTGAAAGCTTATAAGAAAGCAGTTTATCTATACGATTAAGTCCGCCTTTATCTGTATCTTTCTCATTGATTTTCTTTTCGCTTGTTTCATCAAAATTCACAATTAAAAAAGGCTTCATCAAAGCAATGTCAAAGTAAAGATTACGCATAACCGCAACTGTGCCTTCCATTTCCTTTCCTTTTTCAATCGCAGAACTGTCCGCAAAATTGCCTTCATCTTGAACAATGCCAACCAATCCATTTCCCGCAGTTAAAAGCTTTCCTTGCGCTTCTACAGACAAGGCATTCAACGCTTTCATGTAATAACCAGCGTTTGACATCCAAAGCCCACCGATCACCATGACACAAATAAATAAAATACTCCGCCGCATGGCTTCTTTTACGCTACCTCTCACACAGAACAAGTAGACAACATAGGCACACGTGAAAATAAATAAAGCTTCACCGAAATTCTTTTTCAGTGTTTTATAAACTGTTTTAGAGACGTTTGTAATGGAGTTTGCGAACTCGTCAATCGGTTGCAAGTTATACAAAATATCCATTCCCGCATCAACCACACGGACAATGTTTCCCGCAAAAGAAAAAGTGACGTTTGTCAGCCCAACAAACGCCCCCTTGATTAAATCGTCAGATGCTTCATTATTCGCTTGATAGCGTGAGATAGGAAATCTTTTCACCTTCAATTCCACGCCGCCGGCTTTCTCAATTTTTGGCTGCGTGGTGGTATCTCCATCAGCCGAAAATACTGTTACAGCTGAAGCGACAGTTAAAAACAGCAACACGATAGCCGACACAATTAGAATCCTTTTTTTCTTCATCACAGCCACCTCCTAATCTAACCGAGTTAATAAATAAAATTGATATCTGGCTTTCTCTAAGTCTCTTTGCGTTAGCAGCACGTTTTCGGGATATCGTTCATACAAGGAAAAACAGATTGCTTTTTGATATTTCATATGCCTAAAAGTCTTTCGGTTTTGTTCAATCTTGATGCCTAATAATTTTTGCAAAAACTGTGCCGTTGATTTATGTCCGATAAAACTTTTGTATCGACCATCATAATGCTTTAGCCATTGTTTAACTTCTTCCAATGTAATCTTTTCAGCTTTATAAAAGCCTGGACTCGTGACCACAAGAGAGTTTAAGAAAGCTATTTCCATGTACGATTCAACCCCTTTTACAAATATTTTTCTTCCGCATATGCGACAGCTTTTTTCTCTACTGTTTTTAAAGCGCCTTGCCATTCTTCGAATAGGCATTCAATCGAAATTTTGGAGGTGCGGCCATAATAATCTTTAAATAAGCATTGACCTTGAAACATGGATTCCATCATTTTTTTGTTTTCTTTTGTGACCTCCATGTTCATCCATTTCAACACTTCTTCTCGCTCATTCGGTTCATCAAAAGCAAAGGCAACACCGAAGTTTCCAGAATCCTCTTCTTTTAAAGCGTCTTTTGTGGATTGGGAAATGAAGTATTCCGCATTGTTGTATGAGCGACCAATCCGGCGCATTTGTCTCTCAACTTTTTTGCCTTGTTGAGAAGTGGTAAATATCCATGCTTCATCTATAAATTCAACGGTCTGTTCATCTGGGTTCATACCAAATAGTTCGCAGAACTTACCAAGTGCAAACATGACGGCACTAGACTTTAGTTGTGATATGGTGTAGTTTTCAAGTCGTTCAGCATGATCTGGCAAATCCATATTTTCAACTTCTAAAATGGTGATTCGTTTTTCAAGTGACAATGCAGGGTTTGAACCATCATGAATACAAAGTTTTAAAATTGAATCTGATACAACCTCATTTAAGTAGTCGCCAGCCTTTTGTACAGCTTCTTCGGGATGGTTCTGCATCTTCCGAATAATATCCAGTGAGCCGACCTGTTCGCCTTTTTGTTTTGCCTCAATTACTTCTGATGTAGCACGAAGGAAAGCCGTGTTTATGTCGTCCTTCCCTTTAAAGTCATATACTTGTTCAAAAATGACTTGAACTAGCTCTTTTGCTTTCATAGGAGGGAGGAAGGAGATAGGATCAAGCGCTCCCCAGTTGTGCGTGTTTTCATGATCTAGTGTGATATAGTTGTATTTCTCTAAATGTGCAATATATAAGGGAAAGTTCTCTCTAATGTACTCATCATTCAAGACTCTTTGAATCCACTTTCTCATTTCCTTTTTAGGGTCTATATACAGAGATTTGATGTTTAACATGCTGATATAGTTAAAGATCAATTTCGCTAGATATGACTTGCCATTTCCTGTGTCTCCTGTGATTAGGCAGTGAGGAGAACGTGTCTTTGAACCTTTTAACTGCTGGTTCGCTAAGAAAGGGTGGAATAAAACAAAATCACGGCTGGACATAATGGCACTTTCTAAGTCGGTGTGCTCTTGGAAACGATCAACCCAGCCGAGAAAGAAGCCGATTTTCGAACCAATATCAGAGTTAACAGCAAACAGACTTTCAGCCACACCGTCTTGCGTTGTTTTTTGAATCCAGTTCTTATCGGTTATGTCTAACTTTTCACCAGGAAGCATTTTATAAAAAAGGTTCAATTGATCAGCCACCGGAAGCCGACAAGTAATGCCAGCGCCTTTTAAATGCCTTTTGACAATCGTTGCTTTTCCCACACATTCTTTTTTTGTCTTTCCATGAACGACTATCACCGACAGCCAGTTCATCACATGCACATCTTCTTTCTTTATTTCATCTTGTAAATGCCTTATCATTGTGGCACTTGTGACAGTGGAAACATCACTTCGATCGCCTGTGCTTTGTTGTTCTTTTTGTTCTTCTTTCAATTGCTGTCTTTTGAGGTTGAGGGCAGGCTTGGTAATGGACTTTGATTCCGTTTGAATTTTCATCTGAACTTCAACAGGGAAGGGAAGAGACTGTGCTTCATAAAACAAATCACTTTCCGACATATTGTGAAGAAATTCGTCAATCACGACAAAAGCTGAATAGCCTTCATCTTGATCACTATGCAAATGCAATACTGATGGGTCAGTGGGGTCTATGATCGTGTTTGTAATAGAGCGAACATCCTTTATCTCACTTTCTTCATTCGTTTGGTGCTTTAACCCACGTACAAAGTGATAACGGTTAATGTATGTCATTTCTGTTTCTGAAAGCCGTTCTCCGCGAACAGAAGCCATGATATTCGCTAGTGTTTCTTCGACTTCCTCATATTTTTCAAAAAAAGAGGTGGAAACATTTTGTTCCCACCCGAGCATTTTCACGACTGTATCAGTCGCTGTATTGAAAAAAGATAATATATTGTCTTTAAGTTCGACACTAATATTTACAAGACTGCTTTTCAGTTTTACACCTAAAATGAAGTCATACTTTGTCAGCCTTCCTAATCGCTGTTCTAACAGCCTTACCGTTTCTTCATTGTAGTAACGTGCCACATCCATTGCATCTGCCGCAATATCTGTTTCTAAATCCTTAAATCGTTTTTCTAATTCATACTCACTTGGATACATCATCAAGTGAAAATCCTCATAAGATGTAATTTCTTCAAAAAGATGCTGCCACTTCTTTTTATACGATTCAACTTTTTCTTTATTTTGCATAGGAATCGAATTGCTTTTTATTCGGTAGTACGCCCACACGTCGCCCGTTCTTGTTAACAGCAAATTCTTGTGTATTGCCTTCATAGGCGTTTTTAGTCTCATTCGAATAATCCACCACCTTCACAAGTTTTCGAAACTCAATTTGTTTTTCATTACTTAAATCAACCTTTCGGTCATTGCAAAACTTCTTTTGTGGAAGCTTAATGAGGAAGTAATACTTTGCAAAATCAATGAAGTATAAATAAATGTTTTTGCCTTCCGGCTTTATTTTCGTAACAAGCATTGTTAAAAAAATCGGTATTCCAAAAATCACGATGATGAAACTGTTATCAAAAGCGTGAGGAAAAATCATCCTCACGCCGTACCAGAACCCAAAGCATAGGCCAACAAAAATGAAATAGTTAATAGCCGGTATTAACTCAACTGCAAAGGGTAACGAATAATTTTCGGTTAATTGCTGAATTTTTTTCGGCTCTCTCATTGCCTTCCGATAGTTGAACACCAGACGCCCCATTCAGATGCCCCCTTACAATTTTTCCATTAGCGCATTGATCCAGCCGGAGAATTCTGACCAGTGTTTAATAACCCACGTTACCGCACTGCCAATACAGCAAACAAAGATAATGCCGCCCATTTTTAATCTCATAAGATTCTTTGCGGCTACGAACATGACCACAATCGTAATGAATTGGATAACAACATCTGACGCCCAACCTTTTACCCCTCCAAGTGTTGGAAGGTCTGCACCAAGAATAAAGAAATTCATGAAATCCATATTTAAACCTCCTATTGATGTTTGAGTTTATTTACATAAAACTGACCGCTGTTTTCCGTAATCTCTAGACTGAATTTTTCATTTACCGGAATGTCATTTTCTTTTTCCTTAAATCGAACAGCACAAAAAACCTCGAAACCTTTTTTCGTCTCGAAGATTTTTACTGACTGTACTGCCCCAAATAACAAGTTTCCTTCCAATGCTTCCGGCTTTTTCATCATATAAACCATTTCTTCTTTCTTTTCAGAAGCGTATTTCTCAAAGAAATTTTGAAGAAATGATTCGATAGATTCTTTTTTCTCGCCTGCATATTCGTCTCTAGTTTCTTCTTTGCCCTTAAAAGCAATATCGCCTTTCAAATCATAAATCTGGGTAAAGTAAGGGACGGCAGACACCGCAAAGGAATCATCTTTATTTGTGACTGGAATATTCAGCAACATTTGTTTTTCAGATTTCTCATTTGTTTTAACCTTTTCTTTCACCTTCTTTTTCTTCTTTCCGTCTTTGACTTCTTTTTCAACTTCCTTTTCTACAGGGTATAGATTTTCATATGTGACCTTATATTGAAAAAGGCTGTTTTTATCACCTTCTTTCACGTTATATAAGCTGTAATCTTTCAACTCTCGATCACCTTTTAAACCATCCACATTGAAGCGTTCTTCATCTTCAAAGTGGTTATCCTCCTGTTTCACCATGTAGCTTTCAAGGCTCTGTATACGTTTTTCAATAGATTCTTGATTGTTCTTCACATTCACATATTCATTGATGAACCCTGATAGAAAGTTTTCAGCAGCAGTCACCGAAATTTTTTGTTTATCGTCATTTGTTGGCTTATTGGCTTCATCTTTCATGTCATTAAGTTGAGAGCGAGTATTAATTGACAGAAGCACAGCGAGCAAGCAGATAAACAGCAAGCCACCGACACAAGACCACAATGTGACGGCTATCAGTTTCGACCTGTCACGAGGGACTTTCTGTTTGTCTTTTTCCGGTCTTTCAATTCGTTTCAGTTTTTGAAAGGCAGACCGAAAAAAGGACTCTTCTTTTTTATCCGAGCCAATTTCTTTATGGAGCAATTCGATTCACTCTCCTTTCATATATTTCTAAGCACTTTCCTCCTGGTTAACTTTCATGTTTCTTGTCATTTTCAAAATGGCTCTCGCCATTTTTTCATAGTTCGGTTCGTTTAACTCCGTCACAATCACTTCCACTGGCTTACCTTTAATTTCAACGACCTCAACACTCTGTTTCATGAAAGACCTCGCTTTCTTTAAACCTGTTTTGTTTTTTCAAGGAATAATAAAAAGGATGCTACACGATGTAACACCCTTTTTATGCTTTGATTCTCCACATAAACTTTTAAGCTAGTCATTCGACCGTCCGGCAAATATCTTGTCTTGTAAAATGTGTAACGATATTCAGCAAATCCTTTTACTCTTTCTCCTTCTACAACTAACATACAATCTCTGCTTAAACTTCTTACAAAAACTAAAGAGGGAATACCAACATTAAAGCCCAGTCTTTTGAAGTGATTATCAACCGCAGACACTTGATCACCTCGTTATATTCGTCCTCCGTTTTTAAGATGATTTTCTTCGTAATCTTTTCTTATAACATGAGGATCATACATTACAAATTCGACAAGAACTCCTCCGTCATCTGATTCCGTTTCATTTTCTTCAAGGACTCTAAAGTGAAAATACAAGTTCGCAACCATGTCCCCGCCGTTATCCTTTCTAACATGAATAATGATCATTTGATCATATCCCGATGAAATTTCATCCCTTAATCTTTCGAGTACGTCATCCAACAAGTGTATATTAAGATGCCTTTCTAATGTGTTTATAAGGGAGGACTCATTTATAATCCTGTAATCCATGTTTTCACCCCTCAGTGATAGTAGGTTATTCCTTCAAATTCGACGCTCCGTTCATCTGTCTCAAAATCTTCATCCTCCAGTATGTTGAATGTGGCTTGAAGTTTAGCATTCACGTTATATATAACCGCAAGAGTTTGGACTATGACTCTTTGAGCAACATCACTGTAAAAGACATCTTCCATCATTTTTTCAATTAATTCCTCAGCAATATCCAAACAGCCAAGAGACTCCAAATCACTCTCTAGTCGGGCCTGATTCAACAGATTAATGTTAAACATCTTATCCCTCCGATTTAAGTTCTTGGGTTTCACCCAAACCCACCAACGGAAGCCCGTTGGATTGCTGTTAATCTATCCCCCTATTCCCCCGAATCATCGGGGGACTCCCTCGCCGGTAGGCAGGAACAAACGGTTGTTTGTTCAATGCCAAGAGGGTTTTGGTGGCGCTGAATATGTCAACTCCTTATCCTCACTTCGTTCCGGTACCGTTGACACATACGTTTAATCGCATCACCTGTGTTTATAAAGATTTATCAGCTTGTTTTTTAAACGACCATATCAGTAACATCAGCTATAAACACATTCAACATTTTTTCATGTTTTTCCGCCAGTTCAGCTTCTGCGATCATATCTGATAGATCAGTTTTCCCTAAGTGCTGATCAGCTTCCAGCACCATTTTCATAGTGGGCGCGCAAGAGTTACGAAGCCAGTTTCTTGATTTTTGATAGAAGTCTTTTTGTGGTTTGACATACAAAGGAAGTTTTCCAACATCACCTATAAATTCAGACCAAAAAAGGCTCGTTTTCCAATGCTCTCTAGTGATGTTTTCATCAGCATCAACGAACCTTACATAGTTATTAATGATCTGCATAGCGATTAAGGTTAAATCCTTTGTTTTCAATAAAGCATCTATAGCCACTTGTGCACGTTCATTTTTAAGCCGCAATTCATAACGATTCCAATCGCCTAGTTCTTCTAACGGAATGTTATACTTTTCTGCTTGTTCATAGTTTTTCTCATAAAAGCAAAGGTACGCTTCTGACTTTTTAGAACCGAAATAAATTGTCGTTCCACCTGTAATGCCATCAGATAGATCAAAGGAGCCATTGAAATCCGATTTTCTAAATCGTGAAATACATTCGCCCTTTTGGGCTTTCTTTAACAGTTGTGGTATAGAAAAGTATGTCTTTTTATCATCAATAGCTAAATCAAAGCGAGTGAACGAACCGCCTTGTTGCATGCAATCTTGAAAGAAGTCGTACCATGTTTTCTTCCGGCATTCCAAGAAGGATTCAAATTGACGGCAACCTTGACCGGACATTTCTATCAAAACACCTCTGTTATCATCTGGCGCAGAATAAAAGACTTTGATATAGTCCAGTTCGTATGTGCCAACGTAGCCATAGAAACCAGATTGTTTCTCAGTCATAAAGTCTTTGCTAAGGTGAAGAACCTCTTCAATAACTCGGTCAACATCATGAGTTTTAAAAGAGACTCGAATATAGTCAACCATTGATACCAAAGGACTTTCAACTGTTTCATTTTTTTCTTTTACGATTACTACCCCCCTGTTAGCGTGGGGGGGTTGTTGTAGCTCATCCATTCGCTTCGCTCACTCCTTCGCCGCTGGCCGTCTGGTCGCTTACGCTGCCGCTGGCGACTGCCGTCGCCTGCGCTCCCTCGACTCCAACCAGCGCATTTTTAATAGATGACATAAAATCATATCCTTTTGGCACAATTGGACTGTAAAACTCTAATATTGAACCTGTGCCGACATAGGCATATCCTCGACCTTTCACGTCTTTTTCCATAAATGTTTTATCAACGTCACCGAACATCATCCCATAACCAGTATCAGACATATTGCCAAGAGCAACACGAAAACTAAATTGATCTCGTATCCCATCAGCTAGATATTTTGCATCTGGTCGCTGTGCCCCTAAAACAAGAAAATAACCAGCTTGACGACCCAACAAAACCAGTTGTTTCATGTAGGATAATGCTTCATTCCTTTCTTTCATATCCAGCAAATCCATAAATGCCACATATTCATCAAAGAAGATAAAGACAGGTTTTAGCCCTAAATAGGCATAGTTTTCACCAGTCTTGTAATTGGGCATTTTCTTCATTTCATCCATTCGTTCCATCATGCCATCAACCGACTTTCTCAGACACATAAGGATGCCATTTTTCTGCGAATAGACTCTTTTCGGGAGCACCTCTTCCAAGTCGGCTAAATCAGCATTTTTCGGGTCTAAGATTTTCACATCTGCCCCAAGTCCTACACACGCTTTTATGACGGTCAACATGAAATAGGTTTTCCCTCCGCCTGTGCTACCGGATATGAGCATGTGAGGTAATTTATCAAACTTCCATGAGACGTGTTTCATTAATGGCAGAACACCGTCTTTAGCGACCGCTTCATCAATAGATATACGATTCTTACTTACGTCATACAGTAACTTGAAACAGACAAATCCCTCTTCCATTTGCTTATCAACCAAGTCACAAAACAAGCCGTTTTCTAAATCCTTTCCTAAGTCTAGGAAGCGATTCTGAAAACGACTCATATCCATAGCAATACGGATATAAATGTGATTGTTTTTAACTCGGTAATAAAACTTAGGAAAGTAAGTGATTTTTTCCTTTGTCCCTGTATCATTTGAGAATAGCTTTTTAACCTTTACATGATCTTTTTCATAAAACTTGTTAGAAAAAATCATTCTTGCAAGCATCTGCCTGTGCTTTAACCTTTTAAAAAGTCCATTAAAGGTTAAATAGGCAACATACACACTTCCAATACCAATTGACAACGAGCAAACCAAACTTTTAACGATCAAAGGTACATTCCATTCAAAGTGATCAATCACTTGAAATACATTAAAGTGAAGAAGGTGATCTTTCCAAAAGAGAAACATAGATAACAAAAAAACAGGCACAAAGATAATTGCGCCTGCTAATTTTACATTATTTCTCATGTACGGGCGGATTCGTTTACCCCTGTACTTCCAAAACCTTTTATTAAAGAAATCACTAATATTGATCATTAGAATTCATACCCCGATGATTTTTCTCTACAAGAGTGACAATACGTTTCCCACACATAACCTCTTGGGACTTCTTCTTGATAATACTCTACAGCATTATCTTCCTCACAACAATGACATTCGCCAAGTTCAATTGTAGGGATAACGACATTCTCAAAGTACACAGATTTAACGGTTTTCACTTCGCCATTACCTCCGTTTTCTTCAACATAATCAAAATAACTGTACTCGACTAAAAAATTATTTCTTATCAGAAGTTCCTGGTGTTACTGTTTTGTTTGCAGGACTAGACCCAGTGCCTTTTAATACGAGATCTTCAGCTTCAACAGTCCAGTTCACATTAGCAAAAGTCCCATTTGCTCTAGCAGAAGCCATGATTTTCGGATTTTTCAATTCAACATCCTTAAAGAAATCAAATTCCTTCAAATCCACATAAGCAGGAATTGTCACTTCGATCTGCCCGCCTTGCACACTTGACCCTAGATTATAAATCCTCGATTCCAAAGTATCCGTTCTTTTTCCATCCACATAGGCATAACGCTCACGGTTTAAACCTAAAAATTTCAGTTCACCAAAAGTCATATTGATATCCGGTACAATAAAGTTTAAGTTCATTTTTCATATCCCCATTTCATTTTTATTATTTATTTTCAAAAGATCATTAAATTTCGATTTTATATTTTGGATTCGCTCCGGTTCTGTATCCATCTTGGCGCTTATCAGTTGCTAACGGCTTTATGCCCTCATGGCAACCTAGTAGGCTAATTATAGCCATCAAGCTGACTACAGCTATTCCGCACGCTTATTCTAGCCTGCTACAGCATTTAAAGTGATTGCTGTTCATCACTCAAATACTCACGCATGACATTTCAACAAGAATACCGTATAATAAAAGTGTCTAGTTTTTATTTTCCGGCGTTCTTGATGATTATTCGTCAAGGCGCTTTCTTTGTTTATATGTAGTTTTCAAAGAACAAACACTCCTAGCGACATAAGTTATACAGATCATCGTTATATAAGGTAAACACCTGGTTTTCCTTCTTACTCATTGGACGAGTAGACCAGATACACCACCAATCCCAGCCTTTTAACAGCTCAGATACTTCTTTATTAGCCTTCAAATAATTATCAGCTTCAACAACGAATGTTTCACAAGTGGCATAGTCTTTAAAATGGTTCAAATCCTTATCAGCCTTTAAAGCTTCAACATCAGTAATGATTGTTGCATTCACCCTTATTTTCATCGCATCCCCCCTTTCAAAGGATTCTTAACGGCTCCCTATAGTGGTATATAACGTCACACTATGGCTGATTGCCGCAGCTTTTCAATTTCTTTTCTTCCAATGCCGTAATGCTTACATATCCTGCGATATGAAACGCCTTTTCGCAGTAATTCATTAACATTGTCATTTGTTAAGGGAAGGTTCAAATGATGATTTATAATGACCGAATTAAGAGCAATTTTCATTCGTGCTATCCAATCACCTTCCATTTGTCTGGCCAACGGAACAGCTTCTTTCATAAACAAATGAGTTTGGTTTAAACTGATGACGTTCACCCCGTTGTTTTATAAATATATTTCTCTTCAAATCTGGCACGGCTGACTTTTCCTTTAACAACTTTGTATCCCTCTTGTTTGAGTTCCTTATTTAACTCCCTAATGATTTGATATGCTTTGGCCTGCCCTACCCCCAAAATGTTTTGGATGTTTTCAGCAGTTAAAAATTCTTTCAAACAACTCCCTCCCTTTCTGCCTTTTTCGTCTTTTCGTTTATAAGTTAATTATAATTAAACTATACGTTTAAGACAATACAAAATTAAACTTTTTGAATAAAAAAATAGGTTTTTTTGATTTAAGTGCAAAAACTCACGTTACATATAATGAATGTAAAACCATTATATTTATGCATTTAGTTTAAGTCAACATTATAATTAAACTTTTCGTCAATATAATCGATAAGTCCTAGCTTGGTTACAATTAATGGTGATAATATAAAAATAAACTTTCTGTAGATTGGACGAATTCATATGAGTTTAGGAAAACGATTAAAAGAAGCGAGAAAAAAACGTGGACTTTCTCAAATTGAAGTTGCTCAAAAACTTAACATTTCTAACCAAGTCATTTCTAATTATGAAAGAGATTTTCGTGATCCAGACACTAAAACATTAAAGCAATTAAGCGACTTGTATAATGTTTCAACTGATTACTTAGTAGGTAAAGCCCCAGTTGAAAGCAACAATAAAGCTTCAAAATTGACCCAAACATTTAATGAAGTAATTGAGGAACTAAAAGATGAGGATACACTACTCTTTAAAAATGACGGTGAGTTTGACGAAGAAACAGCTCTCCTAATTAAGAAGGCATTAAAAAATGGAATAAAGCTTGTAGATGAATTAAAGAGGAAAGAGTGATACCAATTTATACGAGCAAAAACATAAAACATAAAGTACAGTTAATCTTGTTGAGTTACGGAACTAATGATGTTTATGAAATTTGCGAACAACTAAATATAATCATAACAAAGAACAACTTAGGACAAGCCGAAGGGTTACTTCAACATCTTAAAGAAGAAAATCGTTATATAATCCATACAAATGAAAAACTAACGCACCAAACAATCCAAAAATTCATTGTTGCCCACGAACTAGGACATTATTTCCTCCACAAAAATTTAAATGCTTTTAAAGTGGCTAATTGCTCCGCTGTCTTAAAAGATAAGTTAGAACACCAAGCAAATATATTCGCTTCTGAATTGTTACTCCCGGACAAATTATTAAAAGAACATTTATTCGAAATACAAAACTTAACAATCCATCAACTTGCATCTTTCTTCAATCTACCAACGCATGTCATACAGCACAAACACTCACAATTGAAACTTTTGTCAAGAAACCGAATGGAAACAGGAATTAATCATGTATGCGAAATCTCTATATAAAGAAAAAAGCCCACTCACGAAAAACGAGTGGGTTTACTTTAGCTTCCAAGTCGATCTGATGCAATACTAATTACGTTATCAGATTTAGCTTGATGACCAAAAGTGTCTGAATTATGGGATAAGCCCAGCATTGTCATCCCCATTAAAATCGTCATTGATAAGGCAATCATTTTTTTCTTCATGAATAATCTCCCCTTTTCGAATTTCATTTCTGGCTGCTATTACCTTACGATAATATTCGTTAGAGAGTGAAGAATTTCCTTTTTCATAATAAAACTCTGCAACTTCATGAGCATATTCTTCAATATCAGCAAATAATTTCTTCGATTGAAAGTAATCTAATGCCTCGTTAATTAAAGAAACATCTTCATTGGAAAAATACAGTCCCTTTAACAATTTGAATTTGGCTTGGTATTCATAATCATTGTTGCGCAGAGCAACGGAACTTCCTTGTTCAAAATAAAGAAGAGCTTTATTCATTTCTCCTTTTTGTGCTAATACATGGGACAAATTAAATAAAGTTTTAGACATGAAAATATGCTTTTCCTCTTGAAAAACTTGCAACGCCTTCATGAGGTTTTGAATCGACAAATCATATTGACCAACACTCCTATAAACAATTCCTAAATTCATATGAAATGTTGCAATGAGATATTTTTTACCGATTTTAAAAGCATCCTGTAATCCTTTTTTCAATTCCTTAATTGCACTATTGTAATTTAAAGTATCAATTAAATTTCCAGCTACAATAAACCTGCAATGAAGTATTCTTTCATCATGAATGTCAAATTTCTGGTATATCTTTATAGCTCTCTTTGCATAACTCAGTGAAAAATAAGTTTGTTTCATATAGTAGTATACTTCTGATACTTTAAAATAATATTCTCCACGTTCAATTTCATCTTCAATCTCTGATAACTTGGTTTCAGCAAAACTATAGGCGTTTATTGCAGAAACAAGTTCTTTTCTTCTGAATTCGTACATTCCCATGAAAAAGAAGAAATAATACTCAAGCATTTTTGATAAACTACCTTCTTTTTCTTTCAAAATTTCGTAAGTATTCCTAACTTCTTCAACGTCTTTTGATCTCAAATAAATTAGCATTAGCTCATGTCTAAAATCTAAAAGTTGATAATATAGGAGGACATCTTGCTTCATTTCAACTTCTTCTATAAGGGATTCAATTTCTAACTTCTTCTTTTGGGCTTCTTCAATCATATTTTTCTTTATGGTTGTATACCATGAATTCAACTTTGATATTAGAATCTCATATGGAATCCTTTCTTTTTTTATAGACGTATGATCCAAGAAAATCTCACCCCACATGTTTACAAAATTATTCGAATATTTACATTAATTGTATTATGTCAGATCAAAAAGCCATTTACAATTCCTAATGTAAAAAGGTACATTTTAGCTACTCCATAGCTATATGATTGCGTTTTTTTTTCGGTAATAGCAATACTTTCGAGACTTGACAGTAAAGGAGAGAACATCAAAAAAAATCGCTAAGTCAGCGATTTCAAGAGTATTACTTATCCATTGTAACTCTCAGGAATGAGAGAGAATTTAGCATCAAATGAATATTCATTATAATTAAGATGAAGCTGTCGAAACTCATCAATTTTTATTATGTACTTGGTTTGAAAAGATTTAAAATTAATATCATTGTATGTTAATGTAAGTTCTAATTCGGGAAAAACTTTGTTTCTTTTTATATTTCGAAAAGATATATCACGAAACAAACAATTAATTAGAATTACATAATAACTAGGCAAATTTATCTCTACACTACCTTCTGCAGGAATAACATCTGCTCGGCGTTTAATTTGACTTGTACTTAGAGGTAAACTATGTGCAAAATTTTCTCCAACTACTGTTATTTCATAACGATAATGATCATTAGAAAGTATGCCTTCAGTATTTTCGTGTATACCAACCTCATACCCTTCAATTTTTAATTTGGGTAACTCTCTCTTAATCTCATCAAAATTACGAAAAGCAAAATTATAGGTTAAATTAAAAGCTGGCGTTCCTCCAAAATTATAAACTGGTATAGTTGTTTCTGAAAAATAGTCGTCTATCTTACAATTATTCCAATCCAAATTTAATTTTGGAAGTTCTAATTTGAAATTTTTGATTACTGGTGCAACTACTGGTATTCTTTGTTTTTTAAAATTCCTATTTTGAATTGTTATTGAAGCAATAGCTACAATAACAGCCGCTAATGAAATTAAAGGCGATAACCAACTCATATTTCATCTGTCCTCCAATAGATTTATGCAATATATGTTATTATTTTATTAATTATACATGTTTCCCAAAAGGTTACGCTAAATGAAGTCGAAAAAGTCCGATAAGTTTTTTTTGCAAAGTCTATTCTTTAAACCTCAAAAGAATAAGTTAAAGGGAACGCATTAAACTTCAATATATGTGTTACATTAATGAATAAGAAAATTAGAAAGAAGGTGATCCCATGCCCACTAACAATAAGCCCAATAGATTAATCGCTGAGAAGTCTCCATATTTACTTCAACATGCTCATAACCCTGTAGCTACACGCACATGTCATTGGTGCCATAACAGACACCACTAGATTTAATTTTTAATTTAAAACGCATCTAACACATCTTTTTCCTTCGTCAAACTTTCAAATCTTGATTCTCCATTTACATACCAAATATTAAAATAAGTATTTGAACAGAATGATACATAAATGGTTAATTTTACAGATAGTGCAAAAGACCCTATAATAGAAGTGTCAAAGAGAAATGGGGGAGAATAATGAATACACAACATCCAGATGATATTATTGAGAAAGCAAAAGATTTTTTTAGAAACGAAATAGCAAAAAGTCATCTTGCGAACACTTTAAAGTTGAAAGAATTGAAACATTTATCACTGAATCCATTTTTAGATAAGTACAGAGCTAACTTTTTAGCAGGGAATGATGATCCGAAAAACATTGCAAGAGCATTAGTTTATCCAAGAGTATTAGGCACATCTTTAAACACAACATTTGGAAACAAGTTGCAGAAATTCTGTAGTGACGTCTTGGATGGTTTCGCCTCAACTACATCTGGAATTGATATTGAATTCGTTGATAAGTTAGACGGCAATAGAAAGTACTGTCAAATAAAGGCTGGCCCCAATACAATTAATGCTGACGATGTTCCAACTATTAAAAATCACTTTTTAGGGATCAAAAATCTTGCTCGAACAAATAATTTGAGTATTGGATTTAATGACCTTGTTGTAGGTGTGTTTTATGGTTCCGATGATAAATTAAGTGGTCACTACAAAAAAATCAAAGAAGAATATCCAGTAATTGTAGGTGCTGAATTTTGGTATAGACTTACAGGTGAAGAAAACTTCTATAAGCGATTAACTGATGCAATAGGAGAAATTGCATCAGAGTTTGATGGATCAAAACATATAGAAGAAGTAATTGATAGTCTAGCCAAACAAATAGAAGAGGAATTAAAAGAACAAGAGTCTTTGGAAGAATAGTAATGAAAACAGGGATGTATAGTTTTCATCCCTGTTAATTTTTCCACAGAGAAAGCAGAATGCTCATGTTAGCTGATTTAGTGTGCTAATTATAGATAAACCAATAGCTTTAGCCATATTTACTGGAACGGCATTCCCAATTTGCTTATAAGCATTGTTTGTTGAACAATCAAAATTCCATGAGTCAGGGAAACTTTGTATTCTAGCATATTCTCTTACTGTAAATGGTCTGGTTTCATCTGGATGACATCTTTCTGTTTGCTTTTGTGCGGGAGAGCAAGTTAAAGTCAGAGAAGGCTCATCCCAAGATAATCTTCTAGCCATCCCCGTTCTTCCACCACCTGAGTAATAACTTTTTCCCATGTATTCTTTCGCTATTTCGTCAGGAAGATCTCTCCAGTAGCCACCAGGAGGGACGAGATCTAAAACTCTTTTTTTCGATTCTGGATATTTTGCTCCCTCAGATTCTGGAACATTTTTTAGAACATCCTTTAATGTAAGCTCATATCCATAAGGTTGCGGGAAGAAATAATTCGCCTCGTATTTCTCTACTAAATCATTTCTAATACCAACTAATACTATTCTTTCCCTCTTCTGTGCTACATCATAATCTAATGCTCTTAAAACTTTCCATTTTACTGTGTAACCAATATCAGAGAATACTTTTAACATAAGAGCTAAAGTTCGACCATTATCATGATTAACTAACCCTCTTACATTTTCAGCTAAGAACATTTTCGGAAGTAACTGTTTTAAAACTTGGGCATAGTAATAAAACATTGTACCTCTCGCATCGGATAACCCCATTTTCTTTCCTGCATAACTAAACGCTTGACAAGGATAACCTCCAGATAGTAAGTCTAATTCTCCAATTGGAACATTTACAAAGTTTTTAATCCCTTCTTCAGCAACATCAATGATATCCTTCTCAATAACATTCCAATGAGGTCTATTTTTTCTCAAAGTCTGACAAGCATATTTATCAAACTCAACAAGACCTCTAGATTTAAATCCAGCTTGTTCTAGTCCTAATGCTAACCCACCAGCTCCAGCAAAAAGTTCTACTACTGAATAATCTTTATTAGCTTTAATATCTCTTATATCTAAAAACTCATTACCTTCAAAACTTGAAACATTTATTTCCTCATCTATATTAGAATCTATTAAATTATCCGTTCCATCTAGTGATAACTCCATTTGTTCAGAATCAATAATTTCTTCAAAATTCACATTTAATATTTCACATAATTTTAATGCATTTGACTTTATAGGATTGAAATTTGGTGACAACAGCATGGAAAGCTGATTTTTACTAATTCCTAGCTGCTCTGCTAATTGTTTTTGAGTTGAAATCCCATGTTTTTTCATATGTAATCTAACTTTATTTTTACTTATAGTATACAATTGAATAACCCTCCAATAGAGTTAAAAAAATATTTAACTTTTATAGGGTTATTATGATCGATTTTTAACTTTAAGTCAATAAAACAAATTTAAACTATTACAGTTTTTATTTGGTGTATAGAATCTTGTTGTGTGGGAAAAAAACCTGAATATTATATACATCACTGTGTTACTTTAGGATATGATAAATTTAACTAAGTATTGAAAGAAGGTGATCCCATGCCCACTAACAATAAACCCAATAGATTAATCGCTGAGAAGTCTCCTTATTTACTTCAACATGCTCATAACCCTGTGAATTGGTTCCCTTGGGGAGATGAAGCATTTGATAAAGCGAAACGCGAAAACAAACCTGTTCTCGTATCTATTGGGTATAGCTAGCTCGGGTAGCTACACGCACATGTCATTGGTGCCACGTTATGGCCCACGAAAGCTTTGAAGACGAAGAAATCGCGCGTCTTCTCAATGAACGGTTTGTGGCGATTAAAGTCGACCGGGAAGAGCGGCCGGATGTGGATTCTGTTTATATGAGAATCTGCCAGCTGATGACCGGGCAGGGCGGCTGGCCGCTGAATGTGTTTATCACGCCTGATCAAAAGCCGTTTTACGCGGGTACATATTTTCCAAAGACGAGCAAATTCAATCGTCCCGGTTTTGTTGATGTGCTTGAGCATCTGTCTGAGACGTTTGCGAACGACCGCGAGCATGTCGAGGATATTGCGGAGAACGCCGCTAAACATTTGCAGACCAAAACAGCCGCCAAATCAGGCGAAGGCCTTAGCGAGTCAGCGATTCACCGGACATTCCAGCAGCTTGCCAGCGGGTTTGATACGATCTACGGCGGTTTCGGGCAGGCACCGAAATTTCCGATGCCCCATATGCTGATGTATTTGCTTCGTTATCATCACAATACGGGGCAGGAGAACGCTTTATACAACGTGACGAAAACGCTGGACAGCATGGCGAATGGCGGCATTTACGATCATATCGGCTATGGGTTCGCCCGCTATTCGACCGATGACGAGTGGCTCGTTCCCCACTTTGAAAAAATGCTGTACGACAATGCGCTGCTGCTGACTGCTTATACAGAAGCCTATCAGGTCACGCAAAACAGCCGCTATAAAGAGATTTGTGAGCAGATCATTACGTTCATTCAGAGGGAAATGACTCATGAAGACGGAAGCTTTTTCTCTGCTTTAGACGCGGATACAGAAGGAGAAGAAGGAAAGTACTACGTGTGGTCAAAGGAAGAGATTCTGAAAACGCTCGGGGATGATCTCGGAACGCTGTATTGCCAAGTGTATGACATCACTGAAGAAGGAAACTTTGAAGGCAAAAATATTCCTAACCTCATTCACACAAAGCGAGAACAAATCAAAGAGGATGCCGGGTTAACTGAAAAAGAGCTCAGTCTCAAACTCGAAGACGCAAGACAGCAGCTCTTGAAGGCACGCGAGGAAAGAACCTATCCGCATGTCGATGATAAAGTGCTGACCTCATGGAACGCGCTGATGATCGCGGGTCTTGCGAAAGCGGCAAAGGTATACCAGGAGCCGAAATATCTCAGCCTAGCGAAAGACGCCATCACATTTATTGAAAACAAATTAATCATCGACGGCCGTGTGATGGTCCGATATCGTGATGGCGAAGTGAAAACCAAAGGCTTTATCGACGATTACGCTTTTCTCCTATGGGCTTATCTGGATCTCTATGAAGCTTCGTTTGATCTTTCTTATTTACAAAAAGCGAAGAAACTGACAGACGATATGATCAGCTTATTTTGGGATGAGGAGCATGGCGGATTCTACTTCACCGGACACGATGCAGAAGCCTTAATCGTACGGGAAAAAGAAGTGTACGACGGCGCCGTGCCTTCCGGAAACAGTGTGGCAGCTGTTCAGCTGCTGCGTCTCGGCCAAGTCACCGGCGACTTATCACTGATCGAAAAAGCGGAAACGATGTTTTCCGTGTTCAAGCCAGACATCGACGCGTATCCGAGCGGCCATGCTTTCTTTATGCAAAGTGTGTTAAGGCATCTAATGCCTAAAAAAGAAATCGTGATTTTTGGAAGCGCAGACGATCCAGCCAGAAAACAAATCATAACAGAGCTCCAAAAAGCCTTTAAGCCTAACGACTCCATTCTGGTAGCAGAGCATCCTGATCAATGCAAAGACATTGCGCCATTCGCTGCAGACTACCGCATCATAGACGGCAAAACAACCGTTTATATTTGTGAAAACTTCGCCTGCCAGCAGCCGACAACAAATATTGAAGAAGCGATCCACACATTAATAAGCAGCAGGGATTAAGACCCTTGCTGCTTACTTTTTGATTTCTTATGGTACCATAAAGCGATCCCCGCAAACACAAGGTTGACCGCTATCGTAAAGAAAGCCTCCCACATCGGGTTCCCCCGCGTAACCGTAAACAGAGAAGGAATTCCTCCATACACACTGTTTTTTTCTGTAATAAACATACACAAAAACATATTATTCGCGGCATGGGCGCCAAGTGATATTTCGATGCTTCCAGTTTTAATCGTGTAATAGGTCCACACAAAACCAAATGTTAAATACTCAATTCCTGCCCAGACAGCGCCATTGTTCATTTCTGGATTCGCAAAATGCAATACGCCAAACAATCCTCCGACAATCAGTGTCAAAAATAGAGGATTTTTCGTCAATCTCCCGAAAGCTTGAAGCAAAAATCCCCTGAAAAACAGTTCCTCAGCTGATGTCTGAATCGGAACCAAAATGAGGGCAGCCGCTAGCAGCCAGATAAAGCGTGAGGCATTAAACTCTTGCATTGAATAGCTATCAGGATGAATCGCAAAATCAATCAATTGTACGGCGATCATCAGCAAGAAATAAGCAATAAAACCAAAGGAAATTCTCCGCCAATTCATCTTTGAATTTGGTGTAATCACAGTTCGGAAAGGCCGCTTCAAAATAAAGCGCACAGCCAGCCAAACTCCCGGAATGGCGAATAAATAAATCACATGGGACAAATAAAGATCTACGAGGGGATCACTCAGCACAGCTTCATCCAAATCAAACGTGATATTGGGATTCACAATAACCGTGAACAGTATAGCGAAAAGGTAAGCTATATTCCCGAATACATATAACCCTACCATCACCAAAAAAGCGAAAAAATATCTCCACAACGTATTGTTTCCTTCTATAGGACGGATAAATGAATTCATTCCTTCTATGTCTCTTCCTTTCAATGAGAATATTACTATATATTTGCATAAATTGGTCTATGAATCTACTGTTTTGGAAATCTTTCAAGCAAAATTAAAATATAAAGTGTGAATTTAGTTCTTCCATCTAGTGATTTGAACTCTGTTGCCAATGAACCAAGATACTTATAATAGTCCCAAGAGGGGAATTTTCAGTCTTTTCTTACTACTAAAAGGGGGTTTTTTATGAATACGATCTTCAAACAAAAGAATACACATCCTTTCTCAAACGCAGCGAATCGTTTAGACCGCCTTCCGATTTCACGCGTTCATTTCCAAGTGTTAACCGCTCTCGGCATTGTTTATTTCTTTGATCTCGCAGATTTATTTACCCTCAGCAATGTAGCGCCGGCACTGATCGAGCATTGGGGCATCCCGCTTTCAACTATTGCTAACGTAACGGCTGCTTCGTTTTTAGGCATGTTTTTAGGCGCTTCACTGGGCGGACGGCTGTCCGATCGAATCGGCCGCAAAAAAGCCTTAAATCTATTTGTCTTTGTTTTCTCAATCGCATCGCTATGCAATGCTGCGGCATGGGACATTCCATCTTTAATGACATTCCGTTTTCTCACCGGATTTGGCGTTGCAGCCGCCATGGTCATTACGAATAGCTATTTGGCGGAATTTTTCCCTTCAAGTGTACGTGGAAAATATATTTCTTTTTGTGCCATGATTGGATTGATCGGGGTTCCGATCACCAACATTGTGTCTGCCTTTGTCATTCCTCTTGGTTCATGGGGATGGAGGCTAGTATTTGTATGGGGTGCCGTCGGCCTTATTTATTTTTTCTTTATTCGACGGCTGGAAGAGTCGCCTCGCTGGCACGAAAATCGCGGGGAATATGCGAAAGCCGATGCGATCCTCAACCGAATTGAGGCACAGGTTGAAAAGGAGAAAGGCCCGCTTCCGGCAGCATCCCAGCCTAAAGTAAGCGAAACTGTTAAGCAGAATGCAGGTTATGCCGGCTTATTGAAAGGCAGAAACCTCAAAATCACCATCGTATTATCTGCTGTATGGATTTTTGAAACGTTTGGGTTTTACGGATTTGCCTCATGGGTTCCAAGCCTGCTAAAAAGCAATGGCGTCACCATGGAAAATACATTGTGGTATAACGTATTGCATTCCATCGGCGCTCCGCTTGGTGCACTGCTCGGCTCCATGATTTCCGAAAGATTTCAAAGAAAATGGATTTTAGCTGCGAGTGCGTTTCTGACGGCCATCGCCGGGCTCTTATATGGTATGACTTTTATTCCCATCATGATCATTGTATTTGGTTTTATCGTGAATATCACAGAACGGGTCTTTACCTCGAACTTATACGCCTATACATCTGAACCTTATCCGACTGAATACCGCTCGTCTGGCAGCGGTTTAGCCTATGGTCTTGGCCGTTTTTCAAACATTTTTGGCTCATTGCTTGTCGGATTTATTGCCGTTCAGCTCGGCTATATCAGCGTCTTCTTATTTATTGGGGGCTGCTGGCTCGCATGCTCCTTGCTGTTAATCTTCTTCGGTCCTAATACGAATGCGAAACAGATTTAAAAAAGTCAGTGCGGATCTGCCGCACTGATCTCATTACAATTGCTTCAAAATCCTCGCGGGGTTTCCGCCTACAACAGTATTAGCGGGTACATCCTTAGTGACAACAGATCCAGAAGCAATCACTGCGTTATCACCGATTGTCACTCCCGGGTTAATCACCGCCCGGCCTCCAATCCAAACTTGATCTCCAATTGTCACAGGCTTACCGAACTCCTTCCCGGATTTCCTTTCGATCGGATCAAGAGGGTGACCGGCCGTGTAGATATGTACACCTGGCGCAATCAAACAATGACGGCCGATACGCACCTCACACACATCTAAAATGACACAGTCAAAATTAACAAATGTATGATCTCCGATATGAATGTGATAGCCATAATCACAGCGGAATGTCGGCAAAATCGTGACTTGATCCCCAACCGAACCGAGCAGCTCCTTCAAAAGCTCCGTCCGCACTGCATCATCTTCCGGTGTTTCGTTATATTGTCTAATCAGCTGTCTCGCATGTTTGCGTTCTAGTAATAGTTGTTGATCTTCCGAATTGTATAATTCTCCGGCTGCCATTTTTTCTTTTTCTGTCCTCAGCATGTAAGTCACTCCAGATGTCAGATTGTAATCTCGATCAAATTTCCTTCATCATCCTCAATCACACTTTCATAGTAGCCGTCTCCTGTTGTCCTCGGGCCGTTAACTACTGCGAAACCATCCGCCTTCAATCGATTAGTCAGTTCGTCAACTTTCTCCCGGCTCCCAACGGAAAAGGCAATATGTGCCCAGCCTGTCATTGTTTGTGAGGACGGATCGGTCACATTCCCTTTTTTCATAATCTCCAGCCTTGCTCCGGAATCAAACGTAATAAAATAAGACTTAAAATCTTTTTTCTCATTATGATACAAATCATTCGCTTCGCCATTAAAATACGTTTCATAAAAAGATTTCATTCGCTCTAAATCATTGACCCAGACCGCTGTATGTTCAATATGCATTTCTTCCTCCTCCTTCGCCTTCAATGAAGTTATAAGGTATGAAATGCATTTCAGTTCAAGCTTTTTTCTTAAATTTATGCTGAATTTTGATATCAGCGGGTTCATCCTGCAAAAATAGAGAAAATGCTGCGATGCCGAGCTGCTCAAGATTCAAATCAAGCGACGGAAAACCAAGAACACGGCTGATAGAAGTATTCCCCTCGCCTATGATTTCAACATCCCAATTACTCTTTTTGGCAAATAGATGAATTCCAGCTGCCACTTCATCACTATTTGCATAAATAGCAGTCGGAACCCTCCCGCTCATATAAAAATGTTCAGCTGCCCGCTCACCATCATTTATATCGTTGCATCCGGACAGCATATGGCGGTCTTCCAACCTTCCGCAGACAGCTTTATAGGCCGCAGCTTTATCAGCCGTGCTCGGGCTCCTATCAGCTTCTCTGACACACGTAAAAGCAATATTCTCATGCCCGCGGCTCTTTAAATAGCGAAAGCTCTCTGCATAAGCAGTTTTTCTGTCATTAAAAGCACAAGGAACATCAATGTCTCCGGTATCCTCACAAGCGATGATCGGCCCATATTCCTGATAAGCTAAAATGCTGTCCCAATGATTGGCGCGGGAAGTAATGATGAGACCGTCTATTTTCTTCGTTCTTAACAGCTCTAAATATTTGATTTCAATATCGGGGTTATAATTGGTGGGGAGAAGGGTCGTTGCATACTCATACTGAAAAGCCGCCTTGGTGATTCCGTTAACGATTTTATCAAAGCAGGGATGATCGCTATAAGGCAGAATCACACCGACCGTATGGGTTTTCCCGCGAATGAGATCGATTGCGGTTCGATTTGGCGTATAATCCAATTCCTTCATGACTTGATGAACAAGCTTTCTCTTTTCTTCAGATACATAAGGATGGTGATTCAATACACGCGAGACAGTCGAAACAGATACATTTGCCAGTCTTGCGATCTCTTTTATATTTGCCATCTCTTTCTCCTTTTCATATAAAAAAAGCAGTAAGTGTAAAATCCTTACTGCTATCTCATCATATATTGATGATAAGTTCAACAGGACAATGGTCGGAACCCATGACGTCCGCTGATATGCTGGCATCTTCAATCTGTTCCTTAAGTCTTTCAGAAACAACAAAATAATCAATCCGCCATCCGATATTTCTGTCCCGGGCGCCGGCACGATACGACCACCAGGAATAAGCGCCTTCAAGATCAGGATAAACATGACGGAAAGAATCAACAAAGCCAGCTTCTAAGAAACGAGTGAATGCCCCTCTTTCTTGATCTGAAAATCCAGCGTTATTCCGGTTCGCCTTTGGATTTTTCAAATCAATCTCCTGATGGGCTACATTCAAATCACCGCATAAAATCACTGGTTTTTTCTGATCCAATTCAAGAATATAAGACAATAAAGCCTCTTCCCATTGCATGCGGTAATCAATCCGCTCTAATCCCCTTCTGGAATTGGGCGTGTAAACAGTCATCACATACACGTTTTCAAATTCCAGCGTAATCACTCTGCCTTCTTGGTCATGCTCTTCTACTCCGATACCGTAGATGACCTGCAGCGGTTCTTGCTTAGAAAAAACAGCTGTGCCGGAATATCCTTTTTTCACTGCATAATTCCAGTACACATGATAGCCTTCAGGCTGGAGATCAACCTGGCCGTCCTGTATCTTCGTTTCCTGAAGACATATAATATCTGCATCCTCTTCTTTCAAATAAGAGAGAAAATCCATTTTTCTCATCACAGCCCGCAGGCCGTTTACATTCCATGAAATCAACTTCATGTTTCATCCTCCCCCTATAAAAAAGAGCAAGAACCCGAAGGTTCTTGCTCTTTACGCATCAGCTTACTCACCGCTTACGTATGGAAGTAAAGCCATTTGACGTGCGCGTTTGATCGCTGCAGTCAATTTACGTTGGTATTTAGCGTTTGTTCCAGTTACACGACGTGGTAAAATTTTACCGCGCTCAGAAACAAACTTTTTAAGAAGATCTACATCTTTGTAGTCGATGTGCGTGATACCGTTAGAAGTGAAATAACACACTTTACGGCGTTTCGCACGACCGCCTCTGCGTCCTCCTGCCATTGTCATTTCCCTCCTTTCTTTTTCATTTTAGGCGATAATCACATTAGAATGGAAGATCATCATCCGAGATGTCAATCGGTTTGCCGTCGTTGGCAAATGGGTCATCATTAAAGCTGTTCCCCTGATTGCGTCTCTGGTTGTTTTGATTTCCCCCAAATGGATTATCATTTTGGCCTCCGCCAAAGTACTGGCCTCCGCCGCTGTTTCCTTCGTTGTATCCACCTGAACCAGAACCGCCGCCGTTTTTCGGCTCAAGAAATTGAACACTTTCAGCTTGGACCTCTGTCACGAAGACACGCTGTCCTTGCTGGTTTTCATAGTTTCTTGTTTGTAAACGGCCATCTACGCCTGCAAGGCTTCCTTTTTTCAAGAAGTTTGCAACGTTTTCGGCTTGTCTTCTCCAAGTGACACAATTAATGAAATCGGCCTCACGTTCTCCGGACTGGTTCGTAAATGTACGATTCACAGCAAGAGTAAACGTAGCAACAGCCGCACCGTTTGGCGTATAACGAAGCTCTGGGTCTTTTGTCAGTCTTCCGACTAATACAACTCGGTTAAGCATAAGAAAGACCACCTTTTACCATTATATATTTCAAAATTGCTTATTCTTCTTCTTTAACAACAATGTGGCGAATGATATCGTCACTGATCTTAGCTAGACGGTCAAATTCTTGAACTGCCGCAGCGTCAGATTGAACGTTTACGATTTGGTAGAAACCGTCGCGGAAATCGTTGATTTCGTAAGCAAGACGACGTTTACCCCAATCCTTTGTTCCAGTGATCTCCGCACCGTTAGAAGTCAGAACGTTGTTGAAACGCTCGATAACTGCTTTTTTAGACTCTTCGTCAATGTTTGGGCGGATAATGTACATAACTTCGTACTTTCTCATCTGTTTGCACCTCCTTTTGGACTAAGCGGCCCATAATGGGCAAGGAGCAATAATTCTATTACTCACAATTTTATATTATACCAAAGCTCTTGTCCCTTTACAACTGCATCCTATACATTAAATCGGAAATGAATAACATCTCCGTCTTGGACCACATATTCTTTCCCTTCAAGGCGGACTTTTCCTGCCTCTTTAGCTCCTGCCATACCGCCGCCCGCAAGAAGATCCTCATAAGCAACTGTCTCAGCACGAATGAAGCCCCGCTCAAAGTCACTATGAATAATTCCTGCACACTCAGGGGCTTTCATGCCTTTTTTGAATGTCCAAGCTCTGACTTCCTGTTCTCCGGCTGTGAAATATGTTGCGAGGCCTAGAAGAGAGTAAGACGCTTTGATCAGCTGATCAAGACCTGATTCTTGAATGCCCAGCTCTTCCAAGAACATTTGCTTTTCTTCGCCTTCAAGCTCAGCGATTTCAGATTCGATTTTTGCACATACAACGATAACTTCTGCATTTTCGCCGGCAGCGTACTCGCGAATCTTCGCTACATTTTCATTGCCAGATGGATCAGCAACTTCATCTTCACTTACGTTGGCCACGTACAAAATAGGCTTCGAAGTCAGTAAATGGAGCTGCTTCACAAGCTTTTGCTGCTCTTCAGTGAATTCTACAGATCGAGCAGGCTTTTCACTCTCAAACGCTTCTTTCAGTTTAGATAAAATCTCAAACTCAAATACAGCGTCTTTATCTTTTTGCTTCGCAAGCTTGCTGACGCGTGTAATCCGCTTTTCAACCGTTTCCATATCAGCGAGGATCAGCTCAAGGTTGATCGTTTCAATGTCATCAATCGGATCAACCTTTCCGGAAACGTGTGTAATGTTGTCATCGGAAAAAGCACGGACAACGTGGCAAATCGCGTCAACTTGGCGAATATGAGATAGGAACTTGTTGCCGAGTCCTTCTCCTTTAGATGCGCCCTTTACAATCCCTGCAATATCAGTGAATTCAAAAGCAGTCGGCACAGTCTTCTTCGGGTTGACCAGCTCAGTCAGCTTTTGCAGACGATCATCCGGCACCTCTACAATTCCCACGTTCGGATCAATTGTACAGAACGGGTAGTTGGCTGATTCGGCACCGGCCTGTGTAATTGCGTTAAATAGTGTTGATTTTCCGACGTTCGGCAAACCAACAATTCCAGCTGTTAAAGCCATTCTTTCATCTCCTCTATATAAAACCGTCATTGTATGAGCGTATTTTGAACCTAGAGCAATTATAAGGAGGTTCACTGGAAAAGACAAGCTGACAAAAAAGCATTTTCAGCCTGCCAATCCCTTTGATTATGCTTTTTTCAAGCCTACTAAACAGTCAAAAAGCGTACTTCCCATTCCATTATCAGAATTTGTATCATTTGTCAGTGCATTGACTGACCCTCCAAAAGCCGCCCACATGCCTTCATCTATATTAATCGTCTTCGCATGAGCCTGTTTCATCACTTTCACCTTGCCCTTCAAGCGTCCGCGGTCATTAAAGATGACAACCTCGTCTCCATCCTGAAGATCCTGCTCAGCCGCTATATCTGGAGAAATATCGACCTGAACGTGCTGAAGCTTTTCAATAAACGGCACATGCTGTGAATGATTGGAACGCTGCGGATGAATGGATAAGAGCGTATAAGGGTACTTTCCAGCTAACTCCTCATTATGGAAAACAGATTCTTCGGGCACATTTAATTGAAGCGAGCCGCTAAATCCTTTTTGCTCAGCAAGCGACGAAGTAAATTCAAATTTTCCACTCGGCGTCAAAAACTGATAATCATCCCACGGCACCTGTTTTACTGGAAGAGGGAGGTGGCCTTTTTCTTTTAAACGCTCAAGTGTCACATCCTCTGCTTCCAATGAAGAAAGCCCCATCTCTAAAAATTCTTGAGTGCTGTATTCAAACAGCTCGCCAAACCCAAGACGTTTTGCAAGCTCTGACCAGATCCAGCTGTCCGATTTCGCTTCACCCTGCGGCTCCACAAGCTTCTTCCCGTACTGAACATAATGATGATACATACTGGAATAGTAGATATCTTCTTCTTCAAAAACAGTGGCAGTCGGCAAAACATAATCACACAGCTCTGCGGTATCCGTCATAATGGAATCAATCGCGACCGTCATTGGAACCTTTTCAAATGCTTGTCTCACCTTATTTGTATTCGGCACCTGAGTCAGCGGATTTCCGCACGTCACAATAATCATCTCAATCGCAGGATCAGCAGCGGTCAACACTTCTTCAGCCTGCGTCATCATTGAAAAAGAACGTGATGTTGTTTTTAATTCCGGCAACGTCAGCTTTGTTTTTGCAAAGCTCTCGCCAATCTGGACATTTCCGAAATTCGCGCCGCCGCCCTTAATTCCGACATTTCCGCTTGCCGCAACAAGTGCATCAATCCAACGAATCGTTCCCCCGCCGTTTTTATATCGCTGCATGCCAAGCCCCATAAAAGTAGACACCGGACCATCAGCATACAAACCGGCCAGATACTCCAGCTCCTCCATAGAAGTTTCTGTTTTCACAATAAACTCTTCCAGAGAAACAGTTTTCAAAAACTCTTTCACATCATCAAAACCGACAGAATGCTCAGAAATAAACGTTTCATCCGTTCTTCCCGTCTCAATCAGAACCTTCAAAACGGCTGCCGCAAGCCAGCCGTCCATTCCAGGCTTTACAGAGATATAGCGGTCAGCAAGCTTAGCAGTCGGGTTGAAGATCGGATCAATCACCGTAATCGTGGCGCCCTTCTTTTTCACCTGCTGCAAGTGGTGGTATAAGTGCATATTTGTTCTGGATACATTTCTTCCCCACACAACAACATGCTTGCTGTTGTAAATATCAAGCGGGCCGTGACCGTACGAACGGCCAAAATCCCAGCTTTGCGCCTCGATGCCGGAGCCCCAGCATATGCTTCCGACGATTTCGGTCACGCCGCCATATCCATTAAAAAAACGCTGATCAAGCGCTTTTAACAGACCGTTATTCGCATAATCATGGCTGTGCAAAACAGCAGTCGTCTCCGACGTTTCCTTGATTTCCCGAAGTTTATCGGCAATTTCATCAAGTGCCTGCTCCCAAGAAATCCGCACAAACTCGCCATTTTGTTTTTTCATTGGATAGCGAAGCCGATCAGGCGAATTTGTTTTTGTCTCAAGCATTCTGCCGCGGCCGCAGATTTTACCTTCCGTAATCGGATGGTTTGGATCTCCGTCCACTTTTGTTACCTTTCCATCATCAACAGTCACCAAAAAGCCGCAGCTGTCCCAACAATTCAGCGGACATGCCGACTGATGCACTTTGCTCATCGCCGTCTTCTCCTTACCTTCTATATGAAAAAGCATGAGTGTCGGCCTATTTATGAAGTAGGCTCCTCATGCTTGACTAGTACTTTTTTTAGTTTTCTTTCAAATTCTCTTCTCGGAATCATAACACTGTGAGAGCATCCCTCACACTTAATTCGAATATCCATTCCCATGCGTATAATTTTCCAGCTGTTCGCTCCGCATGGATGCGGTTTTTTCATTTCTACGATATCATTCAGGCCAAAGTCTTTATCCGCCAAGACCCTTCACCTCTTTTCCTAAACTGCTGTATCTATTGTACAAAAAAACTGATCATAAGAGCAATCAAGATACCCGAAAAGAAATACATCCTCTTATTTCCATTTACTCAAAATAGGATATAAGAGCAGACAAACTAACAAATACAAATTGAGCATCCCATATATCGGATACAAGAACGCGATCAAATCAGAAAATCCGAAAGAAGTAAAAGGTACCATTAAGACTAACAAAATCAACACAATCATCCATCTCGGCATATGAATAAACGCCATCAGCCGGCTGGACAGCCCCAGCAAACCAGCTACCGTCGTCGTGTAAATCGCCAGGCACAGCACCGCCGTCATACATAAAAAAAGGAAATAAGGCGCACCCTCCAGAACGGCAAACAGCGGTATTTCAAACTGAGAAAGGGAGCCCGCCAGCTCCACCAACGTTTCATTATAAACAAATGAGATCACGCCAAAAATAAGACCGCTTGCCACACTTGCGATTTTTGCTTCTCCGAGCCCTTTCATCTCTTTCCCAACAGAGGATAAAATCGCAACAACTGAAAGGATGTTTAAAGAGGTAAACGTAATGCTCGCAGGCCAGTTATACTGCTGGGACAAATCAATCGTCCACGTATGGTGATGTGTGCTCTGAAAGGAGATCAGCGCATATAAAAGCCCCGCTACTAACACAGGAATCAAAATACTATTTATAGATAATATTCCTTTCACATCCCACAAAAACAAACACACTGTCACGATGCAAATCAGCGTGATTCCCCACCAGAAAGGAAGCTTGTACATTTGCAGGGTCACACCGCCTCCGGCAATCATCACCATAGTCGTCGAAAACAAATAAAAAATGATGAGGACATCATAAATTTTCGCCAGCCATGGCCCCATTAAATGCTCCAGAACCGGCAGAAAATGAGTGGATTGAACCTTAAAACTGATTTTCATCACAATATAAGACGAGAAAATGAACATAATTGTAAACAGCACAATAGCAAGTCCGCTTTCCGCCCCAAAAAACTGCCATATCTCCTGACCGCTCGCATATCCGGCCCCGATCAGGCTCCCTAATATGAGCAGCATCCACTTCATTCCGGCTCTCCACAACACTATCACCTCATAGACAAAGTTCAGCTTGTTCCCGTTATTGTTACTATATAAATAAAGGAAAGCAAACATGCCATATTTTCATAGACATTTGAACACAAGGTGAAATTATCATACGAAATACACATAAAAAAAAGACTGCTAATGGAGGCAGTCTAAAAATATATCATTTTGCAGTGGAATGAAGGAATGAACCTCATTAACCATTCCTATCTATAAAGTGTTTCATAAGCAGACCATTGCTTGATCATGATCGAAGCAATGGGGGACAATACTTGTAATCGCCCACTAACCATTCATATCATGCCCTCTACTTTTTTAAAATCTCCGGTGCCATACACAAAGCATAAAAAACCGTACTGCTGGATATACTGTAAACAACCTTACATAACGAAACACACACCATAGCAATTCTGTTACCTACTATAACAAGGAAGTGAAACCCATGAATCGAAAAGGCGGGCTTTTTTCCTCTCAGGAACGAGTAAAGCAATATGTTTCACATACAGATGCTGCAGCGGCAAAACAAATCCAAACCATCCTTTCTTCATCCCTACGTAAAGCTGCCGGCAAACCAATTGTTGTGGTTTGTATCGGAACAGACCGTTCAACCGGTGATTCATTGGGCCCGCTCGTAGGAATGAAACTCAAACAGATGCAGCTCACCAGATTCCATGTCTACGGAACCTTATCTGACCCCGTCCATGCTGTGAACATGAAGGATAAAATCAATGACATTCATAAATTACATAAAAACCCATTTGTTATAGCAGTCGATGCATGCTTAGGCCGCGTTAAGAGTGTGGGTTCATTTCAAATCGGGGACGGGCCATTAAAGCCCGGAGCCGGTGTACAAAAAGACCTTCCTGAAGTGGGAGATCTTCATATTAACGGAATCGTGAATGTTAGCGGTTTCATGGAATATTTTGTATTGCAAAATACAAGACTCAACTTGGTCATGAATATGGCCAATGTTCTCGCGGAAGGATTGAGTTTAACAGATCGGACAGAGTGGAGGCAAGAACGCCTTAACCCGTTGCAAAGGCTCACTGGGCGCATATAAAACAAAAACCATCTTCGCTTGAAAGATGGTTTCTTCATTTACGATTCTCGTTCAGACAAAAGCTCTAAAATCCGGTCAAGGTCTTCATTAGAGAAAAATTCAATTTCGATTTTGCCTTTTTTCTTCTGTCTTTTAATATTAACTGTTGTTCCAAAATAATTTTGGAGATAGGATTCCCGTTCTTTTAGAACCGCATCTTTCACAGGTTCTTTTTTCTTTGTTTCACGTGGAACATTCTGATTCAACTGCTGAATCAGCTGCTCAAGCTGGCGAACATTGAGCTGCTCCGCAATCACTTTTTGTACCAGCGGTTCAAGCTTATTTTTGTTTTTCAAGCCAAGAAGCGTGCGTCCATGTCCCATAGAAAGCGTACCTTCGGCAATAAGCTGCTGAATATTTTCTGGCAGTGTCAGCAGTCTTAAATGATTCGCAATATGCGGTCTGCTTTTCCCAAGACGTTTGGCAAGCTGCTCTTGCGTGAGGTCTAAGTGTTTCAACAAGGAGTCATATGCCTGAGCCTCTTCAAGCGGAGATAAATCTTCACGCTGAAGGTTTTCTAATAAAGCAATTTCCCTCATTAACGCCTCTGATAATTCACGGACAATGGCCGGAACTGTATCTAAACCTGCCAGCTTTGCCGCTCGAAAACGCCGTTCACCCGCAACAATATCATAGCCTTTTAAAGATTTTCTGACGATAAGCGGCTGAAGAATGCCATGCTGCAGCACAGATTCTTTTAGTTCAGCTAATGCCTCGTCATCAAAGTGTTTTCTTGGCTGATAAGGATTAGGGCGTAAATCGGCAATTTTAATTTCTTCAACTGTCTCTTCAGACAAATCTACCTGATTAAATAACGCATTAATCCCTTTTCCAAGGCCTTTAGCCATTCGCAGCCACTTCCTTTGCTAAATCTAAATATACTTCCGCACCTCTTGACCGCGGATCGTATAAAATGATGGGTTTTCCGTGACTCGGTGCCTCACTCAGACGGACATTACGCGGAATAACTGTCTTATATACTTTATCCCTAAAATACTTTTTAACCTCTTCAATCACTTGAATGCCAAGGTTTGTCCGGGCATCAAGCATTGTCAGCAATACACCTTCAATCATTAAATCAGTATTCAAATGCTTTTGCACAAGACGTACTGTATTTAATAACTGGCTGAGACCCTCCAAGGCATAATATTCGCACTGTACAGGAATCACAACGGAATCCGAGGCAGTAAGGGCGTTAATCGTCAGCAGGCCCAATGACGGCGGACAATCAATGATAATATAATCATAATTTTGCTTTACTGCTTCAAGCGCTCTCTTCAATCTCACTTCTCTTGATATTGTAGGAACCAGCTCGATTTCAGCCCCTGCAAGCTGAATCGTCGCAGGAATCACATCCAAGTTCTCTACTGTCGTTGCTTTAATAATATCTATTACATCTGCATCATCTACTAAAATATCGTACACACACTGCTCTACATCGGCTTTTTCAATCCCTAATCCGCTTGTCGCATTTCCCTGCGGATCAATATCTACCAGCAGAACCCTTTTCCCTATGTAAGCCAAACATGCCCCAAGGTTGACAGACGTCGTTGTTTTGCCGACCCCGCCTTTTTGGTTCGTAATTGCTATGATTTTTCCCACGATGTCACCTACTTTCACATGAACATGTACTATCTTGCTTCTATTCTATCAAAAAAAGATTAAAGCGTTTCATTTTTTTCATCATTTTGTTCCGAATCAGAAGGGAAATAATTGAAAATTCAAGCACGCTTTATGCTTTCTCTTATAAATTCTGCAATTTCTATGTTTTTTTGACTTAAAAAAGGAATTTCTTAAAGAAAAAAAGAAGAAGTCACAGTACAGAACGTGGAAACAGGATGGTGAGAAAATGGTTTATCAAACGAAGAGAGATGTACCCGTTACGCTGATGATTGTGTTTCTCATATTACTGATACAAGCAGATGCCATTGTTCCTTTTGTGCTGGGAAATATGAGAGTTTCCGGCTGGATCATTTTTATTCTGCTGACTCTTTTAAATGGACTCATCATTTGGAGCTTTATTGACCTAAAATATGTATTGAAGGAACACCATCTGATCATTAAAGCCGGATTGATCAAACATCAAATTCCTTATGAAAAAATCGATAAAGTCGTTCAAAAAAAGAAACTATGGTCCGGTTTTCGTCTGATCGGCTCTCGCCATGCCATCACAATATATTATCAGGGGGGATGGGGACATGCAGTAATTTCACCGCAAAAATCTGAAGAGTTTATCCACAAACTCAAAGAAAAGAATTCTAATATAATAATTTTCACTAAAAGTAAGTGATTACCTTTTATTGAAAATATAAAAAGCTCTCCTGCTTTTCAGGAGAGCTTCTATTTTGGTATGCGAATCGTTAATTGAATATATTCTTCAAATTCTTCTTCTTCTGTATTCAATTTTACACCGCTGTCTTCCACCATTGATAGTGACTGGCGAATCGTGTTCATCGCAATTCTCGTATCTCTGCTGAATGCTTTGCGTCTCGGCTTTGGCTTTCTTTGGCCTTGCTCCAGCATTTTCACCACGCGGTCTTCCGTCTGCTTTACATTTAAACTTTTCTCAATAATCTCTTTGAGCAGTGTGACTTGGAGCTCAGGCTGTTTCAGCGGAATTAGCGCTCTGGCATGGCGCTCGGTGATTTTCTTCTCCATAATCGCCTCTTGGACCGGCTGAGGCAGCTTTAATAACCGAAGCTTATTCGCGATTGTAGACTGCCCTTTTCCTAAGCGCTGTGCGAGTGCCTCCTGTGTTAAATCATGCAGCTCAAGCAGCCTAGCATAAGCATGCGCTTCCTCAATAGAAGACAGTTCTTCCCGCTGCAAGTTTTCGATTAACGCCACAGAAGCGGTTTCCGTGTCGGAAAAATCCTTAATAATTGCCGGAATCTTTTCCCACTCAAGCGATTGCACCGCTCTCCAGCGTCTTTCACCTGCAATGAGTTCGTATTGGCCTTCTTCTTCTGTATGCCTAACAACAATCGGCTGAATAATGCCGTGTGTATGAATGGTCATTGCTAACTCTTTGATTTTTTCATCTGAGAAAATGGTGCGTGGCTGAAAACGGTTGGGAACGATAGCATTTACCGGTATTTCCAGAATCTCTTCTTTATTTGTATCATGTTCAGCAATCTCCGGCTCCTGTTCCTTCTCACCAAGCCCGAAGAAACGAGAGAATGAATGCTTCATGTACCTACACCACCTTTAAAAACTGCCATTTTTGTAATTCTATTTTCTCATGGTTTTTCCTGCTGTACATCCATCAATTTTGATGAAAATATGATGGTATTGTCATATCAGGCTGTCTAAATTACCCTTCAATTGGCGATTTATTAGGAGTTCCCGGTTTTCTTGGATACTTCTTAGGTGTATTTTTTATTTTGCGTATCACCATAATATTACGATCGCTTTCTTCAATAGGCAGCTTAAAAGAATGGATATTCTCAAGTTCTCCTCCAAGCGTCGTGATTGCTTTTTTGCCTGCATTCAGTTCTTCTTCTGCTGATGCGGCTTTTAAAGCAACAAATAAACCGTTTTTCTTCACCAGAGGCAAGCAAAGCTCACTCAAAACAGATAATCTCGCAACTGCTCGCGCTGTCACAATATCATAGCTTTCACGCACGTCTTTCCGTTGCCCGAACGTTTCAGCTCTGTCATGGCAGAATGTTGTATTCTCCAATTGCAAAGCCTCAGATAACTTTTCTAAAAACGTGATCCGTTTGTTCAGTGAATCCACGATTGTGACATTGAGGTGCGGAAAGCATATTTTTATCGGCAGACTTGGAAAACCCGCTCCCGCTCCAACATCACAAATCGTGTTCACCTGATTGAAGTCGACATAAAAAGCAGCTGTAATGGAATCATAAAAATGCTTTAAATACACTTCTTTTTTCTCTGTTATTGAAGTGAGATTGATTTTTTCGTTCCATTCAACCAGCATGTCGTAATACAGCTCAAATTGCTCCAGCTGACGGGGAGAAAGGGAGATCCCTTTTTCCGCCAAACCAGAAGTGAATTCTTCAATATTCATGCCGTCATCCTTTCTATTCGGCTATCTTCGCAATGCGTCCCTGCTCTAAATACACCAATAGAATTGAAATGTCCGCCGGGTTTACACCGGAAATGCGGGAAGCCTGGGCAACAGACAAAGGCCGTACATTTTTCAGTTTTTGACGCGCCTCGGTCGCAATCCCCTTAATTGCGTCATAATCAATTCGGTCTGGAATTTTTTTATTTTCCATCTTCTTCAGTTTTTCCACTTGCTGAAGAGATTTTTCAATATATCCTTCATATTTCACTTGGATTTCTACTTGTTCTGCCACGTCTTGAGGAACCGGCACTTCTGGCGGCGCCAGTTTTGTGACTGTTTCATAGTTCATTTCAGGACGTTTCATCAAGTCTGTGCCGCGAACTCCATCTTTCAATTCGCTTCCGCCAAGAGAACGGATATATTCTTGATTTTCCGGAGACGGCTTGATAATTACAGAATGAAGACGTTTTTTCTCCGCCTCGATCGCCGCTTTTTTCTTCTCAAAAGCCGCATAGCGCTCATCAGAAATCAATCCAATGCGATGTCCGATTTCTGTCAGACGCAAATCAGCATTGTCATGGCGAAGCAGCAATCTGTATTCCGCACGTGATGTCAAAAGACGATATGGCTCATTGGTACCTTTTGTCACAAGGTCATCAATCAGAACACCAATATAGGCGTCAGAACGGCTTAGAATTACTTCTTCTTTTCCAAGCGCTTTTCGTCCTGCATTGATTCCCGCCATAATCCCTTGTCCCGCAGCTTCTTCATAACCGGATGTTCCGTTAATTTGGCCTGCAGTATAAAGGTTTGTGATTTTTTTGGTTTCAAGTGTCGGCCATAGCTGTGTCGGTACGATTGCATCATACTCGATCGCATAGCCGGCTCTCATCATTTGCACGTTTTCAAGTCCAGGAATCGTTGCAAGCATTCTTTGCTGTACGTCTTCTGGAAGACTTGTAGATAAACCTTGGACATAGACTTCCTGTGTATTTCTGCCTTCCGGCTCAAGGAAGATTTGGTGACGCGGTTTATCATTAAAACGGACAACTTTGTCTTCAATGGATGGGCAGTATCTTGGGCCCGTACCTTTGATCATACCGGAATACATCGGTGAACGGTGCAGGTTGCTGTCAATAATCTCATGTGTCTCAGGGCTTGTATATGTCAGCCAGCAAGGGAGCTGATCTGTGATATATTCCACTGTTTCATATGAGAAAGCGCGAGGCACATCGTCACCAGGCTGAATTTCCGTTTTGCTGTAATCAATCGTGTCGCTTTTAACGCGAGGCGGCGTACCTGTTTTAAAACGAACAAGGTCAAAACCGAGTTCCTCCAAATGCTCAGAAAGCTTAATAGAAGGCTGCTGGTTATTCGGGCCGCTTGAGTAAGACAGATCGCCAAGAATGATACGTCCTCTTAAATATGTCCCTGTCGTCATGACAACTGCTTTCGCACGATAATGTGCGCCTGTTTGTGTAATAACGCCTCGGCATTCGCCGTCTTCAACGATCAGCCGCTCCACAATTCCTTGCAGCAATGTTAAGTTTGGTTCTTTTTCAAGCGTATTTTTCATTTCGTGCTGATATTGGAATTTGTCTGCTTGCGCACGCAATGCACGAACCGCAGGACCTTTTCCTGTATTCAGCATTCTCATTTGAATATGTGTTTTATCGATGTTTCTTCCCATTTCTCCGCCGAGCGCGTCAATTTCGCGGACGACAATCCCTTTTGCGGGGCCGCCGACAGACGGATTACATGGCATAAATGCAACCATATCTAGGTTGATGGTCAAGACAAGCGTTTTGGCGCCTTGGCGTGCAGATGCGAGGGCAGCCTCAACACCGGCATGCCCGGCGCCAATCACAATCACATCGTATTGGCCTGCTTCATACCCCATGATTCTAGTTCCTCCTTTAATTATTTTCCTAAACAGAATTGAGAAAAGAGCTGATCAATTAAGCTTTCGTGGACAGAATCTCCAATGATTTCCCCTAAAAGCTCCCAGCATCTTGTAAGGTCAATTTGCACCATGTCGATCGGGACATCCTGTTCGATGCCGCTAAGCGCATCTTCAATGGCGCGTTTTGCTTGCTGTAAAATAGAGATGTGACGTGTGTTGCTGACATAAGTCAGATCACCGCTTTCAATGGCACCCGTGTAGAACAGTGATTGAATCGCTTCTTCCAGATCATTGATGCCTTCCTCTTTTAAAAGAGATGTCGTAACAACTGGACGTCCATTGGCAAGCTCACGGACACGTTCAGAGTCAATCTTCGCCTCAAGGTCAGTCTTATTCAAAATCACGATAACATCCATGCCCTCAACGGCTTCAAAAAGCTTCACGTCTTCATCAGAAAGCTCTTCACTATAATTAAGCACAAGTAAAATCAGGTCCGCTTCCTTTAGAACCTGGCGAGAACGTTCAACACCGATTCGCTCAACAATATCCTCTGTTTCACGAATACCTGCTGTATCAACCAGACGAAGCGGGACGCCCCTTACATTCACGTATTCCTCAATCACATCCCGTGTCGTTCCGGGAATATCGGTTACAATGGCTTTTGCCTCATGAACGAGGCTGTTCAGAAGAGATGATTTTCCTACGTTTGGCCGGCCGATAATGACGGTAGAAAGACCTTCACGCAAGATTTTTCCTTGCTCAGAAGTCCTCAGCAGCGTCTCAATTTCCTTTTTCACGGCGGTTGCCTTTTCGACTAAAATCTGATGCGTCATTTCCTCTACATCATCATACTCCGGATAATCGATATTCACCTCAACATGGGCCAGTGTTTCTAAAATCTCACTGCGCAAACGGCGCACCAAAGCAGAAAGACGCCCTTCCATTTGATTCATAGCAACGTTCATTGCCCGGTCCGTTTTCGCTCTGATTAAGTCCATAACCGCTTCCGCCTGTGAAAGATCGATTCGGCCGTTTAAAAACGCACGTTTCGTAAATTCACCAGGCTCTGCCAGTCTCGCTCCCTCTCTTAATGCAAGCTGAAGCACTTGGTTCACAGTCACAATTCCCCCGTGACAGTTAATCTCAATGACATCTTCTCGTGTAAAAGTTCTCGGTGCTTTTAACACTGATACCATTACTTCCTCAACGACACGATCCGAAGGTCTGTCTACGATATGACCATAATGAATCGTATGTGATTCGACCGAGCTGAGTGTTTTCCCCTTCGGTCCCTTATAAATTTTATCTGCGATTTGAATGGCTTCTGGTCCGCTCAACCGTACAATCGCAATCGCGCCTTCTCCCATCGGTGTGGAAATTGCCGCAATTGTATCCATGTTGTTCACCTCTCTTTACTTATACTTCATCTATATAAAAAAATTTTTATTATGCCAAAACTAAAAGATAACATAGTTTGGTTCGAAGTGGAAGATTTGTTATCCACAGAAATAGAAATTCGTCCCTTATTACTTTAACTTATCCACATGTGAATAACAATTAATTTTATTTCCTGAACTTCCTTTTTATCAACAGGATACACCTAAAAAGAAAAAACTTAAACGGCAAAACCTTGATATTACTAGGAAAAGTAGATTTTTCGGATACAAAAAAACCGAAATCCAATTTTTATCGGACTTCGGTTTTATGCTATCTTTTATGGGAAATAACGAGATGACGATTTTCGCCTTCACCCATTGAATATGTTTTGATCTGGTGGTTTGCATATCCAGAAAGAGTATCGTGAATAATTTTTCTTTCGCTGGACGGCATGGGCTCAAGCTGGATGGATTTTTTCGTTTTCAAAACCTGGTCAGCAAGCTTGATGGCCAGCTGGCTCAGTGTTTCTTTTCTTTTCAAACGATAGTTTTCTGCATCCACCGTCACATTTTTATATTGGCCTGGATAACGGTTAAGGGCAAGCTGTGTCAAAGTTTCAAGGGCGTTTAAAGTTTGTCCTCTTTTCCCAATCAACAATGCTGCCTTTTCACCTGTTATATGATATCTCACTGTCTTTTTGCTTTCTTGAACAGTCACATCAGACTTCCCGGCAATGGCTTCGGCAATCGTTTGAAGATATAACTTCGCTTGCTGAATCGGATCAATCTTTTCAACCAGCTTTACGATCGCAGGCTTTTTACCGAAAATGCCGAGAAACCCTTTGTTTCCCTCTTCAATAACAGTAATTTCTACCTTATCCTTCGTTAATCCCAGCTCTTGCAATCCGGACTGTACTGCTTCATCGACATTTCGCCCTGCAGCAGTCACATTCCTCACTTTTTCTTTCCTCCGGCTTTTTGCGGCTCAGGATTTTTTTTAATATCAGGTCCTTTAATGAGGAAAGTTTGCGCAATCATAAACAAGTTACCAACTACCCAATAAAGAGAAAGAGCCGCCGGGAAGTTGATCGCAAATACGATAATCATAATTGGCATAATCCAAAGCATCATCGCCATTTGCGGATTTTGCTGCGCATTGCCAGCCATCATCAGTTTTTGCTGAACAAATGTAGCGACACCGGCAACGATAGGAAGAATATAGTAAGGATCTTTTTCTCCTAAGTCAAACCATAAGAAGCTATGCTCTGAAATCGCCTGGGTTCTCATGATCGCATGATAGAATCCAATTAAAATCGGCATCTGGATCAAAATCGGGAAACATCCCGCCAATGGATTGACACCATGCTTTTGGAATAAAGCCATTGTTTCCTGCTGAAGCTTTTGCTGCGTTTTTTGATCCTTTGAGCTGTATTTTTCTTTAAGCTTTTGCATTTCCGGCTGTAAAGCCTGCATCGCTTTCGAACTTCTCAGCTGCTTAATCATCAGCGGTAAAATTAATAAACGAATTAAAATGGTAACTAGAATTATTGAAAGCCCGTAGTTATCTCCCGTCAATTTCGCTACATACGTAATGAGCTCAGACAATGGATATACTACGTACTTGTCCCAGAAATGCGGACTATCTGCAGTGATCGGCTCTTTCACACTCGAGCATCCAGCCAAAAGCATGAATACGCCAACCATACTTAATAGCAACCCTATTCTCCTTTTCAACAACATTTCCTCCTATAATTAATCTTTACACTCTTTTATTGCAAAGCATACTTGTATGTATTTTAGCATCTTTCAGTTTTAAATGGTGTCTTTTTCTGATCAACCAGAAAGGAAGCGCTTTTAAAAGTTGTAAGAAAGCAGTGGTGATGCCTACTTTGACGAAGATTTCTTATATAATGAAGACTTTCTGAATAGATGCTGCAGACTTTTTTTCGTTTCCTCATATGTCAGCTGGCTCGCCGGTTTTCTGGCAATAATGATGTAATCCTTTTCCTTCAGTCTCTCTTTCTCCTCAAGAAAGGCCTGCCGAATCAAACGTTTGATCCGATTTCGCATCACAGCATTGCCAATTTTTTTGCTGACGGAAAGCCCGACACGCAGTTCATCATTTTCAGGCTGATCAAGCGTATATAAGACAAACTGGCGGTTTGCAACTGATGTCCCATGTTTAAACACTTTTTGAAAATCTTCATTTTTCTTTAAACGATTTCGCTTCTTCAAATGACTCACTCCGATACTGGCTGGCAGAAACTTTTAAAATTTATTATGAACATGAGATGCATCTGAACCAGGAAGCATGCCCCGGTTCATTACGCATCACATCTATCTTTTCCCATAACGTGAAAAAAGACCACTGACATTATTCAGTGGCCTAAGCTGATAATACTTTTCTGCCTTTGCGGCGACGGCGTGCTAAAACTAGACGACCGTTTTTTGAACTCATACGGCTTCTGAAGCCATGAACTTTGCTGCGTTTACGGTTATTCGGTTGGAATGTTCTTTTCATTTATGACACCTCCCTCGAGGAATAGCTGTTAAAGACAGTCTTACTTATTATATTTGCGTTACCTATTCATTGTCAACTTCACTAGTGCTTTTATTTCTTGCAACCATAATAGGATACCATACCTTTTCAACTTTCGAAACCTTATTTTTTAGATTCCTTAATTTTACGGAAAAAAGACAAATCCAAATAATTTACCCCTAAAATCACGCATGTGGATATCTTTTTCGGCTTTTTTTAGTATCCACAGAGGTTATCGACAACATTTTCACATTACCAACCCCTGTGGACAAGGTTTTTTCAACAGGTTGTCCGCTTTGTGGATAAGATTGTGACAACCATTGCAAGCTCTCGTTTATTTTGGTATTATATTTGTGTTTTAACTCTTGATTACTAATCCTACCTTTCCTCTTTATCCACAAAGTGTGGATAAGTTGTGGATTGATTTCACACAGCTTGTGTAGAAGGTTGTCCACAAGTTGTGAAATTTGTCGAAAAGCTATTTATCTACTATATTATATGTTTTCAACATTTAATGTGTACGAATGGTAAGCGCCATTTGCTCTTTTTTTGTGTTCTATAACAGAGAAAGACAACATTTTCTATGAAAAGGAGGGACGTGCCGGAAG